>NZ_BONI01000121.1 GCF_016862635.1 Catellatospora coxensis | reverse complement strand
CCATGCGCAGGTGGCGGGGGATGTGGCCGGGGTTGCTCATGGCATCGAATATGCACCTAACTTGCGCAGTGTGCAAAGTTTCCCGATGTGCATTCCGCCACGCCGACCGGTATCGTCTCCTGCTCGTGGAGCCGACGAGCGAGCCGACGCCGACCCTGCGCGAGCGCAAGAAGGAAGCGACCAGACAGGCCCTGCACGAGGCCGTGCTGCGCCTGGCCGTCGAGCGCGGCCTGGACGCGGTGACCGTGGACGCCATCGCCGACGAGGCCAACGTCTCGCGGCGCACCTTCTCCAACTACTTCGCCAACAAGGAGGACGCCCTCCTGTACGGCGACCGGGTGCGCGTCAACGCGCTGCTCGAACTGCTGCGCGCCCGCCCCGCCGGGGAGCTCCCGTGGCAGGCGCTCACCAACGCGGCGGTGACCCACTTCGAGCAGATCGGCGAGGTCGACCCGAACTGGGTCGCCCAGACCCGGCTGCTGCGCCGGCACCCGTCGCTGCTCGCCCAGCAGGCCGCCGCCCAGGCCACCCTGGAGCAGGAACTCGCCGTCGAGGTCGCCGCCCGCGACCCGGGCCACCCCGACGAGCCGATGCGCTCCCGGGTGCTCGCCGCCGTGTTCATGACGGCGCTGCGCACCGTGTTCGGCCTGTGGGTGGAGCAGCGCGGCGGTGCCGCCCTGCCCGTCGCCATGCGGGCCGGGCTGGACCGCGCCGCCGAGCCGTTCGCCTAGCCGGATGCCCGCCCGGCGACCGGTGGTCCAGGACCGGCTTTCAGCGAACTTTGCGCTGTGGGCAGCGTTACGAGTCGCCCGCCGAACGGCCCCTGAGCGGTATGGTCCGTGATCGTGAAGGCACTTCGCCGGCGTGGCGCGCCGAAGGTCTGCCGACGCCTGGCCCGGCCCTACCGGTCCCCGCGCCGGCAGGCCGCGATACCCGCGCAACGGGCCGCGCGGCGTCGCCACCTGCCACCGGCGAGCGTGCCGCACGAGCCGACGCCCGCCGGGTCGGCGCCGCCGGCCGTGCCCGCCTGGCGGCGCTGGCTGCGAAGCCTGCTGCCGGTCGCCGTGGTGGTGCTGGCGCTGCAGACGGTACGCGGCCAGATCCCCGGCATCGACCAGATCAGGCCGGTCGTCGCCGACGGCGAGCTCGCCTGGATCGGGGCCGCGCTGCTGGCCGAGATCGTGTCGATGTCGCTGTTCGCCCGCCAGCAGACGAACCTGCTCAAGGGCGTCGGGGTGCACGCCGGGCTGGGCGGGGCGCTGGCGCTGGCGTACACCCGCTCCGCGCTGTCGATCAGCATGCCCGCCGGCACGGCCGTCTCCGCCGGGTACGCCTACCAGCGGTTCCGCCGCTGGGGAGCGAGCCCCGAGGCCGCCACCGCCGTGATGATCATGTCCGGGGTGTTCTCGTTCGTCTCCCTCGCGCTGCTCTACGTCGCGGGCTTCCTGCTCACCTTCCTCGCCGCGCCCGTGTCCACCTGGCGCGGCCAGCCGATCCTGACCCCCGCCGTGCTGGCCGTCAGCGCCGGGACGGCCGCCCTGCTGGTCCGCCACCGGCTGCGGGCGCGCGCCTCGCTGACCATCGACGGGCCGGTGGACGAGGAGGACCTGGACTTCCTGGCCGGCTCCCCGGACGCGGCCGCCGCCCATGTTCCCGGGCGGTCCACCCGGTCCGGCTTCGTCCGCACGCGGCTGCGGCGGCTGGCCCAGCTGCTGCGGGACGTGGCCGCTGTCGCCGAGAGCATGCCGCGCCGCCACCGCACCACGGCGCTGGGCCTCTCGGCGCTCAACTGGCTCGCCGACCTGGCCTGCCTCGCCGCCGTCGCGCAGGCCTTCCACCTGCCGCTGGACCTGCTGCAGCTCGGCACGGTCTACGTCGCCGCGCAACTGGTCCGGCAGATCCCGATCACCCCGGGCGGCATCGGCGTCATCGAGGCGACGCTGCTCGCCGCGCTGACCGCCGCCGGCGCCGAACCGGCCGCCGCCGCGGCGACCGTGCTCGGCTACCGGCTGCTGTCCTGCTGGCTCGTCATCCCCGCCGGCCTGACGACCTGGGCTTTCATGCGCCGCGCCGACCGCCGCACGTCCGCCGGACCGGCCGCGGCACCGGCCCAGCGGGCATCGGAGGCCCCCGTTCCGGCAACGGCGGACCCGGCGCTCGCGACGCCTTCGGGGACGGCGGCGGCCGCCGCGCGCACACCGGAGACGGCGCGGGGCTGATCAGCCGATCACCAGGAGGCCGGCGGCTGCGCCACCTCGCGCCCGCCGGTGTGCGTCGTGGGCACGTGATGGGCGGCGGGCTTCGGCAGCGCCGCCACACACACCTGCGAGCAGGCGTTGACCAGCAGCGGGAGCACATCCGACCCGACGCCGCGCGAGATCCAGACCTGTCGCAGCTCACCGCCGGACAGCGGCTGATCGCACACGCTGCAGGTGAGGATCTCATCGGCGCCCCACACACCGGGGTCCGGCGCCGCCGGCAGCGGGCCGGGTTCGGCGAGCTTCGGGAACGGCATCCGGGTCTTGTAGTTGCCGTACACCGCCCGGGTGCTCACCGTGCTGCTGCGCAGGCGGGGGCACCGGGTCAGCTCGTACGGGAACCAGTGCAGCTGGTAGGACGTGTACGGCTCGAACACCTCCAGGCTGCGCATCAGCCCGATCTGCGGCGGGATGCGCACGAGGTTGCTGCCGTACAGCACCAGGTGCTTGACCTCGGTCAGCGTGCCGATCGACGCGGGCAGCGTCACCACCTGCCACCGCTCCTGCGGGCTCAGCTCCCGCAGCGGCGTGAACTTCTCCCGCCCGTCGGCCGCCGCCTGGTCGATCAGCTCCAGCAGCCGCAGCCATCCCGGCGCCTGCGTGTCCTGCCGGTACCCGTGAAAGCGTTTCGCCTGCTTGGGCCGTGTGACGCACTTGCAGCTCCCGCGGACCCGCTCCGGGTCGCCCGGGTCACCGAAACGGTTCGCGAACACCTGCGGCTGTTCGGCGTCAGACATGGCGGCACGATAGCCCGCGAACACCGCCGCGGCTGCCCCGACCCGGCGGCCTGACAACGCGGCCGTTCGCTGCGAAGATCTTCGTCCGGCGCCCACCCGCGCCCGCGTCCCGGGGCGTGCAGACAGGTGGAGGTGCTCGTGGATCCGCAGGAGTCGTTTCGCGCGTACGTGGACGCGCGGCTGCAGGTGCTGTCGAGGGTGGCGTACCTGCTGACCGGGGACTGGCACCTCGCCGAGGACCTCGTGCAGGTCACCCTGACCCGGGTGGCGCGGCACTGGGACCGGGTGGTCGACCAGGGCGACCCGGACCCGTACGTGCGCAAGGTGCTGCACAGCCAGCACGTGTCGCTGTGGCGGCGGCGGTGGCGGCACGTCGAGCTGCGGGATCCGCTGCCCGAGACCGCCGCGCCCGACGGTCTCGCGGGCACGGAGCAGTCGATGGTGGTGCGCCAGGCGCTGGCCCGGCTGGCCCCGCGTCAGCGCGCGGTGCTGGTGCTGCGCTACTTCGAAGACCTCACCGAGACCCAGGCGGCACAGGCGCTGGGCTGCTCGGTGTCGACGGTGAAGTCGCAGACCCGCGACGCCCTGGCGCGGCTGCGCGAGCACGCGCCCGAACTGGCCGACCTGGTGGGAGCCGCGCCGTCGGGCGCGCCGCAGGGACGAGGAGGAGCCCGATGACCGAACGGTTGCGTGACGCGTTGCATGACGCCGTCGCCGGCGTGCCCGCGGTGCGGCTGAGCGAGGACCCGTGGCGGCAGGGCCGCCGCCTGCGCCGCCGCGACCGGTGGACGCAGGGGCTGGCCGCGGTCGTGGTGCTGCTGGTCGTCTCGGTGGCGTTCGTCGTTGCCGGGCAGGGCGGCCGCGGAGCGCGGGTGACCCCGGCGGACGGGGCGGACGCGGTGCCGGGTGACGTGTCCACGCCGTGGATGTGGCAGGCCGAGGTGCAGTCCGACCCCCGCGGGCAGGCGTCGTTGCTGCTCAGCGGGGACGGCTGGGGGCTGAGCGGCACGGACGTGTTCGACCACGAGGGCAAGGTCGCGGTGGTGGGCCGGGACGGCTCGTACCGGATGCTGCTGTACGCGGGCGTGCAGCAGACGGCGGGATACGGCGTGCTGCTGTCACCCGACGGCCGCCGGGTCGTGTCGCAGTTCCTGCCCGACGAGCAGCCCGCCTGGTCGGTCGTCACGGACCTGGCCACCGGGGCGAGCAGGCGGCTGGTCAGCGAGGGCCGGGACTGCTGCGCGATGCCGGTGGCGTGGTCGCCGGACGGGCGGCTGCTGCTGGCCCTCGACCACCCGCGCGACCCGACCGGTTTCGATCCGGTCACCGGCTACGGCCTGGTCCCGGCCGAGCTGGTGGTCCACGACCTGACCACCGGCGCGACGCGGCGCCTCGGCGCGGCCGGCGACCTCAACCAGCTGCGGGCCGCTTCCGTGGCGGCGTTCTCTCCCGACAGCCGCCACGTCGTGATGAGCGTGGGCGAGCAGGTCAAGCTGATGAGCCTCACCGGCGAGACGCTGTGGACCGCCGAGCTCGGCGACCGCACGCACCTCGCGGGGGTCGGGGCGTTCACCGGGGACGGACGGCTGATCACCACGGTCACCCTCGACGGCTGCCTCGACGGCTGCGGCACCGCCGCCCTGGCCGCCCGCAGGTGGCGGTTCGGCTACCTCGACGCCGCCACCGGTGCGCCAGCAGACGGCCCTGTGCTCGCGGACGCCGTGGGCATGGCCGTACGCGCGCTCGGCTGGCGGCACGGCCGCGACCTGGTGGCGCTGGAGTACGAGCCGGAGCCGGGACACGACAAGGTGGACCAGCCGATGTGGCAGGACACCGGCTACTGGGAGACCGGCCACGTCGTGCTGACCGCCCGTACCCCCGGCGGCGGGATCGAGACGCTGCTCGACCCGCCGGGCGAGGTGCTCGGCATGGACGTGGCACGGGACCTGCTGGAGGCGGGGCGCTTCGGCGGCCCGGCGGCCCGGCCCGCGATGTTCCCGGCCCGCGCCGTCATCATGGTGCCGCTGGTGCTGTTCGGGACGCCGCTGCTGCTGGTGCTCGGGGTCACCGGTCTGGTGCTGTGGCGGCGGCGGCGTCGCCGTCGTCGGGCGTGGACGAGGCCCGCCACGCCCAGCGGCCCAGCGCCAGCACCGTGAGCACCTCGAACGTGGCCAGGCCGCGTTCGACGAAGCCGAGCGGGATGACGTCCCACCACGGCAGCCCGGTGTACGGGGTGAGCAGGTACGCGCCGATGATGACGCTGAAGAAGGCGAGGGCGGCCAGCGCGGGGATCGCGGTCAGCCAGACGCTGCCCCGCCAGCGCCGCTCCCGCCGCCACATGACGGTGACCAGCAGCGCGCCCAGCGGCAGGCTGAGGAACGCGACGAGGCTCGCCATCCGGTGGATGTGCCCGTGCAGCGACGGGCCGACCGACCAGTCGTGCTTCGGGAAGTACACCACCGCGGCCAGACCCGCCGACCACAGCAGCAGCCCCAGCGAGGCGAACGAGGCCGGTCGCAGCAGCCGTGCGTACGCCAGCGCCACGAACACGGCCAGCGAACCCGCCGCGAGGATCAGCACGCCGAGGTTGAACACCCAGCCGGTCTCGTAGTACGCGTACTCGCTGATGGTGCGGCGGATCGGGCTGATCGACGCCGTCGGCGGCAGCACGTGCAGCGCGGACACGGCGAGCACCCCGGCGACGACGGCGGCGAACCCGGCGGCGGCGAACGTACGGGCGAGGGAGGCGGGCGGCATGCGTCGATCATCCCGCATCAGCACCGCGCGCGCGGCTCCGGCGGGCAATGCCCGATCGGCCGAGTTCGGCGGCGGATCAGGCAAGCAGCTGCTCGCCTACTGCACGGCGCTGAAGGTGAGCACCGCGTGGCTGGTGTACGCGGAAGGCGCCACGTCGCGGGCGCACCAGGTGCGCAACAGCTCCTTCCGCATCGTTCACTACCCGCTCGACCTCTCCGCCTCGCCCCGCGACCTTCTCGCGCAGGTGGCCGAGCTGGCCTCGAAGGCCATGGAGCCCCGCGGTTCACTCACTGATCCGCGGGACTGAGCCGTCTCGCCCACCGCCGCTGTCGCCTGCGCGACAGGTCGCCGACCAACGTGGGTGATGCATCCAGCCACGCGTTCGAACGACGCGCGCCGTCAGGCCGAGGCCGGAGCCGGCTGCGGGGCGACGGGCTCGGCCTGCGGCGTCACCCGGCCCGATCGCCATGCCACCAGTCCCGCGCCGAGCGCCAGCAGCGCGCACACCGGCCACAGCGCGCCCGGGGCGACGCCATAGAGCAGCGCGCCGAGCGGGGCGGCGAGCATGGTGCCACTGGTCGCGGCTCCGGTGTAGAGGCCCTGGTAGCGGCCCGTCAGTTCGGTCGGGGCGCGGTCGAGCACGTGCGCGGTGGCGGTGGTCTTGTAGAGGATCTCGCCCGCGGTCAGCACCACCATCGCGGCGATCACCACGGCCGCGGCGGAGCCGAGCCCGAACACCGCCATGCCGACTCCGACCAGGGCGTACCCGGCGGCGATGATGGCCGTGGCGGGCAGCCGCCGCAGCAGCATGGTCACCGGGATCTCCAGCAGCAGGATCAGCCCGGAGCCGACGGCGAGCACGGTGGCGTACACGGTCAGCTGCTGCCCGTTGTCGCGCAGGTAGACGGGCAGCGTCGAGTACAGCTGCCGGTAGACGACGTCGACCACGACGATCGCGGGCAGCAGCATCAGCAGGCCCCGGTCGGCGAGCACGCCGCGCCACAGTCCCGTGGACGCGGCGCCGGCGGGCGCGGGCCGCCGCTCGGGTTCGGCGCGCAGCAGCGCGGCGGTGACCGCCCGGACGGCCAGGATGACCAGCCCGTCGATGACGAACAGGGCGGTGAAGTGCTCCACGGCGAGCAGTGCGCCGACCGGCGGGCCGATGACACAGCCCGCGTTGAACGCGGCTCGGCTGACCGCCACGGCGCGCCGCCGGTCGCCGGGCGGCACCGCGAGCGCGGTCAGCGCGCCCTGCGAGGTGCCCGCGGTCGCGCCGCTGTAGCCGAGCAGGGCCGTGGAGACGGCCAGCAGCGCCACCGGCGTCCACGGCATGAGCAGCGTGACGGTGCCCGCGACGGTGGAGGCGAGCAGCATGATCCGGCGGTGGCCGAACCGGTCGCCGAACCAGCCGCCGGTGAAGTTGCCGGCCAGCAGGCCGACGCCGAGCGCGCCGCTGATCAGGCCGGCCTGCTCCAGCGGCAGGTGCCGGGGCCCGGTGAGGTAGAGGAACAGGAACGTGAAGACGAAGGACCCGGCGGCGTTGACGAATCGGCCTACGGCAAGGATCCACACGACCCGGGGTATGTCACGCACGCACGCACCCTAGAGCGCGTGATCATGATCGCGCAAAGGCGTTACCGCAGCGGGTCGTGGCCCCAGTTCATCAGGGAGTACCGCCAGGGCGTCTCGGCGACGTCGCCGGACGGGCGCTGGGCGAGGTGCCGGTGCACGTATCCGACCACCTTGCGCATGTGGGCGAGGTCGGCATCGCTGAGGTCGGCCTTCTTCGTGCGCAGCAGGCCGACGATGCGCCGCCCGGAGGCGTGCCCGGTCGACTCGCCGCCGTCCTTCTGCCCGACCGCTCGGGAGTCCGCGCTGTCGAGCCACTTCTCCAGCGCGGCCTGGGTCATGTTGACCGCGTCGCCGAAGTCGCGGTAGGTCTGGTCGCGCTCGTCAGCGTTCACGGCGCAGCGCCTCCGGCAAAGTTTCTTGTGCTCCCCCATGCCCGGTTCAGTTTCCCGGCCCGGCGGCGGTGAAACCTCGCCGCGCTGGACGCCACCGCCTACTGTGCACGCGGTCCCGTTTCGCCGTCCGAAGGAGATTTCATGCACATCACCGCGCATCTGGACGTCGACGTCGTCGCCGTGGAGACCGACGACCAGCTGTCGGTGCTCATCGAGCTGACCGCGCCGCCCGCCCCGGCCGCCGCCGGTCCCCGCCCGCCGCAGACGCTGCAGGTGGTGCTCGACCGCAGCGGCTCGATGGACGAGGGACGCCTGGACGGTGCGAAGACGGCGCTGCTCGGCCTGATCGACCGGCTCGACCCGCAGGACAACTTCGGCCTGGTCGCCTTCGACGACCGGGTCGAGCTGACCGTCCCGGCCGGCAGGCTGACCGACAAGCTCGCGGTCAAGCGGGCCGTCGCGGGCCTGCACGCCCGGGGCGGCACCGACCTGTCCGCCGGTTACCTGCGCGGGCTGCAGGAGGCCAAGCGGGTCGCCGGGGAGGGTGGAGCGCGGCTGCTGCTGGTGTCGGACGGGCACGCCAACGCGGGCGTCACCGACCCCGAGGCGCTCGGCGGGGTGGCCGCGAAGGCGTACGCGGACAAGGTCACCTCGTCCACCCTCGGTTTCGGACTCGGCTACGACGAGCGGCTGATGTCGGCGATCGCCCGGGGCGGCATGGGCAATGAGCTGTTCGCCGAGGAGGCCGACACCGCCTCCGCGCAGATCGCCGGGGAGGTCGACGGGCTGCTGTCGCAGACCGCGCAGGCCGCGTCGCTGCAGATCACGCTGTCGCCCGAGGTGCGGGCGGTGCAGATCCTCAACGACCTGCCGGTGACGGCGACGGGCAAGACCGTGCTGGCCGAGCTGGGCGCGTTCTACGCCGACGAGACCCGCAAGCTGCTGCTGGTGTTCGACATCCCGGCGATCGCCGCGCTCGGCCTGGCACAGGTCGCGACGTGCGAGTTCACCTGGGTGGAGCTGCCGGGCCTGACCCAGCACACGGTGACGGTGCCGCTGCACGTCAACGTGGTGCCCGGCGACCAGGCCGCGGGCCGCGTCGCGGACCCGGTGGTGCGCACCGAGCTGGTGTACCTGCAGGTCCAGAAGATCAAGCGCCGCGCCTCGGAGCACCTCAGCGAGAGCTCGGTCCGCAAGGCGCTCGACGAGATCCGCCAGGCCCAGCGCGCGGTCGACGACGTGCTCAAAGACGCCCCGGACTTCCTGCGTGCCGACCTGGACGAGGAGGCGTCGTCGCTGCGGTATCTGGCCGAGCAGACCGAGCAGGGCATGATCGCGCGCGCCGCGAAGTACTCGTCGTCGGACTCGGCGTACAAGTCCCGCAGCCGCGGCCGGAACCTGCCGCCGGCCTCGGGCGGCCCGACGAACGAGCCGCCGTCGGGCGGCGGCACGCCGGGCGGCGGCACGCCGGGCGGGCCGCAGGCACCGCGCAACCTCTGACGCGCCTGCCGGAACGCGTCGCGGGGCGATGACCGGGTTCACGTCCGGCGTGGACAGGGTCAGCCTGAGGCTGTCAGCGTAGCGGCCCGGGTCCGGACAGGACCCGGGCCGCCGGTGTCTGACCACGGCTGCCCCGCGGCTATTCGGTGCCCCAGGTCAGCACCAGCCAGGCATCCTCCAGGCGGGTGTCGTCGAAGTGCCAGGTGAACGCGCCCAGCGCCGGGGGCGGGGTCGCCGTGTCGGGCAGCCTGCCCCAGAGCAGTCCGGGCGGGGCGCCGTCGGACGACAACGCGAGCACCGGCTGCGCGCCTGCCGCGTCGGCGGTGACGGTGACCGAGGTGGCCGCGCCCGGCTGGACGAAGACCTCGACCCGGCGCAGCACCGCGCTGTCCGTGTCGGCCCAGAACGGGTAGTGCTCGGGCCGCAGCGTGACGGTGAACGGGATGCGGGCCGCCGCGGGCGCGGAGCGGAACTTCGCCCACGCCGTCGGGAAGTCCTGGCGCAGCGACAGCAGCCGCACGTTGCCAGCCGTGCCAGCGGCGGCGATGCGCTCGGCCAGCGCCGTCTCGGCCGCCTGGCGCAGCGGCAGACCTCCGTCGCGGGCGGTCATCCGCAGGTGCAGGATCACGTCCGGGATGGCCAGGTAGTCGTGCTGGCGCAGCTTCGGCAGCTCGATGCGCCAGGTGCTGATCGCGCCCTGGCCCTCGAACGGCCCGAGGCGCTCGTCGCGGCCGTTCGGCCCGTCGAAGGTGCCCCAGTCGCCGACCGCGTTGCTGGTCGCGATCGACTCGACGCGGCCGTAGCTGTCGCGGAAGCGCTCGGTGTCCTCGCCGTCACGCTCGTACGCGCCGTCTGCCAGCTGCGGGGTGACCCGGACGCTGCTGTTGAGCAGGGTGAGGGTGCAGGCGACGGTGGTCTGCGGCCCGGCGGTGGCGGGCATGCTCACCCCGACGGCGCGCAGCCGCCGGAAGTAGTGCCCGGGATAGTCCTGGTCGAACAGGTCCTCGGTGAGGGTGACCTCGCAGAACCCGTACGTCCGCAGCCGCATCAGCGCCCCGGGGTCGAGCTGGCGCAGGCTGACGTTCTTGGTCAGCTCCAGCTCGCGCCGGTTGAGGTCGTGGTAGGCGTGCTCCATGCGCTTGACGTCCAGCAACAGCCGCTCCCCCGCCAGCAGCCCCTCCTTGCCGGTGGCGTAGCCGGGCTGCAGGAACGACTGCGCGGGGTCGCCGAGTTCGTACTGCAGCGCCCGTTCGGCCTTGCGGGCCACCTCGGTGGCCAGGCTCAGGCCGGCGTGGTACAGCGCCCGGATCTCCCGGCGCAGCCAGGTGTACAGCGCGGCGGTGCTGGTCTTGGTCGCGCCGTCCACCTTCTCCCCGGCCAGGAACTGCTCGATCTGCTCCGCCTCGGCGATCTGCTGCTGGTGGTTGCGGAACTCCTGCTCGCTGGCGGCCTCCCGGATCTGCGCGGCCCGCCAGTGCTTGAGCGTCACGGCGAGGTCGCCGAGGGCCTGGTTGCTCTGGTAGGACCAGTCGAGCTGGCGGCGGGCGTACGAGCCGACCTTGCCGGCGACCACGGCGGTGTGCGCGTTCGACTCCGCGCTCTGCTTGTCGAAGGACGCGTGCCAGGACACCCCGGCGGCCAGGTTGCCGCCACCGAACGAGATCGTGCCGCCGGTGCCGAACGGCTCGAACCGGGCCCCGAAGGTCGGGATCATGCTCAGCATCGCGGCCAGCTCGTCGCCCTCCATCGCCCGGTCCCTCGCCGCCTGAGCCGACTTGAGGAACTGCAGCTCCTTGGCCTCGTACGAGGAGATGAGCTTGCCGTCGGCGGCGGCCAGGTCCTTGGCGATGTCCACCTCCAGCGGCCGCGGCTGCTGGCCCGGCTCCTCGCCGGAGGTGAACTTCAGGCTCGCCATCGCGGTGCGGTCCAGGTCGTCCAGGCCGGGCACGACGATCTCCGCGTCGGGTTTGCCGAGCTGCAGTTCGTAGTAGCGGTAGCGGGTCAGCGCCGACGCGAACGACTTCTGCACCCCTTCGCGGGCTTTCACCGCCTCCTGCCACTGCTGGTAGCGCACCAGTTCGGCGCGCTGGAGCAGGCTGCGCTCGTACCGGGCGCGCAGCGCGTACAGCGTCTCGGCGTCCTGCTTCTCGATCGCCGACAGCAGGTGCGCGCCCAGCGAGCTGACGTCGCGGGCCAGCTCGGCGGCCTTGTGCACGAGCAGCGAGAAGCGCACGAGCGGCGCGGGCTGGTGCAGGCCGGCCAGCACCGAGGAGACGTCGAGTCCGGCGGCGGCGGCCTTGGCCAGCAGCGCCGGGTCGATCGGCGGGTCGAACAGGGGCAGCTGCCGGAACACGCCCTGCAGGTTCAGGCTGTTCCGGATCTTGAAGAGGCGGTCGGCGACGGTGTCCCAGTAACCGAGCAGCTTCTCGTTGGGCGGCACGCAGAAGTACAGCGCCCCGCCGATGCTCGCGACGGTCTGCAGCGCGGCCGCGTCCGACGGCGCGCTGGGCGGGGGCAGCTTGTCGAACGGGATGTCCACTTCGAGCTCGGTGAACGTGTTGCCGAGCGCGTCGAGTTTGGGGCGCAGCGACTCGTACGACTGGGGCTGCTGCCAGCCCTTGCGCGGCACCGCCTGCGGGCGCGGGCCGAGCAGCTGCGCGGCGAGCACGTACAGCTGGGTGGCCTCGCCGATGGACTCGCCGCTGTCCTCGGCGAACAGGCGGTCGCCCCAGGCGATGAGGTTGTCCAGGTACAGCATCACCGTCTTGACCATGTACGCGCTCTGCCGCCACCGGGCCACGACGTGCGGGCGGAACGGGTGGTCCTTCCAGTCGTGGATGGCGGCCAGGGTGTCCTCGAGCAGCTTCTTGTCGGCCTGGGTGGACAGGTTGGCCAGCACCTTCTCGATGCTGACGACCTCCAGCTCGTGGAAGCGGCGCACCTTCCAGTACCGCATCGGCGACGGGTCGAGGTTGGGCGCGGTGGGGTCGAAGACGTAGTGCAGCCAGCGCTGGCAGTCCTCGTTGCGCTGGGCGCGCATCAGGTGCGTCGCGATCGCGATCGGCACGTGGTAGAACAGCTCCCAGTTGTAGCAGGAGTACGCGCCGGTGGCGGTGAAGTCGAGGTCCTTGACCGGGTGGTCGCCGGTGACCCGGGCGCTGGGCGCGTACGCGGCGAAGAACTCCTCGTACAGGCGCGGCCGGGGCCGGCCGTCGGGCAGGGTCTTGACCTTGCCGTCGGGGAGACGCAGGTAGTCGGTGTCGGCTGCCTGGAGTCCGCTGACCGAGCGCTCCACCAGCTCGTGGATCAGCTCGTGCACGTACGGGTGGAAGTGGCCGAAGAAGCGGTAGGCCAGTTCCCGCTCGACGACCGTGGTCCGGTTGATCTTGTAGGCGCCGAGCTGGCTCGCCAGCGCGCTGCCCCCGTGGAACTGCTGGACGATCTGGTCCTTGGCGATCACAGCGCGCCTCCGGAGAAGAAATGCCCGCCCTGCGGGCCGATGACGGTGTCGCCGAACGCGACTGTCTTGCCGAGCCCGGTGATCTCGTCGACCTTGGGCTCGATCCGGTACAGCACCCGCGGATCGACCTCCCACTGCGGCGGGCCGGGCGGCACCGGCACGTGCGCGACCGGCGGCGGCAGTTCGAAGTGCGGCTCGATCAGCGGCGTGGTGAAGATCAGGCGGTCGCCCTGCTCGATGGTGCGCTCGGTGAGCTGCGGCTCGACCCAGAAGGTGGCGTGCTCGTCGGCGACGAAGAACGGCAGCACCAGGTTGCCGACGTCCGACGGCATCCCGCCGATCGGCGTGCCGTTGGTGACCAGCGCGTACTCGGAGATCTTGCCGAGGATGGCGAGCTTGGTCGGGCACGCGGGCTGCTCCACACCGCCCTTCGTGGTGATCTTGTCGACGTAGAACGACGACAGCGTGCCCGCCGCGTCCCAGCGGCCCTGGTCGCCGTCGGTGATCTCGGCGAACGGCGGCCGCGGCGGCTGCGCGGCGGTCTTCAGCGTCGGCGTCGCGTGCCGGCTGACGACCCGGAACGCGGTGTTCAGCCGCCCGGTGAGGTGAACCCACACGGCCCCGTCGGCGGCCGTGGTCGCGTGCACGTTCTCCTCCTTCGGGTCGAAGGACGTCATCGGCCCGAGCGGCACCTTCAGCACGCCGCTCGAACCGGCCGGGCTCCAGTCCCGGCCGAAACGGTGCGTCCAGCCGAGCTTGACGTTGACCGACAGCAGCGCCGACAGCCCGGACAGCTGGCCCAGGGTCAGCGTCGCCGCGCCCTCGCCGCCGAGCGCGCCGGTGTCGGGCTTGCCTGGTTCGGGCACGAAGGTGACCCAGAAGAGGTGCACCCGGTCGCGCCATTTGGCGATGGCGACGTGGTCGCCCTCGATCTCGGCGGTGACCGGCGCCCAGGGCGTCCAGGACCGGTGCGCCAGGGTGCGGTAGAAGTACTTGTGCGGCGCGGCGAAGGTGCGCCCGACCACGTGCACCACGTTGTCCGACGGGTCGGCCGCCTGCTCGACGTACACGGCGCGGATGTCGAGGCGGGCGATCTCGTCCAGGCCGCGCAGGTAGCCGAACAGCGCGTCCTCGGCGTCGTCGTTGGACAGGTCGGTCTGCGTCAGGGCACTCTCCAGCTCCTGGAACAGGTGCGTCTTGTCGTCGCGGAACTCCGGCTCCAGCCAGTTCGGGGTCCACACCAGGATCTTCAGGTTGGCCTCGCTGAGCCGGTAGCGCTTCATCCAGGCGAAGTGCGCCGCGTCGATGACCGACGGGCTGACCTTCGGCTCCAGGTTGAGCAGGCAGCGCTGGATGAACAGCTGCACCGAGGAGATCGCCTGGCGCAGCCGGGAGGTCTGCACCACCGGTTCGGTGCCGGGATCGACGAGGAAGATCTCGTACAGCTGCTCCAGGCGGTCCAGGTCCAGTGTCTGCAGCAGGTGCGCCACGAGGGCGTCGCGGCGGGCCTGGCGCAGCCGGTCGGCGATCGGCTTGACCACGGCCCGCCACACCTCGGGTTCGTGGCGGGCCCGCAGGGTGTCGCGGACGCCCTGGGCGACGGCCGCGTCGGGTTCCGGGTCGGCCCAGCCCGACAGCACCGCCGGGCTCACCCCGAACCGGCCGGCGAGCTGCAGCAGCCGCCACAGCCGGGCCAGGCCCCGCTCGTCGGCCAGCGCGGCGGCCTCGACCGGGACCGGGTCGCCGGCGCCGGCGGTGGCGGTGACGCCGAGCAGGTCCATGGCCGCGCGCACCGCCGCCGGGTCGCGGCGGGTGACCGCGCCGACCGCCGCGGCGAGACCGGTCAGGGTCTGCTCCCGCGCGTCGGCGGCCGGCACGTCGGCCGGGAAGGCGCGGCGGGCGGCGGCGAGCAGCGGCGTAAGGTCCATGCCCAGCTCACCCTTCAGCCGGGCGTACGCGCACAGCCGCAGCACCTGCGCGAACAGCTCGCGCGCCCGGACGTCGGTGTCGTCGGCGGCCCGCGTCGGCAGCTCCCCCAGGTCCAGCCCGGCGAAGTCGAGCGGGTGGGTGAGCAGGTACGCGGCCTCGGCCGCGTCGATGCCCAGCACGCCGAGCAGCTGCGCGGTCTTGCCCAGCAGCAGGTGCGCCCGGTGCAGCGCGTCCACGCCGTCACGCGGGTAGGTGACCAGCTGCGTGACCGGCCCCCGCGGCACGGTCTCGCCCTGCACCAGCAGCACCGGCGGGACCGTCCCGGTGGCCCGCACGGTGACCGCGTACGGCTGCCCGGCCTTCAGCTCGGTGAACGCCGACGGCTCGGGCGCGGCGGACGACGTCGTGGTGTGCAGGAGCGGATCGGCGAGGTGGCCGAACCGGACGGACACCGGTGTGCCGGCGGGCAGCCCCGCGACCGTGAACCGGTACGGCCCGGTCGCCGGCGCCTCGACGTAGCCGCTCAGCGTCACCGCGCCACCGGCGGTGACCGTGCCCAGGTCCGGCCCGGCCGCGGCCGCGTACGCGCCCAGCAGCGCCTGGCCCGGCTGGTCGGGCCGGTCGAGCAGCGCCACGTCGGTGAGCAGCGCCTCGGTGAACGCGGGTGCGGTGCCCAGGTCGGCGGCCACGGCCGTGATCACGGCCTGCCGGATGAGCCGGTCCCGCAGGTGCGGCAGCAGCGCCCCGGCGAGCAGGGCACGCCGGTCGCGGTCCGCGGCGGCGGTCAGCGGCGGGGCGGCGAACAGCGTGTCGAAGTCGGCCGCCGCGAGGAAGCCGGTCTCGCCGACACCGGGCACGGTGGCCCGTCGCAGGTGCCGGTCGAACAGCGCCCGGCCCTGGGCCTGCACGTCGTCGAGCAGCCCGGCCAGGTACGCGGGCTGCGTCCCGGTGACCGCGGCCAGCAGCGCGGCCCGCTCGCCGTCGCGCAGCACGCCGCGGTGCACCAGCTGCTGCTCCTGGCGCACCGGGTCGTACACGACGGCGACCTGCGCCAGCGCGGCGAAGTCGGCCGGGTCGAGGGCGGCGGCCGGGGCGGCGGGCCGGACCGCGCGCAGCGGCACGGTGTCGGTCCACATGCCGAATAGGGCCTCGGTGACCTCGGCCGGGAACACCAGCGCCAGCCGGGCGCGCAGCACGTCGTCGGTGAACAGCGCCGGATCGGCGGGCACGGCGTGCTCGGCGCGGATCCGGGTGATCTCGGCGGCGAGGCCGCGCAGCAGCGCGAACGGCGGCTCGGCGGCGGCCCGGTGCGGGCCCAGCGGGTCGAACCGGTGGCGCAGCAGGAAGTTCAGCCGCTCCACGCCCAGGTCCTTGACCGCCCGCACCGCGTCGACGAAGGCCGTGGTCTGCGTGAACGCGTGGTCGCCGGCCAGGTCGGTGATCGGGGCCGCCCCGGTCGGCGTGAACGGGTCCAGGCCGGTGAGGCCCTTGAGCGCGAGCAGGTCCGCGACCGGCAGTTTGAGCAGCCGGGCCAGCAGCGCGTGCCGGTGCAGCACCGACACCACCGGCATGGTCAGCGGCGCGTCGTCGACGGTGTACGCGGTCGCCGCGGCCAGGATCGCCGCGATGTCGTCGGCGGTCAGCCGCAGCGCGGACTGCACCGCCGCCAGGTGCGCCCCGAGGAGCACCGACGGGTCCGACAGGTAGTCGCCGAGCGGGTGGTCGAACGCCGGATCGGCGGTGGGCACGGCGCCGGACCGGAACAGCGCCGCGTAGGCCTGGTCGTCGAGGTCGGCCCACAGTGTCAGCAGGTCGGTGCGACCGCGCTTGCCGGCCTTCAGGGCCGCGGCGAGCACGTCCAGGTGGGCCAGGCCGAGCAGGGCGCTGCGCAGCGCCGCGCCGATCGTGGCGGAGGTGCGCGGATCCGGGGAGGTCGGCAGGAACGTCAGCAGAGCCCGGTCGAGGTCCTCGATCGGCCACCGCAGCCGCCGCTGGAGCCTGACGAACAGGTTGAGCAGCAGGAAGTCCAGCGGTCTCGCCGCCGTGCCGTCCAGGCGGCGCAGCACGGTGTTCGCGAACCCCGGGTCGGTGCCCGGGTCGGCGAGCACCAGCACGCTGCCCAGGGCGGCCAGGTCGACGCCCTGCACCCAGGTGACGCCCGCCGGGCCGAGCTCGGCCTCCAGCGCCGCCCTCTCCTCGGCGGTGAACGGCGCGTGGCCGGCGGCGGCCCGGTAGCGCAGCGCGTCCTCCATGCTCAGGTCGAGGCGGCGCAGGGTGGCCAGCCCGGCCAGGCCGGGGTTGGCGAAGCCGGTGCGCACCAGCGCGACCAGCTCGCGGTAGGTCACGCCGAGCCGCCGGGACAGGGCCACCGCGCCGGACAGCTCCGTCTGCGCCTGCGCCTCGGTGACGGTGGCGTCGTAGCCGTACAGCGCGGTCCACGTAGCCAGTGGGTTCGAGTCGGTGAACAGGCGCTGCTCGTCGGGGGTGAGGCCGAGCCGCTCCAGGAACACCGCGGCCTGCCCGTAGGGTTCGGTCCCGGCCGGGTACAGCGCGTCGGTGGGGCGCAGCGTGTCCAGCAGCGTCCACAGGGGTGCGTCGAAGTGGTCGCAGAACTCGCGCACGGTCGCCAGGAACAGGTCGAACGGCAGGGTCAGCGGGTAGCGGGCCGACTTGAGGGCGGTGTACGCCTCGGCGAGCTGGTTGGCCGGTTCGGCGATGAGGTTCTCGCTGGTGGCGTTGCCGGTGTCGTACACCGGCATGGCGGTCAGGGTGCCCTCGGCGGTGTACTGCTCCAGGATCTCGTTGACGATGTCGAGATAGGGCAGCGCCGTGTTGGTGTTCTCACAGGTCAGCGGCAGCTTCGGCAGGTCCGGGCGGCGCTGGGTGAGCACCTCGTACGGCGTCATCGGCGCCGGTTCGCCGTCGGCTTTCCAGGTCGGCAGGTCGGCGTACGGGTACGGGGCGCCGCCGTGCGCCGTCTTCCAGTCGGCCAGCCGCTTGGCCCACGCGTCCGGCGCGGGGTCGAGGAAACGCAGCAGGTTCACCAGGTACGCGGCCGGGCCGAGGATCGAGCGGCAGTGGTCGCACTCGCAGAAGTCCATCGAGCCGAACAGCGTCTCCAGCGTCGGATACTGCTTGATCAGCTCACTCTTCGCCGCCGCGACGGCCTCCGCGGGCGGGCTCGCCACCGGCAGCACGACCTCCGCGCCCGCCTGCTGCACCACCCCGAGGAAGCTGTAGACGACCGTGGTGACCTGCTGCGCCTTGCGGTAGATCCGGTCGGCGATCTGCGGCCCTGCGAACAGCTGCGCCTTGGTGTCCATGAACGTCTCGTACGACACGGCGGTGACGTCGAGCGCCGAGCCGAACCCGGCGGCGAGCATCGCCTGCATCGACTCGTCGTCGGGTGTCACCTGGTACAGCCGGGCCAGGGTCTTGACCTGTGCGGTCGCCTTCGTCACCTGGTCGTCGTCCAGGCCGGCGAACAGCTCGGCACCGTGCTCGGCCAGGAACGTGTTGACCGGGGTGCGGCCCAGCGCGAAGCCGTGCCGGTTCGCGGCGGTGTCCAGCACCCGGGCGACGTCCGCGCGGACCTCGTCGTGGCGCAGTACGAGCGCGCCGGTGCCGACCATGTCCCCGACCACCTGCGTCGGATAGGACAGCCGTACCTTGCGGGCGAGGTCCGCGGCGTACGCGGTGAGCCGCTCGGCGGTGTCCGCGCCGTCGTAGGCGGGCGGGATCAGCGCGTCCAGGCGTTCGGGGTCCTGCCCGGACAGTGCGGTGATCCGTTCGGACCACCGGTCGGGCCGGTAGAGGCCGTCGCGGACCAGGGCGGGCCCGAGGTCGGCCGCACCCTCGACGCCGCGCTGGAGGTCGCCGATCAGGTCGGCGTTGTTGAGGGTCAGGTGCGCCAGCCGGGCGCTGACCCGCAGCGCGTCGGTGGGCAGGCCGCGCCGCTCGGCGGCGTCCCAGAACCCGTCCACGTCCCGGTCGCGGCCGTGCTCGGTGAACAGGGTCTCCAGCACCGCCGACTGCTCCTGCGGCAGTTTCGTGGTCGCCAGCACGTCGCCCCAGCTGGACACCGTGCCCGCGCCGACCATCCGCCGCCGGATCTTGACGGCGTACGCCTCGTGCGCCTGCACCGCGGCGCGGATCTGCTCCTCGTCGAGGCCGACCACCCCGGCCTCGACCGCACCCCGCAACGCCTGGTCCACCGCACCCGCGTCGACGCGGGCCAGCTGCACCGGGTCGGTGGGCAGCCCGGCGCGCAGCATGCCGTACAGGGCGGGCGGCTGCACGCCGGTGCCGCGCGACAGCCGGTCGGCGGTCGCGGCCAGCGCCAGCAGCCGCGCGTCCCAGCTGGTCGCCGAGGCGAGCAGGGTCAGGTCGTTGGTGACCCCGTCCTCGACGGCACTGCGCAACCGCGCGTCGCCCAGGTGCGGGCGCACGTCCTCGTCGAGCCGTTCGTACTCGCCGGCCATCGGCCGCAGCCGGGCGGGCACCACCACGTTCAGCGGGCCGTCGAACCGGCCCCGCAGCCCGTGCCGCACCTCGGTCAGCCGGGTCTCGACGCCTTCCCCCGCCTGCCGCACGATGGTCCGGGCCCGTGCCGTCTCAGCCAGCGTGTCCACGGCGTGCGGGTCGAGCCGGACGGTCGGCTCGTCGTGCACGGCCGGCGTCTCGGCGCGCGGTGACCGGTTCGCCCGGCCGCCGTCGGTGACCGCGCGGACCTCCAGGTTGACCGGGCCGTCCTGCTGGACTGTCACCGAGTACGCCCCGTCGCCGCCGGTCGACGTCTCGGCGAGCACGTCGGCGCGGCCGTTGAACCCGACGCTGACGAACCTCAGCGTCACGTCCGCGGCGGGCCGCCCGTCGTCGAAATAGGCGCGGCCGCTGATCTGCATGAGCCCTTCTCCTGCCTGTGTCCGGGGGGGGG
>NZ_BONI01000120.1 GCF_016862635.1 Catellatospora coxensis | reverse complement strand
CGAAGCGCGCTACCAAGCTGCGCTATACCCCGAAGCGGTGCTCCGAAATAGTAGCTGACCCGGTCCCCGGCTCCAAAACGGGTATCCCCCTCAGCGTGGGATGAGCGTCAGCAAGGTCGCCTCGGGGCGGCAGGCGAAGCGCACCGGAGCGGTCGGATGGGTGCCCAGACCCGCGGAGACGTGCAGCCAGGCCCGGTCCCAGCGGTGCAGGCCGCGGGCCAGTTTGCGGTCCAGCCCGCAGTTGGTGACCAGGGCGCCGACCCCCGGCACGCGGACCTGGCCGCCGTGGGTGTGCCCGGCCAGCAGCAGCTCGAACCCGTCGGCGGTGAACGCGTCGAGCACTCGGGGCTCCGGGGCGTGGCTGAGCGCGATGCGTACCGCGGCCGCCGGGTCGGCCGGCCCGGCCGGGTAGGCGTCCAGGTCGATGTGGGGGTCGTCGACGCCGGCGAGGTCGACGACGCGGCCGCCGGCCTTGAGCGTGGCGCGCTTGTTGTTGAGGTCGACCCAGCCGGCGTCGAGGAAGGCCGTACGCAGGTCCTCGAAGGGCAGCTCGACGCCGTGCTCGTACTCGCGGTCCTCGCGGAAGTAGCCGAAGGGGTTCTTCAGCACCGGGCCGCTGTAGTCGTTCGAGCCGAAGACGAACGCGCCGGGCAGTTCCAGCAGCGGCTCGTACGCGGCGAGCACGCCGGGCACCGCGTCCGGGTGGGCCATGTTGTCGCCGGTCACCACGACCAGGTCGGGGTCGAGGCCGGCCAGCTCGCGGACCCAGCGCTGCTTGCGCCGCTGCTTCGGGGTCAGGTGCAGGTCGGACACGTGGAGCACGCGCAGCGGTTCGGCCTCCGGCGCGAGCAGCGGCACGTCGTACCGGCGGAGGGTGAACATGTTGCGTTCGATGAGCGTGCCGTATGCCAGCGCGCCGGCGCCGACGACGACCGCGCCCAACGCGATTTTCCCGAGCGGACCCATGAGGCTAAGAGTAGTTTCATCGCCCGAGGGCAACACAGTGCCGTCGGAGTGCGGAGCACGGAGAGGTGGGTATGGGCACCCTGAAGGAGCGCCTGACCGAGGACATGCGCTCGGCCATGAAGGCGCGCGACGAGGTGGTGACGGGCACGCTGCGGATGGCGCTGGCGGCCGTCGGTGTCGCCGAGGTCGCCGGGAAGGCCAAGCGTGAGCTGAACGACGAGGAGGTGCTCGCGGTGCTCGCCAAGGAGGCGAAGAAGCGCCGGGAGGCCGAGGTCGCGTTCGCCGACGCGGGCCGCGCCGAGCAGGCCGCGAAGGAGCGGGCCGAGGAGGAGGTGCTGGCCCGATACCTGCCGAAGCAGCTCACCGATGACGAGATCGCGCAGCTGGTGTCGCAGACGCTGGCCGCGGGCGGTTTCAGCGGCATGGGTGCGATGGGCCCGGCGATGAAGGCGGTGCAGGCCGCGGTGGCGGGCCGCGCCGAGGGCGGCAAGGTCTCCGCGGAGGTACGCCGCCAGCTGGCCGCCTGACGCCTGACCTGAGCAAAGGCCGAGGCCCCGTTCGCGATGTGCGAGCGGGGCCTCGTCTGCTGAGCGCGTCAGTTGCGTGGTGGCGGCGGCTGTCCGGGGCCGTTGCCGGGACCGGTGCCCGGCTTGGCGTCCTTGCCGTTGCTGACCTCGATCATCACGATGCCCTTTTTGATGGTCCGTCCGCTCGGCGTGGTGCCGGCCGCGGTGCCCTTCGGGCACTTGGAGTCGATCTGCTCCGTGTTGACCTCGACCTCGAAGCCCTTGGCGCGCAGGATGTTCCTGGCCTCGGGCACCGGCTTGCACTCCACCGACGGGATGGAGACCTGGTCGCCGTATGCGATCTTGCGGCTCGGCTTGGTGAAGGCGACCGCGGGCTTGCCCTTCATGTAGTCGCGCAGGGTCCGCTGCACGGCCGGGTTGACCACGCCGTGCTTCATACCGGTGTCGAACGCCCAGTCCGGGTTGGTGAGGAAGCCCGAGATGGTCAGCTGTTTGGTCGACAGGGTCAGCGTCGCCGAGCGGTCGGCGTCGGTGGTGCCGGTCTTGCCGGTGATCGGCTTGCCGACGATGCCGCGGGAGTCGCGGTTGGTGGCGTGGCCGTTGCACTCGCGGAAGGCGGAGTTGTCGCCACCCGGGCAGCGCCCCGCGTCCACGGCCGCGCGGGCGATGTCCGGCGCGATGACCTGCTTGCAGCGCTTGTCGGCGACGGACAGCTTGTTGCCCTTGATGTCGGTGATCGACTCCACCGGCGTCGGCTCGCAGTACAGGCCGTCGGCGACGAGGGTCGCGTACGCGTTGGCGAGCTGTAGCGGGGTGGTGGCCGAGACGCCGAGGGTGAACGCGCCCCACTGGCTGGCGTTGTTGGAGTAGCCGAGGTCGTCCTGGGTGGTGCCGGGCTCGTCGTGGAACGTGATGCCCATCTTCTTGGCCACGTTCACCACGTTCTGGATCCCGGCCATGATCGCCAGCGGGACGAAGAACGTGTTGACCGAGCTGCCGAAGCCGGTCCACATGTTCTGCACGGCGCCGCCGCCACCGCTGACGCAGTACTTGCCGCCGCAGTTGGCGTCGGGGCCGCTGACGGGGAAGTTGGTGATGAACTGCTTCTTGGTGGCGATGTTGGTCGCCAGCGGGTAGCCCTTCTCCAGCGCGGCGACGATCGTGAAGATCTTGAACGCGGAGCCGGCCTGGTAGCCGGTGAACCCGTCACCGCCGGTCATCAGCGGGTTGGTGGTGTTCGGGTAGGTGCCGCGGACGCCCTTGGCCTTCTTCTTCGGGTCCGAGGAGAGCTTGTTCTGCGGCTTGCTCTTGCTGTCGAGCTTGAAGTTGCGGTTGACCGCCAGCGCCCGCACCTTGCCGCTGCCGGGCTCGACCGCGGCGAGCATCAGGGCCTTGTCGTTGTTCACCGAGATCAGGTCGGCGACGTTCTTGTTGGCGGAGTTCTGGGCGAGCGGGTCCAGCGAGGTCACGACACGGAAGCCACCCGACTTGAGCTGGCGCTCGCGGTCGTACGGGGTCGCCCCGAACACCTCCTGGTCGTTCCACCAGCGCTGGAAGTAGTCGCAGAAGAAGCCCCAGGCGTTCTTGGTGGCCTGCACGCAGCCGTTGGGGGTGATCTTGCCGACGACCTTCAGCTCCTCGGCCTTGGCCAGCGTGGCCTGCTGCTCGGTGAGCGCGCCGGTGCCCACCATCTCGGACAGCACGTAGTTGCGGCGGTCCACGGCGAGCTTCTCGCCGGAGCCGGTCTCCACGTTGAAGTCACCGGGGAACTTCACCAGCGCGGCCAGGAAGGCGGCCTCGGCGGCGGTCAGCGTCTTCGGCTCCTTGCCGAAGTAGACCTGCGACGCGGCGTAGATGCCGTATGCCCGGTTGCCGAAGTATGCGGTGTTGAGGTAGCCCTCGAGGATCTGCTCCTTGGACATCCGCTGCTCGATGGCCATCGCGTAGCGCATCTCGCGGACCTTGCGCTTGGTGGTGTCCTCGGTGGCGTCGACGACCTCCTGCGCGGTGTCGGCCGAGTACGAGATGGAGAGCCGGACGAACTGCATGGTCAGCGTCGAGGCGCCCTGCTGCACGTCGCCGGCCTGCTTGTTGGCCACGAAGGCGCGGGCGATGCCCATCACGTCGACGCCGTTGTGCTCGTAGAACTTCTGGTCCTCGGCGGCGAGGATGGCCTGCTGGACGATCTTGGGGATCTCCGCGATCGGCAGGTCGCGCCGGTTCTCGTCGTACATGGTCGCGATCAGCGTCTTGCCGTCGTTGGCGTAGACGTAGCTGATCTGGGGGGAGCGCTTGACGACCAGCTCGTCGGGGAGCTGGCCGAAGGCTTCACCGCCCGCCTTGGCGGCCAGACCGGACAGTGCCACCGCGGGGAATGCGGCAGCGGCCACCACCACGCCGGCTAGCAAGCCGCAAATCAACAGAGATGCGGCGTTGGCCAGTATGTTGTGGTCGCGCTTTCGCATCAGGGTCACCGCCTCAGGTTACGTGAGCAGGTTTCGGTGTCGCGTGCCGCACCATACCGGGTCAGGCTGCATGGACAGGCGCCTGACAGATCGGCCCCCGCCTCGCCCGCAACCGTCCCGGGCATGTCTTCGTTGTCCAAGACGCACGACCCCTGGCGTGTGGTTGCGTCGCCCCGGTCACGAGATGTCCCCCCGGACGTCGTGGCCGCCCCGTTACTCGCATCTCGACGCTCCGCCGCGGGCCGCCGGACCCCCGTCCCGGCCTGCGGGCGGGCGTCACCCTGCGGCGCGCGTACGCACTGCTCAGGCACTGTTCAGCGCGGTTAAAGACCTTTTTCCGCCATTTTGGCTGACAACGTTGCGTAATCGTCTGACTACGGAGCATGATGGGCGGGCGAGTAACGCACACCGTTCGCGTCGGTTCGGGGGAACCATCGGGGGGATGTGCCCTGCTCAACGACCCTACGGGTCGGAAGAGTCGGGCAAGTCGCGAGCGGTGAGGGGAACGTCAGGGGGGACGTGGACACATGGGCATGGTCAACGATTGGCCCAGTCTCGCGGCGTGCCGGAACGGAGATCCGGACGCGCTGTTCGTTCAGGGCGCGGAGCAGAACATCGCCAAGAGAGTCTGTCGCGGCTGCCCGGTGCGGTACGAGTGCCTGGCGGACGCACTCGACAACCGCATCGAGTTCGGCGTCTGGGGCGGCATGACCGAGCGGGAGCGCCGCGCACTGCTGCGCCGCCACCCGCACGTGGCGAGCTGGAAGCGCGCCTTCGAGGTCGCCATGCAGGAACAGGACCGCCGGGAGCTGGTCCGGGCCTGACTGATAGCACCCATCTCATCATCGAAGGGCCGTTTTCGCCGGATCGGCGGGAACGGCCCTTCGGTTACCCGATGTGACTTATTCGGCCCGTTCGGCCAGCGCCGCGCCGATCGCCCGGAGACCGGCGAGGTCGTGCACGTCGGTCGGCTGCGCCGGCACGTACGCCACCGGCACCTGCGGGAACTCGTCGGTGAACCCGGTCGAGACCTCGGTCTCCCGGGCCACCTGCCGCATCAGCAGCGCGTGCACCTGCAGCGCCTGGGCCGTCAGCGCGTGCTCCGCGTACTCGGCGGACAGCTTCTCGGCCGCCTCCGCGCTGTCGGCCGCCGACAAGTCCGGCAGCTCGGACCGGTGCACCCGGTTGAGCACCAGCCCGGCCAGCGGCATGCGCTCCGCGCCGAGCCGCTCGGCGAAGTAGGCGGCCTCCCGGACCGCGTCCGGCTCCGGCGCGGCCACCACCAGGAACGCGGTCTGCGGATCCTGCAGCACCCGGTAGGTCCGGTCGGCCCGCTCGCGGAAACCGCCGAACGTCGAGTCCAGGGCCGACACGAAACCGGACAGGTCGGTCAGCAGCTGCGCGCCCAGGATCTTCTGCACCGCCTTGGAGAACACCCCGAACGACGCGGTGACCAGGTTGAACATGCTCTTGCCGCCGGCCCGCGCGGGCACCATCAGCAGGCGCAGCATCTTGCCGTCCAGGAAGCGCCCCAGCCGGGCGGGCGCGTCCAGGAAGTCCAGTGCCGACCGGGACGGCGGCGTGTCCACCACGATCAGGTCCCACCGGTCGGTGGCCCGCAACTGGCTCAGCTTCTCCATCGCCATGTACTCCTGCGTCCCGGAGAACGTCGAGCTCATGGCCTGGTAGAAGGGGTTCGCGAAGATTTCCTTCGCCCGCTCCGGCGCGGTGTGGGTGAGCACCACCTCGTCGAAGGTGCGCTTCATGTCCAGCATCATCGCGTGCAGGTCGCCGTCGCCGGACAGCCCTTCCACCGGGCGCGGGGTGTTGTCCAGCTCGGTCAGCCCGAGTGACTGGGCCAGCCGCCGGGCCGGGTCGATGGTCAGCACGACGGTACGGCGGCCGTGCTCCTCGGCGGCTCGCAGCGCCAGCGCGGCGGCGGTGGTCGTCTTGCCGACCCCGCCCGAACCGCAGCAGACCACGATGCGTACGCCGGGGTCGGCCAGCAGGGCGTCCACGTCGAGCATGTGCTCAGCCTAAGGGGCGGAGCGCAGCAGCCCGGCGAGGTGCCGCACACCGGCCAGGTCCACCCCGTCCGGCAGCAGCGGCAACTCGACCACCGGCCGGCCCAGCGTCTCCAGCTCGCCGCGCAGCTCCTCCTCCAGCGCGCGCCGCGCCTGGTGGTCGCGCGACTCGTCGAGCAGGGCGGTCACCGTACGCCGGTCGGTCGGCAGCCCGGCTGCGGCCAGCCCGCGCTTGAGCTCGGCCTGGGTGACCCGGCCGTCGTCGAGCAGCGGCGGGCGGGCGCAATTCACAATGACCTTTCCCACACTGATGTTGAGCGCGGACAGCTCGCGCAGCGCGTCGGCGGTCTCCTGCACCGGCATCTCCTCCAGCAGGGTGACCAGGTGCACCGAGGTCATCGGCGAGCGCAGCAGCGCGGCCACACCCTCGCTCTGCGACTTGATCGGGCCGAGTTTGGCCAGCCGCGCCGCCTCGGCGGTGACGTTGAGGAAACGCCCGATCCGGCCGGTGGGCGGGGCGTCCAGCACCACGGAGCGGTACACCCGGCGGCCGCTGTCGTCGGTGCGGGTGGTCGCCTCCTTCACCTTTCCGGTGAGCAGGATGTCGCGCAGGCCCGGGGCGACGGTGGTGGCGAAGTCGATCGCGCCGAGCTTGCGCAGCGCCCGCCCGGCCGCGCCCATCCGGTAGAACAGCTCCAGGTATTCCAGCAGCGCCTCCTCGGGGTCGACGGCGAGCAGCCGCACGTCCACCCCGGCGTCGCCGAGCCGGCGCTCGGCGTACGGCAGCGGCTCCAGCTCGAACAGCTGGGCCAGGCCCTGCCGTCCCTCGACCTCCACCAGCAGCGTGCGCTGCCCGCCCGCGGCCAGCGCGAACGCGAGCGCGGCGGCGACGGTGGTCTTGCCCACGCCGCCCTTGCCGGTGACCACATGCAGGCGGGCCGGCCAGGCGGTGTCGTGTGCACCGCGGCCGGCCGGCCCGTCGTTACCGTCGTTCAGCACCCCTCGATGGTGCCAGGTGGCTACTTCACCTCGCAGACGAACCAGCCCTCGTGCTTGACGAGAGTCAATGTGAGCTTCTGCTCGGACATCTTCTCGTCGCTGGTGACCAGCTTGACCGTGACCTCGGCGGTCGCCTGGGTGGCAGTCTCGCCGGAGATCTTCGGGGTCTCCCAGGTGAAGTTCGGGCCCTTGAGCTGGGACGTCTGGGCCTTGATCTCGGCGATCTTGGCGTCGATGTCCTTGCGGTCGCGGGCGTCACCGCAGACCAGCTTCTCGGCCGCGGCGGCGTCGCCGTTGTTCTTGTAGATGGCGGTGAGGAAGCTCTGCGTCGCGTCCTTGGCCGTCGTCGCGCCGGTGCCCTCGGTGTTGCGGGTCAGCAGCACGTACGCGCCGATGCCGCCGCCGCACAGCAGCAGGAGCACGCCGAGCACGATGCCGATGATCAGCGGCGCCTTGCTCTTCTTGACCGGCGCGGCCGGCACGCCGGGGGCGCCGGGGTAGGTCATGCCCGGGTAGGCGGGCTGGCCCGACACCGGGTACGCGGGCTGGCCGGACGTCGGGTAGGCGGGCTGGCCCGAGGTCGGGTACGCGGCCTGGCCGGTGGCCGGGTAACTGGGCTGCGCCGGGTACGCGGGCTGGCCCGACACCGGGTACGCGGGCTGGCCGGACACCGGGTAGCCGGCCTGCGGCGTGGTCGGGTACGCGGCGGTCGGCGGCGTGGGGTACGCGGGCGTTCCCGAGACCGGAGCGGGGGCGCCGGACACCGGCGGGGCCGGCGGGTTCTCGGCGATCGGCAGCGTGGCGGGCGGCGTGGTGGCCGGCTCCGGCTCGGTCGGCGGCAGCGGCACCGCGGGCTGCGGCGTCGTCGGCGGCGTGACCGTCGCGGAGGCGAACGGGTCCGCTGGCGGCGGGTACGCGGGCTGCGTGGGCTGCGGCGTCGTCGGCTGCTGTTCGTCGTGCGGCTGGGTCATGCGATCTCCCCTGGTCTTTTTTACGAGGCCGCGACACTCAGCTGCCCCCGCGGCGGCTCAGCTTAACCGCACCTCGCACCCTGTCGCAGCAGGGATCGACCAGCGAGATCTTCCCGGCACGTTAGGTTATGCCCATGACGAAGTGGGAGTACGTCACTGTGCCGCTGCTGGTCCACGCGACCAAGCAGATCCTCGACAACTGGGGCGCCGACGGCTGGGAGCTGGTCCAGGTCGTGCCCGGCCCCAACCCCGAGCAGCTGGTGGCCTACCTGAAGCGGCCGAAGTCCGCCTGAGCACAACCCCGCGGACCCCGCGGTGAAGGAGACAAAGATGTCTGACCCGTACGAAAAGCTTGCTGAGCTCGGCCTGAAGCTGCCCGAGGTGGTCCCGCCGGTGGCGGCGTACGTGCCGGCGCTCCGGTCCGGCGACCACGTGTACGTATCCGGCCAGCTGCCCATGGCCGACGGCAAGCTGCTGGCCACCGGCAAGGTGGGTGCCGAGATCAGCGCCGAGCAGGCGAAAGAGCTGGCCGCCCGATGCGCTCTCAACGGCCTGGCCGCACTTGAATGGCTGGTCGGCCTGGGCAAGGTCGTCCGAATCGTCAAGGTGGTGGGCTTCGTGGCCTCCGCCCCCGGCTTCACCGGCCAGCCCGGCGTCATCAACGGCGCGTCCGAGCTGTTCGGCGCGGTCTTCGGCGAGGCCGGCAAGCACGCCCGCAGCGCCGTCGGCGTCGGCGAGCTGCCGCTGGGCTCCCCGGTCGAGGTCGAGCTGATCGCCGAAGTCCGCGACTGACCTGCCTTTCCGCGCCGCCGGGCCCGCCCCGTTTTGCATAGACGTTGGCCTATCACATCGACTCGGCGTGCGGAAAAGTCGATGTGATAGGCCAACGTCGATTGAAGGCCCCGGCGGGAAAGTCGTGCCGCGCGACCCGAGGCGACGCGCCCCGGGCTCAGTAGAGTTCTCGGCATGACGGCGCGGCTGACCTCGGAACTCCTCCCGGACTGGGTGACCTGGCTGCGGGCACCCAACCCCGGCCCGATGACCCTCGACGGCACCAACACCTGGCTGCTCGACGACGGCACCGTCATCGACCCCGGCCCCGACGACCTGGCCCACCTGGAGGCCATCATCGAAGCGGGCCCGCCCATCCGGCGCATCCTGTTCACCCACGCCCACCCCGACCACGTCGACGGCGTCATCACCCTCATCGCCCTGACCGGCGCCGAGGTCGGCGACCCCCCGGACTGGATCACCCAGCTCGGCACCCCCGGCCACACCTCGGACTCCGTCTGCTTCGTCGCCGAGCGCGACGGGCAGCGGGTGGTCTTCACCGGCGACACCATCCTCGGCCGTGGCAGCAGCGTCGTCGCCTGGCCTGACGGCGACGTCGGCGCTTACCTGAACAGCCTGGACATGCTGTCCGGTTACCCGGTGCCCGGCCTGCCGGGGCACGGCCCGGTCCTGCCGGACTGCGCTGCGGCCGCGGACTGGCTGCGCGCCCACCGGCTGGAGCGCCTGGACCAGGTGCGGGCCGCGCTCAAGCAGGGCGCGAGCACCCCCGAGGACGTGGTGAACATCGTGTACGCCGACGTCGACCCGAACCTCAGATTCGCGGCCGAGTGGACCGTGCGGGCACAACTGGCGTACCTCGCGACGTTGAGCGAGCTGTGAAGCTGTCATGACCTGTCCTGTCTGCGGGACCGTCCCGGTGCCGGCGGCCCGCTTCTGCCACCACTGCGGCGCGGCGCTGCCCGCGGCGGCGACGCTGCCCGCCACCGAGCGCCGGGTGGTCACGGTGCTGTTCGGCGACCTCTCCGACTTCACCTCCTGGTCGGAGGAGCTGGACCCGGAGCGGGTCGGCGCGGTCACCGACCGGGTGCTGTCGGCGCTGGCCGGCGCGGTGAAGACGTTCGGCGGGCACGTGGACAAGCTGACCGGCGACGGCATCATGGCCGTGTTCGGGGCCCCGGTGGCGCACGAGGACGACGCCGAGCGGGCGGTACGGGCCGCGCTGTCGATGCAGCGCGCGGTGCGCCGGGTGCTCGACGACGAGCGGGGCGGCGGCGCGCCGACCGGGCTGCGGCTCGGGCTGAACACCGGGCCGGTGGTCGCGGGCGTGCAGGCGGGGCTGGAGTACACGGTCATCGGCGACACCGTGAACACCGCCGCCCGGCTGGCCGACGCGGCCGCCGTCGGAGCGATCTACGCGGGGGCCCGCACGGTCGCGGCGACCGGGTCCGTGGCGGGCTGGCGCAACCTGCGGCCGCTGCGGCTCAAGGGCAAGCGCGAGCCGGTCGAGACGTACGAGCTGCTGGGCCTGCACGACGCCCGGGGCAGCCGGGCGGGGCTGGGCGAGGAGGGCCCGTTCGTGGGCCGCGAGCCGGAGCTGGGCCGGGTCGCCGGCCGCCTGGCCGAGGTCGTCGACCGGGACGAGCCCCGGGTGCTGGTGTTCACGGCCGAGGCCGGCATCGGCAAGACGCGGTTCGCGTCCGAGGTGGAGCGTTTCGCCAACGGGTACGAGGTCAGCGCGGGCCGCTTCGCGGCGCGTACGCAGGCGCGGGTGCTGTCGGTGCGGTGCGCCGCGTACGGCGAGCGCCGCCGCCTCGCGCCACTGTCCGACCTGGTGAAACTGGCCATCGGCCTGCCCGCGGACAGCGCCACCGCGGTCACCCGGCAGGTCGCCGAGGAGCGGCTGCGCCGGCTGACCACCCGGCTGACCCAGCGCAGCGAGCCCGGCAAGCCGGTCAGCGTGGACGTCGACGCGCTGCTGTCGCTGCTCGGCTATGCCGACCCGAACGAGCTGGCGCAGTGGCACGGCCTGTCCGGCGACGACCCCGAGCAGCCCGGCCGGGAGACGGCCACGCTCGCGGTCGCCGTGGCGCGGCTGCTGGACGCGCTGGCCACCGAGTCCCCGCTGGTCGTGATCGTGGACGACCTGCACGACGGCACCCCGGAGACCCTCGACGCGCTCGGCTTCGCGCTGGAGGAGCTGACCGGGCCGGTGCTGGTGCTGCTGCTGGGCCGCCCCGAGCTGGTACGCCGGGCCGGGCAGCTCACCCGGGTCGCCGACGCCGAGGCGAACACGCTGCCGCCGCTGCGCGGCGCGGACGCGGCGCGGCTGCTCACCGCATACCTCAAGGGCGGAAGGCTGCCGCAGGCCGACGAGGACCGCCTGCTCACCACCGCTCAGGGCAACCCGTTCTACCTGGCCGAGCTGACCACGCTGCTGATGGAGCGCGGCGCGCTGACCAAGGCCGGCGCGCAGTGGCGGCTCACCCCGGGCTCGCTGGGCAACCAGCTGCTGTCCCGGGACCTGGCCGCGGTGCTCGCCGCCCGCATCGACGCGCTGCCGACCGAGGCGCGCGCGGTGCTGCGCGACGCGGCCGTGGTCGGTGACACCGTGCCGGCCGGCGCGCTGGAGGCGCTGCGGGAACGCCGCTCCGGCCGGGACGGGCGGCCCGCCGCCGTGGTCGCCGTCGAGCTGGAGCGGGCCGTCGACGAGCTGCTGCAGCGCCGCATGCTGCGCCGGGTCCGGGGCGGCTTCGCGTTCGCGACCCCGCTGCTGCGCGAGGCCGCGTACGGCGGCGTCGGCAAGGCCGACCTCGCCGACCGGCACGCGTTCCTGGCCCGCTGGGCCGCGCCCGGCGAACCGCCGGTGCAGGTCTCCTCGGGCCGCACCGTGCCCGGCCTGACCGGGGTCGACGAGGCGATGCGCGACGCCTTCGTGGCCGAGCACGCCGAACGGGCCACCCGCCTGGCCGACGCCGTACGGCTGCGCCCGGACGTGGCCGCCCGCCAGGTCGCGCCGCTGGGCGTGGCCGCGCTGGGCCGGGCCGCGCGCCGGGCGGGGCAGTCCGGCGAGCCCGCCGAGGCCGTCGGCTACGGCGAGCGCGCCGCGCGGCTGGCCCCCGGGGCGCTGCCGCTGCCCGACCGGCTGGTGCACGCCCGCTCGCTGCTGCAGTACGGCCGGATCGCCGAGGCGCTGCACGACGCCGAGAAGCTGGTCGCCGACTCCGCCGACGATCCGCGCACCCGGGCCGGGGCACTGCTGCTGGCAGGCCGGGCGCAGGTGGCGCAGGGCGACCCGCGGCATGCCTACCGGCTCTGGTCCGAGGCGCTGACCACGTCCACCGACGCCGAGCTGCCCGGGGAGCGGGCGGAGGCGATGCGCCGGCTGGGCATGGCCGACTTCCTGGGCGGGCGGCTCGGTGACGCGTCCAGCCGGTTCGCCGGGGCGTACCAGATCGCGGTCACCGCGGGCGACCGCAAGTCGCAGGCCTGGTCGCTGCAGAACCTGGCCTGGGTGACCACCACCCGCGGCGACTTCGCCGGCGCGGACGCGGCGCTGGCCCGCGCCGCGCGGCTGTTCGCCGAGGCCAAGGACCCGGTGGGGCGGGCCTGGCTGCGCGGCACCTCCGCGTTCACCCGGCTGCTGTCGGGCCGGCTGACCGAGGCGCTGCGCCTGGCGCACGTGTTCCTGCCGTTCGGGGAGCGGGTCGGGGAGGCGTGGGCGGTCGGCACGCTGCGCGCGGTCGCCGCGTTCGCCGCCGCCGAGCTGGGCGAGCTGGGCGAGGCCGACCGGGAGGCGCGCCGGGCCTACCGCGACTTCGCCGCCGCCAAGGACGTCTGGGGGCGCGGTTTCGCGCTGGTCGCCCGGGGCGTCGTGGCGCGCGGGCTGGGGGAGTACGGCCACGCCGAGGACCTGCTCGGCGAGGCGCTGGAGGAGGGCGAGAAGGTCGGGCACCCGCTGCTGGTGGGCATGGCCGGCACGGTCCGCGGCTTCGTGGCCCTGGACCGGGGCGACTTCGAGGCCGCCGAGCTGGACGCCCGCTCGGTGCTGACCATGGTGTCGCCGTACGGGGTGCTCGACCCGGCCCGGGTCGGGCCCCGCGCGCTGCTGGGCGCGTCCCGGCTGGCGGCGGGCGACTCCGCGATGGCGATCCGGCTGCTCGCCCCGGTCGCGGCCGCGCCGCACGCGCCGTCGATGCTCTACTCCCGCCGCCAAGGTGTCGCCCTGTACGCCGACGCGCTGCTGGCCGCCGGGCGGGTCGAGGAGGCGCTGGCCGCCGCGGAACTGGCCGAGTCGCTGCCCGCGGTGGACGTGCGCAGCCTCGTGCGTTCGGCGGCGTCCTACGCCCGCGCGCTGTCCGCGGCGGGACAGGATGAATCGGCGCTGGTCACGGCCGAGCGGGCGCGGGCGCTGGCGGACGGCACGCAGCAGGCGAGCGAGCGTGCCGTTGCATTGGCGACATGGGGTGCCGTCACGTCAGGGCGAGGCGCTACCGTCTAGCCCGTGACCAACACGTCCGCCTTCCCGGAGATCCCCGGACTCACCGATCTGTCGCTGCTCGCCGTCGGCGGGTACGCGACGATCTTCCGGGCTGTGCAGGGGTCGGTCGGGCGCGAGGTCGCCGTCAAGGTGGAGAACCGCACCATCGACACCGACCGGGACCGCTCGCGTTTCCTGCGCGAGGCGCGCGCCGCGGGCAAGATGTCCGGGCACCCGCACGTGGCGGACCTGTTCGACGCCGGGGTGACCGCGGACAACCACCCCTATCTGATCATGGAGCTGTACGCGGGCTCCTACCAGGACCGCATGCCGCTGCGCCCGCACGAGGTGCGCGACCTCGGCGTGAAGATCGCCGACGCGCTGGCCGACGCGCACGAGCGCGGCGTCGTGCACCGCGACGTGAAGCCGGCGAACATCCTGATCAGCCACTTCGGCGAGCCCGCGCTGGCCGACTTCGGGCTGGCCATCCTCGCCGAGATCCGCGACCCCCACATCACCCTCGACGTGATGACCCCGGCGTACGCGCCGCCCGAGGCGTTCCGCCGCGCCGAGCCCGCCCCGCCCGGCGACGTGTACGCGCTCTGCGCCACCCTGTACGCCCTGCTGCGCGGGGCCCCGCCGCGCTGGGAACGCGACCACCCGCCCGGCCTGCTCACCCTGATCGAGATGTTCGCCCAGCCGGTGCCGGACCTGCCCGAGGTGCCCGCCGCGCTCTGCGCGATCCTGCGCCAGGGCATGGACAACGACCCCGCCGCCCGGCCCACCGCACGGGCCCTGGAAGAGCTGCTGGCCTCGGTCGATCTCGACGGACCGGCGCAGGAGGACCAGTCGACGGTGGACGTCTCGAACGTCGCCGGACCCGAGATCCCGGCCCAGCGCCAGGGCTTCTTCGGCAACCTCATCGACAAACTGTTCCAGTGATCCACGCGATGAGGTAAGGCACGACGCGCCGTCGAGTGCGTGTCGCCCTCCTTGAACCACTCGTTGCTCTGGTGTCAACAAGCGGTGGAGCACCGAGGAGCAGGTTCACCATGGCGACTCTCGACACCGCGCTGGACCCCCGCGCGCCCTCCTTCCTGGAAAACCGAAGCACCGCCCAGGCGGCCCTGCGCGCGCTGGAACAGGCGCACATGCAGGCCCGCGACGGCGGCGGCGAGAAGGAGGTGACCAGGCACCACGCCCGCGGCAAGCTGCTGCCCCGCGAGCGCATCGAACTGCTCGTCGACTCCGACACCGCGCTGCTGGAGCTCGCCGCCACGGCGGGCCGCGAGGCCGGCGAGCCGGCCGGCGCCGGGCTGGTCACCGCGCTGGGCGTGGTCGACGGCATCGAGTGCATGCTGATCGCCAACGACCCGACCGTGTACGTCGGCGGGCCGGCCCAGGCGGGCCGGGCCAAGTTCGCCCGCGCCGTGGAACTGGCCGACCGGCACCTGCTGCCGCTCGTGCTGCTGCTGGAGTCGACGCCGGAGGAACAGGGCCGGGCCGCGGTGCCCGATCCCTGCTTCGCGCGGCTCGGGCGGATGGCCGCCCCGGTGCTCTGCGCCGTCTTCGGCCCGCTCGACGCCTGGCTCGCCCCGCTGCCCGACCTGGCCGACCACGCCATCACGGTGCGCGGGCGCGGGGACGCGGCCCGGATGGACATGGTCGCCGAGGACGAGCGCGACGCGCTGCGCATGGTGCGCCAGACGGTGCGCCGCCTGGTCACCTTCCAGCGGGGGCCGCTGGCCGGAGCGGTCGAGCCGCCGCGGTACGAGGTGGAGGAGCTGCTCGCCGTGGCCAGCGCCGACCCGGCCGCGGTGACCGAGCCGCGCGAGGTGCTGGCCCGCGTGCTCGACGGCTCCGACCTGGACGAATTCCGCCCCCAGCGGGGCGGCGCGCTGCTGGCCGGGTTCGGTGCGGTGCACGGCCACCCGGTGGCGGTGCTCGCGGCGACCGGCCCCGCGATCGACCCGGACAGCGCCGACAAGGGCGTGGAACTGGCCCGGCTGGCCGGCAAGGCGGGCGTGCCCGTGCTCGTGCTGGCCAACCCGGCCGGGCACGCCCAGCCCGACAGCTCCGCGCTGCTGCTGCGGGCGCTGGCCCAGGCCGACCGGATCACGCTGGTGCTGGGCACCTCCCCCGGGTCGTGGGCGCTGGCCGGGCCCGGCTTCCGGTTCAGCTGGCCGGTGGGCGACCTGTCCACCGAGCCGTACGACGGTGTGATCGACCCGCGCGACACCCGGACCGTGCTGGGCATCTGCCTGTCGGTGAGCGCGACGGCGGCCCGCAGGGCCCCGGGCAGCGCGCCAGAGCGTGAGGTGGCGTCATGATCCGCAGACTGCTGGTGGCCAACCGGGGCGAGATCGCCCGTCGCATCTTCGCGACCTGCCGCGCCGTCGGGGTGGAGACCGTCGCGGTCTACTCCATCGCCGACACCGACTCCCCGTACGTCGCCGAGGCCGACTACGCCGTGCAGCTGCCCGGTTCCGCGCCGAGCGCGACCTACCTGCGCGGGGACCTGATCCTCGCGGCGGCCCGCAAGACCGGCGCGGACGCGATCCACCCCGGCTACGGCTTCCTCGCCGAGAACGCCGACTTCGCCGCGATGGTCGTCGACGCCGGGTTGACCTGGGTCGGCCCGCCTTCGAAGATCATCTCTGTGATGGCCTCCAAGGTCGACGCGAAGGCGCTGCTGGCCGAGGCCGAGGTGCCGGTGCTGCCGAGCTGGACCGACCCGTCCGAGGTCGACGAGTACCCGGTGCTGGTCAAGGCGGCCATCGGCGGCGGCGGCCGCGGCATGCGCATCGTGCGCGACGCGGACTCGCTGGCCGAGGCGGTCTCCTCGGCCCGGCGCGAGGCCTTCGGCGCGTTCGGCGACTCGGCCGTGTTCTGCGAGCGCTACGTCGAGCAGGCCCGGCACATCGAGGTGCAGATCGTGGCCGACCAGCACGGCAACATCGTGACGCTGGGCGAGCGCGAGTGCTCCATCCAGCGCCGGCACCAGAAGATCATCGAGGAGGCGCCGTCCCCGGCCGTCTCCCCGGAACTGCGCGAGAACCTGTGCGCCGCCGCCGTCCTGGTCGCCGAGGCCATCGGCTACGTCGGCATCGGCACGGTCGAGTTCCTGCTCAGCCCCGACGGGGAGTTCTACTTCCTGGAGATGAACACCCGGCTGCAGGTCGAGCACCCGGTCACCGAGTGCGTCACCGGCTTCGACCTGGTCCGGCTGCAGATGTACCTGGCCGAGGGCGGCCAGCTGCCGTTCCAGTCCGCGCCGCCGATGCGCGGGCACTCGATCGAGGTCCGACTGTGCGCCGAGGACCCGGCCAGCAACTGGCTACCCGCCACCGGGCAGGTGCACCGGCTCGACGTGCCCGAGGTCTCCGCCCAGTTCCGGCCCATGCTCCAGCCCGGCATCCGGGTCGACTCCGGGGTGGAACCCGGCAGCGTAGTCGGCGTGCACTACGACTCGCTGCTGGCCAAGCTCGTCGCCTGGGCACCCACCCGGTACGAGGCCGCCCGCATGCTGGCCGGCACGCTGGCGCGTACCCGCATCCACGGCCTGGTCACCAACCGCGACCTGCTGGTCCGGGTGCTGCGGCACCCGGCGTTCCTGACCGGCCAGATCGACACCGGCCTGCTCGACCGGCAGCCCGAGGTGTTCGCGCCGCTGCTGTCCTCGGTGGAGGCCGTCCGGCTCAGCTGCCTGGCCGCGGCGCTGGCGGCCGCCGCCAAGCGGCGGGCCGAGGCCCCGGTGCAGCGCGGCATCCCGTCCGGCTGGCGCAACGTGCCGACCGGCGCGCAGACCGTGGTGTACGACGGACCCGCCGGCCCGGTCGAGGTCGGCTACCGCCTCGACGGCACCGGCGCGCTCGCCCAGTGGTGGGTCCGCGCCGTCGACCCCGAGGAACTCGACCTCGCCGGGCTGGGCCAGGTCGGCCCCGTCGACGACCACCCGCCCGTGGCGGTCGTCTCGGCCGACCCGGACGCGGTGGTGCTCGACGTCGCCGGCATCCGGCTGGCCCTGCACGTGCACGAGGTCGGCGAGACCGCGTACGTCGACAGCGCCGAGGGCTCGCTGGCCCTGCGCCGCCTGCCCCGCTTCCCGGAGCCCGTACAGGAGCTGGAGGAGGGCTCGCTGACCGCCCCGCTGCCCGGCGCGGTCGGCCGTGTCCTGGTCGCCCCCGGCCAGCGCGTCGGCGCCGGCGACCTCCTCCTCACCCTGGAGGCGATGAAGCTGGAGCACCCGGTGCACGCCCCCGCCGACGGCGTGGTCGCCGCAGTCACCGTCCGCCCCGGCGTCCTCGTCGACACCGGCGCCCTCCTCGCCGTCCTCACCCCCGCCTGAGAGAAAGGAAGGGCACCTTCACAACGCTCCGCGTTGTAGAAGGTGCCCTTCTTAACACCCCCACACCCTGACCAGCACCAACGCACACCCGCCGCCGCCCCGGCCGTCGGGTGTCCTGCAGTTTCGGGGAAACTGCGCCTATCCACGGCCTGATTACCGCAGTTTCCGTGAAACCGCGGGTGAAGCGGGATGGGGAGGCGGGCGTGGGAACGCCGAAAGGACGTCCCCCGGTGGGCTGGATGGGGCCCGGGTCGGGGGACGTCCTTCGGTGGTGCGTGGTCAGCGCGGGTCTTCGGTCAGCGGAAGGGAGTCGCGCTGGTTGCCGGCCTGCCGGCGGGGTGAGGCGGGTGCAGTGTTTCGCCGGTTCCGGTCCGCGGGTGACTTCTCAAGTCGTCGTGGGCCGTACCCGCCGGCAGGCCGGACGGCTACCGGTTGGCGGACGCGCCGCCGACGCTCCAGGCGGCCGCGTCGCCGAGCACGCCGACGGCCACGCCGCTGACGTTGATCGGGATCTGGATCGGCGCGTACACCTGGGTGCCGTTCAGGATGCCGTGGTTGCCGGCGCTGATCATCTTGACGTCGTCGCCGTGACGGTGCTTGCCCTGGTGGTGGTCGTGACCGTGGTCCGGGCACGGCTGCGGGCGGGGCTTCGGCCGCGGCTTCGGGTGGTGGTTGTGGCCGCCGCCGTTGCCACCGCAGCCGCTGTTGCAGGTCGTCCCGTTGCCGCCGCCGTTGCCGCCGGTGCTGGTGTTGTGCTCGGCGGCGTCGCTCTCGGTGTCGAAGCGGCCCATGGTGCCGACCCCGTCCAGGGCGTCGATGTCGATCGCGTCGGCGTTGCGCGCCACACCCTGGTTGCCCAGCAGGCCGCCGACGACGGGCAGGCCGCCCTTGGTCAGGTTGCCGACCAGCGGCAGGCCGCCGTTGCCGAGGCTGCCGACGAGCGGGAGGCCGCCGTCGCCGAGGCTGCCGACGAGCGGGAGACCGCCCTTGGTCAGGTTGCCGACCAGCGGCAGGCCGCCGTTGGTCAGGCCGCCCACCAGCGGCAGGCCGCCGAGCAGGTCACCGGACTCGGTCGACTCGCGGTCGTAGCCGTCGTCGTCGTGGTCGCAGCGGCTGTCGCACTGGTGCTTCTTCTTGTGGTGGTCGCCGTCGGCGTCGGCGCTCGCGCCGCCCTTGCACTTCGCCGCGGCGTTGCCGAGCACGCCCGCAGCCACGCCGCACACGTTGATCGGGGCCTGGATCGGCGCGAAGATCTGCGTGCCGTTCAGGATGCCGGTGTTGTTGGTGCTGATCAGGCGGGCGTCGTACACGCCGTCGAGCTCGGCGGCGCTGCCACCCACGCAGCCGGCGACCGCGTCGCCGCCCACGCTCGCGGCGATACCGCAGAGGTTGATCGGGGCCTGGATCGGCGCGAAGACCTGCGTGCCGTTCAGGATGCCGGTGTTGCCCGCACTGAAAACGGTGGTGTCGGCGTACGCGGCGGTGCCGCCGGTGGCCATGACCGCGCCGGCAGTCAGCGCGCCGGCCTTGAGTGAGCGTCGAACCCACGTGTTCATAGTGGTAGGGACCTCTTTCGATCGTCGGAGACATCCGACCGACCGATCGAGGCGGTGCAAGAGGTGTCCGATACGCCCAGGCACAGGCGAAAGGTCACCGCACGATCGGTCACTGTGGACACGTCTAGCCGCGCTCAATTTGCGAGGTTCGCGACCACTCGGACCAACGAAGTCCCACTGGGGCTGACATGTCGGCGACAATTTCCCGACACTTTGACCAGCCAATATGTACGGGTATGTCCGGATTTATGCCTGATCACTGGGCTTCGCGGACCACCCGTCGCAACACCTAACGACGCGGACCCTCATCCGTCGCTCGGCCCGCCCACCCTGACCGAACGTACGACCTCACCGGCCTGCCGTCTGCCGTCAGGCCGGCCCGACCGCCGCAAGGTCATCCGACTTGCCTGGCAGGTGTGCGTATCTTGAGCGCGCATTCGCCCATG
>NZ_BONI01000119.1 GCF_016862635.1 Catellatospora coxensis | reverse complement strand
TGAGTCCGGCATCGACTTCTGGGACCTCATGTCCTCGGGTTCGCACTCGGGACCGATCTTCCAGGGGATGCCGACCCACATGGGCATCTGGGACAAGTGGGTGCTCGGCTGGGCCGACCCGCAGGTCATCAGCCCCGGAGCGGGTACGCAGAACGTGAAGCTGGGCCAGACCTCGCGCACGCCTGTCGGCACCCAGGACGGCATCAAGATCGACCTGCCGCCGAAGACCATCACGCTGGCGACCGCCCACAGCGGGGCCAACATGTGGTACGCCGGTGCTGAGCAGGACTGGGCCGACCTCAAGATCTCGCGTTCGGTGGACGTGCCCAATGCGGCCGACGCGAAGTTCTGGATGTGGAACAACTACGTCATCGAAGAGGACTGGGACTACGGCTTCGTCGAGGTCTCGACCGACGGCGGCGCCACCTGGACCGACCTCAAGGTGTACGACGAGGCCGGCAACCTGGTGTCCACGGACGACGGTTACGCCGACCCCAACGGCAACATGCACACGTTCCAGAACAGCTACGGCCTGACCGGCGACAGCCACGGCTGGCGTCACGACTACGTCGACCTGTCGGCGTACGCGGGCACCACGGTGCAGGTCCGCCTGCGCCAGGCCACCGACGCGGCCTTCCAGGAGCGCGGCTGGTTCGCCGATGACTTCTCGGTCACCGGCGGCGGCAGCACCACCTGGAGCGACGACGTCGAGAACGGTGCCAACGGCTGGACCGCGACCGGCGGCACGTGGACCGACACGACCGGCGGCACCTGGCGGATCGACACCGGCACCTCGGTGAAGGCGCACTACTACCTGGCCGAGTGGCGTAACTTCGACGGGTTCGACAAGGGCCTGCAGTACGCCTACGACAGCACCTACCTGCGCGACGGCGCATGGAAGGTCGAGAAGATCAAGTACAACGCGCCCGGCATGCTCCTGTGGTACCGGGACACCACCTTCGGCAACACCAACCACGTGACGGCCAACCTGACGGCGCTGCCGAGCGTCGGCGCCAAGGGCGGCCTGCTGCTGGTGGACTCGCACTACGACCCGTTCCGCCGTACCGGCGTCGCGGCCACGAAGGACACGTCGACCCTGAAGAACCTGCAGGGCCGGCCGCAGTCGTCGAACGCGGCGTTCACGCTGCACGCGACGTACCCCTTCAAGGAGTGCCTCGAGGTCGCGGCGGAGCCGTTCGTCGAGTACTGCACGAAGTTCAAGGCGCAGAAGGGTGTCGCTTCCTTCACCGACGCCAAGGGCTGGGTGCCCGGCCTGGAGCTGCGTGACGGCAGCCTGTTCTACCGGGACGCCGACGCCTCCGTCGTCATCCCGTCGGCGGGCAACGCGCCGTACACCACCCGGATCGTCAACCCCGACGGCACGCCCGCGACCGAGGTCTACGGCACCGACATGGGATTCACCATCCTCGGCACCGGCAACCCCGGTGACGCGGCGGTGGCCAACGGCGTCAAGCTGACGCTGCTGTGGGCGACGCACGACAACGCGTACGCCTACGTGCAGGTCACGGCGGCCAACGGCTGATCCGGCAACACTGAACAAGAAGGGGGCCACCGGCATCGCGCCGGTGGCCCCCTTCTTCGTCAGCCGTCAGCGCACGTACAGCACCGCGGTCTCATTGGCGTTCTCCAGGCACTGGTACTCCTCGTACGTGCCCGCCGACACCAGCGCGGTGCCCGCGCCGTGGCAGGCGGGCATGTCGGAGTACACGCCGCCGTGCTGCTGCCACTGGGTGAGCTCGTGCGCGAACACGTGGTCCGCCACGCTGTCCCCGGTCGCCATCCCGAAGTCGGCGTCGAACCGGTAGTGGACGCCCAGGTAGATCCGGCTGAGCGCGTTCTCCGTCGCGGCCGCCGAGATGCTGGTGAAGGTGCGGACCACGCCCACCGCGTGCGGGTCCTCGGTGGTGGCCGTCCAGGTGACCGCGTCGGTGCCGAGGTAGGCCTGCATGACTCCCGCCCAGGCCCCGGCGAACGTCGCGTGGCCGGAGACGTACGCCGGGAACGGCGGGCTGAAGTGCACCCCGCTCGCGGTCGCGGACAGCGGCTGCCACGCCGGGTCCGCCACGGTCGCGGCGTTGCCGTCGGTGTCGGCCAGGCGCACCGCCGACTCCGGCCGCCACAGGTCGATCGCCGTGCGGTACTTCGCGTCCCAGGACGCCACGCCCGCGTCGGCCATCGCGATCGCGACCAGCGCGAACAGCCGTACCGTCTGGGTCGGGGAGAGCCCGCGCAGCTGCGCGAGGATCGTGGTATGCGCGAACAGCTGGCCCGGCGGCTTGTAGGTGCCGTCGAGGTCGTTCGCCCAGAACCACGCCAGCTGCGTCTGATCCGCGGTCCGGGTCGTGGAGGCCGCCGAGCCGTAGCTCTTGACCTCGTTGACCTGCGCCGCGTATCCGGCGCTGGCCAGCAGCGTCGAGTAGCTCGCGTAGCCGAGCGGCAGCTGCGGCCGGAACTGCGACCCGGACGTCATGCTGAACGGCGTGACCGCGCCCCAGTTCGGCGTCGCGGCCGAGCCGGAGCCGGTGTTGCGCCACGCGCCGGGCACCGTGCCCTCGGTGTACGGCGTGGTGTCCGCGGAGCCGTCACCGGTCCGCGCCGTCTTCATCGCCAGCGCGGCCTGCTGGCCGATGTACACGGCCTCCTTCTGGTTGTTGTGGGTGCCGACGCCCTGCTGCGCGGTCGCCAGGTCGGCGTCGAAGTTCAGCCCCGGGTACAGGTTCCGCAGCACGGTCACCGCCGCGTAGTCGATCGCAGTGCTCTCGACCGGTGCGCTCGCCCCGGCGTACTTCACCGTGGTGACGTTGACGAGGTACTTCTTGCCCAGGCAGGTGTCCTGCACCGGGTTGGCGGTCAGCCCCAGGCGGCAGCTCGCCGAGTTGGCGGCGTCCCACATGGCGGCGTGCATCATCGCTCCCGCACGGGCCAGGGGGCCGGGCGCGCCGCCGACCGTGCGGTAGGTGCGCAGCAGCACGTCGTTCCAGAAGACGGTGTGGTCGGCGGGTGCCACGGCATGTGCCGCCTGTGCCGGGATGACGACGGCGCCGACCGCCCCGACGACCAGTGTGAGGGCAGCGAGCAGCCCACGACTTCGCAGTCGTTTCACGTGTTTCCTCCCCGTGGAATTGAATTATTTCCATACGATAGGAGGACGGCGGCGAGGCGGTTGTCCCGCTCGATAAACAATCGGTAACGGCGCGCGTACGGAAAGGGGCCCACCCCAGCGGGTGGGCCCCTTCCGGCGATACGCGATGGATCAGTTCTTGACCTGGACCAGCATCACCGGTGCGGGACCGGTGAGCTCCAGCCAGACCGAGATCTTGACGCCGTTGCCGGCCACCTTGACCGAGCCCCACGGGTTCGACGCCGACCAGTAGCGGTTCGGGTCCGAGTCGTCGAACGTCGGGATGCCCTTGCTCGCCGGCACCGTCACCGGCACGCCGTTGCGGTGGAACGTCACCGCGTCGGTCTGCTGCAGGCCGAACACGGCGTCCCACGGCTGCCTGCGGTTGGTCAGCTTGCACAGGCCGTCCGGGTTGCCGCCGCCGCCGCAGGTCACGCCGGGCCAGGAGACCGGCGTGGGCCGGGCGTCGACCGGGAGCACCAGGCCGGTGCCCGCGCGGCCCGCACGCGAGGTGTTGTTGTCGCCGTAGCGGTAGTTCACGTACCAGACCAGCAGGCCGTCCTGGAACGGGAAGCGCTCGACCCAGTCGGGCCTCGTGTCGGCCCAGCCGAACTGGTACGGACCGGTCTTGAGGTTCTTGTCGTAACCGGTGTGGGTGCGGTACTCGGCCAGGTAGTACTGCGGGTAGACGGCGGTGTGGCTGCCGTCGATGCGCAGGAAGCCCTTCGCCGTCCACCCGCCCACGCCGGCCTCGACATCGTCGACGAACCCGTTCGGGCCGTCGGTGACCAGCTTGATGTCGTCCAGGAAGGCGCCCTTGCCGGCGAAGCCGCCGTCGGTCTGGTAGCGGAACCGGAAGTCGACCACCTGGCCGGCCCACGGGGTGAGGTCGTAGCTCAGGTCCGTCCAGGCGCTGGTGCCGCCGAGGCCGGGCACCTTGACCTTCTGCCAGCTCGCGCCGTTGTCGGCGCTGATCTCGCCGTAGAGCCAGTCATAGCCCTGCTCGATGTCGTACTCCGCCTTCGCCGTCAGCGTGGCCGTGGTGGCCCCGGTCAGGTCGAGCCTGCGGCGCAGCGTGTTGCGCAGGTCGTCACCACTGCCGGTCCACCACTCCCAGCTGCCGCCGAACGGGGTGTTCCACTGCGTGGTCGCCGTCTGGTCCGGCAGCGGCACGAGGACCGCCTGCGGCAGGCCGTCCGGCGTGGCCGCGGAACCGAGCGAGACGAGCTTGGTCTTGCCGTCCTCGACGACCCGGTAGTCCAGCCAGCCGAGGAACAGCTTCTCCCACGGGCCCATGTAGCCCGGCGAGGTGCCGATGCTGTCCAGGCCCTTGTTGAGCCAGGAGCCGCCCGACATGACGGTCCAGAAGGCGGTGCCGTTGTCGCCGCCGTTGGTGTCGTACAGGTCCGGCAGGCCCAGGTCGTGGCCGTACTCGTGGACGAACACCCCGAGGCCGCCGTTCTCCGGCTCGGTGGTGTAGTCGCCGACCCACAAGCCGGTGTCGCCGATCGGAGCGCCGCCCAGCTTGTTGTTCGCCGGGCCGGTGGTGCCCTCCTCGGTCTGGTTCACGTACCAGCGGTGCGACCAGATGGCGTCGGCACCCTGCGCACCGCCGCCGGCCTCCTCGCCCTCCCCGGCGTGGATCGCCTGGAAGTGGTCGATGTAGCCGTCCGGCTCGTTGAAGTTGCCGTCGTCGTCGTGGTCGTACCGGTCCCAGACGTCGAACTTCGACAGGTACGCCGTGATCTCGGCCTTCGACTTGCCCGCCGCCACCTGCGAGTCGTACCAGGCGGTGAGGGTGTCCTCGATGAACGGCCAGGCCGTGTCGGTGTCGTCGTACCCGTTGGGGTTGGGCACGTCGTCCCAGTTGTAGCCGTACCGGGCCTCGTTGTAGGGCACCTTCACCCAGTCGGTGACGTCGCCCTTGACCGAGTACTTGCCGCCGGACTGCTTGTAGTAGAAGTCGGCCATCGACTCGCCCGGACCATTGATCATCTTCTCGAAGTGGGCCCGGTTGAAGTCCGGCGCCCAGTACGTGGTGTTGTCGTTGGCCCGGTCGGGCTGCGGGATCCGGTTGCGCAGCGGGCCGGGCGTGCCGGCCGTGCCGTCGGGGCCCACCTGGTCGCCGAACTCCACCAGGATCGTGAAGATCGGGTCGACCTTGTCGGCCTTCTTCTTCAGCTCGGCCCACTTGCCCTTGCCGACCTGCACGACCTCGGAGCCGTTGCGCTGGACCGGCTTGGCCTTGCCCGACACGACGTCGGCGATGGCCTGCTTCAGGGTGTCCTGCCGCTGCTTGTTCAGCGGGTTGGGCAGGTTGTCCGCCCGGCTGACGCCCGCCGGCTCGGTGACGGCGACCGCCGGCTGCGGCGCGCCGCTGGCGGGCGCTCCGGCCAGGCTGCCCGCCACCAGTGCCGCGGTGATCCCGACGACACCGGTGATTCTGTGGATTCGCAAAGGGTCCTCCCTCCCTTGGCGGAGACGAGTCCAGGCAGCGCGGGGCAGGGGTGAGCCCGCGGGCCCGGGTTCGTCAATATGTGAAAGCAGCCTTGCATAAATGCAAGTCGATGTCATCACCCTGCGCCACGGGAAATCCCGTCGTCCACATCAGAGGGAGTAAGTGGTGCCCTCTCCCCCCGTACAGGGCGGTCCGGGAACAAGACGGATGAACCGGTCATCCAAATCCATGAAGACGGTCCAGATCGTCTCCGAGCGGTCGTCGTCGGCATCCCGGTCGTCGGCATGGCGACAGATGGCCACCGGATGGCTGTGATGGTCCTGCAGCACCGCCCGCAGGTCGGCGGGAGTCAGCGGGTTCGGCACCGCCGTCAGCAGGCGGCGGGCCCGCGCCGAACGGAACAGCGACGAACCGCCCCAGTCCTTGATCGTGTCGTACACGGGCAGCGCCGCCTCGAAGTGATTCGCGTGCACCAGCACCCCGTCCACCGGGTGCAGCCAGCCCGCGTCGCCAGGCGCCAGCTCCAGATCGATCAGCTCGCCGCCGCCGGGATACGCCTGACCGAGCAGCAGGTTGATGGAGGCCGAGCGCGGCGCGCGCATCGCGTTGCGGATCGCCCACGACAGCGAGTCCGCCTCCAGCACCGACCGCAGCAGCACGTGGTACGGCACCCCGCCGGGCCGGCCGTCCCGGTCGCAGCCGAGCAGGTTGACGCAGACGCCGACCCCGGCCGAGTTCAGCCCCGTCTTGGCGAGCATGCCCGCCTCGGTCAGGGTGATCACCTCATGGCCGCGCTCGTCCCGGGTGATCAGCAGGACGTTGTAGTCCCGGTGTCCGGGATGCCAGTCCCAGTTCTGCGCGAGCAGGGTGCGCCCGCCTTCACTGCGCGGCCCGAGTACGCCCAGGCTGGTGCACTCACCCCGGTCACCCGCCGACGCTCCGGGCGAGCCGCAGGCCGGTGCGCCGTAGAGCAGCTCGGAGCGGGCGTTGATCGCATAGATCAGCTCGGGGGCGACGGACGCGCCCCGGGCCACCCCGTCGAGCATCGCCGCGAGGCGGGGAAAGTGGCTCAGCGTCGTCTCGCGGAACGCCGCGCCCTGCGCGGTCACCGCCGCCAGGTCCAGCCCGGCGCCCCGGGAGAACCGGTCGAGGTAGGCCGTCACGTTCAGGTTGATCAGATCGGCGGCGGCCCGGCCGTATGCCGTGCCCATCTCCTCGGGGGTGCCGCTCACGTCGACCACGGTCAAGGGGGTGTTCATGTCCGGCCACTCTTCCGGACCCGGCACCCGGCGCGCCAGCGTGAAAGCCGCCGGCCCCGGTGAGCCGGCGGCTCCTTCGCGGCCAACCTCCCGGTACGCGCCTGGCGGGAACCGTAGTATCCGGATCATGGGAGACAGCCGGACACGGCCGAAGTCCAGCCCGCGCGTGAAGCGGATGCAGCGCCGTCGTGCCCAGGCCGCCCGCAGCGCCGCCGCCGAGGTGGTGCGGTTCCTGCGCACCGAGCAGATCGGCGGCCTGGTGCTGCTCGGGGCCACCGCACTGGCCCTGATCATCGCGAACTCGCCGCTGGCCGACGCCTACCAGCGGCTCAGCGAGTACACCTTCGGGCCGCAGTCGCTGCACCTCAACCTGTCGGTCACGCAGTGGGCCCAGGACGGCCTGCTCACCGTCTTCTTCGTGGTCGCCGGGCTGGAACTCAAACGCGAACTCGTCGTCGGCGAGTTGCGCAGTCCCCGGCAGGCCGCGCTGCCCATCGCCGGTGCGATCGGCGGCATGGTCGTGCCCGCACTGCTCTGCTTCCTGATCGCGTTCGGCGCGCCCGGCGGGGCCGACGCCTGGGCGGTGCCGGTCGCCACCGACATCGCCTTCGCGCTGGCCGTGCTCGCCATCTGCGCCCGGGACCTGCCACCCAGCCTGCGGGTCTTCCTGCTGTCCCTGGCCATCGTCGACGATCTCGGGGCCATCCTGCTGATCGCGCTGGTCTTCACCGCGCACGTGGCCTTCCTGCCGCTGCTCGGCGCGGCCGCGGTGCTGGTGGTGTACGCCCTGCTCCAGCAGTTCCGGTTCCGCGGCTGGTGGCTCTACCTGCCGCTGGCGCTGGCCGCCTGGGCGCTGGTGCACGCCTCCGGGGTGCACGCGACCATCGCGGGCGTCGCCATCGGCCTGCTCACCCGGGTCAGACCCGATCCCGGCGAGCACGAGTCGCCAGCGCAGGCGCTGGAGCACCGGCTCCAGCCGATCTCGGCCGGCATCTGCGTGCCGCTGTTCGCCTTCTTCTCCGCGGGAATCGCGATCAGCGCGGGCGCGCTCGGCGCGATCTTCACCGACCGGGCCTCGCTCGGCGTGCTGATCGGCCTCGTCGTCGGCAAGACCGTCGGGGTACTGGCAGGCGCGGCCGTGGCGGTGCGCTCGAAGCTGGCCGAGCTGCCCGAGGCGCTGGAATGGCGCGACCTGGTCGCGGTCGCGGTGGTCACCGGCTGCGGCTTCACGGTCAGCCTGCTCATCGCGGAGCTGGCCTTCGACTACGGAGAGCAGCAGGCCAGGGTCAAGGGCGCGGTCCTGCTCGGCTCCTTGATCGCATCCCTGCTGGCCGCGGCCCTGCTGCGCAGACAGGTCCGGGTGCGCACACGCTAGCCTGCAGTCATGAATGAACGGGCCGGGAACACTGCGGTGGACGAGTCATGTGTCCTGGACGAAGGTCCGTGGACGCACCGGTTCGTCAACGCCAACGGCAGCCGGTTCCACGTCGTGGAGCAGGGCACCGGGCCGCTGGTGGTGCTCCTGCACGGCTTCCCCGAGTTCTGGTGGGCCTGGCACCGGCAGCTGCCCCTGCTCGCGGACGCGGGCCTGCGGGCGGTCGCGGTGGACCTGCGCGGTTACGGCGCGAGCGACAAACCACCGCGGGGGTACGACGGCTTCACGCTCGCCGCCGACGTGGTGGGCCTGATCCGCGCGCTCGGCGAGCGCAACGCCACCGTCGTCGGCGCGGGGGCCGGCGGCCTGATCGGCTGGTCCGCGGCGGCCCTGCACCCGCGGCTGGTGAACCGGCTGGTGGTGCTCGGCGCGGCGCACCCGCTGCGGCTGCGCTCGGCGCTGGTCGCCAACGCCGCACAGCGCCGGGCCGGGCGCGACCTGCTGCGCTTCCAGCTGCCCCGCTACGAGCACGTGCTCACCCGTGACGACGCCGCCCTGGCCGGCGGGCTGATGCGGGCCTGGACCGCGCCGGAGTTCCGGCAGACCGCCGACTACGCCGAGTACGAGCGCCGCTGCCGCGAGGCGATGCGCATCCCGCAGGCCGCGTTCTGCGCGATGGAGGCGTACCGCTGGGCGTTCCGGTCCACGCTGCGCCTGCACGGCTACCGCTTCCTGCGTGCCGTCCGCCAGCCGATCATCTCGCCCACCCTGCAGCTCCAGGGCGCCCTCGACCCGATCACCCTGCCCGCCACCGCCCAGGGCTCCGGCCGCTACGTCCTGGCCGACTACGAGTGGCGCCTCCTCGACGACACCGGCCACTTCCCCCACCTCGAACGCCCCGACCTCATCGCCGGCGAAATCATCCGCTGGACCAAATGACCCCCACCCCCTTCCGCCGCAACTCTTAAAGACTTGCGCCATCGAGGGCTGGGTTTGGCCGCGACTCTTTAAGAGTTGCGCACCGAGCCGGGTGGGTCAGAGGCGGGATTCGCGGAGGTCGGTGACCTCTTGTTTGGGGGCCCAGCCCTGGTAGACGCCGTAGTCGAACTCTTCGAGGCCCAGGTCGGCGGCGACGGGGGCCTTGCCGCCGGTGTACTCGACGCGCAGCCAGGCGTCGTGCTCGGCCAGCACGATGAACGGCTGGCCGCGCCAGGTGCAGGTGCTGCGCACGTACGCCAGGTCGTCGATCTCGGCCGCGGCCACCACCCGGACGAACCGGCCGGGCCGGACCTCCTCGAAGCCCTCGGCGGGCTCGGGGCGGTACAGCCGCACGGTGTCGCCGTCAGGGCTCGCCTCGTACTCGCGCCCCAGGTAGCGGGCGATGTAGCCGTCGCGCATCACTCCTCGCCCCCGTCGGTGCGCAGCCAGCGCGGCCCGTCGGCGTCGAGCACCGCGACCATCTCCTCTTTGCCTTCGGCGTCCACGCGCAGCAGGCGCGCGCCGTGCGGCAGCCGGGCGCTGTCCACCTTGAACTCGGCGATGATCTCGGTGCTCTCGCCGGGCGCGAAGCCGTTGCCGCGGAACGGGGCACGTTCGATGACCCAGCCCTCCATGGCCTTCATCGCCGCCTCGTGCTGCCCGCCGTACGGGATCCGGTACAGGCTGGGCCGGTAGGCCGGCCAGCGCAGCACGTAGATCTCCTTGTCGTCGGCGGAGAACGGCGAGCCCGTCCAGGTCAGCCCGAGCGCGCTGCGCAGCGCCTGCGCGCCGCGCAGGTGGCCGACCTCGCGGGCGCGGTGCACGAACCCGGAGACCCGGTCGTAGCCGCGATCGAGGTAGTAACCGATCTGGCTGGGCGCGATCGCCTTCTGCATCTCGGTGATCTCCGGATCGCGGCGGGCGGGCGGTGGCGCGGAGCCCGCCGTCGGCGTCGTCACGGCGGGTTCGCCCTCGTCGCCGCCGAGGCCCATCTCGGCCGCCCAGCGCGCGAGTTCGAGCAGCTGGTCGCCGGGCAGGCTGGCGCCGACCGCGGTGCCCGGGTTCACCGCGAACGACCAGGCCGGATCGGGCCAGGTCGCGATGAGCTTGACGAAGCGCACCGGAACCGCTTCGACCGGTTCCGGCATGGTCTGCGTGGACGTGTAGCTGACGATGTGCGGCTCGCCGCCGATGTCCCGCGGCTGCCAGGCGAAACCGGGCTCGCCGGGCCGGGGCGTGCCGGGCCCGCCCGGCACGGGCAGCAGCACCGTGGCGAGCAGCAGGGTCGACAGGAAGGCGTCGGTGTTGCCCGCGTCGGCCGCTTCGAGCAGCTGCTCCTCGACGGAGTTCGACGGGGTGAAGTCGTCCTCGGGTCCGCTGGCCCGCTCGTGCCGCGGACCCGGCTCCCGGGCGGGCGGCGCGGCGGCGTCGGGCACCGTCACCGGCGCGGGCGCGGGCTCGAACAGCGACCCGGTGCCCGGCGCGGGCGCGGCAGGCGCGGCGGCGCCGGGTGCCGGGGCCGCTGCGGACACGGGCTCGAACAGCGAGCCCGCACCCGGCGCGGGCGGCACGGCGGTGGGCTCGTGCGCGGCTGCCGGGGCCACCGGCTCGAACAGGGACCCCGTGCCAGGCCGCGCCCCGGGCGCAGGCACCTCGGCGGGTGGCGCGGCAGCCGGCGGGTATGCGGCTGGAGCAGCGGAAACGGGCTCGAACAGGGATCCCTCGGCGCGTCGCACCGCGGGCGCGGATCCGGCGGGCTCGGCTGCGAACCGGTCCGCGGCGGCCGGGCTCGGCGGCGGCGCGGCAGCCGGAGCCGGGGCGGGCGGGACGGCGGGCGGAGGCGGCGCGGCCGCGGGCACCATGCCCGGCGGCGGCGCGGCCGGCGGGATGAAGGTGTGCGCGGCGGCGGGCGAGACCGGCTCGGCGGAGAACGCCGGGTCGGCGGGGAAGAACCTGCCGCCGGGCTGCGACGTCGGCACGGTGGGCCGCGGCTCGGGCGGCTGCGGCACCGTCACCGGCGACTCGATCGCCATCGGCGTGTGCACCCTGGGTGCGGCGACCGGGCGCACCTCCTCGACGTCGATCACCTCGGCGTCGAGGATCAGCTCCTCGTCGGGGTGTGCGGCGTACGCCGGCTGCTGCGGCCCGCGGGACTGCATCGGCGGCGGCGCGGTCCGGGCGGCCTTGGCGCGTTCGAGCGCCTCCAGCCGTTCGAGCCGCCCGCGGGCGACCGCGGGGGCACCGGGAATCCGCACGTCACCGCGTACCAACTGGGTGACGAACCAGGCCGGCAGGTAGCCCTCGATCGGCAGACCGGGGTCCACGGCCAGCCACCACTCGTGGTTGGGCCACGACGTGGCCAGCTCCTGGAACGGCACGCGCCGCGCGGGCCCGGCGTGCTCGGCCAGGCAGGCCCGCAGCGCGGCGGACGAGGTGAAGGCGAGCACATGGGTGCGGTTCTCCGCGGTCCAGGTGCCCCAGCCTGCGGGACCGCGCGCGGATGCGGCGTCACCGGCGACCGGCAGCAGCAGTTCCGAACGGCCGAGGATGCGGAAGTAGAGCTCCTGATCCCCGGCGCGCAGGGCGTCACGCAGCGCGATCTCGGTATCGGTGGCCGGCTCCCAACCCATCACGCGCTCACCTCCTGGCTGCCGCGAGAGTACTGAGTCACAACTTACCTTGCGCGCCGTAGGCGTGTCGCAACCAGCAGTCTAGGTCGGCTCGTTCCAGTAACATCTGCGCCGGGGTTCAGCCACGCGGGTATCCGTTCGCCCGTGCGCGTGGCGGTCGGCTCCACACAAGGCCTGGGGAGGCGACATATGTACCGCAGCCGGCCGACGGTCGCCTTCGCGGCCCGCACGGTGGCGTTCAGCGTGGCGCTCAGCTTCGGTGTCGTCGGCATCGCGACAGCGCCCGCCGCCGCGGCCCCGTGCCCGAGCGGCCCGCTCGCGGCGAGCGCGGTGATCCCGGCCAAGCCCTGGCCGCAGCAGCACTGGGACCTGTCCGCGCTGCCCCGCGGCATCGACGGGTCGGGCGTGATCGTGGCGGTGCTCGACTCCGGGGTCGACATGGACCACCCGCAGCTGCGCGGGCACGTCATGCCAGGCCAGGACAGGCTGCCCGGCGGCGGCACCGACGGGCGGCAGGACTGCGTCGGGCACGGCACCGGCGTGGCCAGCGTCATCGCCGCGAAGCCGCTGGCCGGGGTGGAGTTCCGGGGCATCGCGCCGGGCGTGCAGATCCTGCCGATCCGGGTGAGCGAGCAGCTCGGCGGCCAGGAGAACTCGAAGAACGCCCGCCAGGCCGACGTGAAGGACATGGCCGCCGCGATCCGGTACGCGGTGACCAGGAAGGCCCGCGTGATCAACCTTTCGCTGAGCTACGACGACAACGCCGCGAACAAACTGGACGAGTTCCACGACGCCGTCCGCGAGGCCGTCGCCGCGGACGTGGTCGTCATCGCGGCGGTCGGCAACGCCAAGCAGAAGGGCAACCCGACGCCGTATCCCGCCTCCTGGGACGGCGTGCTCGGGGTCGGCGCGATCGACGAGGCGGGGCAGCGGCTGCAGGCCTCCCAGACGGGGCCGTACGTGGACCTGGTCGCCCCCGGTGACCAGGTGACCGTGGCGCGCCCGACCCGCGGGCACGCCAAGGAGAGCGGCACGAGTTTCGCCGCCCCGATGGTGGCCGCGACCGCGGCCCTGATCCGCCAGGCGTACCCGAAGCTCACCGAGTCGCAGGTGCGGCGGCGGCTGCTGGCCACGGCGGACCCGGCCCCGGGCGGGCGGCACAGCGACGACTACGGCGTGGGCATCCTCAACCCGGTCCGGGCGGTGACCGACGTGCTCGACGGCGCGGGCCGGGTCACCCCGGCCGCGCTGGCGCCCCGGCCTGCCGACCCGGCCGCCGAGGCCGCCGCCGACCGGGCCGCGCAGCAGCGCTCGCAGGCGCTCTGGCTGGCCGGCCTCGGCGTCATCCTGGCCGGGCTGGTGCTCGCCCTGGCCGTGGCGCTGCCCAACGGCATCCGCCGGCGCTGGCGAGCGGCCGGGAGCTGACAGAAGCATGACATTCGGGGCTCATTTGCCCACGTCGGGCCCGAGCGTCGCCGACTGCCGACTCGACGGAGGATCCGCGGGACCACGTCGGCGGCCATCATGTCCGTGGGACAGCCACGTCACCGGCACCTTGCCGTTTTCGAAGGAGAGCAGATGAGCGCGACCCAGCCGGGACTGCTGGTCACCGGGCTACCCCGGAGCGGGACGAGCTGGGTGGGCAAGATGGTGGAGGCCGGGCGGCAGGTCGTGTACGTCAACGAGCCGCTCAACGTGCGCCACCCTCCGGGCCGCTCGCCGGGCGTGCTCGACGCCGACGTCACGCACCGCTTCCAGTACATCTGCGCCGACAACGAGGACGTCTGGCTGCGCGCGTTCCGCCGCACCCTGGCCCTGCGCTACGGCGTCGGCCGCGAGCTGCGCCGCAATCACGCGCCCTACGACATCGCCCGGATGGTGAAGTACGCGACCGCGTTCACCACCGGTCGCCTGCGCGGCCGGAGCGCCATGCTCGACGACCCGTACGCCCTGATGGCGGTCCCGTGGCTGGCGGAGCGGTTCGGGGTGCGCTCGGTGGTGCTGGTGCGCGACCCGGTGTCGCTGGTCGGCAGCTACCGCAAACTGGGCTGGCACATCAGCCTCGACGAGCTGCTCGGCCAACCGCTGCTGACCCGGGATCTGCTCGCCGACCACGTGGACGAACTGCGCGAGGCCGCCGCCAAGGAGGACGAGATCCACACCACGGCGCTGCTGTGGCGGGTCGTCTACGACGTGGTCGACCGGGTGCACCGGCACGTGCCGGGCGTGCTGGTACGCCGCTACGAGGATTTCGCGATGCGGCCGGAGGAGGAGTTCGGGGCGCTGTACGCGCACTTCGGGCTGGACTTCGACGAGCGGGCCCGCGCGCAGGTCGTCGCGGCGACCACGGCCGGGGAGCAGGACTCGCAGCGCGGGTTCGTGCGCTCGGGCACGTCGAAGACCGCGTTCCGCCCGATGGACTCCAAGCAGGCGCTGGCCGCGGCGCAGAACCGGCTGTCGGCGGAGGACGCCGCGCGCGTCACCGCGATCACCGGCGAGGTCCTGGACCGCTTCCGGCCGGCCGGCACGGCGGCCTGAGCGGCTACGCGCGCAGCCCGGGGCAGCGGAGACCGCCCGCCCCGGGCCACGGCGACGTGGTCAGTGGAACAGCCGGGTGTTGCGGTCCTCGGCGTCCTTGAACTGGACGGCGGCCTCGTCGACCGCGCCCTTGATGTCCTTCAGCATCACGGACAGCTCGTCCGCGGCCTTACGCCACTTGGCCTGGCGCTCGTGGTACGCCGTCTGCGCGGCGCCGCTCCACGTGGACACCATCGGCCCGGCGTCGCTCTCCAGCTGGCTCAGCGTGGTCTCCAGCTTGCCCAGCGCCTTCTGAATGTGCCCGCTCGCCTCGTGCAGCGAGGCGAAGTTGACGACGAGCCTGTCGCCGTTGCTCATATCGGTCCTCCCCCTTTCGGTCCGTGATCTGCCGCGCTCACAGGTTCAGCGAGACGCCGCCGGTGTTCTTGGAGGCCACCCGGCCTGCCTGCTCCTCGTCGGCGCGGCTGTACTCCTGGCCTGCCGTGCGGATCGCTTTCGACGTCTCAGCGAGCGCCTGGTGCAGTGCCTTCTGGTCCTGCGACCAGGCGATCTTGACCTGCTCGAAGGAGCTGCCGGCCCGGCCCACCCAACTGGTCTGCAGCATCTCCAGCTCGCTCAGCAGGCTGCTGAGCATGGTCTGCAGGTCGTCGTTGGCCGAGTCGAACTTGCCCGCGGTCGAGGCCATGATCGCAGCTTCGGAGGCGGTTTCCGCCATTGTCGTACGTCACCCCATTCCCTTTGTGCAGTTACGCATCCACCGTCCTATGCGGAGCATTGGTGGCGGTGCGCCTGTCTCGGTGACGGTAGCGTCCCGCGTCGACTCGTGCCAGCCCGGAGCCCGCGCCTGTGGATAACCCCGCCGCGGCTCAGCCGAGGGCCAGCTGACCCGACGCGGTCTGCGGGTCCAGGCCCGGCCCCGGGGGCAGCAGATCGACGAGCGACGACGGCAGCCGCAGCGGCACCGGGTCGGCGTAGCCGAGCATCGGCAGCACGTCGGGGCGGGCCGCGTCGTAGCGCACGCCCTGGTCGGTGACCAGGCTCAGCGTGGTGCCGGCGACGACGATGGCGCCCCGGCCGGCGGGCACCAGCACGTAGTCGGCGTACGAGCCGCCCTCGGCGCTGCGGGCCACGGTCGCGATGCGCCCGGTCAGCTCCAGCGGCACCTCGACGCGCACCTCGGGGGCGTTCGAGTCGTCCCGGGTCACCGCGCACAGCGCGCCCTGGCCGTAGGAGGCGATGGTCGGCATGTTCGCCGGTGGCTGCCGCGGGTCGTTGGGGTCCGGGACCAGGCTGGCGGGCGAGTTGTCGTACTCGGCGAGCTCGGTCTGGTCGATCTCGATCTCCCGGCCGATGTCGTGCTTCTGCCGGTACCGGCCGAGCAGCAGCGCGGCCTGCACCGGCGTGATCATCGCCAGGCCGTCCGCGCGGACCACCGCGTACTGGTGCGACTTGCCGTCCAGGCCCTTGATCTTGATGACCTGGCCGTTCTTGAGGTTCTTGACGGTCGAACGCGCGCCCGGCGAGCCCACCCGCGGCTCGTCCAGCGGCTGCCCCTGGGGCATGCCGTTGACGAACGCGGCGGGCACGGCCACCGGCTGCGCGCCGCCCGCGAGATCGGCGAACTCGTCGGCGTCGGCGTTGTAGAGCCGGCCGTGCCACAGCAGGAAGATCTGGTCTCCGGCGCGTACGAACAGCGCGTCGTCGCCGCCCATCACCTTGCCCTTGCCGGCCTGCACGCTGTCGCCCACCACCAGCACCGACGCGGGCTTACCGGCCTCGGTGGCCGCGCAGATCGACCAGGGCAGACCGAGCAGCGCGGCCGGGTCGGGCAGCGAGTCCGGCAGGTCCACCACCCCGACGGTGAGCCCGCGCGGCACGTCCACAAGCGACTTCTTCGCGACCGTCACCAGCTTCGGCTGCGCCGCGCCGGAGGCCAGCAGCGCCGAGGTCAGGTTCAGCGCCGGGTGCAGCTTTCCGTTGCGGTACACGAAGTGCGCGCCCGAGCCGTCCTCGATGATGACCGTGCCGTCGGCCTTCCAGCCGGTGTCGCCGCGGTTGCTGAACACGCCGTACACCCCGTATCCGGCCGCGATGACCACGGCCAGCAGGATGCTGGCGAGCGTCGCGCCGGCCGCGCGCCGAAACGGCGCCTGCGCCGGATCGGTGTCGCGCATCACCAGCGCCGAGACCACACGCTGCACCGTGAACTGGTACGAGTGCAGTTGGTCCTGTCTCGACGGCATGGGCCCTCCCCACGGGTCAGCCTGCGGCTCTACCATGAGCCGGGCGAAGTGCGGCGGTACAGCTGGTGGATTTCCGCGGCGATCCGCCGCCGGGCGGACCGCGAGGGCCGCCACTAGCTGGAGCCTAGGGGAGGCTATCGCGATGACGGTCGACACGGTGACCGGGCCGACGGCACGCACCACCGACGAGGGGGCCGCACCGGCGGCGCACCCGCGGCCCGCCAGGCGGTTCCTCGGCCTCGGCAGCGGCCAGATCGTCGCCGTGCAGCTGGCACTGGTGCTGCTGGTGGCCGCCGCGCAGGCGGGCGTCGGCTTCCTGCTGCCCGCCGTGCCCGTGGCCGCCGCGCTCGTCGTGCTGGCCTGGGGCCGCTGGCGCGGGCGCTGGCTGTCCGAGTGGACCGCCGTCTACCTGCGCTACCGCGGCCGCCGCCGGCGCGTCGAACCGAGCGCCGACCCGGCCGAGCTGCTCGCCGCCGCCGCGCCCGGCAGCCGGCTGTCCATGCTGGACATCGAAGGCGTGTCCTGCGCCGCGCTCACCGACGAGCTGGGCATGTGCGTGCTGCTGGAACTCGGCGACCAGGCGGTGATGCCGGCCCGCGCCTGGCACCCGCTGCCCTCCCCGGCCACGCTGCTGCCCGCCCCCGCGGCCGACACCCCGCCGGTGCGGCTGCAGCTGCTGCTGCACGCCAACGCCGCCAACGGCTCCTCGCCCGCGGCCTCGTCCTACCGCCAGCTGTCCAGCGGGCGGCTGCTGGCCAACGAGCGCGCCCTGCTGGTGGTGCGGGTGCACCGGGCCGAAGGCTGGTCGGAGGCCGACCTGGAACGGGCGCTCACCGGCGCGGTGCGCAAGGTGCGCGCGAAGCTGGGCGACGTGCCGCACCGGCTGCTCGGCGACGTCGCGGCGCTGCGCGCGCTCGCGGAGGCCGCCGGGCACGACGGGGCCACCGCCGCGCAGGAGGGCTGGTCCGCGCTGCACATCGGCGGGCTCTACGCCAGCTCGTACGCCGTGGAGCGCTGGCCGACGCCGCACCCCGACCCCGCCCACGCGCTGCTGCCGCGCCTGCTGCGGCTGCCGGCCACCACGGTCTCGGTGTCGCTGACCGCGGGCCCCTGGGCCGACGGCGGCGCCACCCTGCAGGCCGAGCTGACCGTGCGGCTCACCGCACCCGACCACACCTCGCTCGGCAACGCCGGCACGGCCCTGCGCCAGCTGCTGGCCACCGAGCACGCCCAGGCCCGCCGCCTGGACGGCCAGCAGTTCGACGGCCTGACCGCGACCCTCCCCCTGGCCGGGCCCGGCCCCGCCGACCTCGGCGCGGGCGGCCGCGGCGGCGTCGCCCGGCGTCCGGCCGCGGTCGCCGCGCTGGCCACGCCGTACGGCGGCTGCGGGCTCATGATCGGCGTCAACCGGCACAGCGAGCCGGTCTCCTTCCGGCTGTTCCGGCCCGAGGCGACCAGGGTCGTCCTGATCGGCGGCGTCGCCGTCGCCCAGGTCGTCGCCGTGCGCGCGATGGCCCTCGGGGCGTACGTGCTGGTCCAGACGACCCGCCCGTGGGCGTGGGAGCCGTTCAGCCGCGGGCTGGGCTCCGGCGCGCCGCTGGCCGTGATGGCCCCCGGCCCGGTCAACGTGCCGCCCGGCACGCCGCTGCGGCCGCTGCTCAGCATCGTCGACGCGGGCCCGGTGGCCGCCGACCGCACGCCCGGCACGCCCTGGCACAGCACGCTGGTGGTGCGCGACGACCTGTCCCCGGTGGACGTGGACGTGCTCGGCCGCGCCGACCTGGCCCTGCTGCAGCCGCTGCAGCCCGCCGAGGCCGCGGTCGCGGTGTCCGTGCTGGGGTTGAGCCGCGACCAGGAGGCGTGGCTGTCCCGCGCCCAGCCCGGCATGATCGGCGTGGTGCACCGCCGCTCGGTGCGCTGGGCGGCGCTCAGCACGACCGGCTACGAGCAGCAGCTGATCAACGCGACCCAGCAGAACGGACGCTGACCGGCCAGACTGGGGGGTGCGCACCGGGGCGAATCGTGGCACGATGCCGCACCATGGGCATCCTCCTCCGTCTGGCCGCCAGCGCCGCCGCCGTCTGGGTGGCGACCATGCTCGTGCCGGGCATCAGCGTGACCGCCGAGACCCTCCTCGGCACGATCGGCACGTTCGTCGCGATCGCGGTCATCTTCGGCCTCTGCAACGCGTTCATCCGCCCGATCGTCAAGATGGTCGGCTGCGGGCTCTACGTCTTCACCCTCGGCCTGATCGCGCTGGTCGTGAACGGCGCGCTGTTCATGCTGACCAGCTTCATCGCCGGTCTGCTCGACGTGCCGTTCCACGTCGACAACTTCTGGCCCGCCGCGATCCTGGGCGCGCTCGTCGTCGGTCTCACCAGCTGGGCACTGAACTGGTTCATCGAGGACTGAGCCTTCCCACCAGCTGAGCGACCTGGCTCACATGTCAGGAGCCGAGGCGAGCCCTCCCCTTACCATTGGTAGGTGAGTCAGCTTCGCCTCGGCTACCTGTACGGGTTCGGCGCCTACGCCCTGTGGGGCTTCTTCCCGGCATACTTCAAGCTGCTCAAACCCGCGGGGCCGGTCGAGGTGCTCGCGCACCGGATCGCCTGGTCGGCGCTGTTCATGGTGCTCCTGCTGACCGTGGTACGCCGCTGGCGGCAGATCGCCGAGCTGCTGCGCAAGCCCGCCACCGTCGGCGGCATCACGCTCGCCGCGATCTTCATCGGCGTCAACTGGGGCACCTACATCTACGGCGTGAACGTGGACCGGGTGGTGGAGACGTCGCTCGGCTACTTCATCAACCCGCTCGTCGTCATCGTGCTCGGCGTGGTCGTGCTGGGCGAGCGGCTGCGCGCCGCGCAGTGGGCCGCGGTCGGCGTCGGCACGGTCGCGGTGCTCGTGCTGACCGTCGACTACGGCCACCCGCCGTGGATCGCCCTCATCCTGGCCTGCTCGTTCGCGCTGTACGGCCTGACCAAGAAGCGCCTGGCCCTGCCCCCGGCCGACGGCCTGTTCGTCGAGTCCGCAGTGTTGACCCTGCCCGCGTTGGCCGCTTTGGGCTGGCTCGCCTCCTCCGGCGACCTGACCTTCGGCCAGGTGAGCACCGGGCACACGCTGCTGCTCGCAGCTGCGGGCGTGATCACGGCGATCCCGCTGCTGATGTTCGCCGGAGCCGCCAACCGCATCCCGTTCACCGGCCTCGGCATGCTCCAGTACGTCGCCCCGACGCTGCAGTTGGCGCTCGGCGTGTTCGCCTTCCACGAACCCATGCCACCGGCCCGCCTGTTCGGCTTCGGCCTGGTCTGGCTCGCCCTCGCCGTCTTCACCTGGGACGGCCTGCGCAACGCCCGCCGCACCCGGCTGGCCGCCGCTGCTCCACTGGCCGCCAGCCGAGCCTGACCCGCCCCCACCTGCCGCAACTCTTAAAGAGTCGCGCCCTCACGACCCCGCTTATGCCACAACTCTTTAAGAGGCT
>NZ_BONI01000118.1 GCF_016862635.1 Catellatospora coxensis | reverse complement strand
GGGGGGGGGGGGGGGGGGGGGGGGGGGGGGGGGGGGTCAGCGGTTGCGGGGTTGTGGGCGGCGGGTTGGTTCGGCTGTGGTGGGGTCCTCGGGCCAGGGGTGGCGGGGGTAGCGGCCGCGTAGTTCGGCGCGGACCTGGGGGTAGCCGTTGCGCCAGAAGGAGACGAGGTCGCTGGTGACTGCGGCGGGGCGGCCGGCGGGGGACAGCAGGTGCAGGACGATGGGCACTCGGCCGTCGGCGAGCCGGGGGGTTCGGGTCCAGCCGAACGCCTCCTGGACCTTTACCGCCAGGACCGGGGCGGTCGCGTCGGTGTAGTCGATGCGGATCCGGGAGCCGCTGGGGACCTCCAGGCGTTCGGGGGCGAGCTGGTCGAGCTGGGCTGCCTGTGACCAGGGCAGTAGGGTGCGCAGGGCGGCGGTGACGTCGACGCGGTGCAGGTCGTCGCGGCGGCGGGCGGTGTGCAGCGCCCCGCCCAGCCACTGCCCGGCGTTCGCCAGCAGGGACGCGTCGTCGACCGCGGGCCACGGCTCGCCGAGTGCGTGCGCGAGGAACGCCATACGCTCGCGCAGTGCGGTCGCCTCGGGAGTCCAGCGCAGCAGCCGCAGGCCCTCCCGGCGCAGGCCCTCGGCGAGCGCCTGGGCCACGAGTTCGCGGTCGGGGCGGTCGAGCGGGCGTTCCGCCAGCACGATCGCGCCCAGCCGGGTCACCCGCCGGGCCACCACGTCCCCATCGGACCAGGCGATCTCCTCGCCGGTGACCAGCAGCGGGGCCGCGGCCTGCCGGGCGGTCGCCTCGTCGGTCGCGGCGGCCAGCCGGATCCGGGCCGAGCTGCTGCCCGGCTGCCGGTCCGCGGCGGCCACCGCCAGCCAGGACACCCCGGTCAGCGGCGAGCCCGGCGGCAGCTCAGCGGCGGTGCCCCCGGCCATCAGGTAGGTCCGGCTGCCCGCGCCCCGGACCCGCGCGACCCGCTCGGGGTAGGCCAGCCCGACGACCAGCGCACCGGCCAGGTCATCGGTCATCCGCCCCGCGTCCACCCGCTGAGACACGCCCGCCCGGCCCGATTCGGCAGCGCGGCTCAGGGCTTCGCCGGACCCGGCGGAATCGCTGCCGCGCAGGTTGCCGGTCAGGCGGCGGACCTCGGTGCGCCAGGCGGCGCTCGCGGCCGCGTCCATCCCGTCGCGTAGCCGTCGCCAGGCCGCGGTGAGGTCGTCGGTGCTGATCGGAGTGTCCGAGCCGAGCAGCGCGACGACCTCGGCGGCGCGGTGCGGGCCGAGTTCGGCGGTGGCGTCGAGCAGCGCGCGGGCCAGGCGCGGGTGCGCGCCGACACCCGCGATGGCCCGGCCGCGCGCGGTGACCCGGCCGTCGCCGTCGAGCGCGCCGAGCGCGGCCAGCGTCTCCCGGGCGACCGTCGCGGCGGCCGCGGGCGGCTGGTCGAGCAGGGCCAGGCCCGCGCCGTCCGCACTGGACCAGCAGGCCAGCTGCAGTACGAACGCGGTCAGGTCGGCCGAGGCGATCTCCGGGTCGGGGTGCTCGGGCAGCCGCTCGTGCTCGGCCTGCGACCAGCACCGGTAGACGACACCGGGTCCCTCGCGCCCGGCTCGCCCGGCCCGCTGGTGCGCCGAGGCCCGCGACGCGCGGACCGTGACCAGCGAGCCCAGCCCGCGACCCAGGTCGGTACGCGGCACCCGGGCCAGGCCCGCGTCGACGACGACGCGTACGCCGGGCACGGTCAGGCTGCTCTCGGCGACCGCGGTCGCCAGCACCACACGGCGGCGGGGTCCGGGCCGCAGCGCGGCGTCCTGGCTGCCCGCGGCCTGGCGGCCGTGCAGGGTGAGCAGGTCCACCTCGGCGCGCAGGCCCGCCAGCCGCCCGGCGACGCCCTCGATCTCACCCGCGCCGGGCAGGAACACCAGCAGGTCGCCGTCGGCCCCGCGCAGCGCTTCCCGGACCACGGCGGCGACGTGATCGAGCAGACGCGGGTCGACGCGCAGCCCGTAGGGCGCGTCCACCGGGCCGGCCGGCGGCCGCCACCGGACCTCGATCGGGTGGGGTGTGCCCGAGGCGGTCACCACGGGGGTGTCCGGGCCCAGCGCGGCGGCCAGCCGTTCGGCCTGCGCGGTCGCGGACGCGGCGACCAGCTTCAGGTCCGGGCGCAGCGCGGCGCGCACGTCGGTGGTGAAGGCCACCGCCAGATCGGAGTCGAGCTGGCGCTCGTGCACCTCGTCGAGCAGGATCGCGCCGACCCCGGCCAGTTCCGGGTCGTGCTGCAGCCGCTGCACCAGCAGGCCGGTGGTGACCACCTCGACCCTGGTCGCGGCGCTGGTGCGGCTGTCGCCGCGCACGCTGTACCCGACGGGCCCGCCCAGCGGCGTGCCGGTCAGTTCGGCCATCCGGCGCGCGGCGGCGCGGGCGGCGACCCGGCGCGGCTCGGCGACGATCACCCGGCCGGTGACCTCGCCCGCCAGCGCCAGCGGCGCGAGCGTGGTCTTGCCCGATCCCGGCGGCGCGACCAGCACCGCCGCGCCGTGCCCGGCCAGCGCCGCCAGTAGCGTGGGCAGCGCCTCCCGGACGGGCAGGTCGGTTTCGGCCGCGTCAGGTAACACCCGCCCAGTCTGCCGGACGGCCCCGCAGGGATTGCCCGGCGGTGTCGCAACCTGGCGCGGGCCCGGCCCGTGTTCCAGAGGTGACAGTGTCAGATTTCGAGGCGTTCTACCGCGGCACCGCCCCGCGGCTGATGCGCTTCGCGTACGGCCTCACGGGTGGCCTGGCCGAGGCGCAGGACTTCACCCAGGAGGCGTACGCCCGTGCCTGGCAGCGCTGGGCGTCCCTGCAGCGCTACGACAACCCCGAGGCGTGGCTGCGGCTGGTGGTGACCCGGCTGGCCACCGACTGGTGGCGGCGGCTGACCGTGCGGCGCTCGGCGGACCTGCCCGATCCCCCCAACGTGCCGCCCCCCGACGAGGAGCTGATGACCGTCGTCGCGGCCCTCAAGACCCTGCCCATCGACCAGCGCCGGGCGCTGGCGATGCACTACCTGCTCGACCAGCCCGTCGCGGAGATCGCCGTGGAGCTGTCGGTGCCGGTCAACACCGTCAAGTCCTGGCTCGCCCGCGGGCGGGCCGGGCTCGCCACCGCCCTGGGGGAGCGCAGCCATGTCAACTGAGCTGGAACGCTTCTACGCGAGGCTGGCCGACCGGGTGGACGCGGTGCCGCCCCCGGAGCTGTCCGCGGTGCGGGCGCGGGCCGCACAGCGCCGCCGCAGGTCGTTCGGCGGGCTGCTCGCCGCCGGGGCCGCCGTCGTCGCCGCGCTGCTCGGCGCGCAGGCCGTGCTGGCTCCCGCCGCGACGCCGGTGCGGCCGGTGCTGCCCGCGCTGCCCGCCGCGACGGAGTTCACGCCCTTCGACGGTTCCGTCGCGCCGGTCATCCGGTACGCGTCGCCGGCCCGGTTCGGCATGACCGCCACCCTGGGCGACCGCTCGTACGCGATGTGGATGGCCGAGGACGGCACCGAGTGGGTCGGCGGGGTGGACCTGGCCACCGCCAAGCCGCTGTGGCCCGCGCTGTCGCTGGGCAAGTTCGGCGACACGAACGGCTTCGAGGTGTCCGCCGGGGCGATCCTGCTGCTCACCGAGCAGGGCTTCGACAACCCGCTGATCAAGGACGGCAGCGACACGATCATCGCGGTCGACCCGGCCACCGGGAAGATCATGTGGACGCTGCCGTACTCCTTCAACGACACCGACCGGGTCCTGTACGACGACACGCTCGTGATCACCTGGGTCCAGCGCGGCGTCACCGAGGCGCTCGACCTGCGTACCGGCAAGGCGCGGTGGACGGTCAGCGACCGGGTCGCCCAGTCGGGCACCAACGCGGTGCGCACCCTGGCCGAGTCTTACGTCGTCGGCGGCCTCATCGGGCGGGCGCCCTCGGACCGGCGCGTGGTCCTGCACCTGGCCGACGGGCGGGTGCAGGTGCGCGACGTGGTCAGCGGCAAGGTCGAGCGGGAACTCGCCGCGCCGGTGCTGTCGCCCGGCCCGGACCTGCTGCGCCAGGAGACGGTGGTCGACGGGACGCTGTACCAGTTCGCCGGGGCCAAGGTCGGGGCGTTGCGGCTCGACGGGTCCGCCGCCGCGAGCGAGGCCACCCTCCAGGCGACACTGGCCGGGTCCTGGCCGTCGCCGTGCGCCGCGGGCGGCGTGTTCTGCGCCGTCACCAACGACACCGGCGAGAGCGCCCAGCTGACGGCCGTCGACGCGCATTCGGGCGCGACGGTCTGGCAGCGCGACCTCAAGGGCATGGTGCGCGGTGTGCTGCCGTCGGCGGTGGGGCTGCTCGCCGTGGGCGAGCCGTCGGCGGTGCTCGCGGTCGACGGAACCCCGCTGGCCGCGCTGGACGGCCAGGCGATGTGGATAGAGTCGGGCAACCTCCTGGTCATCGGCCAGGCGGGTGTGTCCGGCCACCAGCTCGCCACCGGTGAGAACGTCGCCCTCGGGCGGCCTGCCGTCACCGGCTACTGCTCGGCGAACGCGACCATGCTGACCTGCCCGACCAAGGACGGCATCGGCGTCTACCGGTACGCCCGCTGAGACGGCGCGGCGCCCCCGTCCGGACCGGACGGGGGCGCCGCATCGGACGTGCTCAGGGGCGGATGAAGGCGATCATCGGCGTCGTCGCCGCGACCTGCAGCAGCGACGCCGCGGTGACCACGGCGAACGGCCACACCCGGGGCGAGCGGGCGCACACCCAGGCCACCGGGATCATCAGGAACACCGCCAGGAAGATCCAGAGCCGGGTGGTCTCGCCGCGGTTGACGCCGACCAGGTCGAGGAACGCCAGCACGGCCAGCCCGGACAGGGTCAGCGCGGCGATCGGCCGGGCCACCCCGCGGCGCACCGCGTCCCAGGCGGCGTACCCGACCAGCACGGTCGCCGCGATCCCGGCGCAGAGCGCGAAGTCGCCGAGGTTGCGCACCACCCAGACGTCGTACGGCCGCAGCGCGCGGTCGTTGAAGTCGTGCGCGTCGGCCAGGACCCAGGCCAGGTTGACGAACAGGTCGTACCCGAACACCAGCCGCATGCCCAGGTACGCGGCGGCGAACGCGGCCAGCGTCAGCGACACCAGCTTGAGCAGCCCGAACCGGTCCAGCCGCCGCCGGTACAGCGCCAGCGCGGCCAGCGCCGCGAAGGTCAGCCCCATCACCAGCGGCAGCGGCTCGAAGAAGAACACCAGGTAGAGCGACGCGCCCAGGCCGGCCGCCCAGCCCCAGCGCGCGTGCCGCAGGTACCGCGTGAACAGCCACAGCGACAGCAGGATGGGCACCGGCGAGACCGCGTTGAGGATCGGCAGGAAGTACAGCCGGCCCGGCACCAGCAGGCACAGGATCAGCGCGAACAGCGCCACCCGGCGGTCGTCGAGCACCTCGCGCACCAGCAGGTACACCAGCAGCGCGGCCAGGCTGGACACCGCGGTGATCGCGACGCCGAGTGCGGCCGGGTTCGTGGTGAGCGTGCCGAGCAGGTGGTAGAAGAGCGTCTTGCCGGGCATGTTCGAGCGGGCGTGCTGCGGCAGCTCGTGGATGATGTCCTGGAAGCGGGTCAGGTAGTCCCACGCGGTGAAGCGCAGCGACGGCGTGTAGAACGAGTTCGCCCGGTCGCTGGCGACGACCGCGCCCAGCGACACCTCGTCGGCCGCGCGCACGACCAGCTGCAGCGGCACGGCCGCGGCCAGCCACATGCCCACGACGAGCCGCTCCCGGCGCGGCCCGAGGCGGTGGGTCAGCCACAGCAGCGCCAGCACCGCGGCCAGGCCGCCCGCGAACGGCAGCAGCATCTCCCAGGAGAACCAGCCGACGTACCGGTAGCGCCACGCGCCCGCCCGCGAACCCGCGGGCAGCATCCGCACGGCGGCCAGCACCGCGGCCGCGACGGTGAGCCCCGCCCCGGCGAGCACGGCGACCACGACCGGGCGCGGCGTACGCCCCGCGACGGGCACCGGCCCGGGTTCGGGCAGCGCCGGGCCGATCCGTTCGGCGGTGAGCAGCGAGCCGTCGTGCACGATCGATCCCCTTCGGCGGCGGTCAGGTGTCCCGGCCCGGCGCGCGCAGGGGTCGACGGCCCGGGTCAATCATCAAGAACGCGCCTCCCACGAGCGGGATACGGCGGTGTACGCCCCACGGTCAGTGCGTGCGGCCCGGCGGTCCCGCCGCCCGGTGCGCGCGGCGATCGCGGGTTAGGGTGTTCGGCGGAGACGGCGAGCGGCCCCGGAGGCACGGATGAGCGCGGTACGCGAGGCATACCTGCAGGCCGCCGCGTCGGCAACAGCCCTGCTGGGCGACCCCGCCGTCGAGGCGGCCTGGGCGAAGCCGAGCGCGCTGGAGGCCTTCACGGTCGCCGGCCTGGCCGGGCACCTCGCCGCGCAGGTGGTGAACCTGCCGCGGGTGCTGGGCGCGCCCGCCCCGGACGGGCCGCCGGTCGCCCTCGCCGACCACTACAGCCGGGTCACGTGGATCGGCGCCGACATCGACGCCGAGACCAACGTGCGGGTCCGCCAGGGCGGCGAGGCGCTCGCCGCGGCCGGTCCGCGGGAGCTGGTCGAGCAGACCGGGCGCGCCGTGTCCGAGCTGCGTACGCTGCTCGCCGAGGAGCACGTCGACCGCCTGGTCAGCCCGCCCGCCGGGCCGTGGGCGATGCGGCTGGACGACTTCCTGGTCACCCGGCTGATGGAGATCACCGTGCACTCCGACGACCTGGCGTACAGCGTCGGTGTGCCCACCCCCGACCAGCCACGTGACGTGCTCGACCCGGTGCTCGCGCTGCTGAGCGAGCTCGCGGTGCGCCGCCACGGGCAGGCCGCGGTGCTCCGCGCGCTGACCCGCGCCGAGCGCGCCCCGGCGACCATCACCGCGTTCTGACCAGGAGACTTCCCGATGCGGCTGGAGATCGACACCGACAGCGCCGTGCCGCCGTACGAGCAGGTGCGGGCGGGCATCGCCACGCGGATCGCCGAGGGCACGCTGGCCCCGGGCGCGCACCTGCCGACGATCCGGCAGCTCGCCGCGGACATCGGCCTGGCTGTGAACACGGTGGCCCGCGCCTACCGTGAGCTGGAGGCGGCGGGCCTGGTGGTGAGCCGGGTCCGGCACGGCACCACGGTCGCCGAGCGCCGCCCCGACCTGCCGCCCGCCGAGGCGATGGCCCGGCTCGACGAGGCCGCGCGGGCCTACCGGGCCGCGGCCCGCGCGCTCGGGGTCAGCCTCGACGGCGCGATCCAGGCGCTGCGCCGGGCGGACACCTAGCAGCACGCCGCCCTGTCCGACCCGCCGGGCACACTGTGCGGCATGGAACTTGAGTCCTTCGAGCTGGTCATGCTGCGCCGCCCGGCGAACCCGGCCGAGTACGACGAGGCGGAGTCCGCCCGCATCCAGGCGGAGCACCTGGCGTACCTGGCGGGGCTGCGGGCGTCGGGTCACGTCGTCACCAACGGCCCGGTGATCGAGCCCGCCGACGAGTCGCTGCGCGGCCTGGTCTTCTTCCGGACCGGTTCGCCGGCCGAGGCCCGCCGCCTGGCCGAGCAGGATCCGGCCGTACGCGCCGGCCGCCTCGTCGTCGACGTGATGACCTGGTGGTGCCCACCCGGCACGATGGCCGCCCCGGGCCGGCTGATCACCGTCTGAGGGGCGTCGGTTTTCGCCGGTCAGGCACTGGGCGGTCATATGCTGGCAGGGTGGCCGACGGGGGAGCGGACGCGCGTTACCTGGCGATCGCCGATCATGGGCTGATCGGCGACATGCGCAGCGTGGCGCTGGTCGGCATGAACGGCACCATCGACTGGTACTGCTGCCCGCGGTTCGACTCGCCGAGCGTCTTCGGGGCGCTGCTGGACGCCGACCGCGGCGGGCGGTTCGAGCTGGCGGCGGCCGTCCCGGCGCAGACCAAGCAGTTCTACTTCCCGGACACCAACGTTCTGATCACCCGCTTCTACGCCGACGAAGGCGTGGGCGAGATCCAGGACTTCATGCCGATCGTCGGCGACCCCACGGAGGCGGACCGGCACCGCCTGATCCGGCGGGTGATCTGCGTACGCGGCAAGCTGCCCTTCACCGCGCTGGTCGCGCCCCGCTTCGACTACGGCCGCCAGGCGCACACGCTGCGTCTGGACGGCGACCGGGTGCTGTTCAGCTGCCAGGTGCTGTCGCTGGCCCTGACCAGCAGCGTCGAGGTCGCCATCGAGGGCGGGGACGCCCGGGCGGAGTTCACCCTCGGCGAGGGCGAGACGGCCGTGTTCGCGCTGGACCGGGTCTCCGACCGGGTGCGGCCCCGGTCGTGCCCGCTGGCCGAGGCGGAGGAGCAGTTCACCGAGACGGTGCGCTACTGGCGGGCCTGGATCGCGAAGTCGCGCTACCGGGGGCGCTGGCGGGAGATGGTGAACCGCTCGGTGCTCACCCTGAAGCTGCTGACATACGCGCCGACGGGGGCGATCGTCGCGGCCGCCACGACGAGCCTGCCCGAGCAGATCGGCGGGGAGCGCAACTGGGACTACCGGTACGTGTGGATCCGCGACGCCGCGTTCTGCCTGTACGGGATGCTGCGGCTCGGCTTCCACGAGGAGGCTGCGGCGTTCATGGACTTCCTGGACCGCCACGTCGCGCTGCGCGGCGACGGCCCCGACGGCCCGCTGCAGATCATGTACGGCATCGACGGCCGCACCGAGCTGCCCGAGGAGGAACTGCCGCACCTTGAGGGATACCGCTGCTCAGGACCGGTGCGCATCGGCAACAACGCGGTGGGCCAGCTGCAGCTGGACATCTACGGGGCGCTGATCGACTCGATCTACCTGTACGACAAGTGGGCGCACCCGATCTCCAGCGACCGCTGGGAGGAGGTGACCGGGCTGGTCGACTGGGTGTGCGGCAACTGGGATCGGCCCGACGAGGGCATCTGGGAGACCCGCGGCGGCCGCCGGAACTTCCTGTACTCGCGGCTGATGTGCTGGGTGGCGATCGAGCGGGCGATCCGCATGGCCACGCACCGGGGCCTGCCCGCCGAGCTGCCCCGCTGGCGGCAGACCCGCGACGACATCTACCACCAGATCATGCGCAAGGGCTTCTCGACCGACCGGCAGGCGTTCGTGCAGCACGAGGACGCCGACGTGCTGGACGCGGCGCTGCTGATGATGCCGATGGCGAAGTTCGTCTCGCCGACCGATCCCAAGTGGCTGTCCACGCTGGACGCGCTGGCCGAGGACCTGGTCTCGGACTCGCTGGTCTACCGGTACGACCCGGCGGTCAGCCCCGACGGCCTGCGCGGCGTCGAGGGCACCTTCTCCATGTGCTCGTTCTGGTACGTCGAGGCCCTGTCCCGGGCCGGCCGCCTCGACGAGGCCCGCCTCGCCTTCGAGAAGATGCTCACCTACGCCAACCACGTCGGCCTGTTCGCCGAGCAGATCGGCAAGACCGGCGAGCAGCTCGGCAACTTCCCCCAGGCCTTCACCCACCTCTCCCTCATCTCCGCCGCCTTCAACCTCGACCGCGCCCTCGGCTGACCGCCCGGGATGTGGGCGGGGCGGTGTGGTGGGGGGCGCGGACCGGGCCGGGTTGTTAGGCTGGGCGGTGGGCCGTGACTGGCGCGCTGGGATGGGTCACCATCGGGGAGCGGCTCCGTCATCGTGACGCTGTGCCGTGCGCCTGGGCCTTCTTCCGTATCGTCCAGGAGGTCCGCATGTCTGACGCGTCCCTGTCCAGTGAGTCCCTGGCCTACCGCCATGCGCTGGACGCCATCCGTGCCGTCGAGCCGGCCGTCGCCGCCGCGATCGGCGCCGAGCTGCACGACCAGCGCGAGTCGCTCAAGCTGATCGCCAGTGAGAACTACGCCTCGCCCGCGACGCTGCTGGCCATGGGCAACTGGTTCAGCGACAAGTATGCCGAGGGCACCGTCGGCCGCCGCTTCTACGCCGGCTGCAAGAACGTCGACACGGTCGAGGCGCTGGCCGCCGAGCACGCCCGGGAGCTGTTCGGGGCGCAGCACGCGTACGTGCAGCCGCACTCGGGCATCGACGCCAACCTGGTCGCGTTCTGGGCCGTGCTCGCCCAGCGGGTGGAGAGCCCGGCGCTGGCCAAGGCGCAGGCCCGCCACGTCAACGACCTGACCGAGGCCGACTGGGCGGCGCTGCGCCGCGAGCTGGGCGACCAGCGCATGCTGGGCATGTCGCTGGACGCGGGCGGCCACCTCACGCACGGCTTCCGCCCGAACATCTCCGGCAAGATGTTCGAGCAGCGCAGCTACGGCACCGACCCGGCGACGGGCCTGGTCGACTACGACGCGCTGGCCAAGTCGGCGCGCGAGTTCCGGCCGCTGATCATCGTCGCGGGCTACTCGGCGTACCCGCGGCTGGTGAACTTCCGGATCATGCGGGAGATCGCCGACGAGGTCGGCGCGACCCTGATGGTCGACATGGCGCACTTCGCGGGCCTGGTCGCGGGCAAGGTGCTGACCGGCGACTTCGACCCGATCCCGCACGCGCAGATCGTCACCACCACCACGCACAAGTCGCTGCGCGGCCCGCGCGGCGGCATGGTGCTGTGCCAGTCCGAGCTGGCCGACCAGGTCGACCGGGGCTGCCCGATGGTGCTCGGCGGCCCGCTGCCGCACGTCATGGCGGCCAAGGCGGTCGCGCTGGCCGAGGCCCGGCGGCCGGAGTTCCGCGACTACGCCCAGCGCATCGTCGACAACGCCAACGCGCTGGCCGAGGGCTTGGCCCGGCGCGGCGCGAAGCTGGTCACCGGGGGCACCGACAACCACCTGGTGCTGCTGGACGTGTCGTCGTACGGCATCACCGGCCGGCAGGCCGAGTCGGCGCTGCTCGACTCGAACATCGTCACCAACCGCAACGCGGTGCCGCAGGACCCGAACGGCGCCTGGTACACCTCCGGCATCCGGCTGGGCACCCCCGCGCTGACCACGCGCGGCCTGGGCACGGCCGAGATGGACCAGATCGCCGACCTGATCCACACCGTGCTGGTGGGCACCACGCCGGGCACCACGAACGGCAAGCCGTCCCAGGCCGCGTATGTGCTGGCCGACGGCGTCGCGGACCGGGTCGCCGGGCAGACCACCGACCTGCTCAAGGGCTTCCCGCTCTACCCGACGATCGACCTGGGCTGAGCACCGGGAAAGGCGCGGGGGTGACCCCGCGCCTTTCCATGCCCGCTGCGGGGTGCGGTGATGCCCTACCGTCGGGTGACAGCGGTGGCGGCGGGGACTCCGGCGGCGGTGGGGGCGGTTCCTGACGGTGCGCGGTGCTGGCGCACGACGTCTACATTGGCCCGATGGAGTCAATGGTCCTTCTCTTCGTCGTGCTGGCGTTCATCGTCCTGGTCGTGGCCGGCATCGCCGTCGCGGTCGTCGCAGCGACGCGTGCCGGCGCGAACCGCGGTCCGGCACAGAAACGCCGCCCCGCCGGCTTCCACGGCCCCGTGCACACCTCGTCCGGTGACCCGGTGTGGACGGAGGAGCACACCTGGCAGCACAACGTCGGCAGCAGCGGCTCGTCGAGCGACTCGGGCAGCGGCTGGTCGAGCGGCGGCTCCGACTCCGGTGGCGGCGGCTGGTCCGGCGGCGGGTCCGACTCCGGCGGCAGCTCGTTCGGCGGTGGCGGCGGCGGCAGCGATTCGAGCAGCAGCAGCAGTTCCTAGGGGGGTACGCGGAAAGGCCCCGTCCCCGCCTCGCGGCGGGAACGGGGCCTTCGTCGTGCGAAGGGTCAGCGCTTGGCCGGGGCCGCGCCGACCTTGTCGACCGCGATCAGCGAGAACTTGTCGTTGACGTCCGCGCCGACGAAGGTGACGTCACCTGCCTTGTAGTACCGGCAGATGCCGACGTCGAGCACGACCGGCTTGGTGCCGTGCTCGCAGGCGACCGCCCGGTGCCCCGGGGCGACCTTCAGCGAGCTGATGTCGTCGTTGCCCGCCTCGCCGAGCTCGTCCCGCGACGCCTCGAAGATGCCCAGGCCCAGCGCGGACTCGCCGCCCTCGAAGGCCTGGTCGGAGTACACGGTGACGTTCGCGCCCTGGACCGGGGTGCCGGAGACCAGCAGCAGCGAGATGGCGTCGTCCAGGTCGGTGCCGGTCAGCGTGTGCTCGCCCGGCGGGAACGAGCGGCAGCGGCCCAGGGTGGCCAGTCCCGTCCCGGTGCTGCCGTCACCGGCGCAGGCCACGGCCCGGTAGCCGGGCTCCAGGCGCAGCGAGGTGATCGCGTCGTTGCCGACCTCGGCGAGTTCGCCCCGGGTGCCCTCGTACACCCCGGTCTCGAAGCTCTGGCTCTTGCCCTTGGCCTTGGCCTCGGAGAACACGGTCAGCGGCGGGCCGACGACGCCGATCAGCGAGATCTTGTCGTTGAGCGCGCCGACGGTGGCGTGGTCGCCGCTGCCGAGGATGCGGCAGACGCCGAGGTCGGCGCCCGCGGAGCGGTCCTTGTCGCAGGCGATCAGCCGGTATCCCGCGCCGACCTTCAGCGAGCTGATCGACGTGCTCTCGCCGCCGGACAGCTCGCCCGCGACCGACTCGTGCATGCCCGCGCCGAGCGGCTGCGCCGCGCCCTTGAGGCCGGTCTCGCCGTAGCCGAGCACGCCCTTGCCCTCGACCGGGCCGCCGAAGACCGCCAGTGACGAGATCTTGTCGTTGAAGTCGCCGAGCGCGCCGTGCTCGCCGGGCCCGAAGTAGCGGCAGCCGCCCAGGTCGGGCGCAGTCGCCGGGCCGTCGCAGGCGACGGCCCGGTAGCCGCCGGCCACCCGCAGGGAGCTGGTGGTGTTGTCCTTGACCTTGCCGAACGCGGCGGTGTCGAAGATCCCGGTGCCCAGGCCCTTCGAGTCGCCCTTGAAGCCGCTGTCGGAGTACAGCGTCACCGGTGAGCCGGTGTCCTTGCGCACGTAGCGCACGCGCAGCACCTTCGCGCCCGAGTCGGTGGCGTCGCCGCTCTTGGTGTACAGCGTGGTGAAGTAGAGCCCGTCGGGTCCCGGGGCGAGGCCGGCGACGCTGGTCTTGCCGCTGCCGGTGTACTCGATCAGGGTCTTCGGGTCCTTGACCGAACCGTCGTCGTTGAACTGGAACTCGACGATCTTCTTGCCCCGCCGCTGCGGGCCGCTGGCGTAGGTCGGGCCGCTCAGGGTGACGAAGCCGTTGCCGTACTTCTCCTGCGGGAAGCCGGCCGCGTGGTAGACGTTCTTCTCGGTGAACGCGATGTTGACCGGGCCCTGCGTCTCCTTCCAGTTGTAGAGGGCGTTCTTGGTCAGGCCGCTCGCGCCGCCGGTCCAGTGGTAGCGCCCCCCCTTGGTGATCCGGGCGAGCCGGTCGTTGACCGACGGGCCGTTCTCCACCGAGTAGTGCTGGCCGTCGGCCTGCCGCCAGGCGCCGCCGAACGGGTTGCGCAGGCCGTACGCGTAGATGTAGTCCTTGGCCTGGAACTTGCCGGTGCCCTTGTAGAACGGGTTGTCGCTCGGCGCGGTGCCGTCCAGGTTCATCCGCAGCACCTTGCCGCGGAACGAGTCCATGTCCTCGGCGGTGTCGGCGATGAAGCCGTCGCCCATGTGCACGTAGAGCTTGCCGTCCGGGCCGAGGCTCAGGTTCGAGATCTGGTGCGAGGTCGACTGCTCCTCGCCCGGCGCCTTGAAGATCGTGGTCTTGGTCGCGGCGGTCAGGCCGCCGTCCTCGCTGTGGAAGCGAACGATCTTGGGCAGCAGGTCGCCGTCGTCCTTGTACAGCATCGACACGAACAGGTCGCCGGTCTTCGGCTCGACCACGATGCCGGTCACGCCCATCTCGCCGGTGCCCGGGAACTGCGCGCTCGGATCGAAGTCGAGCAGGTCGTCGGCGTACGTGTGCTTCTTGAAGTCACCGGTGACCACGCGGATGCGGCCGTACAGCTCGGTGACGTAGAACAGCGGCTTGCTCGGGTCGCCCTGCCAGTCCGGCACCATCGCGATGTTCACCGGCAGCGCCAGGTCGCCGGTGACCTCCTCGACCACGAAGCCGGGCTGGTGGATCTTCCAGTCACCCGCGCCGGGCAGCGGCTTGCGCTCGATGTCGGTCTTGAACGGCCGGGTGGAGTACGGGCTCCACACGCCGTTCGCGTCGCGGTGCCGCACCCGCAGGGTGTAGGGCTTGTCCGCGATCAGGTCCTTGCGGCCGGTGAAGGAGTTCTCGAACACCCCGTCGCCGAGGTGCACGTGCACCCGGCCGGTGCCGCTGGCGCACGAGTCGAACCAGACCCGCTCGCCGGAGCCGGCGTTGCCGGCCCAGATCTCCCAGTCGGTGCACAGGTGGGTGTCGCCGGCGTCGTTGTTCTGCATCGCCCGCGTCTCCATGTGCACGTCGGCGGCGCTGAGCAGTCGGTTGTCCTTCTCGGGCTCGGTGATGACCGGGGCCGCGGGTCCCGCGGCGCGGGCGGCGACCGGGGCCGGGGCGGCCGCGGTGCCGAACATCAGGACGGCCGACAGCAGCGAAGTGCCGAGCGCGCCTGCTCTCCATCCGTTATTCATGCTGGATATGCCTCCTGAAATGTCAACAAATGCGACAAACCAGGTCAGGCTACCTATAGCGCAGAGTGGTATAAAGCGCACGCGCCGTGCGGGACGTCGATGGACATGCGATGGGACCAGCAGGGGTGCGTCCTGCTGGTCCCACTCAGATAGCGCCGGGCGTCGCCCGGATGTCACACGGCCGCCGTCAGCTGTCCTTCGTCTTCTTCGCCGACGGAGCCTGGGCCGAGGGAGCCTGAACCGAGGGAGCCGGAGCCGATGGAGCGGGATGGGCCTTGCTCGGCTTCGGCGAGGGGCCGTTGCCGGGATTGGCGCTCGGCCGGCCGGCGTTCGCTTCGATCAGCGCGGTGCAGTAGTCCGTCAGATCCTGCCCGGCCGCCGCGGCGACCAGCGGAGCGTACACCGGGCTGTCCGTCGCCTTCGGCTTGTCCTTCTCGGCCGTGGCCAGGAACGAGCGGCACAGGCCGTGCACGTTCGCCGGAGCGGACACCGAGCCCGAGGGCAGCGGCGTGGGCGAGCCGCTCGGCGCAGGCGAGGTGTGCTGCCCCGGGGTGCGGTCAGGCTGGGAGTCCGACGGCGACGCCGGTGACTGCGGGCCGATCGGGAACGGGTTGGGCAGCACGCCCGAGTGGGCCGCGAACGCGACCCCGCCGACCGTCAGCGTCGCCACGATCGCCGCGACCTTGAGTGCGACGGCCCGCCGCAGCGTGCGGCGGGTACGTGCCACCGGCTGCGGGTACGCTGCCCGGAACGCGGCCATGACCGCGGGCGCCCCGGCGAGTTCCTCGGGACGTCCGGGAGCGGCGGCACGGGCCAGCAGATCACCGACCGGTCCCTGGTCGGCGACCTGGCTGCGGGCACCGTCGAGCAGCCGCTCGCTCGTGCCGGGGTCAAGCCCGCTGGAAGTCGAAAACTCGCTCATGTCACCTCGTTGAGCGTCGGATCCGGGCCGGGCGTCACTGTTCCGCGACTGTGACGCTCGACACCCAGCACCTCGGCGAGCCGGCGCAGGCCCCGGTGCGCGGCCATGCGCACCGCGCCCGGCCGCTTGCCCAGCACGTCGGCGGCGGACTGCGCGTCCAGGCCCAGCACCGCCCGCAGCAGCACCGCCTCGGCCTGGTCGGCGGGCAGCGAGGCGATGAGCGAGAGCGCGCCGTCGGTCGTCATCAGCTGCTCGGCCGAGGCCGCGGTGTCGTCGGCGGCGGGCAGGTCCGCCATCGCCTCGACCGGGAAGGGCACCGACGGGCGGCGCTGATGATGGCGCAGGTGGTCCATGGCACGGTGCCGGCCCACGGTCGCCGCCCAGCGCCGGAAACCCGCCTCGTCGCCACGGAACGTATGCAGGTCGCGCACGATCTGCAGCCAGGTCTCGGAGGCGACGTCCTCGGCGTCCGAGCCGACGAGCATGCGCAGGTAACGCAGCAAGCCGGGTTGAACGGCCAGGTAGAGGCTGTTGAACGCCGCCTCGTCGCCGTGCCGGGCCGCCTCCACGGCCGCCGTCAGATCGGCGGCATGGGGTCGCAGCTCGGTCACCGGCAGCCCCCCTTCCCACGCGTCCCTGAGCGCTTGATTGTGCACGCATCCCTCCCGCATGTGCGAACCGCCTGCCCACCGTTCGGAGATACGCGTCACTCGGTGTGACGTTCGGCGGGCGGGCGGCGCTGTACCGGTGGCGCATGTCGTGCGCGGTGGCAGGCCTCCTCGGGAGGCGACGGGCTAGGTCAGGGCAGTAGGGGATGAGCAGAAGAAAAGGCGCGAACCGGCCGGTTTTCGTGGACCGTACGGGTCGCCGGCGGCGCATGTTCACCGTGCTGGCCGCGGGCGGCGGGGTGGCGCTCACCCTGATGCTGGCCATCGTGGTGGCGGGCTTCCTCGGGGTGGAGGGCGCGGGGCTGCCCGGCCTGCCCCAGCTGCTGCCCGACCGGCCGGCGGCCGAGGAGTCGGCCGAGCCGGCGCCGACCGCCGCCACGCCGGAGCCGCTGCCGCAGCCCGGTGCGGCACCCTCCCCGACGCCGACGAAGACCAGCGGCAAGCCCAGCACCGCGCCCACCGCCGCGCCGTCCACCCGCGGCAACCGGCCCACCGAGCGCCCGCACCCGACCCAGTCGAAGAAGAAGTGACGATGTCGCGACACGCGAGGCGCGGGGTGCCCAAGCGCCGCGAGCCGAAGGCGCACTGGCTGCTGCTGGCGCTGTCCCTGGCGCTCGCCCTGGCCGGGCTGTGCCTCAACGGGTACGTCGAGCACATCGGCGCGGAGGGCAGCGGCCCGCACCCGGTCGCCGACGAGCGCCCCGCCCCGGACGAGGTGGTCGACGGCGGCCCCGTGCAGCGCCTGGCGCCCGACGGCACCGTGACCACCCGCGCCATGCCGGCCAAGACGATCGCGCTGACCTTCGACGACGGCCCCGACCCGCGGTGGACCCCGGCGGTCCTCGACGTGCTGCGCCGCCACCAGGCCGCCGGCACCTTCTTCACCGTCGGCGCGCAGGTCAACCAGCACCCCGACATCGCCCGGCAGATCGTGGACAGCGGCAGCGAGGTCGCCGCGCACACATTCACCCACCTCGACCTGACCTCCGCGCCGGCCTGGCAGCGCACCGCCGAGACGACCCTGACCGGCAACGCCATCGCCGCCGCGACCGGCCTGCGCCCGACGCTGATGCGCCCGCCCTACTCGGCCACCCCGGACGCGGTGACCGTGCCCGCGTACGAGGCGATGCGGCAGGCCGCCGACGAGGGATACCTCACCGTGCTGACCGACCTCGACACCAAGGACTGGAGCCGGCCCGGCGTCGACGCCATCGTCGCCGCGGCCACGCCCGAAGGCGGCGCGGGCGCGATCGTGATGATGCACGACGCCGGCGGCGACCGCTCGCAGACCGTCGCCGCGCTGGAGATCCTCATCCCGAAGCTGCAGAAGCAGGGCTACCGCTTCACCACCGTGTCGCAGGCCATGGAGCTGCCGGCCACCCCCGCCGCCGCCACCGGGCAGCGGGTGCGCGGGCACGCCCTGCGCTTCGCGCAGCTCGGCGCGGGCTGGCTGGCCGGCGCGATGACCTGGCTCATGCTCGCCGCGGTCGTGCTGGCCGTGCTGCGGCTGATCGTGCAGGTGTGGTGCGCCCGCGTGCACGTGCGCCGGGTGCGCAAGCAGACCCGCAAGCGCAAGCTGTACGTCGGCGCGGTGTCGGTGATCGTGCCCGCCTACAACGAGTCGGCCAACATCGAGGCGACCGTGCGCTCACTGATCGGTGGCGACTACCCGAACGTCGAGGTCATCGTCGTCGACGACGGCTCCAGCGACGGCACCGCCGAGCTGGTGCGCCGGCTGCGGCTGCCGAACGTGTACGTCGTGGAGCAGGAGAACGCCGGTAAGCCGACCGCGCTGAACACCGGCGTCATGTTCGCCCGCGGCGACATCCTGGTGATGGTCGACGGCGACACGGTCTTCGAACCCGACGCGATCGGCGAGCTGGTCCAGCCGCTGGCCGACCCGAACGTCGGCGCGGTCTCCGGCAACACGAAGGTGGCCAACCGCGGCGGGCTGCTGGGCCGCTGGCAGCACCTGGAGTACGTGATCGGCTTCAACCTCGACCGCCGCATGTTCGACATCCTGCAGTGCATGCCGACCGTGCCCGGCGCGATCGGCGCGTTCCGCCGCGAGGCGGTCGTCGACGTCGGCGGCGTGTCCACGCAGACGCTGGCCGAGGACACCGACTTCACCATGGCGATCATCCGGGCCGGCTGGCGCGTCGTGTACGCGCCCGACGCGATCGCCTGGACCGAGGCCCCCGCCTCGCTGCGCCAGCTGTGGCGGCAGCGCTACCGCTGGTGCTACGGCACGATGCAGGCGATGTGGAAGCACCGCCGGGCGCTCACCGAGGGCGGGGCGTCCGGGCGGCTGGGCCGCCGCGGCCTGTCCTACCTGACGCTGTTCCAGGTGCTGCTGCCGCTGTCCGCGCCGATGGTCGACGTCTACGGCGTGTACGGCGCGATCTTCCTGCCGCCGACGCAGGTCGCGGCGGTGTGGCTGGGCTTCACGATGGTCCAGGTGCTGACCGCGGCGTACGCCCTGAAGCTCGACGGGGAACGCTACGGCCCGCTGTGGAGCCTGCCCCTGCAGCAGATCGTGTACCGGCAGCTGATGTACCTCGTGGTGATCCAGTCCACGGTCATGGCCCTGGTCGGCGACCGCCTGCGCTGGCACCGCATGGCCCGCACCGGTGCCGCCACCGCCCACGCCCGCAGCAACGCCTGACCTTCCATGGCCGACGGGCCCGCCTTGATCGTCCGACTTGCCTGGCACCTGTGCGTATCTTGAACCCGCATTCGCCCACCTGCCCGGCAAGTCGAACGATCATAGGGGAGTGACGTATCGGCATTCGTTGACGCCCTAACGGTGAACCTTGTTTCCGGTTTCTGTTCGGGCACCAACGACGGAGGTCCTCATGAGACGACTTGTGCTACTCCTCGCCGTGCTGATCGGGTTGGCCGGCCCGCTGCCGGCGGCGGCCGCGCCCCCGCCCGCGCCGACGGCCGCGGCGGTCACCCCGATCCAGGTGTACGGGGCCTGGCACTGCAGCAACGACGCCTGCCTGTGGGCGACGGTCCGGTCCGTGGCCGAGTTCGACAGCCAGAACCACTGGCTGGTCGACCGCGGCGACGGCCGCCCGTCGGTCAACCTGGTCGTGCTCAGCTTCGTGAACCCGCTGAAGCTGCTGAACCAGACCACCGACGCGGCCACGCTCAACGGTGTGCCGCGCGGCATGACACAGGAGATCGTCAACCACTTCACCTCGCGCGGCATCCGGGTGATGTTCTCCATCGGGGGCATCACGTACACCGATGACTGGGACGCCGCGCTCGCCGCGAACGGCACCCTGCTCGGCCAGCGGGCGGCCGCGGTGGCCACGCAGTTCGGGGTCGGCATCGAGATCGACTATGAGCAGAACACCGACCCGAACGTCGCCGCGCTGCAGAACTTCATCACCGCGTACCGGGCGGTGCACCCGTACGACGCGAGCGGAGCGAACCCGCGGGCGCGGCTGACCATCGACGTGGCCGCGGGCGACCGCTGGCTGATCGCCCTCAACCAGAAGGCGACCGCAGACTGGCTGCGCACCGACAACCCGGTGCTGGACTGGGCCAACGCGATGGTGCCCGCCCGGCAGCCGTCGGCTTCCACGGCGCAGGCCAACTGGCAGGAGCACGTCGACGGCAAGCCGCAGTACAACCCGCCGGTGCCGCCGCTGGCCCCGGCGAAGTTCACCGGCGGCCTCTACATCGCCGAGGGCAGCAAGGTCCGCGCGGAGTGCACCGACTACGCGAACTCGGTGCAGAAGGCCACGGCCCCGTACGTGCAGTCGGTCGCGCCCAACGGCGCGGGCGCCACGGCGGGCATGCTGGGCTTCATGTTCTGGGCCGCGGAGAAGCCGTCGACCCGGGGGATCGGCACCGCACCGCCGAACACCTGCGAGGGCGGCATGGGAGTCGGCGCGACCAGCCTGAACATCCCCGTGCCGATGCCGCCGCTGCGGCAGAGCTGACCGACACCGGGCCCCGGCACCCACCTGTCGCCGGGACCCGGAGAACTGCGGCGGGGTCCGGCGCACGCCGGA
>NZ_BONI01000117.1 GCF_016862635.1 Catellatospora coxensis | reverse complement strand
GGGGGGGGGGGAACCGCTGGGCGCGGGTCACTTCTTGGGCGAGACGACGACGTTGGTCAGCTCGTTCTCGGTGAGGCCGATGACCCGCACCACCACACCGTTCTCCGCGCCGTACTTCTTGATCGCTTCGATGTTCTTCGCGTACTCCGCGGCCTGGCCCGCCGGGCCCGTGTAGCCGGCCGGGGTGGCGATGTCCAGGACCACGGTGGTCACCGCCCGGCCGTCCTCCATCACCCCGGCCTTCTTCGCCGCGGCCAGCTGGTCGATGTAGCCCCGGTAATCCTTCAGGTCCGGAACGGTCTGCAGCGTCTTGAGCTGGATGCCCATCTTGGACTCCTTGGCGTAGAAGTCGAAGGTCTTGAAGTAGCCGCCCTTGAGCCGCCCGACCCACTCCAGGAACCGGTAACGGGTGCCGGCCAGCACACCCTCCAGGATGGTGCCGCGCCACATCGCGCCGAACTTCTGCTTGTCCAGCGCCCACGTCTCGCGCAGCGCGTCCATCAGCTGCTTCGGCTTGAGCATCCGCACCGTGCGGACCACCAGGTCCTCCGCGCCGGAGACCTGGGCCAGGGTGCGCACCTCGGCGCCGGTGGCGTGCCCGGCGGCGATCAGGGGGTCGGCGTCCAGGGGTGACATGCCCACCGGGTGCGGGTCGACCAACCCGATCGCGAACTGTGCGAGCACGCTCATCACCGCGGCCTTGCCCGGGTTCGCCAGCATCCAGAATCCCGTGGCCTCGCTCGCGGTCAGGGCCATCGAGCCCAGGGCGATGCCGCCGTACACCAGGCTGACCACGGTGACGGAGCCGACCGCGGCGAATCCGGAGGCGACGCCGAAGCCGACGACCTGGCCGGACGTCGCCGCGGTCGTCATCTTCTTCTGGCTCTCCGCCTCCCACTGCTGCCAGCCCGGGTTGTCCTTCAGGCACGGGTTGAGCTGCGGGCGCACCGCGTATCCGGCGTGAGCCGGGAACAGGAAGCTCCACCACGGCAGCTTCTGCTCGGTCATCTCCTTGCAGTCGGCGCCGTCGGGGTCGTGGAAGCGCACCGGGTTGCCGCGCACGTACATGTAGGTGCTCTCGCCGGGGCGGTGCGCCTGCGGGTCGTAGCTGTTCCACCGGCCCAGCCACGGCACGTAGTAGCGGGCCCCGTGATAGGACAGGCCGGTCTCGTCGTCGCGCTCCTTGCCGGTGTACCGGTAGCGGCGTGCGCTGACCTCGGGCGCGTTCAGCCACAGCGACGTGGTGCCGTACGGGTGGTACTCCTCGACGGAGATCACCTTGCCGGTGTCGTCGAGTTCGAGGCGCGCCGAGCCGGTCTGGTCGTCGTACTGGAACCGGTGCCGCAATGTCCCGGCCTGCTGCGGCTGCCAGGTGTCCACGGTGGTCCGCTCGACCGTCGCCAGCCGGCGCAGGCCGTCGAGCAGGTGCACGGTCTGCCGCTCGAAGACGACCTGCCCGTTGACGCGGCGGCGGTACACCTCGAACCCGCCCAGGTAGACGAACTCCTCGGTGACGCCGCCGTTGCGGCGCAGCATCCGGCGCACCCGCACGCCCGCGCCGTCGTAGGTGTAGTAGGCGTGCCCGCCGCCGCCGAGGTCCACCGACGCCATCTGGTCGTGGTGGTCGAAGCCGATCGCGCCCAGGTGCGGCAGCCCGGTCAGGTTGCCGTGCGCGTCGTGCGTGAACGAGACGCTGCCCGCGCCGCCCGGCACGGTGTGCGACAGCAGCCGGTTGGATCCGGTCGCGTAGGTGTAGTTCCTGGTCCAGCTGCCGACCCCGGCGACGTGCGCCATGGTCAGGATGTTGCCCGCCGGGTCGTACGCGTAGCGCTGCGTGTAGGCGCGCACCGCATTGACGTCGTCGGGGTGCGGGATCGGCCGGCTCGCCGGGTTCGCGCCGTCGGGCTGCACGCCGAGGCTGGCGTGCTCGCGGCCGGTGGCCTCGATGAGCCGGTACAGGGAGTCGAAGACGTAGTGGCTGTCGCCGGACGTGACCTCGCCGTCGAAGAACACCGTGCGCTGGGCGGCGTCGGCGGTGTCGACGGTGTTGCCCGACGGGTCGTGCACGTAGGACAGGTCTTGCAACGCGCTCGTGCCGCGCCGGGTGACCACGCCGCGCAGCCGGAACGTGTGCGGGTCGAACCGGTGCTCGGTGACCGTGCCGTTGCCGTACGCCGCCCGCACCCGCCGCCCCGCCGCGTCGTAGTCGGCCGAGGCGAGGTAGACCGTCTCGGCCACCGCCCCGGACAGCCGCGCCGACAGCGCCTCGAGCAGCCCGGCCTCGTTGTAGCGGGGCAGCAGCACGGTGCCCTCGGGCAGCACCTGCATCACCGGCCGGTCGAGGGCGTCGTAGTCGGTGGCGGTGGCCAGCGGCTCCGCCTCGATCAGCGGCAGCGCGGCGGCCTCGATCCCGGCCGGCGCGACCCCGGCCAGCACCGACCAGTCCGGCGTGGTGTCGTAGGCCTTCGCGAGCTGGCGGCGCGAGGCCAGCAGGTTGCCCTTGAAGTCGTGCCGGTGCGCGGTGAGCAGCCCGCTGCCGTCGAAGGTGTATCGCACCCGGCCGCGGACGTTGTCGGCCGCCGCGGCGGGAGCGCCCTCGCCGTACACGGTCAGCGCGGCCAGGATCTCGGCGTCGGAGCCCGGTTCGGTGATCCACAGCTGCGCCGGGCGGCGGGCGGCGTCGTAGGCGTGCCGGGCCGCGAACCCGCGGGAGTCCCAGCGGCGGATCGGCGCGCCGCCCACGTCGGGCACGTACCAGTGCTCGCCCGAGTCGGGGCTGCGGGTGGCGATGGCACGACCGGCGACGTCGAACACCGTCCCGGCGGTCAGCACGCCCCGCGCGTCCGTGCGCGACAGCCGCGCGCCCTCGACGTCGAGCACGTCGCGCACCGCGTGCCGCTCGTCGACGACGGCACCGGTGCCGGGCGTGGTGTGCCGGTCGTGGGCGACGGTGACCACGACCCGGCCCAGCACGTCGGCGTACCCGGCCCCGGGCGTGGCCGCGTGCACGGCGGCCTCGATCGCGGCGCGCTGCTCGCGGGGGCCGAGGCCGCCGCCGACACGCCGCTGGTGCCAGGTCTGCCAGCCGGCGGGCTGGGTCGCGAAGTGGGCGGCCAGCAGCGCCGACACGTCGGGGTCGGTGCGCGGGTCGAGCAGCACCGTGTCGTTGGGGTCCCACACCTCGTGCTGCCACGGGTCGAACCGGGTCTTGCTGTACGTTCCGTCCGGGGCGAGCAGCACCACCTCGCGGCCGAGCGGATCGTGGGCGACGACGTTGCTGACGCCCGCGGTGTGGGCGAGTTCGAACGCGGCGGTGCCGGTGAAGAACGGCTCGTAGCGGCGGACCGCGCGGCCCTTGTCGTCGAAGACCGTCCAGCCGGAGCCGACCCAGCGCGGCCCGTCCGGGCCGGGCTCAGCCTGGGCCTTGACCTGGATCTCGCGGTTGAAGCCGTCGCTGTAGGTGATCCGGTGCAGAACCCGCCCGGGGTTCGGGCCGTGGGTCTCCCGCCGCAGCAGGGCCGTGGCCACGGGTGCGGGCCGGGCGTCGTCGCGGGTGCGGTGGAACGCGTCGACGTCGATCACGAACCGGGTCGTCGCGCCGCCGAGCAGCCCGGCCTGCCCGAGCGGGTCGGCGAGATAGGCGGCCGCGTCGGGCTCGGGGTCGAGTCCGGCGAGGGTGTCGCCGACGGTCTCCTCGGGTTTGCCGCGCCGCGCGGTCGCGGTGACCAGGCCGAGCGCGTCGAAGAGCACCTCGGTGCGGTTGCGGTTGGCGTCGCTGGTCACCGCCGGGGCGAGCACCCGGTAGTCCAGCCGCGGGGTGAGCGCCTCCGCGTCCGGCGTGGCCGCCTTGGCGCGCTCACCGGCCGACAGGCGGTTGCCGACGGTGTCCACGGTGTCCAGCAGCAGCAGGTCGTAGCCGTCGTAGCGGGCGTGGCCGACCGCGCCGAACGCGTCGACGTGCCGGGTGACGGTGAAGAAGTGCTCCCGGGCGTACGCCAGCTCCCGCGCGGCGGTGTCGGCCGCGCCGGGCGAGTAGAGCAGGCGGCCCGACGGGATCCACCAGCCGCCGTCGGCGTAGACGTGCCCGCCCTCGACGCCGAGCACCAGGGCGGGCTGCGGCAGCAGGTTCTCGCCGCCGCGCCGGTATGCCCGCTCCAGCAGCCCGGGGGTGAACGCGAGCCGGTAGCTCTCGTACGGCAGCCCGAGCGGCTCCTGCACGCCGGGCCCGAGCGGGCCGGTGAGGTCGTCGCGGCGGTAGCGGACCCTGGTGTGCTCCAGCAGCCTGCGGCAGGGCCCGGCGACGGGCGGCTGCTCGTAGGGCACCTCCGCGGCGGCCAGCACCTGTGCCCTGAGGTCGGCGAGCGCGAACGGCGCGCCCGGCGGCGGGGTGACGTGCACCAGCTCGTACGTGCGCACCTCGGCGGGCTGCGGAGCCCGGAAGGCCGTCGCGGTCCGCACCGGGTTGGTGAACGTGCTGGCGGTGACCTTCACCCGCACGCCGGTCTGCGCCGCCCGGATCGCGTCGCGGGTGGCCGCGTCGAGCATCGGGTCCACATCGGCGTCGGGGTGGCGGCGGCCGTACCCGACGGTCGCCGACAGCAGCACGTTGCCGAAGTCGTCGGTGTCGAGGACCAGCTCGTGGCTGATCCGCGGGTCCATGACGGTGGTGGTGACGCCGCCGGCCTCGACGGCGTACTCGCGGCGTTCGTAGTGCAGTTGCAGGGTCTCGCGGGGGCGGGCGAAGCAGACCGCGTGCGCGTTGGCGCCCGTGGGCTGGAGCAGGTCGACGGCGTAGTTGCGTTCGGTGACGGTGTACGGCAGCGGGCTGTCCTCGGCGTAGATCTCCTGCCGCAGGATGAGCCCCTTCAGCGCCCGGCAGGTCTCGCGCAGGTCGTCGGGGTCTAGAGCGCCCTCGGGCCACACCGTGTCGGGCAGCCGGAACCCGGGGTCGCCGGGCCAGTACTCGGTGGCGTATGCGGCCGACAGCGCCTCGCCCCCGTCTGCGGACGCGCCGGTGTGATACCAGGTGCGGGTCAGCGTGCGCGGGCCGGCGGGCAGACCACCGGCGACCGCGCCGATCCGGCCGCCGTCCCACTGCTCGACCATGCCGAAGCCGCGGAACTCCCGCTCCGCGCCGTCGAAGAAGCCGTGGTGGTAGGCGTACGAGGTGGTGAAGACGCTGCCGGCGACCAGGTCCTCGGTGGTGACCGTGTCGACGACGTGCACCGGGAACGGCAGCCGGGTGTGCCACGGCCGCCCGGCGGCCTTGTCGGCCAGGTAGTGCCTGGTCGAGGGCGCGTACTCGACGGTGATGCGGGAGCCGAGGTTGTTGACGACCTCGGTGAGCAGGTGCGGTTTGCCACCGCCGAACAGGTCGAGGTAGTGCAGGCTGCGCCGCTCCCGGCCGGGCAGGGTCGCCGACCACACCAGGCAGGCGGTGCCCGCGCCGAGCAGGTCTGCCACGGTCAGGTCGCCCTGCGGGGTCGCGGTGAGCACCTCGCCGTCGGTCCAGCCGTTGCCGGACCGGTTGCGGTACAGGCGCACCTCGCGCGCCCCCGCGTAGACCAGGTCGGTGACGCCGGAGCCGTCGACGTCGGCGAACAGCACCCGGCGCGGGTCGAACTGCTCCTCGGTGGCGTGGAACGGAGCGTTGTCGGTGACGACGCGGCGGCCGAACCGGCGGCCCAGGTTGGGCCAGTAGCAGACCTCGCCGTTGCGGACCCGGACCAGGTCGAGCAGGCCGTCGCCGGTCATGTCGGCCAGGTGCACCGCGGCCCGGCCCTCGGTGAACAGCAGCCGCGGCCCGTCGGCCTCGTCCGGCGGGTTCAGCACGTGCCGGGCCGGCCCGAAGCCCTCCTCGGCGCGCGAGGCGTACCAGGTCAGCCCGGCGTCCTCGGCCAGCAGCAGGTCGGGGAAGCCGTCGCCGTCGAGGTCGGCGAAGCGCAGGTTCGGGTCCTGCCAGTCGATCGCGGGCAGCGCCGCGAACGCCCGGAACGGCGCCCAGCCGTCGTCGGCGCGCTCCACGAAACCGGGCAGCGGCCCGCTGTAGGAGACCAGGTCGAGCTGCCCGTCCCCGGCCAGGTCGACCAAGGTCGTGCCGGTCTGGTTCGGCACGGCGGGCAGCGCGCGGGCGGTGTCGAACCGGCCGCCGCCGAGGTTGGCCTTGTAGTACAGGCCGCCGGGGGCGTCGAGCAGCATCCCGGCCAGGCCCTCGCCGTCGAGGTCCACCCAGCGGCAGCCGGTGGTGCCCAGCCCGGCGGGCAGGTTGCGCAGGCTGTCGGCGTCGACCTCGCCGAACTCGCCGCGCAGCGTCGCGGGGCGGTAGCCGAACTCGACCGGCGGCATGGCCCGCTCGGCGTAGCCGTCGCCGTCGCGGCGGTAGCCGCGGGTGGTCGCCGAGGCGAGGAACGATCCCGCCGCCTCGTCCGTGGTGTACCCGAACTCGGTGGCCTTGACCAGGCAGTCCGCGCCGACGCCGGGCTCGCCCGGGAAGTGGTGGAACATCAGCACCCGGCGGCACAGCCGGTAGGTCCGCACCTCGAACCCGGGCCGGTACACCGAGAACGGGTCGGGGCGCACCGGCCAGTCCCGGTCGGGACCGGGCAGGGGCCGGACCGGGTCGTGGTCGCCGTAGTCGAACACGGCCTCGAACAGCCAGCCCTGCGGCTGCTCCGAAGCGGACAGCAGGCTGACCCGGTTGCCGTAGCGGATGCGCTTGAGGTGCCGCTGCGCCGCCCGGTCGGCGGCGGTGCGGTGCTGCTCGTGGGCACTGCTCAGGTCGACGCCGCGGCCGTCCTCGGGCAGGTACTCGTACTCGACGGCGTTGCCGCGCTGGTCGTGCGCCGAGCTGATCAGCCACGACCAGACCAGGCCGTCGTGCTGCACCCGGGAGCCGGCGTCGGCGCCGTACACGGTGGTGATGCCGTCGCGGGTGATCGAGCGCCAGTGCACGTCCCCGTCGGCGGTGCGCCGCCAGCGTTCGATACGGCTGAACACGCCCTCGATGCGCGGCCGGAACCGGTCGACGGTGTACCCGGCCGGGTAGCCGCCCGACGGCGCCGGATCCGGCGCGGGCACCAAATCCTCGGTGCCGGTCATCAGGAACACGTCGTCGTCGGTGTACTGGGGCAGCCCTTTGTCGGTGCGCCGGGACACCGCCGGCAGCGACAGTCCCCAGCCGAGCCCGAACGGGCCGTTGCCGCGGCCGGAGTCGTAGGACAGCGACAGGTTCGGGCCGAAACCGTCCCGGCCCTTGCTCAGGTGCAGCGGCACCGACAGCGAGCCGGTGCCGGTGACCGGGTTCGCGGCGAACTTCTCGCCGAGCCCGCGCACCGCGCCGCCGCCCTGCGGCAGGTTGATCGTCGGCAGGCCGACCGCGCCCTCGCTGCCGGAGCCGCCCGCGGGACCGGCGCCCGACACGGGACCTCCCGGCGCGGACGCCTCACCGGAGCGCTGGGCCGGCGGTCCGGAGGACGCTGCCTGCGGCGATGTCGGGTACGAAGGCTGGGGGGCCGTCACGTTGAGCACAGTAGGCGCGGATGCGGTCACCGGCTTCGATCTGTCGATGTCCGGTCACCTCCGGCCGCGACCGGGCTGTCGCGGCCCTTGCCCGCGTCGCGGCGCCGGTCAGCTGCTCGACAGCACGATGACCCGGTCGACGGGCGGCATGACCTGGTTCTTGTCGGGGTTGAGGACCACACCGTGCCCGTCGCCGCTGTCGCTGACCCGGTAGCCGATGGCGACCTCGCCGCGCCGGGCCGCCGACGCGACCACGGTCGCGAACGTGATCGTCGCGCCCGCGCGCAGGTAGTAGCTCGCCGGGCGGATGTAGATCTCCGCGCCGTCGGCGTCGAACAGGTCCGCGAACACCGACTCCAGGTGGCGGTTCTCCGAGATCTGCGTCATCAGCAGGCTCACCAGTTGCTCGCTGACCACGAAGTCGTCGGCCTTGGTCAGCTGGGCCAGGGCCCGGTCGCGGTCGTCGCGCATCTCGCTGACGATCGACCCGGGGCCGCGGCCGGCCAGGATGTCGCGCAGGTGCAGCAGGGTCACCAGCACCCGCGAGTCGGCGGTGAGCGCGTCGAGGTCGTCGTCGGACAGCACGATCACGTTGTGGTACGACGCCACGTCCAGCGTCTCCAGCACGCCCCGGTCACGGGTGTCGCCGGCCTTGGAGCGGATCGTCAGCCGGCGCAGCCGGGGCACGAGCCGCCCCACCGCCGGGGTCGCGTCGGCCCGGTCGGTGACCACGTCGACCGTCGAGCCGGCGGCGACGTACACGTCGAGCTGCTCGACGATCCGGGCCGCGCGCCGGTTCCAGCCCAGGATCAGGGTGCTCTCGGGGGCGGCGGGGCCGCGCACCCCGTGCACGATCGCGGTGTCGTCGACGGCGAACGGCGTGCTCGCCAGGCTGATCATCGAGTCGTCGCGGGCCAGCAGCACGATCCGGTCGCCAGGGCTGATCATCGTGCCGGGCGGCGGGTTGAGCACGGTCTTGCCGTCGGCCAGCAGCAGGCCCAGCGGGCAGCACTGCTGGTATGCCAGCAGCGCCTGCGCGAACGGCCGCCCGACCAGGGCCGGCTCGACGGTCATGTAGATCTCGTCGCCGCCGAAGTCGAACAGGTCGTGGTAGACCACGGACAGTTTGGACTGCCGGGCGGTCTGCACGATCAGCCGCGCGCCGATGTCGTCGCCGTCGAGCACGATCGCGTCCCCGCCGGCCAGCTTGGCGACGGCCCGGTTGCGGCTGTCGCGCACCGCGGCGACGACGTGGTGCGGGCGCCCCCGGAACGCCGGCCCCTTGTTGATCGCGAGCAGGGTCTTGAGCACGTACGCGTCGGCGTCCTCGGCGCTCGCCCCGTCCGGGGCCAGCACGATGATCGACCGGGCCTCGTTGAGGTTGACCATCTCCAGGTCCTTGAGGTCCAGCGGGCTGCCGGTGCGGAAGATGAGCCGGGTGCGGCCGGTGTCGCCGATGCGGTGCTCGACCCGGTCCTCCATGGTGACCTTGTCCTGCTCGGCGAGCACGACCACGGCGGCCCTGCGGCGGCTCGCGTTCGCCTCCACCATCTCGGTGATCACCGTGTAGATCTGGTCGGACCAGCCGAGCACCACGGTGTGGTCGCGTTCGAGCACCGCCGAGCGGCCCTTGCGCAGCTGCTCCAGGCGGCGGTTGATGCCGCTGGTGAGCAGACCGATCAGCGCGCTGGCGACGAAGATGCCACCCAGCGCCAGCACGAACCACATCGGCAGGACGACCCAGTCGGCCTCCGTCGGCGCGGACAGGCTGAAGGCGGTGACGAAGGTGCTCCACAGCACCCGCAGCGGATCGCCGTTCATGGCCGACGGGTCGACGATCTCGATGGCCACGGTGACCAGCAGGACCAGGCCGAAGGACGCGACGGCGAGCCAGCCGATGAGCCCGGTCGTGCCGCGCGACATGGTGTTGTCGAACCAGTAGCGCATCCGGGCGCGGAGAGTCACTCGACGGGCCATGAGCTGGAGGTCCTTTGAACGCAGGGAGGGGGCATGCGCTGCGGTCGATCCAGGTGCCGGCTCACTCTAATGGCGGCCCGGCGCGCCTCGCGGCGGGGTGCCGCACCGGCCGGTGACGACCGAGCGGGCCGGTGCGTGTGGCACCGGCCCGCTCGCCCTCCCCCGAGGTCTAGGGCTGCTGCACCAGCCGGAACGACTGCGCGCCCGTGCCGTTGCAGGCGTACTGGACGAGCTGGACGCTGTCGGCCGTGGACGCGGCGGGCACGTCGAGGCACTTGCCGCTGTTGCGGTTGACCAGGCGGTAGTAGCCGCCGCCCTCGGCGACGGGCTGCCACTGCTGGTTGAGGCCGCCGCTGTAGGTCCACAGCTGGATCGGCGCGTTGTCGGCCGTGGACACGTTGGTCACGTCGAGCGAGCGGGCGCTGTTGAGCCGGATGTCGACGTGGGTGTACGCGCCGGTGGTCGGCGTGAAGCGATACTGCTGCGCGGTGGTGTTGTTGCAGGTGTACTGCTGGATCGCGGTGCCGTTGGCCGAGCCCGCGGCGCGGGCGTCGACGCACTTGCCGCTGTTGCGGTTCACCAGGCTGTACCAGGCGGTCGGCGAGATCGGCCCGGTCGACGCCGAGGGCGCCGGGGAGGCCGACGGGCTGGGACCGGAGGTCACCCCGCCGAGCCACAGCAGGCCGTCGATCAGCCAGCGGTTCTGCACCTCGCTCGCGAACGTCGAGGACAGCCGGGTGTTGGTGCTGTAGTTCATCGCGTTGTGCCCGAAGTTCGCGTACAGCATCCTGTAGTTGCGGTTGGTCCAGATCAGCGGGTGGTAGCCGCTGTACCAGGTCTGGTTCGGGTCGGTGCCGACCGGGTAGCCACCGGGGTCGATCGAGGCCAGGATGTCGATGCTCGGGTTCTGCCGCAGGTCGTTGCGCCACGAGTACCACTCGCTGACCGCCGAGGTCCAGGTCGCGGGCAGCCGCGTGGTGGACGGGTGGGCGCGTTCGGTGCGCATGGTGACGCTGGTCGGCCCCCAGGTGTTGGACACGAACGCGCCGGTGCCCAGGAAGGTGTTGTAGTACCAGCTCCAGGTGTTCGGGTCGGTGTTGAACGCGGTCACGTGGAAGCCCATCCACGCTCCCCCGTTCTGCATGTACTGCTGGAACGCGGCCCGCTGCCCGGACGGCGGCGCGTCGTCCAGGAACATGATCACCTTGTACTGGGCGAGGTTGCCGGTGTTGAGCCGGCTCCAGTCGGTGGTCGCCTCCCAGGTGAAGTTGTTCTGGGCGGCGGCCTGCGGGAACCAGGTCAGCGCCTCCTTGTCGAAGTCGATGTGCGCGGCGTCCCAGGTGCCGTTGTAGAAGGCGAGCACCTTGAACGCGGGTGCGGCCTGGGCGGTGCCCGGCCCGGCGACGACGGTGGCGGTGATCGCGGTGAGCAGGGCGGCGAGTGCGGCGAGCCACCATCTGGCGGTGGTCTGCAGTGTTCTGGGCACGACGGGTCCTCCGGTTTCGTGCATAGCGGGGCGAGGAACGGGTTCTGCCCCTCCAGGACCGCCTGGTGAAACCGTTCGTAAACATTCTTAACTGACAATCCGTCGATAGGCAAGATTGGTTTCCTATTCGGATCGGCCGTCCATCCCGTGAGGACGACTCACCTCCGGGTATGGATGCTGGATCGGCGACGCTATCCTTGCGGCTCGTTGATGGATCATCGGGTTTCAGGAGGGCAGATGGCCGGCACGGCAGACGACCCCGTCACCGGCGTCAGCCCGCTGACGAGCCACGACCCGCGCGCGCTCGGCCCGTACCGGCTGCTCGGGCGGCTCGGCAAGGGCGGCCAGGGCGTCGTCTACCTCGGCGCCGACGGCAGCGAGCGCCGCGTCGCGGTCAAGACGATCAACGTCGACCTGCAGCACAACCCCCGGGCCAAGGCGCAGTTCGCCAAGGAGATCGCGGCCGCCCGGCGGGTCACCCCGTTCTGCACCGCGCAGATCCTGCACGCCGAGATCGACACCGAGCTGCCGTACGTCGTCAGCGAGTACATCGCCGGGCCGACGCTGCACAAGCAGGTGCGCGACCACGGGCCGCTGGCCGACAACGCGCTCTACCGGCTCGCCGTCGGCACCGCGACCGCGCTCGCCGCGATCCACCAGGCCGGGATCGTGCACTGCGACTTCAAACCCGACAACGTCATCCTCGGCGGCGACGGCCCGCGGGTCATCGACTTCGGCATCGCCCGCGCGCTCGGCGCGGAGACCATGTCCGGCCACGTCATGGGCACCGTGCCGTACATGGCCCCGGAGCGGTTCCACAATGTGGACGTCGGTCCGGCATGCGACATCTTCGGGTGGGCGGCGACCATCGGCTTCGCCTCGTCCGGGCGCGGCCCGTTCGGGCACGACTCGATGGCCACCGTGATGGCCCGGGTGCTCACCGACCCGCCGGACCTGGACAACCTGACCGGGACGCTGCGCGAGCTGGTCGTCGCCTGCCTGGCCAAGGACCAGCACGCCCGCCCGACCGCGCAGCAGGTGCTGATGCGCCTGCTCGGCCACGAGGCCACCCCGGCCGCGCCGTTGCCGCTGGTCGAGGCGCTCCAGGAGGGCAGCGAGGCGGCGACCGCACTGGTCCAGCCGGGGCCGGACTCCCCCACCGCCGCCGCTCCCGCGCCGACGGTCACCGCCCCGCAGCCGACCGCGACCGCTGGACAGCCGGCGCCGCCGACCCTTGCAGCGACCGCCGCGCACCCGTCCCCGCCCACCGACACCGCGGCACCACCGTCACCGCCTACGGTCACCGCAGCCGCCGCGCAGTTGGGCCGGCCAACCGTCACCGCGCCGCGGCTGCCGACCGATCCCAACGCGATGCCGCCGCAACTCCCGGCAGTGCCGCAGCCTCCGGCCACCAGGTCCGGTCCCCCGCCCTCGGCGGTCACGCCGCAGCCGGCGGGCGGCCGGGCCGGGCAGCAGCCCGCCACCGAGGTCCGGGCTTCCCGGTCGCGGCGGCTGGCGCGGCAGGTCGGCGACCCGCTCGGCATCACCACCGCGCTGGTGCTGGGCGCGGGCGGCTTCGCGGCCGGGTACGTGCCCTCGGGGCAGCCCGCCACCGGCGCGGTCGTCGGCGGCGGCGTCTTCGCCGTGGTCTACCTGGTCCGGCTGTTCACCGCCGTCGCGCTCGACGACGGCCGGCCCGACCCCCGCTGACCCGACCGCCACACAGGAGGAACGCCATGGCCTCGCGCCGTACCCAGCGGTGGCTGCCCGTCGCCTTCGCCGCGACCGTCGGCTTCGCCCTGATCGCGGGCTCCTACACGTACGTGTCCACGGTCGCCGGGGACCGCAGCGGCTGCGTGGTGCTCGACGTCGTCTCCTCTACCGAGAAGAGCGAGCTCGTCAAGGACCTCGCCGAGCGGTACAACGGCAGCAGGCGGCGATTCGGTGACCGCTGCGCCGACGTCGCCGTCACCGGCCTCACCTCCGGGCAGGCCATGCAGGCGCTGGCCGGGGACTGGGGCGCGCTGTCCGGCACCGGCAGCCCGCGCCCGCAGGTGTGGCTGCCGACGTCGACGCTGTGGACCGGCCAGTTGCAGCTGCTCGACCAGGCCGCCGGGCACCAGGTGCAGACCGGCGGGGAGTACGAGTCGATCGCCAACAGCCCGCTGGTGATCGCGATGCCCGCGGCCAAGGCGCGTTACCTGCAGCAGCAGGGCCCGCTGGGCTGGGGCGACATCCTCGGCATGTCCGGCGAGCAGGGCTGGGCGTCGTTCGGCAAGCCGGAGTGGAAGCGGTTCACCTTCGGCAAGGACAACCCGAACCTGTCCACCTCGGGCCTGGCCGCGACCATCGCGACGTACTACGCCGCGACCAACACCTCCAGCGACCTCACCACCGCCGACCTGCGCGACCCGAAGGTGACCCGGTTCGTCCGCCAGATCGAGGCGAACGTCTCGCACTACAGCGACGACGTGGTCGACCTGCTGCGCGGGCTCGCCGAGGCCGACCTGGCCGGGAACGCCGCCTCCGACCTCAGCGCGATCGTCACCCAGGAGGAGCTGGTCTACCTCTACAACAAGGGCGAGCTGAGCGGCGGGCGCGCGCCGAACGAGCCGCTGGTGGCGATGTACCCGAAGGAGGGCACCTTCAACCTGGACCACCCGTACGTGGTCCTGCCGCAGGCCGACGTCGCGCAGCGGGCCGCCGCCGCGGACTTCCTGGCGTTCCTGCAGGACGACCGGCAGCAGCGGGACTTCGCCGCGATCGGGTTCCGCGACCACGAGCGGGCCGCCTCCGACGACCTGGTCAAGGTGGTGGGCGGCAACAAGGCCGCAGGCACCCTGTTCGAGCCGCCGTCGCCGGAGGTGGTGCAGGGCATCAAGGCGGGCTGGGCGACGCTGCGCAAGAAGGCCAACATCCTGATGGCGGTCGACGTGTCCGGCTCGATGACGTCGAACAAGGTCGGCAACTCGCAGACCCGGCTCGCGTACGCGACAGCCGCCGCCAAGAAGGGCATCGAGCTGCTCAACAGCGAGGACCGGGTGGGGCTGTGGGCGTTCTCGTCCAAGCTCGACGGCGGCAGGCTGCCCTACCGCGAGCAGCTGCCGCTGTCCCGGCTGGACGACCGCGGCTTCGGCGCGAAGCTGGACGCGGTGCGCTCCGGCGGCGGCACCGCGCTGTACACGACCGTGCGGGCCGCGCAGCGGCACATGCTGGACAACTACAACCGCACCCGGATCAACGCGGTGGTCGTGCTGACCGACGGCGAGAACGAGTATCCCCAGGACAACGACCTGGCCAAGCTGCTGCGCGACATCGAACTCGACCCCGACCGGCCGGTGAAGGTCTTCTGCATCGCCTTCGACAAGGCCTCGGACCTGGTGTCGCTGCAGAAGATCGCCGCCGCCACGGGCGGCAAGGCGTTCGACGCCAGGGACCCGGCGAAGATCGACGAGGCTTTCGTGAAGCTGCTCAGCAGCTTCTGATCAGCCCCGCCGACCCGCACCGGGCCCCGGTCACGGGAGCGTCACCAGCGTGCGCCGGCCTGCTCCGGGTAGAGCGCGGGCGCGGGCGTCGTCGGCAGTTCGAGTTCGTGCTGGGCGGCGACCTCGGCCGGCGGCGCCACGGACCTGGCCGCGGCGTCGGCGACCAGCGCCGGGATGCGCTCGGCCGGCACCGCCGGCGACAGCAGGTAGCCCTGCATCAGCGAGCAGCCCGCCGCGCGCAGCTGCCGCCGGGTCTGCGTGTCCTCGATGCCCTCGGCGACGGTACGCAGCCCCAGCGTGCCGGCCAGCGCGATGACCGATGACACGATCGCGCTGTCGTGCTGGTCGGAGGTCATGCCCGAGACGAACGACCGGTCGATCTTGATCTCGTCGAGCGGGATCATCCGCAGGTGCTGCAGCGACGAGAAACCGGTGCCGAAGTCGTCCAGCGCCAGACCGACGCCCAGGTCGCGCAGCTGCGCGATGGTGCGCATGGCCCGGGCCGGGTCGGCCATCAGCGCGCTCTCGGTGATCTCCAGCTGCACCATGCGAGCGGGCACGCGGTGCTCGTTCAGCCGGTCGCGCAGCCGCTCGACCAGGTCGTCGCGGAACAGGTCGCGGATGCTGACGTTGACCGAGGTGCGCAGGTCGAGCCCGGCTGACCGCCAGCGCCCGGCCTGCGCCACGGCGTCGTCGATGATCCGGTCGGTGAGCTGGTGCATCACCGGTGTGTGTTCCACCACCGAGATGACCGTGGCGGGCGAGACGGGGCGGCCGGTCGGGTCGGTCCAGCGCAGCAGCGCCTCGACGCCGACGATCCGCCCGGTGGCCAGGTCGGCCTGCGGCTGGTAGTGCACGGCGATGCGCTCGCGGTCCTCGGTCACGATCGCGTGGCGTACCTGGTCGAGCAGGGCCAGCCGCTGCGGGTGCCGGTCGGTGCCGGGGCGGTAGAGGGCCACGCAGACGTTGTCGCGCTTGGCCTCGTACATCGCGATGTCGGCGTGGCGCATCAGGGTGGCGAAGTCCTGGCCGTGCTGCGGGCTGACGGCGACCCCGACCGCGGCCGTGACCTCGACCTCCAGGCCGCTGAGCCGGACCGGGCCGTTGACGGCGGCGCTGATGCGCCGGGCGGCCAGCAGCGCCCGGTCGGCGTCGCCCTCGTCGAGCAGCACCCCGAACTCGTCGCCGCCGAGCCGGGCGACCAGCGCCCCGGCCGGCAGCCCGCCGCGCAGCCGCCCGGCGACGGCGGTGAGCAGCTGGTCACCGGTCTCGTGGCCCAGCGAGTCGTTGACGTACTTGAAGCCGTCCAGGTCGAGCAGGAGCAGGGTCGGACCCTGCCCGCGGCGCATCGGCTCGGCCAGCGCCTCGGTGTACGCCGACTGCAGGCTGGCCCGGTTGCCCAGGCCGGTGAGCGGGTCGGTGAGCGCGGCCCGCTGCCGTTCGGTGGACAGGCGCGCCATGCGCTCGACGGCGTACAGCGGCATGATGACCAGGGGCACGAAGCCGAGGCTGACGTGGCCGGTGACGGCGAGCACCGGGCTCAGCATGGTCAGCGCGGCCAGGTGCACGGCCGGGTCGCGCATGTTCGTCAGCCGTTCGCGCAGGCTCTCCTGCGGCTTGGCGCGGCCGGCGGACTGCCCGCGGCGCTGGGTGACGACGACCGACCAGCCGTACACGCCCACGAAGACCAGCGCGGCGGCGGCCACGGCCACGGTGTCGTCGACCAGGTCGGCCAGCGCCACGGTGTGGAACGGGTCGGGCTCGCCGACGAGCAGCACCAGGTACGCGGCGCCGAACGCGACGGCGTACCGGGCGGCGCTGAGCACCGCGTCGCGCCACGGCTGCCGGGCGCGGATCGCGATCACGGCCACGGCCAGCGCCTGCACCACGATCGCCGGCCCGAGATCCCAGCACAGCAGGATCGCGAAGGTGAAGACGAGCGACGGGCTGATCACCGCGCCGGTGGATCTGCCGGAGGCGGGCAGGTAGGTGACGGCCGCGGCGGCCAGCGCCAGGAACGACATCACCCAGAACGGCACCTTGTCCATGGCGAGCGGGACCTGCGCAAGCGTCACGGCCGCCAGCACGGCTCCGGTCAGCGTCAACACGGCCGGCACCATTGCCGGACGTCGGATCAGGGGCAGACCGCCCGCGGTCAGCGGCGTCACATCGCCCTCCCAAGGCACGTCGTGGGCTGAGATCACACGAGCCGCCAGCCTAACCGAACAAACCGGGAAATCTGAGTAATCCACGCTTTACTCAGATTTCCCCCACACCCCGCCCCCACCGGGAATGCCCCACCCCGCCCCACCCCCGAGCCGACGATCTTGCGCGAACTGTGGGTACGGCACGCTCATAAAGGGCTAAACACCCACAGTTCGCGCAAGATCGTCGCGATCATGCGGCGGTGGGTGTGCGGCAAGGGCGACCGGCGGGGCGGGGCGGGGCGGGGCGGGGCGGGGCGGGGCGGCAAGATCGTTTGACTTGCCGGGCAGGTGGGCTCGAGTGGGGTCGAGATACGCACGGTTGCCGGGCAGGTCGAGCGGTCTCGGGTGGGTCAGTTGTCGTCGATCATCCGGTCGAGGCGGCGGACCAGGACGGCGTACTCGTCCGCGAGGCGCCGCACCCGTTCGGTGTCCCGCGCGTCCAGGGTGCGCCGCAGCTCGGCGACGGCCTCGAGGTCACGCTCCCATTGGGACACGCGCTGAAGGTCGGGCGACGGCCGGACCTCCTCCTGCTCGATGAGGACGGAGTAGCACACGATCGCGATGCCCATGATGTCCAGGGCCGTCTGGTGGCTCACCGCCAGCCCTGCCGGAAGGGCGCTCTCCGGCGCGTTGCGCGCCACCGACTCGGTCACCGACACCTCCATGTCGACCGGTGCGCCGCAACGATGATCGGCCACCGTGCTGGACGATACGCCCTGCCCAAAGCGCCCTGACAGCAGCACCGGCCATTCTGCGGGAGAGATCACCGGCGGCGGTTCCGCAGGTCGCGACCCGCCGCCGGGAAAGCCTCCCGGGCCGTCGCGCCGGACCCGGCCGAAAACGCGCGACGGCCGGGAGGGCGGGTTCGCCAGTGCCACCGAGGGCATCGATTGACATCACGATGTGGGCCGCGTAGGTTGCGTCGGAAAGCGCTTTCCGTTCCGTGCGGTGTCCCGGTGGGACGCCGACGCCCCACAGAGTGGAGCCGACACATGACCATCACCGACCTGTCCCGCCGCGCCCGATGGCGACCCGCCGCGGCCGCCGCCGGGCTCGCCCTGGCCACCGCGCTGGCCACGCTGACCTTCACCGCGACCGCCGCGGCGGCCACGCTCTACGCCGACGACTTCGAGGACGGCAACTCGTCCGGCTGGACCTCCTCCGGCGGGAGCTGGTCGGTCACCACCGACGGCAGCCGGGTGCTGCGGCAGGCCGGCACCAGCGCGGACGCCCGCGCCCGGACCGGGTCCTCGTCCTGGCGGGACTACACGGTCACCGCCCGGATCAAGCCCACGGCCTTCAACGGGTCCAACCGGTTCACCGCCGTCATCGCCCGGGCCCAGTCGAACACCAGCTACTACTACCTGGCCCTGCGGTCCAATCACACCGTCGAGCTGAAGAAGCTGGTCGGCGGCTCGTCCACCACGCTGGCGACCGGTTCGGTCACGGTCACCACCGGCGCCTGGTACACCCTGTCGCTGTCGGTGTCGGGCACCGCCCTGCGCGGCACGGTCAACGGCGCGACCGCGCTGACCGCCGTCGACGGGCAGTTCGCCACCGGCGGCATCGGCGTCGCGACCTTCTACGCCGCCGCCTCCTTCGACGACGTGACCGTGTCCGACAGCGTCGCGCCCTCGCCCAGCGCCTCCCCCTCGCCGCCGCCCACGCCGTCGAGCAGCGCGTCGGCCGGCCCGCCGCCGGCCGGGACGATCGTGGTGGCCAAGGACGGCAGCGGCCACCACACCACGGTGCAGGCCGCCGTCGACGCCGTGCCGGTGAACAACACCAGCCGGGTGACCATCAGCATCAAGCCGGGCACGTACCGGGAGCTGGTGACCGTGCCGGCCGGCAAGCCGTACGTCTCGTTCGTCGGCGCCACCGGCAACGCCGCCGACGTCGTGATCACGTACGACAACGCCAGCGGCACGCCCAAACCCGACGGCAGCGGCACGTACGGCACCACCGGCAGCACGTCGGTGCTGCTGGAGGGCAACGACTTCATCGCGCGCGACCTCACCTTCTCGAACACCTTCGACGAGGCCGCCCACGACTACAGCGCCGAGCAGGCCGTCGCCGTGACCACCCGCGGCGACCGCCTGGTCTTCGACAACGTGCGGATCCTCGGCAACCAGGACACGCTGCAGCCCAGCTCCCCCAACGCGGCCACGGTCAGCCGGGCGTACTACCGGAACTGCTACATCGAGGGTGACGTCGACTTCATCTTCGGCCGGGGCACGGCCGTGTTCGACCGCTGCGAGATCCGCTCCCTCAACCGCAACTCGACGAGCAACAACGGGTACGTCACCGCGGCCTCGACCACGATCACGAACCCGTACGGCTACCTGTTCACCCGGTGCACGCTGACCGCGCCGTCCGACGTCGCCGCGCAGAGCGTGCACCTCGGCCGGCCGTGGCACCCCAGCGGCGACGTCAACGCCGTCGCGCAGGTGCTCTTCCGCGACTCGGTGCTGGGCGCGCACGTCAAGGACGCCCCGTGGACGGACATGTCCGGCTTCTCGTGGCGGGACGCGCGCTTCTTCGAGTACCGCAACACCGGTCCCGGCTCCACCGTCACCGCCGACCGGCCGCAGCTGGCCGACGCGGACGCCCCGCAGTTCACCGCCCAGGCGTACCTGGCCGGCGCCGACGGCTGGAACCCCGTCAGCTGAGCTGCCGGGAAGGGCGGCTTCACATCGCATAGCGATGTGAAGCCGCCCTTCCTTTTCACCAACGGCGGAGGAAGCGGTCGACGGTGGCGCGGAACGCGGCGGGCTGCTCCACCCAGGGGTGGTGTCCGCACCGGTCGATCGCGGCGAACTCGGCCGACGGGAAGAGCCCGGACAGGGCCCGCACCGGAGCCAGCCCGGCGCTGCAGTCCTGCGCGCCCGCGACGACCAGCACGGGCGCGGTGACCTTGCCCAGCAGCTCGGCGAGGTCCGCGGGCGGGTCGACGCTGAAGTAGGCGCGGTTCGCCGCGTAGCTGTACCAGGCGGTCGCCGCGTGGGCCTGCTCGCGCTCGCCCCACGCCGCGTAGGCGAGCGGGGCCGCCTGCCGGTACCACGCGTTGAACGCGGCGTCGTCGGTGCTGCCGGGTCCGGCGGACCAGGCCGCGACGGCGGCGTCGAAGGCCGGGTCGCCGCGTCGTGCGTCGATCAGCGCCGGGGTGTCGGAGGGCTCGTCCACCAGGTAGCCGGCGGGCGGGGTGATGAGCACCAGCCCGGCGAGCCGGTCGGGGAAGCGCGCCGCGTAGCTGATCGCGAGCCGGGTGCCCGCCGAGTGGCCGAGCAGCAGCAGCCGGTCCAGGCCCAGGTGGGCTCGCAGCTGTTCGAGGTCCTCGGCCTGCCGCCAGTACGACGCGGTCGGCACGAACTCGGGCAGCGGGGAGCGTCCCACGCCGCGCAGGTGGGGCACGATCAGGGGCCGAACCTCGCCGAGTCCGGCCAGGTCGCCCAGGTATCGCGGATGCAGCGCCGCGCCGCCGGCGAGCGCCACGACCGGCGTACGGCCGCCGCCGGCGGGGTTCAGCTCGTCGTAGTGCAGTGTGGCTCCGTCGGAGCCGAAGTAGGTCGTCATGGGTGGTTCGCCTTTCGGGGACGCCTCACGGGCGCTCCGGCGGCCACCGACGTCAGATGGACCGCGCTGCCTTGCGTAGGGGGAGCACCCAGCCTGCTGTCGCGTTGATGGGTCTCACCTCCTCGGGTCGGTCGCGTGAGCGGTGACGTTACCAGACGATCATGCGGGAGTGCCGGCGCGGCCGGGGACCCGGCGGGGTCCCCGG
>NZ_BONI01000116.1 GCF_016862635.1 Catellatospora coxensis | reverse complement strand
ATTCGTGCCCGCGTCGTCGACGAACCGCGACACCTTGCCCGCCGCTTCGACCAGCTTCCGCAACCCACCGCCGTCGATCAACTGCGCAAACCGCGCCCGCACCGCCTCGGCGGTCTCGCCCTTCCATCCCGCGCCACCGACCTCATCCTCGATCGCGGCGAGCTCCTCCTCGACCGCGGCCAGGAGCTGCTCGAACTTCGCCCACAACCGGCCCAGCGCCCACAACAGCCGCGCAACCGCCTGCGGCCACGACTCACCCGTCACCACCAGGAAGAACCGGCGCATCCACTCCGGAATGTCCTCATCCACGGCTCACCCCGGGCTCAGAACGGCAGCGGCAGCCATAGCTCGGGCAGGATCAGACCCGCGAGCCGATTCACCAGACCCGGGTTCGGCTTCCGTCCACGCCGCGGGGTTCGATCCAGGCAGGTGCCCTGTGGCAGGAGCGACGGCTGAGCCCGCCTGACCGCGCACCCTCACACAGACGTGGGCAGATACCTCGGCTTGGTCCAACACAGCACATCGGCCGGCTGAGGGAGCAGACTCACAGGCCACAGGAGTGTGTACGAGTTTCGAGGCGGCGCAGTTCAACCGAACTTCGAAACTCTGCGGGTCCGACGTGTTCCGACCGGTGCCACGGCTGCGATCGGCAACCAAGATCGGCGGCAGGCACAGTCTCGCGCGAACGCGAGTTCGAAAGCCGTTCCCGCGCTCGCGTCCAACCACCGGCTCGCGGCACAGCGGCAACCAGGTGAACCGGCGGGACGTACAGCCCGTAGACATGTATAGGTCCCTGGGGGACCCGGCGCCGGGGGAACGGCGTCTGCCCTGTCCGGGCAACCGACCCGATGATCCACGCCTCCTCCCGGGTCGCTCTCGTCGCGAGGGCCAGGACGTCGGCTCAGCGGTGCGAACTTGCCCGCACCGCTGAGCCGTCCACAGTCGTTCGAGCGGGTCCGGCCTCGGCTGCGGGCAGTCGCGCGCGGGGTGGAATCGCGTTCGTTCGCTTCCGCTGGAGCAGGATTCCAAGATTTTCCGGCTGATCGGGAAGGAGTCTTAACAGTTTTTGGTTCATGATCAGCATGACAGTCGTGCCACCGGGCACGGGCCGCATGTGGACCCGTGATTTCAGCCTCTACTTCGTCGCCCGCGCCGTCGCCCTGCTCGGCGACGGCATGCTGCCCGTCGCCGTGGCACTGGCGGTGCGCTCCGCCGGCCACGGCGACTCGGGCGTCGGGCTGGTGCTCGCCTCGTGGATGACCCCGCTGATCGCACTCATCCTGTTCGGCGGCGTGTTCGCCGACCGCTTCGGCGCCCGCCGCCTGATGATCGGCGCGGACGTGGTGCGCATGCTCACCCAGTCCGTCGTCGCCGTCGCCCTGATCACCGGCGACGCCCCGCTCTGGCTTCTGATCACGATGTCGGCGCTGGCCGGCGCGGCCACCGCCATGTTCCAGCCCGGCGTCGCCGGCATGGTGCCGCGGGTGGCCGCCGACGTGCAGCGCGCCAACGGAGCCCTGCGGGTCGCCGACGCAGGGGCGCAACTGCTCGGCCCCGCCCTGTCGGCGACACTCGTCGTGCTCACCGGACCCGGCACCGTGTACGCGATCAACGCCGCCACCTTCGCCGTCAGCGCCCTGTGCCTGCTCGCCCTGCGGCTGCCACCGGTCGCCCGCGCCCCGCGCGCCGACGTCACGATCCGCCGCGACCTGCGCGAGGGCTGGCACGAGTTCCGCACCCGCAGCTGGATGTGGAGCGTGATCCTGATCTGGGTGGTGTTCGGGGTGACCCTGTTCGGGCCGAACATCCCGCTCAGCTCCGGCGTGATCACCGAATACCTGGGCGAGAACGCGTACGGCTGGGCCATGTCGGCGATGGGCGGCGGCACCGTGTTCGGCGGCCTGCTCGCGATGCGGGTACGCCCGGCCCGGCCGCTGGCCGCGGGCGGCCTGGCCATGTTCGGATTCGCGCTGATCCCGCTGTCGGTGTCCGTGCACGCGCCGCTCGGGCTGCTGCTCGCGGCGCACGCGGTCGGCGGCGCGGCCTGGGCGTTCTGGTCGGTCATGTGGGCCACCAGCGTGCAGACCCAGGTGCCCGGCGACGTGCTCAACCGGGTGTCGGCCTACGAGATCGCCGGCTCGACCGCCGGCATCCCGATCGGCCAGGTGCTCGCCGCGCCCGCGGCCGTGCTCATCGGCGCCGACCAGGTGCTCGGCGTGTCCGCCCTGGTCGGCGTGCTGGGCTGCGTCGTCCTGCTGGCCGTGCGCCCGGTCCGCGAGCTGCGCCGCGCCGCCGCCTGACCTTGCACCCGTGGCCCCGGTCGGCGGGGCCACGGGCCCTGCGCCATGCCGCCGTTCCTCATGCCCGGCACCGACCGCCTGCCCCGTTCGGCCGTCCCAGGACCGGAGTCACCCGTCCTGGTCGACCTTCGACTCGCGCTGCACCCACGTCACCAGGTCGGCGAAGTCGCGCTCGACGGCGGCGGCGGTGTCGCCCTCGATCAGCACGGTGCCCAGCCCGGCGCCGGAGGACGTGCGCGGGTCGACCACCCGGTCGCCCGGGGAGAGCCAGACGTGGGCCTCGCGCACCCCGGGCCGGGCGGCGATCTGCTCCCGGTCGGGGGCCGACACCAGCCGGCCCGCGGGCAACGGCATCCAGCCGTGGGCGTAGCTGCCCGCCCGGCCGGGCCGCTGCCGGCCGGCGGGCACGCGCAGCACCGCCCGTGCCCACTCGTCGTGCAGGTCGATGCCGAACTTCAGCTCGGCCATCACGTCGGCCTTGCCGCCGCAGATCCGGCCGCCGCACTCGCTGAAGATGAAGCCGTCCTCGTCGAGGAACGCCTCCATGTGGAAGACACCGTCGGTGTGCCCGAGGGCGTGCATCGCCGCCTCGGCCAGCTCCGCGCCCTGCCGGTACAGCTCGGGGTGCTCGTCGCGGTCCTGCGCCACGTACAGCATGTGCGCGCCGTCGGCCATCTGGATCAGGTTGCTCTGGTAGCGCGAGATGCCGAGGTGGCGCAGCCGGCCGTCGCGCACGACGCCGTCGATGGCGTGCTCGTGGCCGGGCATGAACCGCTCCAGCAGCCACGGCCCCCGCTTGCGGGCCTCCAGCAGGCGCTCGCGGGCCAGGTCGGCGGCCGCGGGGCCGCCCAGCACGACGGTGTCGCGCGCGCCCGCGCCCGCCAGCGGCTTGAGCACGCTGGGGTATGCGGGCACCCGCAGGTCGCGGATGTCGTCGACCGGCCAGCAGTCGGCGACACGCAGGCCCGCCTGCCGGATGCGCAGCTTCTGCAGCTGCTTGTCCCGCAGGTTCATGGCCGTGGACAGGGGCATCCAGGACCGGTCGCCGCCGATCGCGGCCGCCGTCACCATCGTGAACTCCTGCTGGCTGCATACCACGTCGAAGTCGCCGGGCCGCAGGCCCTGGCGGGCCAGGCCGGCCAGGACCGACTCCGCGCCGGCCGGGTCGGCGACCCGCACCGCCCGGTGCGGCCGCTGCCCGGTTGTCGCGTGGTCGTCGTCGCCGGGCCGCAGGGCGCAGGTGACCTCGGCGCCGAGCCGGCGCAGCGCGGCGATGGCCTTCGGACGCCAGCCGACCAGCAGCACGGAGGTCACGCCGCCACCCCCTCGACCGCGGTGCGCCACCCACGTCCGCCCACTGCCGAGGCGTTCCCGAACCTGTCCATCGAAAGAACCTCTTCCGCTGCTGCCGACAATGCAGCGCAACGTATTAGGCCACTTATTAAGGCCTTATTAAGAGGCGATTAGTGAACGATGTTGCCCAGGTCAGTAGGTTGGCAATGACACACGGCCGCATTCGAGGCAGCGACTCCCACAATTTGCTAACAGGTTGTTCACATCTGCTGAGGCACAATCCGCGCAGCGATACGACGCGCAGGAGGTGACACGTGGCAGCCCGGATCCTGGTCGCCGATGACGACCCGAAGCTCGTACAGGTGCTTCGCATGTACCTGGAGCACGAAGGGCACAGCGTGCTGGCGGTCGCCGACGGCCGTGCCGCGCTCGACCAGTGCCGGGCCCGCAACCCGGACCTGGTCGTGCTCGACGTGATGATGCCGGAGGTCGACGGCCTGGACGTGTGCCACATCCTGCGCCGCGAGTCGGCGGTGCCGATCATCCTGCTGACCGCGCGCAGCACCGAGAACGACATCCTGCTCGGCCTCGACCTCGGCGCCGACGACTACATCACCAAGCCGTACAGCCCCCGCCAGCTCGTCGCCCGGGTACGCGCACTGCTGCGCCGCTCCGGCGGGGCCGCCACCGGCACCCGGGGGCCCGTCGTCGTCGGCGACCTCGTCGTCGACGCCGACAGCTTCGAGGTGCGCGTCGGCGGGCGAGCGGTGGCGCTGACCGCCAAGGAGTTCGGCATCCTGGAGGTGCTGGCGGCCGAACCCGGGCGCGCCTTCACCCGGGCGCAGATCATCGACCGCGCGTTCGGCTTCGACCAGGACGTCCTGGAGCGCACCGTCGACGTGCACGTCGTCAACCTGCGCCGCAAGATCGAGGACGACCCGGGCGAGCCCCGGTACGTGCAGACGGTCTACGGCCGCGGCTACCGCATGCCGCAGCCGGGCGCATGACGTTCCGGACCAGGGTGTTCGCCCTGGTGGCCATCGTCGTGCTGCTCGCCACCGGAGCCAGCACCTACCTCACGTTCACCCTCGCCGAGAACGCGGTGACCGCGTCGGCGGAAGCCCAGCAGCGAGTCATGCGGCAGATCGCCGAAGAGGTCACCCAGTACGGCCGCAACCACGGCACCTGGGAGGGCGTCGCCGAGGTCGCGGCCGGCATCGCCCACCGGACCGGACGGCGCATCAGGCTCGACACCCAGGACGGCTCGGTCGGCGTCGTCGACACCGCTCTGCTCGACGGGCAGCCCGTGACCCCGATGACGAAACTGACCTTCCCGATCGACGCCCGCGCCCAGCTCGACCTGCCCCGAGAGTCGGGCAAGGAGCGGGAGATCACGCTGCTGGCGATCGAGCAGTACCGGCGGGAGATCCGGTTCGCCGCCTGCCTGTCCCGCGCGGGCGTGCAGGCGCTGGCCGTCACGACCCAGTACGGGCTGCCGCTCATCACGCACAACACGGCCCCACCCGACACGGTCGCCGACTGCCGGACGGGAACCGCCAGCCAACCGCGCTCGATCACCCGCGACACCGAGGAGGTCGGCCGCTGCTTCGACTCGACCGCCGAGCCGGGCCCGCCCGGCAAGACCCCCGTCGCCGTCCCGACCAGGGAACCCGACCCGGCCCAGCACCTGCGGACCTGCCTGCGTGAGGTGTTCCTGTCCCGTATCTCGATCGTCGGGCCGGAGCCGCTGCGGCTGGCCGTCAGCTCCGAGGACGGCATCGACACCACCCCGATCATCCTGGCGTTCAGCGTCGTCGCCGTGCCCATCGTGCTCGGCTCCCTGCTGCTGAGCCGCCACGTGCTGCGCCCCATCCAGCGCCTGACGGTCGCCACCCGCCGCTTCGGCGAAGGCTCCCTGGACCAGCGCGTCAGCGTCGACGGCGGCGACGAGCTGGCGCAGCTCGCGGCCACGTTCAACGGGATGGCCGATTCGGTGCAGCGCGCCGAGGAGCAGCAACGGCGGATGATCGCCGACATCGCCCACGAGCTGCGCACCCCGCTGGCCAACGTCCGCGCCTACCTGGAGGCGCTGGAGGACGGCCTGGTCAGCGCCGACGCGACGCTGTTCGGCTCGCTGCACGAGGAGACCCTGCTGCAGCAGCGCATCATCGACGACCTGCAGACCCTGGCGCTGGCCGAGGCGGGGGCGCTGGAGTACCAGCGGGCGGCGGTCGACGTCGGCGAGTTGCTGGACAGCTGCCGGGCGGCGCATCAGGCGGCGGCCGCGGCCGTCGCCGTCGAGCTGGCCGTTACCGCGCAGCCCGGGCTGGTCGTGCACGCCGACGCGGGCCGGCTCCGGCAGGCGGTCGGCAACCTGGTCACCAACGCGGTCCGGCACTCCCCGGCGGGCGCCACGGTCACCCTGTCCGGGCTGCGGCTCGGGCATGCCGTGCAGGTGCGGGTCACCGACCGCGGTTCCGGCATCCCCGTCGCGGACCAGCAGCGCGTGTTCCACCGGTTCTGGCGCGCCGACCGGGCACGGACCAGGGCCACCGGCGGCAGCGGCCTGGGCCTGACCATCGCCCGTCAGATCACCGCCGACCACGGCGGCACGATCGGGCTGGTCAGCGAGCCCGGCCACGGCACCACCTTCACCATCTCCCTGCCGACCCCGCCCTCCCCCACCCGCCCGAACGAAGGAAGGGCACCTTCATAACGGACGTCCGTGTAGAAGGTGCCCTTCCCATCTGCCGTGGCGGCGTGCCGCGTCGGCAGCTGCGGGAATGCGGTGCCGCCGGTCGGGGTGTGGTCTGCCGGTCAGCGGTGCTCGGCCGGGCCGAAGGCGGTCAGGAAACGGTCGCGGAAGGCGTCCATCCGCCAGACAGGTGCGGAGGGGTCCGGTCTGAGCCCGTCCTGCCAGCCCCAGGCGGATGTGCGGTCCATGACGGCGCGGTCGCGGGCGAGGATCGTGATCGGCACGTCGCGGTTGGTGTCCTGCCCGATGACCTCGGGGCCGGGCTGGTGGTCGCCGAGGAAGACCAGTACGAGGTCGTCGCCGCCGTAGGTCTCGACATAGGAGATCAGCGCGCGCAGGGAGTAGCCGACCGCGTCGCGGTAGGCCGCGCGTGCTCCGGCGTCGGCCTGCGCCGCGACGGTGAAAACACCGCCGTCGCCGATGCCGTCCCAGCTGCGCAGCTCGGGGACGGGTCGCCACGGCGAGTGGCTGGAGATGAGCGGGATCGCCGCCATGACCGGCGCGCCGGTGCGTTCGCGCTGCTGGAAGACCGACAGCGTGTACTGGTCCGGGACGACGGAGTAGCCGAAGGCCGGGCCCCGGTAGCCGAGGTCGGGGCGGGCGTACAGCCGGTCGTAGCCGTACAGCGCCGCGCCTTCGGGCCAGGGTTCGGTGGTGGCGGGCATGAGCGAGGTCGTACGCCAGCCGGCCCGCCCGAAGGCGCCGGGCAGGGTGAACCGGTCGCTGTCCAGGAACGCCTGGTAACGCTGCTGATTGTTGATCCACAGGCCGGACAGCAGGGTGGACTGGGCCAGCCAGCTCCCGCCGCTGGTGGTGGGCGAGGTCAGCCAGGCGCTGCGCGAGGTGTACCCGGCGGCGCGCAGCCTGCCCGCCGCGTCGTCGAGCAGCCCGGCCGTCGGCACGGCCAGGTCCGGCTGATCGAGGGCGACCCGCCCGTAGCTCTCGACGAACGCGATCACGACGTCCTTGCCGCGCAGCGCGGACAGCAGGTCCTCGCCGGGCAGGTAGCGGAACGCGTCCGTGGCGACCAGCCCGGCGAACGTCTGCGCGTCCTGCACCCCCGCCTGCGCCTGGCGCACCCGGTCGTAGAGGTCCCGGGACGCGACCGGCACGCCGGGCACGAGCTGCACGCCCGCCGCCCCGACGACCAGCCCCGCCACGGCGAGCACGCTCACCGTGGCGGCTGCGGCACGCCGCCGCCGGGCCGCGACCGCGGCCAGCCGCCCGAACGACACCGCCATGACGGCGAGCACGACGACGCCGATCAGCACGGCGGCCGCCACGGCCGCGTTCGCGGTGGCGTCGCCCGCCGACTGCCGCAGGTAGTCGGCCGCCGCGGCGAGGAACGGGCCGTCGGCCATCGGGTCGAAGGGCCGATCGAGGAAGTACGAGAACCCGAGCCCGACCAGCTTCAGGATGCCCAGCAGGCCGAGCACGGCCCCGACGACCAGCGCGACGGCGCGCCTGGCCTTGCCCGGGGTCAGGATCACGATGAGCACGCCGAGCAGGCCGTCCACCGGGATACGCAGGTACGCCGCGGGGTCGGTGAGCCGGTCGGCCTCATTCGGCGCGACGAACAGCAGCAGCACGGCCAGACCGGCCACCGCGGTCACCACGCGGGCGACGACACCGCGCCCTCGGCCGCGAACCGGGCCGCCCGCGGCGCGGTCGTGCCCGGACGGGTCGACGCCGTCGTCGGCCGGGCCGCCCCCGCGGGTACCCGCGGACCGGGTGGCCGGCGGCCAGAGGTGTCTGATGCGCAACTTCGGTCCTCGGATCTCGGCGGGTTGCGGTATCGCGCCGACACGGCCGGATGGGCGCGCCGGCGTCGGGGCGGATCGGAGCACTGATCACCGTAGTCACCGCGGGCCCGGTATGTCAGCGCCCGCCGCCGTTCATCCAGGCCACGCCGCCCGCCGACGCCCCACCGATCCGATCCGGTCAATCAGGCAGAGTTGACAGCAACCGGCCGGACTGGTTGCATCTGCTGATTGTTTGGTCAGCTCGGGTCGTTGCCGCGCGCACACCCGGTGGCCGGTCAATTCGGGGGAGGAATTCTTGACGGGGAGCGGCGCTCGCCTCGGTTCACCGCGCCTTTCTCGCCTCGACCGGTACACCGTTGCGGCCGTGCTCGTCGGCGCGCTCGGGGTCGGCTGGCGGATCTGGCTCACGGCCCACTCGACGCCGAACACCAACAGCGACGAGGCGACCATGGGACTCGCCGCGCTGCACATCGGCGAGGGCCGCGACCTGCCGATCTACTTCTACGGCCAGCACTACATGGGCACCATCGAGGCGTACCTGGCGGCTCCGCTGGTCGCGCTGTCCGGGCCGTCGGTCACCGCGCTGCGCATACCGAACATCCTGCTGTTCGCGTCCTTCCTGGCGCTGATGTTCGTCCTGGTCCGCCGCCTGTTCTCGCCCGGCCTGGCCGCCGTCGTCGTGGGGCTGCTCGCCTTCGGCTCCGACCGCGTCGTGAAGAACCAGCTGATCGCCGGCGGTGGCTATCCGGAATCCGCGCCGATGGTGGCGGGACTGCTGCTGCTCACCTACGGGCTGATGACCCGCCGCCTGACCTCCCCGTGGGCGTACGCCGGCTGGGGGCTGACGTTCGGGCTGATCGTCTGGAATCACTGGCTGCCGGCCCCGTACCTGGTCGGGGCCCTCGCCGCGCTGCTGGCTGCCCGGGTGCTCACCCGGCGGCTGGGCGCGGTGGTGCTCGCCGGTGCCCTGGTGGGGTCGCTGCCACTGCTGATCGACAACTTCACGGCGGGTATCGAGAACAACTCCGTCGCCGTGTTCCTCGGCCTGAACGGGGCGGGCAGCGGCGCGTCGCTGTTCGACCGCATCGTCGGCGGAGCCTGGTTCGGCCTGCCGATGGGCATGGGCCTGTGCGCGCCGAGCCGCTGCGAGGGCTGGTCGCTGTGGTGGGGGCCGGTCGTGGTCGCGCTGCTGGTGGCGGCGATCGTGCTGGCGGTACGCGGGCTGCGGCGGCTGCGCCGCACCGGTGACGACGGCGACGAGCGGGCCCAGGAACTGCTGCGGCTCGTGCTCGCGGCGGGCGGGCTGCTCAGCCTGCTGAGCTACGTGCGCAGCCCGGCGGCGGCCGACACTCCGATCGAGAGCGCCCGCTACCTGGCGTTGCTGGGGATCGCGCTGCCCGCGGCGCTGTGGCCGCTGTGGCGCGTCGTGCGTGCCCGGACCGGGTGGGCGGTGCCCGCGGCGCTGCCCGTCGGCGCGCTCGCGCTCACCATGCTCGCGGCGTCGGTGACCCTGGCCGGGCAGGCGCCCGGTTACGAGTCGGCGGGCCGGGGGCAGCAGCAGGTCGTGGCGGCCCTGCGGGAGTCGGGCTACACGTACGTGCAGGGCGAGTACTGGACCTGCAACTGGATCAGCTACCTCAGCGCGGAGCAGACCGTCTGCGGGGTGGTCGACGACCGGCTCGAACGGGGCTTCAACCGGTACCAGTCCCACTGGAAGGCCCAGGCGCAGGCGGTGGTGGCGCCCGCCGGTTCCGCCCTGGACGCGGAGCTGGCCCGGCGAATGCCCACGACCACCCCCGCGCTGGTGGGCGGCTACCGCATCTATCCCACGCCGACCACGCCCTAGTTCCGGCGCGCGGGCGTCCGCTCAACGAGATTCGGCTGATCCTTCGCCCTCGCTGTCGCTGTTGGCGGTGCCCAGGTCATCGCGATACGAGTGCAAGGTGTCCCAATAGCCGTCATCCCATCTGAAGCTTTGCAGCGGAGCCGGTCTCGGTCGGAGCGGAGGAAGCGACGGAAGAAGGTGGAGATGGACATTGTCACGCCCGAGCTCGAGGAGATCGCGTCCGTCAGGGGTGGCCGTGAATCGGAACCCGATTTCACTCATGTCAAGAAAGTAGTGGCTGACAGTGGTGGAGGTCGGCCGCCAGGGCCACGCATCGACCACGAGCGTGTTCGGGTGTCCGGGCGGACCGACGAGGACGAATCCGTGGTCCATTTGGTGCATGACATAGGTGAGTGGCACGCCCCTCATCCGCGGGTCGTTCCAAAGCAGGCTGAACGCCAGCGCCGCATACTCGCGACATGTGCCAACGCCGAAATGCATGGCCAGGAACGCATTACGTCCGATGTCCACCAGTGGATCGGGCTCCTTGGACGGGACCTCGTAAGACGCGTTGCGGACGAAGCTCATGACCCGGTCGAGCGCTGCTCCGTGGTACCTGTCGCCGGTGCGGTAGTGGTTGGCCGGCTCGTAGAGCATGAGGTCCGACACTCGATCGACGACCTGACGTGCGACGTCTCTTGAGACGCGTCGCCAGGTGTTCTCCCAGTTGCCCGCCAATACGATCTGGTCGATTCTCTCAGGGATTGCGGCTGCGTCACGTGTGGCGACTTCAGCGTGCGCAGTCAGGGCATGAGCGATGTCCGATGCCAATCGTCCGCGCAAGTCCTGTCGCAGCTGCTCCCGACGCGTTGCCTGATCTGTGGTGAGTGGCTGCTGACTGCCGAGCCTGTCCAGCCGCGAGATTTCGGCGATGGTCTGGCCGACCTCGGAGCTCACTGTGGACGGGGCCAAGTCGACAAGCTCGCTGAAGTAGCGGCGATCGGCGTTGGAGAGTGTGCCGAGCGCCGCGTCAACCGCAAGCGGACGAACCCGGGCAGCGTCGTCGCGCAGATCCGCGGCACGGCGTTGCAGTTCCGCCTGGAACGCCCAAGCTTGATTGATCAACTTCTGTCGATTGGACGCTAGATCGCGGCTCAGTTCCTGCAACCGGGTGACGTTGTCCGGTGACAGATAGCTGGGCAATGACTGCTGGAAACGACGGGTGACCCGGAACGTCTTCGCGATCGTGTCCAACGGTTCGTTGCCGTGACGCCGGGCCAGATCGGTCAACCAGGCTGCGGCCTCGTAGGCGCTCTGCCGTTGCGATTCGATCTCCCGATACACCATCGACACGTTGGCAGCGGGGCCGTCCCCATCCGCGAATTGGGCGCTTTCGCGGGAGGGTCGGTATCGGCGGGGCCGGGGCCGGAATGTGGTGTCAGGCGTCTCGGCGGGGCGGCGGTGAACAGCGCCGGCGCGTCGCGTGTCGGTCAGTCCCGGCGGATCAGTGGCCGGCGCGGCGAAGACCACCACGCCGGGAACGTGCTCGATAAGTTGCGTGGGCACGAGCGGTCCTCGCGCTGCGGCTGCTGCCGCGTCATCGGGCAGCCCATCGCCGCCGGCGTTCGGGTGTCGGGGTGTGATGTGGGTACGAGCTCGCGAAAGGCGGGCGCCGTGCTGGGTCACTTGTGCCGTTCGGTTGCCTTCGATGGTCGAGGTGTCGGGGTGGTCGGTGTATCGGTGGATTCCGGTGGCTGACAGGTGCAGTCTGCCTTGGGGGTCGAGTTCGGGCCGGACGGAGATTACTTCGGTGAGGGTGCCGGCGGGTGCGTCAGGTTCGGTTACGACGCAGGCATGTTCGGCCAACGCGAGCAAAGTGCGATGGTGGGCGGGCAGGATCGCGAACAGCTTGTCGGCGAAACTGTCGCCGTCCGGGCTTACGGCGTCGCATTGGACCAGGATGATGTCCTTGCCGTACGAGCGGGGGTCGTCGTTGATCATGTCGCGTAGCTGTGCCGCGGTGACTGTGCGGCCGTTGACCATCGGCCCGTCGGGCCCGCCGTGGGCGAACACGACGTACTCGCTGTCCAGCGCCCGGAACCGCGCCGCGGCCGTTCGCTGATCCCGCTGATCCTCGTCGAGCAGCATCAGACCAGGCTTCGGCAGCAGTTCGACTGCACGGGCCAGACCGCCGTGTACTGCCCCCGATGCCGGCAGCGCGCCGTTGAAGCGCGCCAGCGCTGCCGTGTGAGGCGGCGACAGCGTCATCGCCGCAGCAGGGTCCTGGCCACCGGTCGCCGTCCCCCGGTCGTCCGGTGGCACGACCGCCGCCGGGTTCGGCGGCACCGAGCCGGGGATGTCCCGCGTCGGATCGGACGGCCGCGCCTGCGGATCGGAGGCACCGCCGACCGCGTCAGCGGTCCCCGAGCCGGAAACGGTCCCGCCGCCTTCCAGCGTCTCGGCCAGCTCCTGCTCCGGCACCGGGGCGCCGAGCACGACCACCTGATCGGTGGACGGGAGCAACACCGGGCCGCTGACTTCGGACGACTGCACCTGCACGCCAGCCTGCGGGAGCTCTTGCGTCTCCGGGACCGGCGCGTCGACGGACTCCGCCACCTCCTCCGCGGATGAGGATTCGTCGATCGTCTCCAGGCCAGGACTGCCGGGCCGGTGCGTCTGGGCCGGTCGCCACGTTCCTGCCAGCAGGGCGTCCGAGATCCTTTCCGCCGCTCGCTTCAGCTGCAGGTATACCTCCTCCTGCCGCCGGTGGTCGGCTCGGAGTCCGGTCAGCGACCCCGCGTGTGTGGAGTCGTGCTGCTTCTCGGCGTGTTCGGCCTCGCGCACCTTCAGGGCCGCCGCGGCCCAGACCCCTTGCTGGTCGGCGGCCAGGGCCCAGGCCTCGGCAGCCGCCTGATTGCCCTCGTCCGCCAGCCACTGCTCCGACTCGGCGATCCGGTACGGCACGCTGACCAGCACCGGGTCGATGAGGTCGACCTGCCTGCCGGTGACGGCGGTGCCCGCGGTGACGGGCGCGTCGTCGTCGGGTCGCACCACGAAGCGTTCCTGCGCGTCGAACTCGAAGACGTAGACCAGTCCCCGCTTGTGTTTGACGTTGGCGTAGCGCGACGCGGTGTGCGTCTGGGCGTTGCCGGTCCGGGACGAGCCGCCGATGTTGCTGGGGAGACCCGGAATGGCGTGGGGCCAGACGCCGTCGTAGGAACCCGACCGCACGCCCACGCCGGCGTTCGCCGCCGTCTGGGTGCTCACGGACTCGGTCACCCCGGCCGTCTGCCATCTCGGCGCCTCCATCTTGGGGTCCTTGTATGCCCGCACCAGGCGCGGGTTCGTGAGCCGCACGAGCCGCTGCAGGACCACCGGGAAGATCGGGAACGGACCCTCACCGAACAGTGACACCTTCTCTCCACCGGCCACCAGGTTCGGGTACTGCGGTTTCGACGTCTCGGGCATGACCAGCGCGCTCAGCGCCGACGCGGCCACCGCGCGCGGACCGTCGGTCAGATGCGCTCCCAGCAGCTCGGGCCACCACCCTCGGTGCTCGTCGTGGTGGGTGCGCACGGCGGCCATGACGGCCTGCTCCGCCGAGGCTGTTCCGGGATAGGTGATGACAGCCGCCCGGTCCGGCAGCCGGTACGTCCCGGAGGCGTACTGCCATTGCTGCAGCGCGTCGAGGGTCAGCTCGGCCGCATGCAGCGGAATGCCGACCCCGCGCGGTGCGGCGGCCGGGCCTATCGGGATGGGCCGCGCCGGCGCCGGACTGGCACGGACGTCGAGTTCGGGGATCTTGAATTCGAACGCGAAGGTATGGCTCCGGACGGTCAGCGACCCGGTCGCGGTGGAGACGGACGGCACCTTCACGACCAGCTGTGCCGTGCCCTTGAACTTGACCATCGGTCCGCGCGGCACCAGCCACCGCTCGTCGTTGGTGAGCTGCGTCTGGCCGCGGTTCGACTCGGCCTGGCTGTCGAGGTTGACCACCGGCACGACGCCGGTCGAGGCCACCGGAGTGTCGGCCTCGCCCTTCGCCTTTATCTCCGCCGGGGTCTGGTTGACCAGCGCCGGCATCACACCGGCTGACGTGACCGTGGTGAACTCGATGCCGCTGCGCCGGCCCCACAGTTTGGTATACCGACGCCGCGCGCTGGCGATGTACTCGTGCTCGGTGTGATCGTCGACGATCCTGTCGGGGTCGACATTGATCAGCTCCAGCTCGATGTGCACGTCATGCCCACGGGTCTGCTTGACAAGGCCGAGGGTGCGCTTCAGCCGCCTGCGTTGATACAGGCGCAGCGGGATTCCGGCGGTGAGGGCGCTGTCGATGAAGGCGGCGATGCCGTACCGGCCGAGGACCACCGACAGGCGTGACACGTTTCCCATCGGGTCCTGGAACGGGTCCTCGGGAAGCAGGTCGACGCCGTGCCGGGCCAACTGCCGCGAAAGGTCGCCGGCAACGGACCAGGTGTCGCCGATGTGAACCGCCAGACCTGGTCCGAGGTTGCCCCGGTGGGCGCCCGGCATGAGATATGCCGGGGCGTACCAGCCCTCGCCGGCCGGGCGGGCGTTGATCTGGATGCTGCCGAGGTGGTGGTCCAGTCCCCCGGGCAACGGAAGTTCCGCGAGCGGCCGGTCCGGGCCCGCTGCCGCGTGCTTGATGCGCTCGTTGGTGTCGAGCACGTCGATGAGCGACATCTCCATGACGGTGCTGCGAGGCATGTGCACCAGCCAGGTCTGCGAACGTGGGGTGGACGCTCCGATGTCGCCGGCCCCCACGGTGCGGCGGGTGAGCGTCAGCCGGAAGTCTCCGCTGACCAGGTACACGACCGTCGGACCCTCTTCGACCCTGTTACGTTCCGCACCCCCGTGGCGGTGGTTCGCCTCGCCTCTGGTCCGGCTGTGCCGCCACCCGATGTGGTTGTCGCTGCTGCTGTAGCCCGCCGTGTCGTCCACATGGCGGTATGCCTCGACCAGCCGCACGGCGAACTCGTGGGTCCGTGAGCGCGTGTTCGTCAGCGCGTACGAGCCGATGACCGCGTCCTCTGTCTCCAGCTCCCGCAGGGCGGGCTCGTGGAAGGCGGTGGGTTCGAAGGTGACGTGCAGTTCGGCTTCGTCGTTGGTGAATACGTTGCTCCACAGCATCCGGCCGGTGGTGTTGCCGTGCTCCATCATCAGCGGCAGCTTCGCCTCCAGGAACTCGGGGCTGAAGAATGCGTCGAGCTGGGCTCGCACATGCGATCCGGGCAGCGCCATACTCGCCAGGCCCGCCGTCTCCACCAGGTCGAGGGCGTGGCCGCCGAGCTGTCCGATCCCCGCGATACCGGGCACGGCGATCCGTAGCGGCAGCAGTGGGGCCAGCCGCGCCGGCTCGGCCGCCTTGGCTTCCTGCCGATCGTCCGGTACCGCAGGCAGGCGCGGCACGGCAAGGCCGGGGCCGGTGTCCACGGTGATCGGCCCCGGCCCGGAGCCTCCCGTGATGGTCTCCATGACGCCGGCCCACGGCTTGTCCACCCAGACCGTGGCCTTCTCGCTCCGCAACCAGATGCTGTGGTCCGCCGTCGGCGGCGTCGGCCGTGTCGCCGGCTCGGCGCCCGGGATCGCGACCTTGCGCAAGGCCCTTATCACCTTGTTCGAAGCTTTCACCTTCGCCCGAGGGACCGCGATGCGTGCGATCTGGCCCGCTTCGTCGATCTTGGTGTGGATCCTGCCGTACGGGCGACTCGACCTGGTGTTGAGCAGGCGCTTCAACGCGACCTTGGTGTTCGGTCCGATCACGGTGCCGACCGTCACCACCCGCACCCAGGACCGGGGCCGGAAATACGAGGTCATCTTGATCTCGAAATCGACGTCGAGGTCGTAGGCCAGCGCCGTCACCCTGCTGCCGTCGACGGGTGCGGGGTCACCCGTGGTCAGGCCGACCCGGACCCGCTGCGGGCTCACCCCGATCACCCGCAGGCGCTGGTACATGTACCGCATCAGCAGCCCGACAGTGGTGCTGGTGCCGAACAGCCCCTTGGCGTAGCCGGCCATCGCATGCCCGCCCAGCGATCTACTGTTCGACAGCTCGACTCCCGCCCGGTCGACGGCGATGCCGCCCTGCTGGAACGAGACGGTGCGTGACTGACCGTCCTGTCTGCCGCTCCTGCGGTGCGCCTTGACCACGATCTGAACCCGTTCGATGTCGGCTCGCCGCCGGCGGCTGAACGTCAGCGGAATGCCGGTGTCGAACAGACTGTCGACGAAGCTCCTGACGCCGGGCTCGGTGAGCAGGTCCTGCACCTTGTCGTGGTGCTGCTGGGCCTCGACGAGCCGGCGGACGGTGTTGGCCGCCTTGGCCGAGCGCGCTCCGTGCAGCGAGAAACCCGAGCCTTCCATCATGTCCCGAATCCTGGCCCGCACCTTCTCCAGGCCGGAGATCTCCGCGAGCACGCCGTCACCGATCGGGTGGTGCAGCAGCCAGTGACCGGCAGCGAGCGGTATCGGCGCGGGGAGCCGGCGCATCAGGTCGGTGGCCACCCGCACATCGACCGTGTCCGTGCCGGTGGCGACGTGCGGTTCGGCCCGCCCGTCCACGGACAGCGTCCAGCGCACGTCGTAGGCGCGCAGCACGGACGGCCCCATGTAGAAGACGGTCCGCATCCTGCCGCCCGCGCCGCCGCCGAGCGCACGCTGCTGCCGGCGCGTGCCCGCGTCGACGCCCGCGGCGACCGCGGCACGGTCCGCCACCCGGTAGCCGCCGGTGACACTGACCGCCAGGGCCGAGTTCGCCGACGTGTCGTGGTGCAGCCCTCGGAAACCGACGAGGGTGTCGCGGATCAGCGCCGCCGCGGTCTGCCGGGAGTCGGTGTGGGTGTCGCCGGTGGCGGTGATGACGAAGGACGGGAACCAGCGTTTGGTCGTCTCGTCGAAGAGCGAGGGCACCCGCACACCCTCCGCGAACTGCCGGAACGACGCCTTCACATGGCGTTGGCGCAGGATGCTCAGCAGCGTCCGCCGGCTGTCCGTGCCGATCATCAACAAGCCCGGCGGCAGTACGCTGCGGACGAGCGCGTTCAGGTGGGTCGTTGCCGCCGACTCAGGGGTGATGGCCTTGGGCAGGTGTTCGCCCAGCGGGCTGTTCTCGCGGCGAACCGGCTCGAATCCGGCGTCGAGGCTGTACTCCGGCGTCGCCAGCCCGACCTCGGCCTGCACGGTGCGACTGGTGCCCGGCACCTCCTGTTCGCCGACGTCGGAGCGCGTGAACAACGTCGGCAGCAGGTCGCCGTCCTGCCTGGTCGCGAGGTGGGCGACACTCCGCGGGCGCACCAGGCGGAGGTGAAATGTCGCCGCGACCTTGATCCCGGCGGTGCCGACATCGGCATGTGTCGGCCGGACCTGCTGGTCGGACTGCACGACGTGGCTGGAGGTCACGTTGTGGCTGATGTCGCGGACCGTGCCGCCAAGACGGACGCTGACCGGCACGGCGGTGCCTCCGTCGACGAACGCCAGGTTGAAGGGCCCCGAGACGACGGTGCTGGCGCCGACGGTCTTGCTCTCAGCCTGGGTCGCGGTCGCCAGGACGGTCGTGTCCACCAGGGTCCGGTCGTCGGGCCCGTCCTGGGTCGGTGCCAGCTCGAATCCGGCGAGCGTCACCCGGACCTCCAGTTCCCTGGCCTCGCCCCTGACCTCGACCGGGAAGCGTTCGCCCACGCCCAGCAGCGCGTCGAAGTCGCCGAGCACGCGCGCGACCAGGGCGTCCAGCCCATCGGGCGTCGCTCCGGCAGCCGCCTGCCGGACCGCCGCCTCGACCTGCGCGAGATGATGCGCGGAGATGCCGGCGACCGCCGAATCCCCGATGGAGGTGCCATCACGCAGGTACCGGCGGACCATGTCCGCGATGCGGGGTGGCGCCGCCAGGAGCGGGTCGTCGATCCACCAGCGCCAACCTGGACCGGCCAGCGCCGCAGCCCCGACCGTCTCCCGTGCCTGCTCCCAGATCCGCACCGCCTCGACGCCCGTGCTCTGGTAGAACGCGTCCGTGTCCGCGGCAGGGAGCAGGCCCGCGGATCGCAGGGCGGCGACAGGATCACGGCTGTCCTCGATCGCCTCTGACGCCAGTCGCCGGGCCCTGACATAGGCCGGGCTGCTCTCCATCGCGGTGCTCATCTCCGCCTCGGCGTGGGCGAGCCAGAGCAGGCTCACCTGGCCGGGGGCCTGCGCCGGGTCTTCGGCGAAGAGGTCGTTCAGCCGCTCGCGTGTCTCCGCCTCCATCCTGGCGCGGGCGTCCTCGTGGGCGAGGGCGCGTTCGTACGCGAAGGCGACCAGGGCCAGCGCGTCGGCGTCAGCGGACGGCAACCGGCCCAGCGTGTCGCGCAGCCTCGTCACGGTCGGCTGTTGCTCATCGGTGAGATTGGCGAAGTAGCGCTGCACCTCGGACGTCGCGTTCGCCACCACCATCCGTCGCAGCCTGCGGAGCAACCGCGGGTCCGCCACCGACTGCGGGTTCGTCGCCGCCTCGGGTTCGGAAGACGTCACCGAAGCGAGGTCCGGCAGATCGACGTCGCCGGTGTCTGTGGGTTCGCTGGGTTCGCTGGGTTCGGTCGGCGGTCCCGGCGCCCGGTCCAGCAACACGTCGTGGGCGCTCAACACGGCCAGCACCCCTGCGTCGGACTCATCCGGTCCGGCTGTGGTGAGCACCTCGCCTATCGCGTCCGTGAGATCGGCAAGCTCAGCGTCGGACAGCCGTGCGATGTCCGCGTCATCGGTGCGCTTGCCGACGCGAAGGTAGTCTGCGACGTCACCGACGCGCGCCGGAAGGACAGCGGCCGCCGGGTCGTGCATCCACCAGCGCCAACCCGGCCCCGCGGTTTCCGCCACGGTGACAATGCTCGACGCCAACGCCCAGAGCTGAAGAGCGGCCTCCCACGGGACCTCATCGGTTCGGCCGGCAGGCGGCTCGGCCGGCAGCAGCCCTCGTTCCCACAGGGCCACCACGCGATCCTGTCCGTCTGACTTTGCCTGCTCGATGACCGACAGCGCGTTGACGCGCCTGTCGCTGTGCTCCAGGGTCACGTTCTGCCGTGCATGCTCATGCGCGCTCCACAGCATGATGGCATTCGCCAGGACGTCCCCGTCGCCCTGAATGCCGAGCTCCACCAGCGAGTTCCAGGCGGCATCGGTATCGGCGGCGTTCTCCAGCTGCTGCTGCCTCTGTGCGACGTCATACACGAAGGCCAGGAAGGCAAGATCGTCGTCGCTCGCCTTCGACAGGTCCGCCTCGATGCGCTGTAGCCGGATCAGTTCCGGCGGGCCATCAGATCGATCTATGAGTTCCCAAACCGATTCCGTCGCTTGCAACACCACCAGTCGCCGGAGTGCGCGAAGAAGCCGACCGTCGGGCGTGATCGTCGCTGCCTCTACCGGCGGCGAGGGTCCGTCCGAGGGTTCCGGTGGCTCTTCCGTCCGGGTCTCGCCCGGTGTCGGTGTGCTGGTCGCGGGCTGCGGCGGTGCCGTCCGCACGGCATCCGGGGTCGGCACGAGCGTCAGGTCGTCTGCGACGGTTCCGGTGGCGGGCCTGGTCGACGGGCCGGGCACCGCCACCTGCGGCTCTGTCAGGACGGTGTACACGTCGGCGATGAAACGACCGGGCTCGACGCCGTGGATCCAGGAGCGCACCATGGCGTCGGGGTCTGGTTTGGGGCCTGAGCTCAGCAGTGTCGCGATGGCGGGTTTCGCGTCCGGCGACCACGGTCTGCCGGCAGGCGGCTGGACGGCGGCGGGCTGCGGCTCCGAGACCGACTCGGCCGTGGAACCACCGGTGGTCAGCGCAGGGGTGGCCATCGTGGTGGTGTCGCCGGTGTCGTCGCTGCGTTCGTCAAAGTCGGCGCGGTGCCCGGTCGGGGCGGTGAGCGCGTCGGTTCGGGTGAGCGGCTCGGCGACGGGATCAGCCGGGCGGCGTACCGGCGTCACGCCGTCGGCGGGCCGGTCGAGGTCAGCCGCAGTCGGCACGTCAGCTGGTTCGGGCTGCGGAACCGGGCCCGACGGCTCGACGGTCATCGGCTCGGTGGCGCCGTCGCCCCGATCGGGCCACGCGCCGGCCGGACCGTCGCCGGGCCGCGACCCGTCGCCGTCCGCTACGACCGCTGCGGACTCGGCCGGTGACGTCGCGGTGATCGCCACTGTGGCCTGTCCGAGCGTCGGGGCCGCCGTGGTCGGGCTACCGGGCACGGGGACAGCCCTGGCGACGATGGCCGCGTCGGACACGACCGGCCCGGTGACGACCCTGCCGGACGGTGTGGTCTGCCCTCTGACCGCACCAGGCCCGCCGGCGGCTGCTGCGGCATCCGGCCGCGGCGCCGCGGGCGCTGCGGCCTCACCCGCCTGCCAAGGTGTGAAGGTGCCCGTCAGGCGCATCAACCCGTCGAAACGCCCACGCGCACGCACCTCACCCACCAGGGACCCGCCATCACCGGCTACCAGCCTCGCCGGAGAAAAGCTCCCCGCGAACCCGCCTCGCAGCCACCCCCGCCCCGCGAACTCCCCCGCCACCGCATCACCGCCGGAAGCGAACTGTCCCGCCACCCGCACCGAGCCGTCGAACGACCCGTCAGAACCGAACCGGCCTCTCAACACGAATATGCCGGAGACCGTCCCAGAACCACCGAATCCATCACCCATCGCCCACACCGGCGATCCGCCCGGACCCGCGCCACCGCCCGCGTCGAGGTCCCAGCCCGGCATGTCGATCTTTCCGACATCGCCGTCCAGGCCCGCCGACGCATCCCCGCGCCGAGACCGGTGTCCGACCCAGTCCACGACGCCTTCCACAGCGCCGGCCGACGCCGGCGCCCACGGATCATCGGACTGCTGGATCCGCCCGTTCATGATCAGATCAGCGAGCTGCTCGGCCGAGAACTCCGTCAACGCCCCCAGACCCGCCGTCCCCGGGAGCGAAGTCACCGCCCGCTCACCGACGTCGTCACCGAACCTCGACCCCAACGCCCGCGTCAACGCCCTGCTCAAACCCTCGAACAGCACCGGCCCGGCGATCCCGCCGATCAA
>NZ_BONI01000115.1 GCF_016862635.1 Catellatospora coxensis | reverse complement strand
GCCGGCCTGGACGGTGCATCCGCCGCGGGCGAGGGCTACGAGAGCGACGAGGGCGGCAGCGGCGAGGTCACTCGGTGGAGGGCTTCGCGGCCGGGGCGGCGGCGGGGCCGGGGCTGGCGACGGTGCTGGCCAGCTGCTCCCAGATCATGCCGGTCTGGTGGGCCAGCGCGCCGACCACGGCGGGCACGACGGGCAGCAGCCAGTCGGCGACCCAGCCGTGGTGGGCGAGGTTCAGCACGACGATCGCGGCCACCGCGCCGCCCACGCCGTGCGCGCTCGCCCGCCACGCCGCCCGGCCCGAGTGGGAGATCGCGGCACGGCGGGCGGCCTTGTCGCTGAGGTTGGGGAAGCCGGACAGCGCCTTGGCGTCGCGGCGGCCGAAGTTGAAGCCCGACACGGCGAGGGTGACCGCGCAGCCGGTGACCACCGCGGCGAGGGCGTTGCGGGTCAGCAGCATCAGCAGGGCGGCGGACGCGCCGCCGGTGCCGACGGCGACCACGGCGCGGATCCACTCCTGCTTCTCTCCGGGATACCAGTAGTACTTCGTGGTGGTGTCAGAGAGCTGTTTTACGATCCGCCCCATAGGGGTAGTCACCTCGCCGGCCGTCACAATCGGTCAGCCACTATCGTTACTTAACGTAGTTAGCTAGGTGCGCAAAGTCACGAAAATGGTCGTGGCTTCGGCGTGGCGCGCCGCCGGACGGACCGTCAGAACAGGACGGTCGCGAACGCGCCCACCTGCCGGAAGCCCAGCCGCTGGTACACCCGGCGGGCCGGGGTGTTGAAGTCGTTGACGTACAGGCTCACCGTCGGCGCGACCCGGCGCAGCGCGTCGCGCACCACGGCCGCCATTCCGGCTATCGCGAAGCCGCGCCCACGCCACGAAGGATCGACCCAGACCCCCTGCACCTGCGCGGTGTGCCGGGTCACCACGGCCAGCTCGGCCTTGAACACCACCGTGCCGTCGACGATCCGGGCGTACGACCGCCCCGCCTTCACCAGCTCCGCGACGCGCCCGCGATAACCCCGCCCCCCGTCGTCACCCAGCGGCGACACCCCGACCTCCTCGGTGTACATCGCCACCGAGGCCGGGAACACGAGGTCGACCTCGTCGGGCCGCACCTGGCGCACCAGCGGATCGGCGGCCACGGCGGGCGGGGTGTCGACGACGAGCAGCGGCTGATCGGCGCGCACCGTACGCTCGGGACCCCACGCGGGCCGCAGCAGGTCCCACAGCCCCAGCACCGCCCCGGACTCCCCCACCAGCGACGCGCACACCCGCGGCTGCCCGGACACCATCTCGGCGAACGCGGCGACGGCGGCCGTGTCGGCGCCCACCGGGGAGACCTGCCCGCCCGACCAGAGCACCGCCTCCGGGTGCCGCCGGCTGCCGTACCCGTAGAGCCGCCCGTCGGCGCGCCAGCCCAGCCCGCGGATCGCCACCCGCTCAGCCACCTGCGCCGCCGCAATCGGGTACGCCGCCAGCAGGCGTTCCACTGCGGCGCGGTCAGCTTCGGCCAGCTGCCGCACCGGAAGGGTGAGCATGACCACAGCCTAATGAGATCCGCGCGGCCCGCCAGTGGTATCCCCGGTAAAGCAGGTTGTCGTCAACATGTTGCCGATATATCGTAAACACATCGCTGATACGTCAGCGATAGTCACAGGATCCGCCCCAGCGAGGGCGGACACGACGAGGAGGACGAGATGTTCCGACGACACCACGGACCCGACATGCACGATCACGCCCACGGACACGGCGGGCACGGCCACGGCCACGACCCGCGCCTGTTCGCCTTCGGCCCGATGCGGCCGCCGTTCGGCCCCGGCGGCTTCGGCCACGGGCGCGGGCACGGCCGGGGACGCGGCCGCCGAGGCAACACCCGCGCGGCGGTGCTGGGCCTGCTCCTGGAGCGCCCGATGCACGGCTACGAAATGATCTCCGAGCTGGAGACCCGCACCGGCGGCGTCTGGCGCCCGAGCCCCGGCTCGATCTACCCGACCCTGCAACTCCTGGAGGACGAAGGCCTGATCGTCAGCGAGGAGACCGGCGGCCGCAAACGCTTCACCCTCACCGAAACCGGCCGCGCCGAGGCGGAGCGAGCCGGCGAATCCGGCCACGGCCGCCCCTGGCAGGACTTCGACGCCGACCACATCGCCCAGTCCCAGGAGTTCCGCGAGGCCGGCTTCGCCATCATGTCCGCCCTCCGCCAGGTGGCCATGACCGGCACCCCCGCCCAACGCCAGCAGGCCCTGGAAACCCTCCAGGACACCAAACGCAAGCTCTACTCCATCCTCGCCTCATGACCCACCCCACCCCACCCCACCCCACCCGCCCCCCCGCCCCCACCCGCCGCGGCGATCTTGCGCGAACTGTGGGGACGACACACTCCGATCGGACAAAAAGGCAACAGTTCACGCAAGATCGTTGCGATCTTGGGCGGGGCGGCCGGGTGGGGGGATGCGAGAAGGCCCCGTTCCGGGAGGAACGGGGCCTTCTCGGCGGTCAGGGGTCAGTGGACCGTGACGACGGCGGGGGTGGGGGCGTCGTCGCCGAGGGGGTCGATGCCCATGTCTGCGGCGATCTTCATGGCCTCCTCGACCAGGGTCTCGACGATCATCGACTCGGGGACGGTCTTGATGACCTGGCCCTTGACGAAGATCTGGCCCTTGCCGTTGCCCGAGGCCACGCCGAGGTCGGCCTCGCGGGCCTCGCCGGGGCCGTTGACGACGCAGCCCATGACGGCCACGCGCAGCGGCGCCGGGAAGCCGTCCAGGGCCGCGGTGACCTGCTCGGCCAGGGTGTACACGTCGACCTGGGCGCGGCCGCAGGACGGGCAGGACACGATCTCCAGACCCCGCTCCTTGAGGTTCAGCGCCTCCAGGATCGCGGTGCCGACCTTGATCTCCTCGACCGGCGGGGCGGACAGCGACACCCGGATGGTGTCACCGATGCCCTCGGCCAGCAGCGCGCCGAACGCGACCGCCGACTTCACGGTGCCCTGGAACGCCGGGCCCGCCTCGGTCACGCCGAGGTGCAGCGGGTAGTCGCACTGCTGCGCGAGCAGCCGGTACGCCTTGATCATCACGACCGGGTCGTTGTGCTTGACGCTGATCTTGATGTCCCGGAAGCCGTGCTCCTCGAACAGCGAGCACTCCCACAGCGCCGACTCGACCAGCGCCTCCGCGGTCGGCTTGCCGTACTTCTCCAGCAGGCGCTTGTCCAGCGAGCCCGCGTTCACGCCGATGCGGATCGGCACGCCGGCCGCCGAGGCCGCCGCGGCGATCTCCTTGACCTTGTCGTCGAACTGCCGGATGTTGCCCGGGTTCACCCGCACCGCCGCGCAGCCCGCGTCGATCGCCGCGAACACGTACTTCGGCTGGAAGTGGATGTCGGCGATCACCGGGATCGGCGACTTGCGGGCGATCGCGGGCAGCGCCTCGACGTCGTCCTGCGAGGGCACGGCCACCCGCACGATCTGGCAGCCGGACGCGGTCAGCTCCGCGATCTGCTGCAGGGTCGCGTTGACGTCCGAGGTCAGGGTGGTCGTCATCGACTGCACGCTGACCGGCGCTCCGCCGCCGACCGGCACGCTGCCGACCATGATCTGACGGCTCTTGCGCCGCGGCGCGAGCGGCGTGGGCGGAGCAGCCGGCATACCAAGGTTGATCGCAGTCACAGCACACTCACTTGTAGATCGAGATGGGGTTGACGAGGTCCGCGGTCACCGTCAGCAGGGTGAAGGCACCGAAGATCAGGATGACCGTATAGGTCAGGGGCATCAGCTTGAAGTAGTCGACCCGGCCCGGGTCGGGCTTGTGCAACCGCGCGTACACCCATGAACGAATTCTCTCGAACCACGCGATGAACAGGTGTCCCCCGTCCAGGGGAAGCAGCGGCAGCAGGTTGAAGATGCCGATGAACAGGTTGAACGCGATGAACAGCCCGACGAACATGCTCCACGCGCCCTCGTTCACCGCCTCGCCGCCCAGCAGGCTGATGCCCACCACGCTGATCGGGGTGTTCGGGTCGCGCTTCTCGCCGCCGATGGCCGAGAACAGCGCCGGAATGCGCTTCGGGAACTCCTTGAGCGCCTCGAACGTCGCGCCGACCATCGTCCCGGCGTACTGGGCGCTGGCGCCGACGGCCTCACCGGGGCCGTACTTGACCAGGTAGGGGATGGTCGAGTCCAGGCCGACGCCGATCGCGGCGACCTTGCGCACGCTGCCGTCGGTCATCTCGCGCTCGACCTCAGCCGGTGTCACCTGCACCGTCTGCGGAGCGCCGTCGCGCAGCACCGTCATCGTGGCGGCCTGGCCCACGCCCAGCGGCCGGATCTGCTGGAGCGCCTCGCCCCAGTTGGCGACCGCGGCGCCGTTCACGGCGATCAGCTTGTCGCCGTCGCGAAGGCCCGCCTGGCTGGCCGGGCTGGCCGGGCTGGCCGGGTCCTTCGCCTCGCAGTCGCGCAGCGGCAGGGTGGTCACGACACACGGCTGCACCCGCAGCACGGCCGGCTGGCCGAGGCTGGGCTCCTTGGTGGGCAGGTCAGGGTTGGGCAGGCCGGAGAAGACCGCCAGCCCCCAGATCGCGACGGCGGCCAGGATGAAGTGCACGATCGAACCGGCCGACATCACGATCGAGCGCTTCCACACCGGGAAGCGCCACATCGCCTTGGGGTCGTCGGCGTCCTCGTCCTGCGGTGTCATGCCGACGATCTTGACGAAGCCGCCGAGCGGGATGCCCTTGACGCCGTACTCGGTCTCGCCGCGGCGGAACGACCAGAGAGTGGGACCGAAGCCCACGAAATACCGCGTCACCTTCATGCCGAAGGCCTTCGCCGTGCCCATGTGGCCGGCTTCGTGCAGGCTTACGGAGATCAGGATGACAAGCGCGAAGAGGGCGATCCCCAGGGCGTTCATCAGGCGCTCTTCTCCTTGATCAGGTCATGTGCGCGCGTGCGCGCCCAGTGCTCCGCGGCGAGCACGTCCTCGACGGTACCCGGTTCGTCGAAGTCGGGCGCACCCTCGACGATCTCCGCCACGGTGTCGACGATGGCCAGGAACGGCAGGCGGCCCGCTGTGAAAGCCGCCACACACTCCTCGTTGGCGGCGTTGTAGATCGCCGGCCGGCAGCGCCCGGCCCGGCCCGCGGCCTTGGCCAGCTCCACCGCCGGGAACGCCTCCACGTCCAGCGGCCGCAGCTCCCAGTTGTGCGCGAGCGTCCAGTCGACCGGCGCGGCCGCCTCGGCCACCCGGTCCGGCCAGCCCAGCGCCAGCGCGATCGGCAGCCGCATGTCCGGCGGGCTGGCCTGGGCCAGCGTCGAGCCGTCGGTGAACTCGACGAGGGAGTGCAGCACCGACTGCGGGTGCACCATCACCTCGATGTCGTCGTACGCCACGCCGAACAGCTCGTGCGCCTCGATCACCTCGAGGCCCTTGTTCACCAGCGTCGCCGAGTTGATCGTCACCACCGGGCCCATGTCCCAGGTCGGGTGCTTGAGCGCCTCCTCGACGGTGACCGCGCCCAGCTCCTCGCGGCGGCGGCCGCGGAACGCGCCCCCGCTCGCGGTCAGGATCAGCTTGCGCACCTCGGCCCGGGTGCCGCCGCGCAGGCACTGCGCCAGCGCCGAGTGCTCGCTGTCCACCGGCACGATCTGCCCCGGCTTGGCCACCGCCCGCACCAGCGGCCCACCGGCCACCAGCGACTCCTTGTTGGCCAGCGCCAGGATGCGCCCCGCCCGCAGCGCGGCCAGCGTCGGCGCCAACCCCAGCGAGCCGACCACGCCGTTGAGCACGATGTCCGCCGGCCACTGGGCCAGCTCGGTCATCGCCTGCGGGCCGGCCAGGATCTTCGGCAGCTTGAAGTCGCCCGACGACCACCCCCGGCGCTGCGCCTCGGCGTAGAAGGCCAGCTGCAGGTCCTGCGCGGCGGTGGACTTGGCCACCCCGACCGCCTCGACGCCCAGCTCCAGCGCCTGCTGCGCCAGCAGGGCCACGTTGCCGCCGCCCGCGCCCAGCGCGACGACGCGGAACCGGTCCGGGTTGCGGCGCACGATGTCTATCGCCTGGGTGCCGATCGACCCGGTGGAGCCGAGCAGCACGATCTCGCGGGGGATCATGCCTTCATTCTCGCCGAGCCTGCCGAGGGCCCGCTGAGCGGGCTACTCGTCGAGCAGGTCGACCGGGTCGATCTCGAACACGAACGGCTCCCGCATCACGAACCGGGTGCCCGCCGCCGCGGCCGCCACCGGCCGGTATTCCCCTTCCACGAGGGAGTGCAGCGCCACCACCGGCACCCGGTTGCGGCACTCGATCCGCATGAACCAGGGCACACCCGCGGCCGCGTACTGCTTCGGCCTGTCGATGATGTCCTTGCGGCGGTTCCCCGGCGAGACGATCTCGCCGAGCAGCAGCGCGTCGGCGATGTTCATCGCGACCTTGCCTCCGCCGGACACGCGGAACACTCCGAAGTCAGGGATGAACAGGTCATCACCGGAGATCAGGTTGACCTCGGGATAGGCGAACAGTCCGACCACCTTCGCCGCCCGCCGGAGCGCGTGCACTAGCTCGGCACTGATGGTTTGATGATCCACATTCGCGTGGGGGGACACGATCACACTCCCGCGGAAGACCTCGATCTTGCGGCCGTTCGTTTCCGGGAGTAGTTGCAGCGCCAGGTCGGCAGTCCACTCCTCGATCTCGGTCCATTCCTCGATCGTGTGCAACTGCCGGGCTCTTGCCGGTGCCGCCATCGCGCTCACCCCCTTCCGCGGGGAGTCTCTGCCGCCATCAGCCTAACGGCGCACCCCGTACGACGGCAGATATCGACCATCGGATAAGGGCGTGTTAACTCACCAAAGTCGGCGGGTTCAGGCCGCGCGGGCGGCTACCCGACCGTTCTCCACCAGCGCGACGGCAAGGGCGCAGGCCTGCTCGAACCTTTCGGGCTGCGCCACCTCACGCGGGAGGAACAGCAGCACCTGCGAACCGCTGAACAGCAGCAGGCCGCCCTCATCCACCTGCTGAGCGCTGACCAGTGCGGCCGCGTACCTGCTGTACGACAGCGCCGTCGTCACCTCGACGGCGTCGGCGGACAGGACGAACTCGCGGGCGAGCAGCGCGTACGGCGGCAGTCCGCGCACGGCCCGATGGATCACCACGCGCGGCAGGAACCACGAGACGGCACCGCTGCCGGCGAGCACCCATGCGATCGCGCCGCCTGCGCCGGCCAGCAGCAGGAGCCCGACGGCGAACAAGAACAGCGCCAAGGTGCGAATCAGCAGCCAGCGGCGGGCACCCCAGGTCTGATACACCCAGTGCCAGTGCTCCGCCGTCGGCGTGAAGCTCAACCGGACATCGGCCGTCATCCGTTTCCTTCCTTCCTGATCACGTACAGCTCGGCCTCGATGTCGTACCAGCGGTGGGTGCGGCCGACCCGGGTCATGCCGAGGCGGCGCATCACCGCGAGCGAGGGCGCGTTGTCCGGGCGGGCGATGGCGTGGATCTCCGTCAGCCCGAGCGCCCAGCCGTACGCCAGCACGGCCCGCGCCGCCTCGGTGGCGTACCCGTGCCCCCAGCTGTCGGGGTGGAAGTGCCAGCCGATCTCGACCTCACCCCGGCCGGGCCCGTCGGCGGGCTCAGGGAGCGGTTTGAGCAGCACCGACCCGGCGACCACACTCGTGTCGCGCGACTCCGCCGCCCACACGCCGTAGCCGGGTTCGGCGGCGTAGTACTCGCGCCGCCGGTCGATGACGAGCTGCGACTGGGCCGGGCCGGACAGCGGCGTGGGCATGCCGAGCCAGCGGGTGACCTCCTCGCGCCGGTAGATGTCGTAGTTGCGGGCCAGGTCGGCGGGGCTGTCGGTCCACTCCCGGATGATCAGCCGCTCGGTTTCGACGCGCACGTCAGACCTCCGCGGGCGGAGGCAGGTCGGCGGGGCGGCCGACCAGGTGGGCGTACCGGTCGACGACCACCGCGATGGCCGCGTCGTCGGCGGGCGAGATCAGGCCGCGCGGCACGATGATCCCGCCGACCGAGCGCACGGTGAAGTGCCAGTCGTCCTTGGTGCGTACGACCGGGGACATCAGCGCCCAGCGGTGGAAGAACTCCCCGCTCGCCTGGGTCAGCCGGACGCCGTCGGCGTCGATGCGCACCGTCATCGGCGCGTACCAGAAGTCCGGGGTCTTGCGCAGCCTCAGCCACGCGGTCAGGCACACCTGCGCCACCAGGCCGGCTCCGAGGACCGACAGCCAGACCGCGGCGAACGGGTACGGCCCGCCGAGCTTGCCCCACAGGTCGAACGCCCAGACCGCGACGGTCAGGCTGACCAGCGCCACCAGCACCGCCGTACGGTTCCGGGAGCTCTTCCCCGTCCAGGCGACGCGGCGGAGCCCACTGCGGTCCCACATCCACGTCACCTCGACGAGGTCCTCGCTGTGGATCTGCATCGGGGCAGTATGGCCACCGCGCCTGCCCGGGTCAACGCCGGTGATCCCGGCCCGCGCCAACGGATCGGGCGGCCGGCGAACCGCGTCACGGGCCTCGGAACGGGCCGGTGACCTCGTACGTGATGCCGCCGGAACCCGACTTCGCGCCGGAGACGCCGCGCTGGGACGAGAAGTAGAGCCGGTCCCCGGCCGGGTTGAAGGCCGGGCCGGTGATCTCCGAGGCGTCCTGCCCGGTCAGGCGCAGGAACGGCGCGACGACCCCGTCCGCGGTGATCAGGTTGAGCTCCATGTTGCCGCCGTCCTCGGCCACGTACAGGTCGGCGTTGCGGGGCGAGCCGGTGATGTTGTCCACGCCGGTCAGCGGGGGCGTGCCGCTCACCAGCGAGTCGTCGTACGCCAGCGCGACGGTCGAGGCGGCGGCGTCGTACGCCCACACCCGGTTGTCGCCCTTGGTGGTGAAGTAGCAGGTCCCGTGGTCGTACCAGCAGCCCTCGCCGCCGTCGAAGCGCAGCGCCGCGCCGACCTGCCGCCGGGTGGGCACCGGCCGGCCGCCCGGGTCCGGGACGTCGCGCCAGGTGACCGTGCCCGAGGTGGTGCCCACCGGGGCGCACAGCACCTGCAGCCGCCCGGTGTCCAGGTCGCCCCACGCGCCGGGGACGAAGCGGTAGAAGCAACCGTCCTCCTCGTCCTCGGTGAGGTAGACGACCCGGCGGTCGGGGTCGCAGGCGGCGGCCTCGTGCTTGAACCGGCCCATCCCGGTGCGTTCCCGGGCGGGCCGCACGCCCCACGGGTCGGTCTCCAGGACCCGGCCGTGCGGGATCTCCTCGCACGACAGCCAGGTGTGCCACGGCGTCGCCCCGCCCGCGCAGTTCACGCTGGTGCCGGACAGGATCCGGTACGCGGAGCGGACGCCTCCGTCGGAGCCGAACCTGATCGCCGAGGCCCCGCCGGCGACCGGGATCTCCGAGTTGGAGACGTAGATCCACCCCGGGCCGTCGGCGAAGCAGGCCCCGCCGTCGGGGGCGGCGTGCCAGGTGTACGTCGTGCCGGGCACGGTCCGGCCGGACCGCGCGACGACCCGGCCGGTGAAGCCCGCGGGCAGTGCCAGCCCGTCGGCGCCGGCCGGCAGCAGCTCACCGTACGGACCGACGCCCGGCTGGGCGGCCGCGGCGAACGCGCGCTCCCACAGCGCGCCCGAGAACGCGGCCGCCCCGGCCCCGACGACCCCGGCCCGCAGCACCTGACGTCGGTCCATCACGTTCCTCCCGTCCGTGGTCAGGACCGGAACGGCCCGGTGACCTCGTACGTGATCGCGCCCGACGAGGAGCCCGAGGTGCCCCGCTGGGACGAGAAGTAGAAGCGGTTGCCGGCCGGGTTGAAGGCCGGCCCGGTGACCTCCGAGGAGCTCTGCCCCGTGATGCGCAGGAACGGCGCGATGACGTCGTCCGGAGTGATGACGCAGATCTCCAGGTTGCCGCCGTCCTCGGCGACGAACAGATCCCCGCTGGTCGCGCTGCCGGTGATGTTGTCGACCCCGGTCAGCGGCGGCGTGCCGCTCACCAGCGAGTCGTCGTACGCCAGCTCGATCAGCGCGGTGGCCGTGTTGTACGCCCAGACTCGATTGTCGCCCTTGGTGGTGAAGTAGACGATGCCGTTGTCGTACCAGCACCCCTCGCCGCCGTTGAACCGCTTCACGCCGCTGACCTGGTTGCGGGTCGCCGTCGGCGAGCCGTCCGGGTCGGGCACGGTGGCCCAGGTGAGCGTGACGGACGTGCCGGAACCGCCCTTGGCCACCTGAAGCGTGCCGGTGCCGAGGTTTCCCCAGGTGTTCGGGATGAACCGGTAGAAACAGCCGTCGCTCTGGTCCTCGGTCAGGTAGATGACCTGGTTCACCGGGTCGCAGGCGGCGGCCTCGTGCTTGAACCGGCCCATCGCCGGGCGGGCCGCGGCCGCGTTCACGCCCCACGGGTCGGTCTCCCAGACCCGGCCGGTCGTCGTCTCCTCGCAGGACAGCCAGGTGTTCCAGGGCGTGTGCCCGCCCGCGCAGTTGGTGGAGGTCCCGGACAGGATGCGGTACGCGCCGGTGACGGTGCCGCCGGAGTTGAACTTCACCGCCGACGCCCCGCCCGCGGACACCTCGGAGTTGGACACGTAGATCCAGCCGGAGCCGTCGGCGAAGCAGGCCCCGCCGTCGGGGGCGGCGTGCCAGGTGTACGACGTGCCGGGCACGGTCTGGCTGGACCGCGCGATGACCCGGCTGGTGAAGCCGGAGGGCAGCATGATGCCGTTCGCGTCGGCGGCCTGCAGCGCCCCGTACGGGCCGGGACCCGGCTGGGCGGGTGCGGCGAACGCCTCTTTCCACAGCGCGCCCGAGAAGGCGGCGGCCGCGCCGCCCACGACCCCGGCACGCAGCACGTTACGTCGGTCCACAGTAGACCTCCACGATCGTCGATGTCTGTCCATGGGCACGCTAAGAGCCCCAGACGTCGTGCATCCCGTGGTCAGATGAACGCTCTATGTCGCAACGGTTTCCAGCCGCAGCGGCACCCTATCAAGATCCGTTTTTGTGGACGCTGGATGCCCCCACAGGGGCGCCGGGCGTCCACAAAAACGGATCACAGCTTGAGCAGCGCCCGCAGATAGGCGGTCTTGGCGTCGAACTCGCGGTCGATCCGCTCCAGCGGCCACCGCCCGTGCCCGCCCCACAGGCCGAGGAAGGCCAACTCGCCCAGCTGCGCGCTGGTGTACCCGAGGTCGTCGGCCGGCCGGTTGCCCTCCTGCCACTCGACCTGCCAGCCGCCCAGCCGGTTCTCCATCGCGTCCCACCGCCCTCGGGCGTCCCACTCGTCCGGCCGGCCGTACGCGGCGACGATGTGCGAGCGGCAGGCCTCGGCGAGCGCGAGATCGCCCCGTGCCATGGCGGTCCGCACGGTCAGCGCCAGCACGTTCTCCACCGGGCCGTAGCGGGTGAAGTTCCCGTCGAAACGGTAGGCGAGCAGCTCCCGCCCGACGGCCGAGAGTTCGTCCTCGCGGCGGTGCAGGTGCAGCCGCGCCGTCAGCTCGTCCAGCCGCTGCAACGCCTCCAGGCGGGTGAAGCTGAGCCGTTTGAGCGCCATCGTCTTCATCCGCTTCAGATCCCGCTGCCGTTCCTCCTCCGGGGCGAGCGCGACGGCCAGCGCCTGCCGGGCCTGCTCGGCGAGTTCGCTCAACGACGACATGGCCGCGAATCCTAAGCGGCCCCACCGCTTTCCGGAACCACCGCCTGCCGGTACGAGAGCTCGTACCGGTGCGCACCTTTGACGAGCACGCTCGCCTCGATCGGCCGTCGGCCCGTGGTGAGAACGGTGCGCATGGTGCGCAGCACCGGAACCTCGCCGGGCAGGCCGAGCAGCCGGGCTTCCTCGGCGGTGGCCGGGCGGGCGGAGACCTGGTCCGTCCACTCGACCGGCGGATGTCCCGCGTCAGCCAGCAGACGCGGTATGCCACCGCGGACCAGCCGCCGCTCCGCCAGCGCGGTGCCACGGGCCAATTCCAGCGGAAAGTACAGCCAGGCCAGTTCGACGGGCTCGTCGTCGAGCAGCAGCACCTGCTGGCGCAACTGAACCGCCGCACCCTCGGCCAGCCCGAGGGCCGACATCACCGCGGCGGGCGGCGGGACCTCGCGCACGTCAACCAGGTGCACCCGGCCACGGCCTCGGCCGCCGCCGTCGGTCCAGCGGGAACCCGCACCGGGCTGAGCCGGCGGCATGTATGCCGCAGGCTCGATCGCCAACGGTGACAGCTCACGCACGAACACTCCCAGCCCGGCTCGGCCGACGACGAACCCCTCGTCCTTGAGCACGGCCAGGGCGCGCTGGATCGTCTGGCCCGTCACCGCGAACCTGGTCATGAGCTGCTGCGTCGACTCCAGGCGAGCACCGGGTGGCAGATCGCCCGACATGATCAGCGCACGCAGTTCGGCGGCGATCTGATGGTGGCGAGGTCTACTGTCGCGATACGCCATCGTCGCCCACCTTCATCCGGTACCGGAACACCCGGCCCTCGGGCCGCATCACCATCGCCGCCACCTCGTACGCTCTGCCATCGCGGTCACGGGTCACCCGGAACAGTTCCACCACCAGGCTGCCGTCCGCGAGGTCGAGCGATGCCGTCTCCGCCGCCGTGCCCGGTCTCACCGCCAACTCCTCGGCCACCTCGTCGGGCAGGTAGCCGAGCGTGGCGAGCAAGGTCGGCGCGCCGCCGCGAATGCGCCCGGCCTCGGCCAGCCCGGTTCCACGCGCGACCTCCAGCGGGTAGTACGAGTCGGCCAGCTCCACCGGTCGCTCGTCGAGCAGGACCAAGCGGCGGCGTACCACCACGCGTGGGCCGAGGACGGTCGCCACGGCAGGCGGCGCAGCCACCTCGGCGACCTCCAGCAGCCGCTGCGTGCCCACCCCGCCGAGCTGCGCCGCCTCCACCGTCCACGCGTCGGGCGCACCCACGGGCTGCGGCAGGACGTAGGAGATCGGCTCGCCGGAGGGTTCCATGACGCGCACTCTACCCGCCGCAAACCTTGATGACTTAAGTAGTAAGGCAGTAAGGTTCCCAGCGACAGCCGTCACTCCCTTCGATCGGAGTCACCCATGCGTGCCGGACCGGCGGACCACCTGTCACACCTGCCACATGGCGAGCTCGCCGTGGCTCTCTATCACTCCCCCATGCCCGATGACGCGGGCGCGGTGCGCACTGCCACGCCGGCACAGATCGAGGAATGGGTGGGCAAGGGCATAGCAGCCGCCGGAGACCTGGACCGGGTGGCCGCACTCGCCCAGCGTTCCCGCGAGTTGGGGACCCTGCGGGCCAGGGGCCGGGCTACGGACGTGCAGCGCCACGAGTACGCCGCCATCTGGCCGTCCCGTTCCCGCGCGCACCTGGCCTGCGGACTCGCCTATCACGTGGTCCGGCGGCGGCTTGCCGTTCGGGGACTTCGCTGACCGTCGGGCCGCTCTCCGCGGATACGCGAAAGATCGCTGTTTCGGGTCAGAAAGTGGTGCCTGGCTGCACCTTCTGACCCGAAACAGCGATCATGGCCCGTAAGCCAGTCGGCCGCGCGGCGGGGGTCAGGCCTCCTTGAGGCCGTAGCGGCGGTAGACCAGGCTCAGCGGGCCCGGGGCCCACCAGTTCCAGCGGCCGAGCAGCCGCATCGTGGCCGGCACCAGGACCGCCCGGACGAGCGCCGCGTCGATGGCCACGGCGACCACCATGCCGACGCCGAGCACCTTGATCGTGGTCGTGCCGCCGGTCGCGAACCCGCCCAGCACCACCATCAGCAGCAGCGCCGCCGCGGTGATGATCCCGCCGGTGCGCTGCAGCCCGGACGCGACGGCCTGGGTGTTGTCCCCGGTCGCGTCCCACTCCTCGCGGACCCGCGACAGCAGGAACACCTCGTAGTCGGTGGCGAGTCCGAACAGGACCGCCAGCATCAGCACCATGTTGCCCGGTTCCAGGAACCCGGTCACCGTGAAACCGAGCCACTCCGACAGGTGCCCGTCCTGGAAGATCCAGACGACCACGCCGAACGACGCCCCGATCGAGATGACGTTCATGAGGATGGCCTTGAGCGGCAGCACGACCGAGCCGAAGGCCAGGAACAGCAGCAGGAACGTGCTCACCGCGACCATGGCCAGCATCCACGGCAGCCGCCCGCCGAGGGAGTCGAGCTGGTCCAGGTCGGCCGCGGTACGCCCGCCGACCAGCATCTGCGTGCCGTCCGGCACCGGCAGGTCCCGGATCGCCTGCACGACCTGGCGGGCGCTCTCGTCGGCCGGCTCGCCGGGGTACGACGCCGTGATCAGGGTGGCGTCGCCCTGCTGAGCCGCGATCATCGCGCCGGGCACGTTCGGCACGGCCTGGACGCGGGCCAGCATGGTGTCCGCGCCGGGACCGAGGATCAGGACGCTGATCGGGGCGGCGCTGCCGCCGGGGAACTCGGCGGCGATGCGCTCGGTGACGGTGCGGGACTCGGTGCCCGCGGGCAGCACCCGCTCGTCGAACCCGCCGAACTGGGCGCGCAGGAACGGGGTCGCGGTGAGCGCGAGGACCGCGGCGACACCCAGGGCGTACAGCACGGGCCGGCTCATCACGCTGCGGGCGATCCGGGCCCAGCCGCCCTCGCCCGCCGGGCGGGCCTGGAACAGCTTCGGCAGCGGCACCCGCAGCGCGTTGATCTTCGGGCCGAGCACGGCCAGCAGGGCGGGCAGTGCGGTGAGCGCGGCCAGCATGGCGACGAGCACCGCGGCCATGCCGCCCCAGGCCATGGACTTGAGGAAGTCCATCGGGAAGATCAGCAGGCTGGCCAGGGCGAGCGCCACGGTCAACCCCGAGACCAGCACGGTACGCCCCGCGGTGGCCAGCGTGTGCGCGACCGCGTCGGCGGGGCTGCGCCCGGCGGCCAGCTCCTCTCGGAACCGGCTGACCACGAACAGCGCGTAGTCGATCGCCATGCCCAGGCCGAGCATCGTGATGATGTTGACGGCGAACACGGACACGTCGGTGACCTGGGCGAGCAGGCGTACCGCGATGAAGGCGCCGAGCACGGCGAGCACGCCGACGAACAGCGGGGTGGCCGCGGCGACCAGGCCGCGGAAGATGAACACCAGCAGCACCAGCAGGATCGGCAGGCTGATCAGCTCGGCCTTGGTGATGTCGTCGTTGATCCGGGTGTTCGCGTCGTCCAGGAACGGGATCAGCCCGCCGACCTCGGTGTGCAGCCCCTCGGCGGCCAGGTCCTCGCGCAGCGCGGCGAGGTCGGCGAGCTTGCTGTTCTCGTCCCCGTCGCGCAGCTGGATCGCCAGGTAGGTCGCGTGCCCGTCGGTGGACGTGAAGCGGCCGGGCACGCCCGGGGTGTGCGCGCCGACGACGCTGGCGATCTCGGGCCGCCCGGACAGCTCCGTGGCGACGGAGGTCACCGCGCCGGAGAACGCGGGCTGGTCGTACGTCAGGCCGTCGGACGAGTACAGCGCCAGGATGTCGACATCCTGGCGGCCGAGCTGGGCGGTGATCTCCCGGTGCGCCCGGCTGGACGCGCTGCCCGGGTCGTCGAACCCGCCGCTGATCAGGTCACCGAACACGCCGCCGCCCCACGACGCCCCGATGACCAGCACCGCCGCGGCGATCCCGAGCACCAGCCAGCGCAAGCGGACTACCGCTCGCCCCCACCACGCGAACATCGCGTTCCTTCCCGGAACAGATATGATTGTTTACGCCACTCATTTGAGTGAACGGTGTTTACTTTCGCTGACGACGTTCACTCCGGTCAAGGGAGCTCCATGTCGGACACCTCACACCGCCGCGAGCGCCTGCGCGAGCGCACCCTGACCGAGATCAAGGACCTGGCCCGCGCGCAGCTGGTCGCGAGCGGCCCCTCCGGCATCTCGCTGCGCGCCATCGCCCGCGACATGGGCATGACCGCCGCCGCGCTCTACCGGTACGTGCCCGCGCTGGACGCCCTGGTCATCGAGCTGTGCACGGACCTGCACAACGAGGTGCGCATCGCCTGCGAAGCCGCCCGCGACGCGGACCCCGATCCCGACCCGGTGCGGCGGCTGCTCGTCATGGCGCGCGAGCTGCGGCGCTGGGCGCTGGAGCACCGCCCCGAGGCGACGCTGATCTTCGGACCGCCGCTGCCGGGCGTGGAGCAGTTCCACCAGCAGTGCGACGACCTGCAGTGCGCGGGCGCGCAGCTCGGCCAGATCTTCGTGGCACCGCTGCTGGAGCTGTGGCAGGCCGGGCGGCTGCCCCGGGTCCCGCACGTCGACCTCGACCGGCTGGCCGGGGCGCTGCCCGCGCACGGCGAGCTGCCGATCGAGGTCACCGCGGTCTTCCTGACCTCCTGGATCCGCCTCTACGGCGTACTCGCCGCCGAACTGTTCGGCCAGCTCACCTGGGCCGCCACCGACACCGAACCCCTCTTCGAGGCCGAACTCGCCTTCTTCGCCGCCCAGGTCCCCCCGACCGCCGCCGCGGCCGCCGCTCCCTCCGCCGCAACTCTTAACGAGTCGCGGCCTCAGGACCGGCCGGAGCCCGCGAGTCTTTAAGAGTTTCGGCAGGTGGAGAGCGGCGTGGGCGGCGGGTGACTGATTGGCGGGTCAGGAAGGTAGGCTCGCGCGCTATGACGAGTGACACATCCGGTCCGCAGTTGCCCGAGCGCGCCCGCGTGGTGGTCGTCGGCGGCGGCATCATCGGCACCTCCATCGCGTACCACCTGGCGCACATGGGCTGCCAGGACGTGGTGCTGCTGGAGCGGGACAAGCTCACCTCCGGCACCACCTGGCACGCCGCCGGCCTCATGGTCACCTTCGGCTCGATGTCGGAGACCTCGACCGAGCTGCGCAAGTACACCCGCGACCTGTACAGCCGGCTGGAGGCCGAGACCGGCCTCGCCACGGGCTTGAAACAGGTCGGGTTCGTGCAGGTCGCCACGGACGCGGACCGGCTGGAGGAGTACCGCCGGGTGTCGGCGTTCAACCGGCTGTGCGGCGTGGACGTGCACGAGGTCTCCCCCGGCGAGGTCAAGGGCCTGTTCCCGCTGGCGAACGTGGACGACGTGCTGGCCGGGTTCTACGTCGCCGAGGACGGCCGGGCCAACCCGGTCGACGTCACCATGTCGCTGGCCAAGGGCGCCCGCATGCAGGGCGTACGCGTCATCGAGAACGTGCCCGCCACCGGCGTCCTGAAACGGGGCGACACCGTCACCGGCGTGCGCACGCCGTACGGCGACATCGAGGCCGAGTTCGTGGTCAACTGCGCGGGCATGTGGGCCCGGCAGCTCGGCGAGCAGGCCGGGGTGAGCATCCCGCTGCAGGCCGCCGAGCACTACTACCTGATCACCGAGCCCATCGAGGGCATGCACGGCGACCTGCCGGTGCTGGAGGACCCGTCGTCGTACGGCTACTTCCGCGAGGAGGGGGCCGGCCTGATGATCGGCCTGTTCGAGGCGCTGTGCGCGCCGTGGAAGGTCGAGGGCATCCCGGACACGTTCTCCTTCGGCGAGCTGCCCCCGGACTGGGACCGCATGGCGCCGTACCTGGAGAAGGCGATGGCCCGCATCCCGATCTCGACCGAGGTCGGCGTGCGCAAGTTCTTCTGCGGCCCGGAGAGCTTCACCCCCGACCTGGCCCCGATCGTCGGCGAGGCCCCGGAGCTGAAGAACTACTTCGTCGCGGCCGGCCTGAACTCGATCGGCATCCTGACCGGCGGCGGCATCGGCCGCGCCATGGCGCACTGGATCCTGAACGGCCGCCCCGACATCGACGTGACCGGCATGAACATCGACCGGCTGCACACGTACCAGAGCAACCCGGCCTACCGGGCGACCCGCACCGTGGAGTCGCTGGGCATGGTCTACGCGGCGCACTACCCGGGCAAGTCGATGGAGACGGCCCGTGACGCCAAGCTGTCCCCGATCCACGAGCGGCTGCGCGCCCAGCGCGGCTACTTCAAGGACGTCAGCGGCTGGGAAAGCCCCGACTGGTACGCCCCCGAGGGCGTCGCACCCAAGGTCGACAAGCTGTCCTGGGGCAGGCAGAACTGGTTCGGGTACTGGGCCGAGGAGCACAAGGCCGCCCGTGAAGGCGTGATCCTGATGGACATGTCGTTCATGGCGAAGTTCCTGGTGCAGGGGCGGGACGCGGGAGCGGCGCTGGAGCGGCTGAGCGCGAACCGGGTCGACGGCGAGGCCGGGACGATCACGTACACCCAGTGGCTGAACGACGGCGGCACCCTGGAGGCCGACCTGACCGTCACCAAGCTGGCCGACGACCGGTTCTGGGTGGTCGCCTCGGACACCGCGCACCGGCACGTCGAGACGCGGCTGCGCCGGCACTTCGAGGCGACCGGGGCGCACGCGTTCGCCACCGACGTGACCGGGGCGTACGCCCAGATCAACATCCAGGGCCCCCGCTCGCGGGAGCTGCTCGCGGCCGTGACCACCGCGGACATGTCGAACGAGGCGTTCGCCTTCCGGACCGCCCGGGAGATCGACCTCGGGTTCGCGCGGGCGCTGTGCATCCGGATCACCTACCTGGGCGAGCTGGGCTACGAGCTGTACATCCCGGCCGAGCAGGCGGTGCACGCGTACGACCGGCTGGTCGAGGCCGGGCGGCCGCTGGGGCTGCGGCACGCGGGCCTCAAGGCGCTGTCCAGCCTGCGGATGGAGAAGGGCTACCGGGACTACGGGCACGACATCGACAACACCGACTCGGTGCTGGAGGCGGGGCTCGGGTTCGCGGTCGCGCTGGACAAGCCGGGCGGGTTCATCGGGCGCGAGGCGGTGCTGGCGAAGAAGGCCGAGGGGCCGCTGCGCCGCCGGCTGCTGCAGGTGCTGGTCACCGACCCCGACGCGATGATGTTCCACGCCGAGGTGGTGCGGCGCGACGGGGTGCCGGTGGGCTACATCAGGGCCGCGTCGTACGGGCACACGCTCGGCGGGGCGGTCGGGCTCGCGATGATCGACGCCGGGGACGTGCCGCTGGACCAGGCGTGGATCGACGCGGGCAGGTGGACGGTGGAGATCGCCGAGCGGGTGTACCCGGCCACGGCCTCGTTGCGCCCCCTGTACGACCCGAAGAACGAGCGCATCAAGCTGTAGCGCCCGACTTTCATGGACGTTGGCCTATCTCATCGACTTCGATCTCGATCCAGTCGACGAGATAGGCCAACGTCGTTCGCAAGGCGGCCCCCTCGGCACGCCCTGCCGGTGCCCGGCGGGGTTCGGGGGTCTGAGAACCCCGCCGGGGCTTGGGGGTGAGGTCAGAAGTTGCCGGTGTAGAGGAGGCGGTTCGGGGAGCCGCTGCCCGGCGAGCCGACGACGCCCGTGGTCGCGTTGGCGATCAGCGCCGACTGCACCTGCGCGGGCGTCGCGCCCGGGTTGTTCTGCAGGTACAGCGCGACCGCGCCGGCCACGTGCGGGGTGGCCATCGAGGTGCCGCTGATGGTGTTGGTGGCGGTGTCGTTGGTGAACCACGACGAGGTGATGTTCACGCCCGGGGCGAAGATGTCGACGCAGGTGCCCCGGTTGGCCCAGGAGACCTTGCTGTCGTTGCTCTGCGTCGCCGACACCGTGATCGCCTCGGGCACCCGGGCGGGCGAGTAGTTGCAGGCGTTGGCGGCGAAGATGCCCAGGATGCCGTTGCCGGCCGCGATGGCGTACGTGACGCCGTCGGCGATCGACGCCTTCACCGCGTTGTCCAGCACCGTGTCCGCCCCGCCGCCGAGGCTCATGTTGGCGACCGCGGGCTCGCCGGGGTCGTGGTCGGCGGTCACCCAGTCGATGCCCGCGACGACCTGCTCGGTGGTGCCGCTGCCCTCGGCGTCCAGCACCCGCACCGCGACCAGGGTCACGCCCTTGGCCACGCCGTACGCGGTCCCGCCGACGGTGCCGGCGACGTGGGTGCCGTGCCCGTTGGCGTCGTCGGCCGTGCCGCCGTCGATGGCGTCGAACCCGGACACGGCCCGCCCGCCGAACTCGCTGTGCGCGAACCGGATGCCGGTGTCGATGATGTACGCCCGCACCGACGACGCGGTGTTGGAGTAGGTGTAGGAGTTGCTCAGGGGCAGGTTGCGCTGATCGATGCGGTCGATGCCCCAGGTGGCGGGCGACTGCGTGGCGCTGGCCCGGTGGATCATGTTGGGCTGCACGTACGCCACGGCCGGGTCGGCGGCGATGCGCCGGGCGGCCAGCGCGCTGCCGCTGAACGAGAAGCCCTTCAGGCCCGCCCGGAACGTCTTGCGCAGGCTCGCCCCGTGCCGGCCGGCCAGCGCGGGGGCGGCGGAGACGTCGGCGCCGGGCTTGAGGACCACGAGGTAGCTGTCGGCCACGACCTCGCCGTTCACGGCGAGCACGGCGGCCTCCGGCGGCGCGGCGGCGGCGGCCGCGGGCAGGGCGGTGGCGCCGGCCAGCACCAGCGCGACACCCAGCACGAACGTGGGGGCACGTTTCATGGTTGGTTCCTCCCCTGTCAGGCCGGCTGCCCGCGGCACTGGCTCGTAGCTCGTGGCAGGACCCGCCGGAACTGTTTTGGAGGAACGTATACAGCGATTATGAATATTTGAAGACTTATGTTTATCGCTGTCTTGCGATTCACTGGAAAGGTTGGGGACCCGGCCCCCGGGCCCGGCCACAACGTCCGCACCGCGCCCCGCCGCTCTTCAACATCCGCTTGACCTGCATAAACGCCAACGGACCGAGCTGCGGCGCGGTGACGGGACGCGCCGCCTTGACGGCATCGGCTTTCATGTCGGTGACACGGGGAGGTACGGGATGCAGACGACGGCGCAGCGGTGGTCCACCGCGTTCGCCTGGCTGGGCACGGGAACGCTGGTCGGCGTGTACGCCGAGGGGGCCGCGCTCTGGATCGGCGTCGGGCTGCTGGGCGCGGGCCTGCTGCTCACGCTCGCGGGGCTCGGCGGTGACGCGACCCTGCTGCCCACCCCCGTGCGGACGCGCCCCGACGGGCAGCTGGGCCTGGACGGCCTGGGCACCCGGGTGCAGCAGATCCTGCGGCTGGCCGAGGAGCAGGCCGGCGACCACCTCGCGGAGGCCCGGCGGGAGGCGGAGCAGATCGTGGCGGCCGCGCACGCGGAAGCCGCCCGGGTCAGGGGCGGTCACCCCTGACCCGGCCGGCCGGTGTCCTTGACCGGCGGCGCTAGGCCGCCGGGGTCTCCTGCGGCTGCCCGGCCTTCTCGGACC
>NZ_BONI01000114.1 GCF_016862635.1 Catellatospora coxensis | reverse complement strand
CCCCATCCTGTCGAACGTGCTGATCAGCGACCTCGCTACCCTCGGGTAGTGCAGTTGGACGACGTTGACCAGCGAATCATCGCCGCGCTCCTGAGCGACGCGCGCACCACCTACGCCGAGATCGGCATGGTGGTGTCGCTGTCAGCACCGGCCGTCAAGCGACGGGTGGACCGGCTGCGCTCCGGTGGGGTGATCAAGGGCTTCACCGCCGTGGTGGATCCCGCGGCGGTGGGTGGCGGCACGGAGGCCTTCGTCGAGCTGTTCTGCACCGGGCGCACCACGCCCGCGCAGATCACGCAGGCCACCCGCCGCCACCCCGAGGTGGTCGGGGCGTACACGGTCTCCGGTGAGGCCGACGCGCTGGTGCACCTGCGCGCGGCCGACATCGCCCATCTGGAGCAGGCGCTGGAGCGGCTGCGCGCGGAGCCGTTCATCACCAGCACCCGGAGCATGATCGTCCTGTCCCGCCTGGTCGACTGACGGCCGCTTCGATGCAGCCGGGAGCCGGGAGCGCCGTCCGCGCGTCGAAGACGGGCATGAGACGAAGCGTGCTCTGCCTGCTCACCGCGTTGTCCCTGGCCGGATGCACGGCGGGCGGTGGCGCGACCGCCGACCGGCCCGCGCCCGGGCCCGCGCCGGAACTGCGCCTGGTGTCGTACGACTCCTGCGAAGCGCTGCTGACCTCGGTGCGCGCGGCGGCCAAACGCGCCGTGACGCCCTGGGGGCTGCCCGGCAGCCGGTGGGGTGTGCCGCTCGCCTCGGCCGCCGACGGCGCACGGGCGACCGGCGGCGCGGAGGGCGCGGCCAAGTCCTACTCCGGCACCAACACCCACGAGGCGGGCGTCGACGAGCCGGACATCGTCAAGACCGACGGGCGGCGCATCGTCACCGTGCTCGGCGAGACCCTGCGCGTCATCGACGCGGCGACCCGGCGACCGGCCGGATCGCTGCACCTCGGCAGCGGCACGCATCAGCTCTTCCTGCAGGGCGACCGGGCGCTGGTGCTCACCGGCCACTACGGGATGACCATGTTCGGCGGCATCGCCGACAGCAACGTGCGCGGGTACGGCGGACCGTCCTCGACCCGGCTCCGGCTGATCGACCTGGCCGGCGAGCCCCGGGTCACCGGGCAGTACGAGATCGGCGCCGAACTGACCGACGCCCGGCTGGCCGGCGGCACCGCCCGGGTCGTGGTGACGTCCTCCCCGATGATCGACTTCACCTGGCTGGAGAAGGGCACCGACGCGGACCGCATCGCCGCGAACCGGAAGGTCATCGACGCCGCGCCGCTGGACCGGTGGCTGCCCGCGTACACCGCCGACGGCGCCGGCGGGCGGCTCGACTGCGGGCAGGTCAGCACGCCCGCCGAGTTCAGCGGGACCTCCCTGGTGACGGTGCTCAGCTTCGACCTGAACCGGGCCACGCTGGGCGACGGCCTGCCGGCGGCGGTGCTCGCCGACGCGCGCACGGTGTACGGCACCGGCTCCCACCTGTACCTCGCCCACGACGACGGCTGGCGGGGCGACAAGGCGAAGAACCGTACCGAGCTGTACCTGTTCGACGTCTCGGGGCCGCGCCCGTCCTTCGCCGCCTCCGGCAGCGTGCCCGGCTGGCTGCTCAACCAGTACTCGCTGAGCGAGCACGACGGCGTGCTGCGGGTGGCCACCACCACCGGCCAGCCGTGGGGCCGCGAGCAGCGCAGCGAGTCCACGGTGTACACGCTGCGCCGCGACGGCGGGCAGCTGCGGTCGCTCGGCGAGCTCGGCGGGCTGGGCAAGGGGGAGCGGATCTACGCGGTGCGCTTCCTCGGCCCGACCGGCTACGTGGTCACCTTCCGGCAGACCGACCCGCTCTACGCGATCGACCTGCGTGACCCCGCCCGGCCGGTGCTCACCGGCGAGCTGAAGATCCCCGGCTACAGCAGCTACCTGCACCCGGTCGCGGACGGGCGGCTGATCGGCGTGGGCCAGGACGCCTCCGACCAGGGCCGGGTGAGCGGGCTGCAGGTGTCGCTGTTCGACGTCGGCGGCGCGGACCCGAAGCGGCTCGACCAGAAAAAGATCCCGCACGGCTGGAGCGAGGCCGAGCACGACCCGCACGCGTTCCTGTACTGGCCGGCGACCAGCCTGCTGGTGATCCCGTACACCGCATACGACCGGGGGCAGCAGGCCGGCGCGCTGCTGTTCCGGGTCGACGCGGGCTCGCTGCAGAAGATCGGCGAGGTGGACCCGGGCGGCTACCCACGGCGCAGCCTGGTCGTCGACGACACGTTGTGGACCGTCACCGACACCGTGGCCGTGGCGACCGCGCTGACCGGCGGCCCGCAGCTCGCCCGGATCGGCCTCTGATCCACGACCCCGGTCCTGGGCGAACGGCGGCTCATCAGCGCGGTCCGCCCAGGACCGTCAGGTCACAGGTACTGGCCGATGCGGGCCTCGGGCACGTTGCCCGCGGGCTTGTCGCCCTCGCCGAAGAAGCGCTTGCCGCCGAACTCGCCGTGCAGGCGGTCGTCCAGCTCGTCGGCCAGCCCCGTCATCACCTGGATCGCCAGGGCCAGGTGGCTGGCCTGGAAGTCGCGGCCGAACACCGGGATCGAGGCCCAGACCGTGCCGGCCGTGCAGTAGAGGCGGCCGATCGGCATGCGGTTGGTCAGCTCGGACAGCTTCACGAACAGCTTCTCGGTCGGCTCGATGTCGGTCAGCACCGGCGAGAACACGTCGATCAGCGGCGGATTCTCGCGCACGCGTACGAACACCATGGCCGAACCGGCCCGGATGCCGATGTCGCCGTCCCCGTCCACCTGCAGCTCGTCCGGGTCGGACTTGAGCATCGCGGAGACCACGATGCGCACCCGGTCGGCCAGGTCCAGGCCGCTGGCGTCGAGCGAGTCGATCGAGGGCAGGAAGGTGTCCACCGTCGACTCGTGCCGCGCCGTGCCCAGCGGCTCGATGGAGACCGGCTCCTCCTCGCGGTCGTGTGCCTCGTAGACCAGGAACGCGGGGTGCGGTGCGCCGTACACGTCGCGCAGCGTGCGGGTGATCACGTTGGCCAGCCCGTCGGACGCGCCGGCCATGCCGAAGTTGTCCCGCGAACCGGCCAGCACCCCGGGCGGCGACCAGCCCAGCGCGACCATGGCCGCGATCGCGGGGCGCTCCAGCCGGAACCCCTCCGGCAGGTTCGCGTTGCTGACCGCCCGCGCCTGCAGCGACCCGTCCTCCAGGCACTCGACGCTCACGCCGTACACGGCGGAGCCGGTGCCCGACGCGGTCGGGTCCAGCGCCAGTTCGAGTTCACTGCCGACCGGCAGCGTCGGCAGGGCCGCGGCCAGGGCTCGGGCGAACTCCCGCCACGCCTCGGCGACCTTGGCATGCAGGTCCGCAGTGGTGGGTTCGTCGAGCAGCCCGGCCTCCGCCAGGCCGGTGATCGACAGTTCCGACATGGTGCGCCTCCTCGTCGAACCTGGCTCATCCCGGCACGCCGACGGACAAACCTGGGTTCTCTGTCACCGAGACACTACCGACCGGAAGGAGATTCGCGAAGTCGGCCTTTCGACCGTGCATGCCCTTGCGCGGCCGTCCCGGCAGCTTCACGCCGGAGTCCGCGCCCCGTGGGCCGGGCCGCCGTACGGCGCCGTCAGTCCTGGTCAGCGACGGCGAGGCGGTGCGCCAGCCCGGTGAGGCGGGCGGCCAGCTCCCGCGGGTCGCCGCCGCGTCCCACCGCCAGCCCCAGCAGGTACGCGCTGACGGGCGCGCCCGGCCGCACCGTGTTGTGCGCCACCTCCCGGGCCAGGTCCAGCACCATCGTCACGTCCACGTCCGCCCGGGGCACGCCCAGCTCGGCACAGGCCGCCTCGGTGAAGTCGTGCAGGTCGACGCCCTTCGGCCGCTCGTTCCGCTCGTTCACAACGCCTCCTCGGTGCGCGCGTGGTCGGGCACCCGCTCGTCATTCGCGGCCCGCAGTTCGTCCGGGGTGTCGCAGTCATACCACGGCGGGGGCCCTTCTCCCGCCCACGGCAGCTCGACCACGTCGACGTCGGCGAGCAGCGCGCGCATCGGCGCCCCGTGCGGGTTCGCGGGAAGCTCGGCGTGCAGCGTGCCGAGCCGCCACGCGGCGCAGAGGTGCTGCCGGCGGCCGTCCGCGTCGGTGAACATCACCACGTCCACGTCCACGGCGAGCAGCGCCGCCACCGCGTCCCGGGTCAGGAAGGGCAGGTCGGCGGCGACCACCAGCACCCGGTCGGTGCCTGCGGGCAGGCGTGCGGCACCGGCGGCGATGGCCGCGACCGGGCCGCCGCCGGGCGGGTCCTCGCGGGTCAGCACGGCCGCGGGGGGCAGCTCGGCGGCCAGTTCGGGCGGTCCGACGACGACCAGCGCCTGCGCTTCGGCCACCGCCCCGAGGACCCGGCGCAGCATCGGCACCCCGCCGACGGGCAGCAGCGGTTTCGCGACGCCGCCCATCCGCCGGGCAGCGCCTCCAGCCAGCACCAGCGCCGCGTACGAGATCATCTGCTCACTCCCCAGCCTGTGGACGAACCAGCGTGTCATCCACAGGCTAGCGATCATCGCTGGGCCCGTCGCGCCGCGGCGGGAAGGCTCGCGTACATGACGACCGACACCCCGACGTACACCATCAGCGAGCGCGCGGACCTGCTCGGATACGTGCCCTACCTGCTCGGCTTCCACCCGGCGGACAGCGTCGTGGTGCTGGGGCTGGCGGACCGGCGGATCGGGGTCGCCGCCCGCGCCGACCTCGGGCAGCCCCGCCCCGAGACGGTGCGCCGGCTCAGCCGGCTGCTCACCGCCGCGGGCCGCGGGAGCGCGGCGATCACGTCGGTGGTGCTCGTCGGCTACGGCCCCGATCCGGCGGCCGCCGACGTGACCCGGAGCGTGGCGAACGCCCTCGACGCCCGGGGCTACCACGTACGCGAGGTGCTGCTGCACGCCGGGGAGCGCTACCGCTGCCTGCAGTGCGACGACTGCACGCCGCCCGGAGGCGCGCCGTTCGACCCGAGCAGCACCGCCGCCGCGGCGATCGCGACGTACGAGGGTCTGGTCGCGCAGCCCGACCGGGCCACGGTGGAACGGCTGGTCCAGCCCGTCGGCGGGCTGGCCGCCATCGCCATGGCGCAGGCCGTGGGCCGCGCCGAGCAGCGGCTCGCCGCCCTGGTCCACGACGCCGGCCGCGACGACTCGGGCGAGAGAGCCGCCGACGAGCGGCTGGTGCGGGCCGGGGCGGTCGCGGTCGAGGACGCGCTGCGCGTAGCCGAGGGCGGTGGCCGGCTCGACGACGACGCCGCCGCCTGGCTCACCGTGCTCCTGCTCGACCTGCGCTGCCGCGACCACGCCTGGCAGCTGACCGACACCGAGCCCTGGCAGCTCGACCTCTGGCTGGACCTCACCCGGCGCGGCGAGCCCGCGCTGCTGGCCCCGATCGCCAGCCTGCTCGCCTGGTGCGCCTGGCGGTCGGGCAACGGCGTGCTGGCCGGTGCCGCGGTGCGGCGCGCGCTGCTGGCCGACCCGGCGTACACCCTGGCGCACCTGCTCAGCGAGGCGCTCGACCAGGCCGTCCCACCCGGCAGCGTCGGCCCCTGGCCCGTGTCGTAGGCCCAGGGAGGCCGCCTGATCCGGGAAATCGTGCTTGTGCGCCCGGTCCCGGCTCGGCTAACCGGGCCGGTGCGGCCCGGCTGTGCGCTGCCGTCGAGGTGGTGGCGATCCCGCACGGGCATGCCCCCGGGGCGGCTGCCGGGCGACGGCTCAGAATGGGACCGTGGACCTGGCCTACCTGCGCGCGCATCCGCACCTGCTGCCGACGTTCCTGCACCATCAGCGGATCCGGGAGACGCCCGTCGACGGCGGCTCGATCTGCCACACCAGCAGGCTGACCTTCGACGACGGCGAGTCCATCTTCACGAAGTCGTGGCCCGAGGTGGGCGGGCCGGCGCCCGCGGGCTTCTTCGCCGCCGAGGCGAACGGCCTGCGCTGGCTGGCCGAGACCGGCACGGTCGCGGTGCCCGAGGTGCTGGTCGACACCCCCGACCTGCTCGGCATGGCGTGGATCGAGCACGGGCAGCCGTCGGCCGCGGCCGCCGAGGAGTTCGGCCGGGCGCTGGCCGGGCTGCATCGCGCCGGGGCAGCGGCGTTCGGCGCGCCCTGGGCGGGGTTCCACGGGTCCGCGCCGATGGACAACACGGCGCATCCCGGCCCGTGGCACGAGTGGTACGGGGAGCGCCGGCTGGGGGCGTACCTGCGACTGTCGGTGGACCGGGGGGCGCTGGAGCCCGCCGACACGGCCCGCGTCGAGCGGGTGCTGGCCGGGCTCGACCGGGTCGGCGGTGACGAGCCGCCGGCCCGGATCCACGGCGACCTGTGGACCGGCAACCTGCTCTGGGGCGCGGACGGCCGGTGCCGGGTCGTCGACCCGGCGGCACACGGCGGCCACCGCGAGACCGACCTCGCCTACCTGCGGCTGTGGGGCGGTGCGCCGTTCCTGGACCGGATCCTCGCCGCGTACGCCGAAGCCTGGCCGCCCGCCGACGGCTGGACCGAGCGCGTCCCGCTCCACCAGCTCTCCATGTACCTGCTGCACACCGCCCTGTTCGGCGCCGCCTTCGCCCCCGGCGTCCGAGACACCACCGCAGCCTGCCTCCACCTGACCACCTGACCACCCCCAAACGGCAGCACTTTCGGGGAAACTGCGATCAACGGCCTCCCTTGAAGCCGCACTTTCCCCGAAACTGCGCCTCTTGGTTAAGAAGGGCACCTTCCTATACGCATAGCGATGGGAAGGTGCCCTTCCTTTGGGTTAGAGGCGGGGGTCGGTGGGTTCGGATTCGCTGGCGAGGATGGCGAAGACGAGTTCGTGTACGCGCCAGAGCGGGCCGTCGCGGCCGACCGTGTCCAGGGCGGCCAGGCCGAGGCCGTGCTCGCGCAGGGCGAGCGCGCGCTTGCGGCCGAGCTTGCGCTCGCGGAGCCGGGCCAGCTGGGCGGGCTCGGTGTACGACGCGCCGTAGATGATGCGCAGGTACTCGCGGCCGCGGCACTTCACGCCGGGCTGGACGAGGCCCTTGGCTCCGCGGACGGACAGGCCCGCGTACGGCTTGACCACCATGCCCTCGCCGCCGGAGCCGGTCAACTCCAGCCACCAGTCGGTCGCCCGAGCCACCGCGTCCGCGAACGCCGCCTCGGCGGCGGCAGCCTCCGCGGCCGCCATGTCAGCGGCAGCCGCGTCGGCGTCGGACGGGTCGGTCGCGTCGGGGCGGGCGGTGCGGGCCGGGCGGGGTGGGAGGTCGAGGATCAGGCGGCGGGTCGGGGTGAAGGCCGCCGGGTCGGCCTCGACCAGCCGGTCCGCGATGGACAGGTGCCAGCCGTGGTCGGCGTCGGCGTACGACCTGCCCTCGGCGGCCAGCACGGCGAACGGGGCCAGCGTGATGCCGGTGACCCCGTCCGTGGGGGCGACGTACCGGCGGTAGGCGTCGGTGAAGGCGTGCACGTCGCGCAGCGATCCGCCGAGCCGCGTGCGCAGCGCGTCGACGTCGAGCCCGCGACCCGCGGCGGCCGACAGCACGTCCAGCGCGGCGGGCAGTGCCGCGCGACCGGCGGCGCCGACGGCGGCGTACTGGTGGATCAGGGTCTGCGCCTTGGCCGACCAGGGCAGCAGCTCGCAGTCGAGCAGCAGCCAGTCGGTGTCCAGCTCGGCCCACAGCCCGGCCGCGGTCGCCGCGTCGCGCACCTTGGCCAGCAGCTGCTCGGTGCGCTCCGGGTCGAAGAACGCCCGCCCGGTACGCGTGTAGATCACGCCGGTGCTGCCGTCGTCGACGAAGCGCTTGGCGGCCACGGCGGCGTCCTTGCAGACCAGGACCACCGCCCGGGAGCCCATGTGCTTCTCCTCGCAGATCACCCGGTGCACGCCCGCGTGCCGCAGGTCGGCCAGCGCCTCGGCCGGGTGCTCCAGGTAGCCGTCCACGGCCGAGGTCGACGACGGGGCCATGGTCGGCGGCAGCCACAGCAGCCAGCGCGGGTCGACCGCGAACCGGCTCATCACCTCCAGCGCCGCCGCGCTGTGCTCGGCGGGCACGGTGACGGTGCCGTGCAGGGTCTGCACGTGGCGGCGGCCGGTCACCTCGGACAGCCGCAGCGCGCCCGCGGCCCGGTCGGGCGGCGCGACGGGCTGCAGCGGCCGGGCGGGCGCGTAGTACTCCTGCGCCGCGTCGACCTCGACCAGCTCCCGCTCCGGGTAACGCAGCGCGGTGAGCTTGCCGCCGAACACGCAGCCGGTGTCGAGGCAGATGGTGTTGTTGATCCACTCGGGCGTGACGGTGGGGGTGTGCCCGTAGACGACCATCGCGCGGCCCCGGTACTCCTGCGCCCACGGGTAGCGCACGGGCAGGCCGAACTCGTCGGTCTCGCCGGTGGTGTCGCCGTACATGGCGAAGGAGCGCACCCGGCCCGACGCGCGGCCGTGGTAGGCCTCCTTGAGGCCCGCGTGCGCGACCACGAGCCGGCCGCCGTCGAGCACGTAGTGGCTGATCAGGCCGTCCAGGAAGGCGGGCAGCCCGTCGACCGGGTCGCTCTCCAGTTGCGCGACGGTCTCGGCGAGGCCGTGGGTGAGCTGCACCTTGCGGCCGCGCAGGTGGCGTAGCAGCTTGTTCTCGTGGTTGCCGGACACGCACAGCGCCCGGCCGGCGGCGATCATGTTCATGACCAGGCGCAGCACGCCGGGGGAGTCCGGGCCGCGATCCACCAGGTCGCCGACGAACACCGCGGTACGCCCCTGCGGGTGGCTCGCGTCCACCGCCCGCCCCGACTCGTCGCGGGTCAGCTCCCAGCCGAGCGCGGTGAGCAGGTCCTCCAGCTCGGCCCGGCAGCCGTGCACGTCGCCGACGAGGTCGAACGGCCCGGTCAGCTCGGTGCGGTCGTTGAACAGCTTCTCGTAGCGCAGCTCGACGGCGGCCGGGTCACTGACGACGTACACCTTGCGGAAGCCCTCGCGGGCCAGCTTGTTCAGCGAGTGCCGCAGGTCGCGGTGCTGGCGGCGCAGCACCTCCCGGCCGAACGTGCGGTCCGGCCGGGCCTGCGTGCGCTCCCAGCAGACCGCCTCCGGGGTGTCGATGACGACGGCGACAGGCAGCACGTCGTGCGCCTTGGCCACCTCGACCAGCGCGGCGCGGGCGTGCGACTGCACGTTGGTCGCGTCGACCACGGTCAGCCGGCCCGCGCGCAGGCGCTTGCCCGCGACCAGGTGCAGCACCTCGAAGGCGTCCTTCGTGGCGGCCTGGTCGTTCTCGTCGTCGGCGAGCAGCCCGCGGAAGGCATCGCTGGACAGCACCTGGGTCGGCAGGAAGTGCTCCCGGGCGAAGGTCGACTTGCCGGACCCGGAGATGCCGACGAGCACCACCAGGGACAGCTCGGGCAGCGCGACCACGGTCGGGCGCTTCGCCACGCGGCCCTCGTCGGCTGCCGTCGCGCTGGTGACGTCTTCGCTGTGCTCGTTCATGCCGGCACCTCCTCGGTGGCGATGGTCTCGGTGATGCCGGCCTGGTGCGGCTCGGTCTTGATGAACAGGGCGAGCTGGGTCGGCGGGCCGACCTCAGGATCGGTGTCGCCGACGTCGCGCAGCGTGTACGTGTAGCCGTACTCGGCGGCGACCTGCTCGCACCAGGCCGCGAACTCGGCCCGGGTCCACTCGAAGCGGTGGTCGTCGTGCCGGTGGCCGCCCTCGGGCAGGGTCTCGTAGCGCACGTTGTACTCGACGTTCGGCGTGGTCACGACGACCGCGCCGGGCTTGGCGTCGCCGAACACCGCCGCGCACAGCGCGGGCAGCCGGGGCAGGTCGAGGTGCTCGATGACCTCCATCAGCACGGCGGCGTCGTACCCGCGCAGCCGCTCGTCAACGTAGGTCAGCGCGGACTGGACCAGCTTGATCCGGGCGCGCTGCCGGTCGGGCAGGCGATTGAGGCGCAGCCGCCGCTCGGCGATCTCCAGCACCTTCGGCGACACGTCCGCCCCGACGATCTCGGTGTAACGCTTCTCCCGGATCAGGTCGCCGAGCAGGGCTCCGCCGCCGCAGCCGAGGTCGAGCACCCGGGTCGCCCCGGTCTCGGCCAGCGTGGCCATGACCGCGGCGCGCCGGCGTACGTTCAACGGCTTGGCCTTCTCCACCGCCGGTCCTTCGGCGACGGAGTCGTCGGCGGGGGCCTCCTCCAGCGGCGCGAGCGCCGCGTCGGCCTTGGCCGCCAGCGCCCGGCTGTGCGCCAGGTAGCGCCGGATGATCAGCGCCCGCTCGGGGTGCCCGGCGAGCCAGCCCTCCCCGGCCCGCAGCAGCTTCTCGATCTCGTCGGGCGCGACCCAGTAGTGCTTGGCGTCGTCGAGCACCGGCAGCAGCACGTAGAGGTGGTTGAGGGCGTCGGCCAGGCGCAGCTCGCCGTCGAGGGTCAGGTCGACGTACCGGCTGTCGCCCCACTCGGGGAACGCCGGGTCCAGCGGCAGCACCTCGCCGCGTACCGTCCAGCCCAGCGGGGCGAACAGGCGCTCGGCCAGCTTCAGGCCGCCCTTGGCGCGCAGCGAGGGCACCCGGATCGACAGTGGGATCGCGGTCGCGGCCAGCTCGGGCCGGTCCTTGGAGACGCCGCGCGCGGCGGTGCGGAAGACCCGGTTCAGCGCGGCGGCCAGCAGGCTCGACGCGGCGTACGGGCGGTCGTTGACGTACTGGTTGAGTTGCTGGCCGTCGGCGCGCGTGTCGGCGAGCCGCTGCGGATCGATCTCCAACAGCAGCGCGGCGGTGCACCGCTGCTCACTCGCCTCCGGGTAGAGCACGGTCGCCGTGCCGTGGCTCAGCTCGAAGCTGTGCACGCGATCGGGGTGCTTGACGAGGAGGAAGCCGAGGTCGGTGGCAGGCGAATGGGTGGTCGAGAGGGTCAGCAACACGGCGGCGATCCTGCCAGGTGGCCGCGAGACGTGCATTCGCATAACGACGCGATAGGTTCGTGGGGTGACCTCCGCCAACCCAGGCTTGATCGACCGGTACGGACGCCGTGCCGTGGATCTGCGGGTCTCACTGACGGATCGCTGCAATCTGCGCTGTTCGTACTGTATGCCCCCGGAAGGGCTGCCCTGGCTGCCCAAGCAGGAGATCCTCACCGACGGCGAGGTGCTGCGGCTGATCACCATCGCGGTGACCCGGCTCGGCGTCGAGGAGGTGCGCTTCACCGGCGGCGAGCCGCTGCTGCGCCCCGGCATCGTCGGCATCGTCGCGGGCGGCGCCGCGCTCACCCCGCGCCCGAAACTCTCCGTCACCACGAACGGCATCGGGCTGGCTCGGCTGGCCGTGCCGCTGCGCGACGCCGGGCTCGACCGGGTGAACGTCTCGCTGGACACCATCGACCCCGAGCGCTTCACCCAGATCGCGCTGCGCCGCCGCTTCGACGACGTGATCGACGGGCTGTCCGCGGCCGCCGCGGCCGGGCTGACCCCGGTCAAGCTCAACGCGGTGCTGCTGCGCGGGATCAACGACGACGAGGCCCCGGCGCTGCTGCGCTTCGCGCTGGCGCACGGGTACGAGCTGCGCTTCATCGAGCAGATGCCGCTGGACGCCCAGCACGGCTGGAGCCGCGACCAGATGATCACCGCGGCGGAGATCCTGGCGGCGCTGGACGCCGAGTTCGACCTCAGCCCCGACCCCGCCGAGCGGGCCGGCGCCCCGGCCGAGACCTGGCTGGTCGACGGCGGCCCGGCGAAGGTCGGCGTGATCGGCTCGGTGACCCGGCCGTTCTGCGGCGACTGCGACCGGACCCGGCTCACCGCCGACGGCCAGGTGCGCAACTGCCTGTTCGCGACCGGGGAGACCGATCTGCGCGGGCTGCTGCGCGGCGGGGCGGATGATGAGGAGATCGCCGCGCGCTGGCGCACGGCCATGTGGGGCAAACTGCCCGGCCACGGCATCGACGACCCGTCGTTCCTCCAGCCGGTACGCCCCATGTCCGCCATCGGAGGATGACAAGTGCTGACGATCCGCTACTTCGCCGGGGCGCGGGCCGCCGCGGGGGTCACCGAGGAGCAGTTGCCCGCCGGGCAGGACCTCACGCAGCTGATCAAGGAGCTGGGCGCGGCTCACGGGGACGGCCTGAGCCGGGTGCTGCTTTCAGCCAGCTTTCTGGTTGACGGGCTAGCGTGGCACGACCGCCGCGCGCCTCTGCCGTCCGGCGCGACCGTGGACGTGCTCCCGCCCTTCGCCGGCGGGTGAGAGGAATACCCCCGTGGTGCTGCAAGCGCTGATGTTCTTCAGCATGGTGCTCGTCGTGGTCGGCCCGATTCACTGGTACCTGTACAAGCGCCTGTTCAAGGACACCACGACGACCAGGCGTGGCCGCCGGATCGGCGCTGCCGTGATCCTCGGCCTGGCACTGGCCCTGTTGGCGGCGTTCATCGTGCCGCGGGTGATCGGCGCGAAGGCGTCCTGGGTCATCCCGATGGTCGGCTACATGTGGCTGGCCGTCCTGTTCTACCTGCTGGTCACGCTGCTGGTCCTGGAGATCCCCCGCGTGATCGCCAACCGCACCTGGGCCCGCCGCGCCGCCGCGCCGGTCGCGGACCCGGCCGCCGCACCCGTTCCGGTCGGCGTGTCCGCGGGCGCTGAGCCCGTCCAGGCCGAGACCGCGCTCGCCGAGCCTGGCCTGCCGTCCGCGACCGCACCGGACGGGCCGACCGATCCGAGCCGGCGGTTGCTGATCGCACGGAGTGCGGCGATCTTCGCGGGGCTGACCGCGACCGGCATCACCGCGTACGGCGTGAAGACCGCGCTCGGCGACCCGGTCCTCAAGCGGGTGCAGATCCCGCTCGCGAAGCTGCCCCGCAGCATGGACGGCTACAAGATCGCCCTGGTCAGCGACATCCACCTGGGCCCGCTGACCGGCATCGAGCACAGCCGCCGCATCGTGCGCTCGATCAACGGCATGAATGCCGACCTGATCGCCGTCGCCGGTGACATGGTCGACGGCACCGTCGCCGAGCTGGGCGACGAGGCCGCGCCGCTGGCCGAGCTGCGCTCCCGCGACGGGGCCTACTTCGTCACCGGCAACCACGAGTACTTCTCCGGCGCCGAGGAGTGGCTGGTCGAGGTCGAGCGGCTGGGCATGCGGCCGCTGCAGAACGAGCGCCTGGAGATCCGCGGGCTCACCCTGGCCGGTGTCAACGACGTCAGCGGCGGCGACCTGGGCGAAGGCGGGCCCGACTTCGCCAAGGCGCTCGGCGACCGGGACACGAACAAGCCGGTGGTGCTGCTGGCGCACCAGCCGATCCAGGCCTTCGAGGCCGCGAAGCACGGCGTGGACCTGCAGCTCTCGGGGCACACCCACGGCGGCCAGATGGTGCCGTTCAACCTGATCGCGGCGCTGCAGCAGCCGGTCATCTCCGGGCTCGGCGAGGTCGACGGCACCCAGGTGTACGTGACCAACGGCGCCGGGTTCTGGGGCCCGCCGGTACGCGTCGGCGCGCCCCCGGATATCACATTGGTCGAACTGCGCGCGATGTAGGTAACAACTCTCACTGACTCGCGTGGCGGGTGCCGCCGGACGGGCCGAACATGTCAGGATGCTGCGTGCCCCCCGTCTGGACTGCTGATCTGCATATCCACTCGCGGTACTCGCGTGCGTGCAGCAAGGACCTCGACCTGCCCACGCTGGCCTGGTGGGCACGCCGCAAGGGCGTGGCCCTGCTGGGCACCGGCGACGTCACCCACCCCGCCTGGTACGAGCACCTGCGCGACTCGCTGCGCGAGGCCGAGCCGGGCCTGTTCCGGCTCTCGCCCGAGGCCGAGCGCGACGTCTCGCAGCGGCTGCCCGCCCGGCTGGCCGCGGGGGAGCCGGCCCGGTTCATGCTCAGCTCGGAGATCTCCACGATCTACAAGCGGGGCGACCGCACCCGCAAGGTGCACCACCTGATCTACCTGCCCGACCTCGAATCGGCCCAGCGCTTCCGCGACCGGCTGGGCCGGGTCGGCAACCTGGCCAGCGACGGCCGCCCGATCCTGGGCCTGGACTCCCGCGACCTGCTGGAGATCACCCTGGAGGCGAGCCCGGACGCGTACCTGGTGCCCGCGCACATCTGGACGCCGTGGTTCTCCGCGCTGGGCAGCAAGTCGGGCTTCGACGCGATCGCCGACTGCTACGCCGACCTCGCCGAGCACATCACCGCGGTGGAGACCGGCCTGTCCAGCGACCCGGCGATGAACCACCGGGTGTCCAGTCTGGACCGGTACACCCTGGTCTCGAACTCGGACGCGCACTCGCCGCAGGCCCTGGCCCGGGAGGCGACCCGGTTCGACTGCGCGCTGGACTACTACGCGCTGAAGGCCGCGCTGGCAGGTGCGCCCGGTATGGCCGGGACGATCGAGTTCTTCCCGGAAGAGGGCAAGTACCACGGGGACGGGCACCGGGACTGCGGCATCAACTGGACCCCGGCCGAGTCCCGGGCGACGAACGGCATCTGCCCGGTGTGCGAGCGACCGCTGACCATCGGCGTGCTGGCCCGGGTCGAGGCGCTGGCCGACCGGCCGGAGGGCACGCCCGCGCCGAACGCGCGTCCGGTCACCCACCTGGTGCAGCTCCCCGAGATCGTCGGCGAGCTGGAGGGCGTCGGCCCGAAGACCCGTACCGTCGAGGGCCGGGTCAACGCGCTGGTCGCGGCGCTGGGCTCGGAGCTGTCCATCCTGATGGAGGCCCCGCTGGACGAGGTGACCGCGGCGGGCGGGGAGCTGCTCGGCGAGGCGCTGCGCCGGCTGCGGGCCGGTCAGGTGCGCCGGGTGCCGGGCTACGACGGCGAGTACGGCGTGATCCGGCTGTTCGAGCCGGGCGAGCTGCGCCCGCAGGACACCGCCGACACCCTGTTCGACCTGCCCGCGGCCCCGGTGGCACCGGCGCCGCGCAAGGCCCGCGCGCCGAAGCAGGCCGCGAGCAAGCCGGCGGTACGCCGTAGCAAACCCGTCTCCGCGCCGCCGCTGCCGCCGGAGCCGTCGCCGCACGAGCCGTTCGAGCCGATGCTCGCCGGGATGGAGGAGGTCGGCACCGGGCTGCTGGACCGGCTCGACGCCATGCAGCGCGTCGCCGCGTCCGCCCCGGGCGGGCCGCTGCTCATCGTCGCCGGTCCGGGCACGGGCAAGACCCGTACGCTGACCCACCGGCTGGCGTACCTGTGCGCGGAGATGAACGTCTACCCCGAGGACTGCCTGGCCATCACGTTCACCCGGCGGGCCGCCGAGGAGCTGCGGCACCGGCTGGGCGGGCTGCTCGGCCCGGTCGCCGAGGACGTGACCGTGTCGACGTTCCACTCGCTGGCCCTGTCGGTGCTGCGCGAGCACGAGCCGGACCTGGTGGTCGTGGACGAGCCGGACGGTGAGGGCATCACCCTCGACGAGCTGATCCCGCGGCTGGTGGCGCTGCTCAAGGCGCAGCCGTCGGTGCAGGACAAACTGCGCTCGCGCTGGCCTTGGGTGTTCGTCGACGAGTACCAGGACGTCGACCCGGACCAGTACGCGCTGCTGCGGCTGCTGGTGCCCAGCGACGGCAACCTGTGCGCGATCGGCGATCCGGACCAGGCGATCTACTCGTTCCGCGGCGCGGACGTGTCGTTCTTCCTGCAGTTCTCCCGCGACTTCGTGGACGCCCGGGTGGTGCGGCTGACCCGCAACTACCGCTCGTCCGCGCCGATCCTGGCCGCCGCGGTGCAGGCGATCGCGCCCAGCTCGCTGGTGCCCGGCCGCCGCCTCGACCCGGCGAAGGTCGACCCGGAGGCGGCGCTGATCGGGCAGTACGCCGCGAGCAGCCCCGCCGACGAGGCCGCGTTCATCGCCCGCAAGGTCGACGAGCTGGTCGGCGGCGTGTCCCACCGGACCAGGGCCGACGTGCGCGGGGTCACCGGCACGACGGTGTCGTTCAACGACATCGCGGTGCTCTACCGCACCGACGCGCAGGCCGCCGCGATCGTGGACGCGCTGTCGCGAGCTGGCGTGCCGGTGCAGAAGCGCTCGCACGACCGGCTGCGCAGCCGGGCCGGGGTGAACACGCTGCTGGCGGAGCTGCGCCTGGCCACCGGGCTGACCGGCTCGGTCGCGGCGCGGCTGAAGCTGACCGCGAAGGTGCTCATCGAACGGCCGGCGCTGGGCGGCGGCTCGCCGGAGCCGGACGAGGTGTGGGCCGCCGTGGACCTGCTCACCCCGCTGGCGCTGCGCTGCGGGCAGGACCTGCAGCGGTTCCTGGGCGAGGTGGCCACCGGCGCGGAGGTCGACGCGCTCGACCCGCGCGCCGAGGCGGTCACGCTGCTCACCCTGCACGCGGCCAAGGGTCTGGAGTTCCCGGTGGTGTTCCTGGCCGGCTGCGAGGACGGGCTGCTGCCGCTGCGTTTCCCCGGCTCCGCGCCGACCGAGGCGGAGGTCGCCGAGGAGCGGCGGCTGTTCTTCGTCGGGCTGACCCGGGCGCAGCGGCGGCTCTACCTGAGCCACGCGGCACGGCGGGTCCGGTACGGCAGCGAGCGGGACTGCCGGCCGACGCCGTTCCTGGCGGCGGTCGACGCGGGCCTGCTCGAGCAGCTCGGCGACCTCACCCCACGGCGGCCTCGTGACCAGCAGCTTCGCCTGATCTGACGAACCGTGACACCCGAAAGAATGACTTCGGTGACATGACAGTGACACCGGAAGGCCCGACGGCGCTCAGTAGGACGGAAGTGTCCGCAGCGTCACGAGGAGCCCCCCTTGTCAGTGAAGCTGATCACGGTTGACCCCGTCACGCTCGTGCGGTTGGGGTACAGCTTCGCCTGTTCGACCCACCCCGACATCGACCTGGTCGGCCAGGCCGCCACGGGCGAGGAGACGCGTGAGCTGATCGGCGACCTCGACCCGCATGTCGTCACCATCGACGCGGCCATCCCCGGGCAGGGCGGGCTGCAGCTGGCCGCCGAGCTGCGCGCCGCGCGGCCGACGCTGGGGCTGGTGCTGACCGGCCCGGCCGAGGACGGGCTGCTGCTGCAGGCGCTGCAGGCCGGGCTGTCGGCGTACCTGCCGCGCTCCGCGCCGGTGGAGCTGCTGATGTCGGCGGTGCGGCACGCCGCGGTGGCCCCGGCCTCGTTCACCGCGCCGAACCTCGCCGAGGCGATGGCCCGCCGCCGGACCCGCTCCACCGCGTTGAGCCCGCGTGAGGAGCAGATCCTGCAGCAGCTGAACACCGGCGGCAGCCTGGCCGCGATCGCGGTGCGCATGCGGCTGACCGAGTCGACGGTGCGCACCTACGTGGCCCGCCTCTACGACAAGCTCGGCGTACACAACCGCACCCAGGCACTCCAGGCCGCGGCCCGCCTGTACCTCATCTGACGAACCCGCCCCTGCCTGGCAAGTTCGTCCGACTTGCCAGGCAGGTGGCCGTAAGCGCGTTCAAAATACGCACGGGTGCCTGGCAAATCGGACGATCATGGGTGGTGCCGGGCGTCAGCGGCCGCCGAAGGCTTCCATCACGTTGATGATGCCGGGGCCGATCACGACGATGAACAGGGCCGGGAACAGGCACAGCACCAGCGGGAAGATCACCTTCACGGGCAGCTTGCGGGCCGCCTCCTCCGCGCGCTGGCGGCGCTTGACCCGCATCTGCCGGGCCTGCTCGCGGAGCACCCCGGCGATCGGGATGCCCAGCTCGCCGGCCTGCACCAGGGCCATGGTGATGGTCTTCAGCTCCGGCACCGTGGTGCGGGCGGCCAGGGCGCGCAGGGCGTCCACCCGCCGCTGGCCCATCTGCATCTCGTGCAGCATGCGGGCGAACTCCCGGGCCAGCGCGCCGGGCATCGCCGCCGCCACCTGGGCCAGGGCCGCATCGAAGCCGAGACCCGCCTCCACCGACAGGGTCAGCAGGTCCAGCGCGTCGGGCAGCTGGCGGCGGATCTGCTGCTGGCGGCGTACGCCCAGGTCGTAGACGACCAGGAAGGGCGCCCAGAAGCCGAGCGCGCCACCGGCGAGCACCGACAGGAGCAGCCCGCCGGGGCCGAAGCCGAACGCGAAGCCGAACGCCCCGCCGAGGAAGGCCACGACGACCAGGCCGAGGCCCTGCATCTCGACGACCCGCTCCGGCGGCCAGGCCACCGGGTTGCCGGCGTGGTCGAGCCGCCGCTGCAGGCGAGCCGCGGCCCCCTTCGGGGTGAGCAGCCGGCCGAGCGCCGAGACCTGGGCGACCGCCGGTCGCAGCCGGTCGCCGAGGCGCTCCTCGGCGGCCGATGCGCTACCGGGCGCGTACACCGTGTCGATCGTCTCCAGTGCCCTGGCCACGCCGGACCGGGCGACGCTGGCCGACGCCAGGGTGAGCACGGCGAGCGCGATCGCGGCGAAGACCGCGCCGGCCCCGATGATGAGGATGAGCTGTCCGGACACCGTCACACCTCAATCTTGATCATCTTGAACAGCCAGGCCGCGCCGCCGACCACCAGCAGCACCCCCATCACGCTCATCACGATGCCCATCGGGTGGGTGTAGAGCGGGCGGATGTACTCGGCGCGGGTCAGGAACATGAAGCCGCCGATGCAGATCGGCAGCGCCAGCAGGATCCAGGCGCTGATCCGGCCCTCCGCCGACAGCGAGCTGACCTCGCGGTGCAGCGTCTCCCGCTCGCGCATGGTCTCGATGGTGGTGGTCAGCACCTCGGCCAGGTTGCCGCCGACGTCGCGCTGCACCCGGATCGCGACCACCGCCCAGGCCAGGTCCTTGCTGCGCATCCGGGTCGCGACCCGGTCCAGCGCGTCCTCGATGTCCACGCCCAGGCGGGTCTCGCCCAGGGCCCGGCCGAACTCGGCCGCGATCGGATCGGGCAGCTCCCGGGCCATCGCGTCGACGGCCTGCGCGAGCGAGAATCCGGAACGCAGCGAGCCGACGATCAGCTGCAGCGCGTCCGGCAGCAGCTCACGGAAGGCGCTGACCCGCTTGGCCGCGCGGTTGCGGTGGTAGAGCGAGGTGAGCACCCAGCCCACCGGCGGTCCGAGGAACACCCCGGCGCCCAGGCCGACCGACATGGCCAGCAGCAGGCCCGTGATCAGGCAGACCAGCGCCCGCAGCAGCAGCCACTCGTGCGGCCGCAGGCGCATGCCGGCCCGGTCGAGCTGCGTCGCCAGGCGGCCCTCGGCGTTGGCCGACTTCACCACCTGCTCCGACAGTGCCAGCGCGGCCGCGGCGACCTGGCCGGACTCGCCCTGCGCGACGGTCCGCCGGGGCGCGGCCACGAACTGGTCCACCTGGGTGAGGCGGCGTCGCCGCTCGGCCGCGGCCAGCATCGGGGAGACCACCAGCAGGAACGCGCCGAGCAGCGCGGCGAATACCAGCCCGCCGAGCACGAGCAGCCAGGTCGGCCCCGGGCCGGGCGACTCCACGCCCACCAGCGGGACCGTCGCCCCGGTGTCCACGGCGAGGGTGACCGGCACCTCGGTACGCACGCCCGCGGCGCTCACCGCGAGCCGGACTTCCTGGCCGGACAGGTCCGCCGGCACGGTGACCCGCACCAGCAGCTGCACGGCGAAGGAGCCGGACGCCTCGGCGAACGCGTCGCCCAGCGCGGCCGGGTCGGCCACCGTGAAGGCGACGCCTCCGGTGTCCCTGGACAGGCCGGCCAGGATGCCCGCCGTGGCGGCGGGAGTCTTGAAGGCGATCGTGTCGACCGGGATCGCGGCGCTCGCCTTCCGGGCCACGGCCAGCGTGGCCGTCGACGCCGTGTCGGCGCCGTCGGACAGCGCGATGATCCGGCGCTGGCCCCACGCACCCTTGGCGACCAGACCCGCGGCGGCGCGCACCCCGTCGTACAGCGCGGTCTCGCCCTTCGCGGCGAGCTTGTCGACGGCCTTCTCGGCGGCGGCGCGGTCCCGGGTCGGGGCGAGCACGACGACCGCCGGCGCGCCCGCGGTGACCAGGCCGATCTCGACGTCCGACGGCAGCGCTCGCACGTAGCCCCGAGCCGCTTCCCGGGCCGCGTCGATCGGCGCGCCGAGCATCGACCCGGAGGTGTCCAGCACCAGCACGACCGCCCGGCGCGGCGCGGTCGTCGCGCCCTGCGCGGCGCTGATCTGCGCGCTGGTCACCGGCAGCGCGCGGTCGCCGACGGCGACGCCGACCTGGTCCAGCGCCGTGCCCGCGGGCAGGTCGGTCGCGGACAGGTAGAACTCGACCAGACCCGCCTCCTGCCGCAGGCCGGAGACGCTGATCCCCGGCGCGGCCGGCACCGCCCGCGGCACGCCGGCAGCACGGGTTGGCACTCCGGCGAAAGCCGGTGCGGCAGCGTGAGCCGGAGCGGCGGCGTGAGCCGGAGCAGCCGCGTGAGCCGGAGCAGCGGCGAGGATCGGCGTCGCGGCGGCCACGAGCAGGACCGCGCCGAGGCGCGCGACGGCTCCCGCCGGGCGCCTCACTGGCCCCTGCCGAACAGCTCGGGCCCGACGATGATCCCGTGGTCGGCCAGGTGGTCGACGAAACGCGGCCGGAGGCCGGTGCTGACCAGCGCGCCCTGGTGGCGGCCGTACTGGTCCTGGCCCGCGCGGTGGTCGAAGACGAACAGATCCTGCAGCGTGATGACGTCGCCCTCCATGCCGGTGACCTCGGTGATGTGGGTGATCCGGCGGGTGCCGTCGCGGAGCCTGGCCAGCTGCACCACCACGTCCACCGCGCTGGCGACCTGCTCCCGGATCGCGCGCACCGGCAGGTCCATGCCCGCCATCAGCACCATCGTCTCCAGGCGGGACAGCGAGTCGCGCGGGGTGTTGGCGTGCACAGTGGTCAGCGAGCCGTCGTGGCCGGTGTTCATCGCCTGGAGCATGTCCAGCGCCGCGCCGTCGCGGACCTCGCCGACGACGATCCGGTCCGGGCGCATGCGCAGCGCGTTGCGTACGAGGTCGCGGATGGTCACCTCGCCGCGCCCCTCGACGTTCGGCGGGCGGTACTCCAGCCGCAGCACGTGGTCCTGGAGCAGCCGCAACTCGGCGGAGTCCTCGATGGTGATGATCCGCTCGTCGGGGGGCAGGAACGACGACACCACGTTGAGCAGCGTCGTCTTGCCGGTGCCGGTGCCGCCCGAGATCAGGATGTCGAGCCGGCCCTGCACGCAGGCGCGCAGCAGCTCGGCGACCCGCTCCGGCATGGTGCCGAAGCGGACCAGGTCCTCGACGGTGAACGGGTCCGCGGCGAACTTGCGCACCGTGAGCGCGGCCCCGTCCAGCGCG
>NZ_BONI01000113.1 GCF_016862635.1 Catellatospora coxensis | reverse complement strand
GTACAACCGCGCCAAGGCCCGCAACTGGTCCTCATCAGCCTCCGGCCACGACTCACCCGTCACGATCAGGAAGAACTGCCGCACCCAATCCGGCACCTGCATACCCACGACTCACCACCGGCCGCTCACGCCGACGGCCGCCGCGCGCGGGCCACGGCCGCTCCGGACAGCTGTCCCGGTAGACCCGCACGCGGTCACCCGCGGGGTGACGCCGACAGCTTCGACCTGACTTCCCTGAGCCGCCGTCGCGACGTTCGCCGCACAGTGCCGGAGCGCACCTGCCGCCCCAGGCGTCTGCCCATCGGAGCAGACGGCCACCGCAGGTCGACTGAAACCTGCAGGCCAACCCGCCACCGCGACAGTTGCACGCGCCATATCCCCAATACGGTGTCGGCAGGGGCCGAAGTTCAACGAGTACGCATCGTTAACAACACCGGAACAGCCCGCAACATCGGCGGCATGCGGGAAACCGTTCATCGCGGCAGCCAGCTCCACCTTTCGACGGCTGTGCGACGCCCGGAATATCCGCGCCGGTTGCGCACGCCGGCGACCTGACCGCGACACGCCCCACGTCGTGGCGGACGTCGGCACGATGCTGAGCGAGCTGTTCGAGGCACTGCCGACGGCGCCCCGGCGGGTGCTGCAGTGGACGGTGCCGCCTAGTTGTGCCCTTGCTCCGGAAGCCGTTAAGAAGATGCCCTTCCTTCTGCTGGGTCGGGTGGATCGCGGAGTTCGACGTAGGGTTCCTCGGCGGGGGGATGGCCTTCGGCGATGGCGCGGGCGCGGTGCAGTTCGGCGTCGAATTCGGCGCCGAGCAGCAGTGCGGCGTTGCTGATCCAGAGCCAGATGAGGAAGACGATGATGCCGGCCAGGCTCCCGTAGATCTTGTTGTAGGAGCCGAAGTTCGCCGCGTACAGGGCGAAGCCTGCGGAGGCGGCCAGCCAGATGAGCACGGCGAGCACGCTGCCGGGGGAGATCCAGCGCCAGCCGCCCTGCCGGGCGTTGGGCGAGGCCCAGTAGAGCAGCGCGAAGATCAGCGCGATCACGGCGATGACCAGGGGCCATTTCGCGATGTCCCAGATGCGCACGACACCGGCGCCCAGGTGCAGGAACTCGCCGGTGCGGGCGGCGACGGGGCCGGTGAAGACGAGCGCGACGGCGACGACGGAGATGGCCAGGGCGCACACGACGGTGACGCCGAGCCGGATCGGCAGCGTCTTCCACATCGGCCTGCCCTCGGGCACGTCGTAGATGGCGTTGCTGGCGCGCATGAACCCGGACACGTAGCTGGAGGCCGACCACAGCGCGAGCAGGACGCCGAGCACGGCGACCAGGCCGGCCGTGGCGCCGCGGCCGCGCTGCAGTTCGGTGAGGGCGTTGTCGAGCACGTCCCGTACGGCGCCGGGCGCGTACGCGCCGACCTCGGCCGAGGCGCGCCGGGCAGTGTCGGCGCCGGTCAGGCCGAGCAGTGCGACGAGCACGAGGATGCCCGGGAACAGCGACATCACCGCGCGGTAGGTCAGCGCGGCGGCCCAGTCGCTCAGGTTGTCGTCCTGGTATTCCTTGACGGTGCGCTTGAGCACGCCCCACCAGTCGCGGCGGGTGAACTCCGTCGGGCCCTGCGGGACCTGCCTGGCGCTGGACGATGACATGGCGTTCTCCTGCGGTGTCGGTGCCGATCGCCGTGGCCGGACCCGCCACGTCGATCGCATCACGGGTGCGTACCCCGATCGCCGGGATCCGAACCGTCGGCGGGCTCGGGAAGGTGCTCGGGTGGCAGGGGTCTGCGCAGCTCGACCAGCACCGTCTTGACGGTGGCGGCGATCGGGATGGCCATCAGCGCGCCGATCAGGCCGAGCAGTCCGGCGCCGAGCAGGCTGGCGAGCAGGACCGCGAGCGCGGGCATGTCCAGGCTCTGCTTCATCACCTTCGGCACGATCACGTAGTTCTCGATCTGCTGGTAGATCAGCAGCCAGATCACGATGCCGACGGCGGCGGGCCACAGCCCGGACGTGATGGCCGCGACCAGCCCGCAGACCGCGGTCCCCAGGGTGGCGCCGACCAGCGGGATCAGGTCGGTGACGGCGACGATCAGCGCGAGCGGCAGCGCGAACGGGATGCCCAGCACCAGCAGTCCGACGTACGCGACGACGCCGGCGATCAGTGAGATCAGCAGGTTTCCGATCATGTACGAGCCGACCTTGTCGACGACCACGTCGACGATGCGGCGGGTGCGCTCCCGCTGCCGGTCCGGGGCCATCAGTTGGACGCGGCGGCGCAGGCGCGGCATGTCCGCGAGGAAGTACAGCGACAGCACGAGCACGGTCAGCGCGGCGGCGAGCACGCCGAGGAAGGTGCGGAACAGGCTGAGCAGGCTGGTGCCGACGCGTTCGGGAATCGTGGCGGCCAGTTCGTTGAGCCGGTCGCCGAGCCCGTAGCGGGCGCTGAGCTCGCGGAAGGCACGCGAGCGGTCGTCGAGTTCCTGGATCTGGCCGGGCAGGTCGGCGGTGAGCTGCCCGGCCTGGCGTGCCAGCGGCGGCCCGATCCCGAGGATCAGCAGGCCGAGCAGCAGCATCAGGGCGAGCAGGATGACGGTGACCGCGTACGGGCGGTGGACGTGGTGGCGGACCAGCCAGCGGACTGCCGGGTCGAGGCTGACCGCGACGAACAGCGACACGAGCACCAGCACCAGGATCCCGCGTACGGACCAGACGGCGGCCAGCACCACACCCACCAGCGCGACGCCGCACGACGCGGCGACCGCCCAGCGGAAGAGATCGGCCGCACCCATTCGATGCCCGTTCCCCACCGAACATACGTTCCCTGACCTGCCCCTTTTCCAAACATGTTCAATATACGGGATTGTTCTCCTATATACCGGGAATCGATCTCTAGGATCTCCTGGTAGGAGGGATCGACCATGACGACGTACACGCACGGACACCACGAGACGGTGCTGGTGTCACACCGCTGGCGCACCGCGGCCAACTCCGCCGCGTACCTGCTCCCCCACCTGCGGCCGGGCCGGACGGTCCTGGACGTGGGCTGCGGGCCGGGCACCATCACCGCCGACCTGGCCGACGCGGTCGCCCCGGCCCGGCTCACCGCCCTGGAACTGACCGAGGACGCGCTCGGGCTGGCCCGCGCCGAGATCGCCGCCCGCGGCACCGCCAACGTCGACTTCCTGGTCGCCGACGTGCAGGCCCTCGACCTGCCCGACGGCTCGTTCGACGTGGTCCACGCCCACCAGGTGCTGCAGCACCTGACCGACCCGGTCGGCGCGCTGCGCGAGATGGGCCGGGTCTGCCGGCCCGGCGGGGTCGTCGCCGCTCGCGACGGCGACTACGCCGCGTTCACCTGGTATCCGCTGATCCCGGCCCTCGACGAGTGGCTGGCGCTGTACCGGCGGATCGCCCGGGGCAACGGCGGCGAACCCGACGCCGGGCGGCGGCTGCACTCGTGGGCGCGGGCGGCCGGGTTCACCGACGTCACCGCGACCGCGAGCGTCTGGTGCTACGCCTCCCCCGACGAGCGCGCCTGGTGGGGCGGCATGTGGGCGGAGCGGGTGGTGCACTCGGCGCTGGCCGGGCAGGCCGTCGCGCAGGGCTACGCCACCGAGGCCGACCTGCGCCGCATGGCCGACGGCTGGCGGGAGTGGGTGGCCGCCGAGGACGGCTGGTTCGCGGTCCCGCACGGCGAGATCATCTGCCACGTCCAGCCGTAGCGCCACCACCGGGCCAGGCCTGTCGACGTTCTTCTCGGCGGGCGTGTCGATCACCGCACCGATCCGCGACGGCCTGGTTCACGGCAGCGCTTGGATCGACGCCTACCAGGACAGCATCCCGGGCTCCGGACTGCCCGCCGGCAGCCCGGAAGAAGCCCTCGACTGCGCCTGCGGCCTCTACCTCAACGACCCGACCGCCTGGGCGGGCAGATCCGCCGGAGAGCTGGTGCGGTCGACAACGACAGACGAGTGAAGGAGAGCAACGCGGGTACGACCACCTCGAAGACGTCACGGGGATACACGGACGAACGTCTGCGTCCGCCAGGCGTGGCCGTACCCGCCCTACTTGTCACGTGTGGCCGCGACTGCAGGCACCCAGTCCACGCCGAGAGCCTGGACGGCCACACCAGACCGCTGCTCAGTTGGTCGGTCTGGCCAAATGGCGCTCCTTCGCCTGCGCGAAGGTCTGTTTCACCGGGTTCAACACCTGGACAAATTCGAGTTGTTCTCCCTCGGGCCCCTTGCAGTAAATCAACGACCAACCGTTCGACATGCCCTCACGGATCTTGATGGTGTTAGAGCTGCGCGGCGCTGCCTGACGCTGCCTCTCGGTGCGAACGGTTACCACGCGGTTGGCCTTGACCTGGGTCATGCCGCGTCGGGCGCTCTCGGCCTCGAGATCGGCAATGAATTCGTCGAAATCGACGTCGTCACGGACGTAGAAGCAGATGTGCATCGAACGCGGGTAAGCAGGGCTCATGCGGTCGCGTGGCGCCGCGAAGCTTTCGCCGTTGCCCTGCGGCTGGTCGGAGTCGCGGTACTGCAGCAACTCGATCACGACATTGTCGAACTGGACAAAGCGGACGTCCAGGCGCTGCGCCCCATTGAGGAGATCGGGAATTCCGAGCTCTGTCGGCTTGATATTCCGCTCGGCGGCGAGGATCTCCTGATCCGTCAGCAGAGTGTTGTGGATTGCTGGGCCCTGAAAATCGCCATCTCGCATCACCTCGGTGCCACCGAGAACCGCCGTGTAGAACTCGAACGCGCGGTCCATGTTCTGAACGGTCAGCCCGAAGTGCTGCACCCCCTGCAGCCGAGCACCGATGCTGCCGCTATTGCCCGACGCCGCGGCCGGAGCGGAGGCCGCTGCGGCTTTGGTGCCGGACTCGTCGCCCGGGGAACAACCACTCATGGCGGAGAGGGCGGCAGTCGCGCCGACCGCCCGAATAAGACCCCGGCGGGAAAGCCAGAGGTGATCTTGCTTCTCGTGCACGTGAATCCTCCAATAATCGACGACGGTGCTTACGTTCCGTTCAATCGCTCGATACCGAAACACCCTAGAATCCGCGAGTTGACGGATTGTGGATGCCGCACGCGCACGCCGCCGGAGCCCTCGAGCGCCCAGGCCCGCAGCCCCGAACGCTGCCCGGCCAGGCGAGACGGTGGCGCAGCTGTGCGGATGCCTGCCGAGGTGTTCAGTTGAGGTCAAGTAGCTATTCAGTACCTCTACCTACTGACTTTCACGGATCAGGGTCATCACCCACCTGGCGATCGCGGTCCACACGGCACAGCCCGGCACGGCCGGGCAGCACACCCGCAGCCCGACAGCGTTCCCCGGAGGGCAGGGAAACCGCGACCGCATCCTTCAGCTCCCGCGAACCGATGCCCATCGCCCCGCGGCTTCGATTCGCTGCGCCGGAGCAACTACCGCAGCTTCCGTGCTCGCCCAGCAGATGGCGAGAAAGTCTTGGCAGAGCCCGTAACGCGGCCGCCCAGACGGCGTCCTAGCCGTGCCGGGCGAGCAGTTCTGCGAGCTGCGCGAGGTCGGCTCGCAGGCGCTCGGGTCCGCCGTCCTGGAAGGTGCCCATCAGCTCGACGGCGCGGTCGAACGCCTGCCGCGCGCCTGCCACGTCACCGGTCGACAGCAGCAGCTTCGACAGATCCCGGTGCACCGCAACCTGCACCGGTCCAGGCGCCGCCACGTCGCCCAACCGGACCGCTGTGGTGTATTCCTCGATCGCCTCATCGACTCGGCCCATGCCCGCGAGGCCCTGCGCGAGCATGTGTCGGGTCATCGCTTCCTCGGCCCACTGGTCGATGTCGAGGCAGATGGCGAGCGCCTGCCGCGACGCGTGTACCGCCTCCTCGAACCGCTGAAGCTCGGAGAGCGACTGACCTAGACCTAAATAGCCGCCGAGTTCGATGTGACGCTCTCCGTGGAGGCGGCCGAGAGCCACCGCCGCCCGGGCGTGTTCCAGCGCCACCTCGTGGTCGCCGAGCGAGGTGTAGACCGTCTGGAGGTTGTTCTGCACCGTGCCCTGCTCGTTGCGCATGCCGTGCTCGGTGTAGTGCCGCAGCGCGGTGTGCAGCAGGTCGAGGGCTTCGTCGTACGCGCCCGAGTACCAGCGCGGACCGGCGAGGCTCCGGCACAGGTGCGCCTCGCCGACCGCGTCACCCTGTTCGCGGGCGGCGCGCAGTGCCGTGCGGACGACGTCCTCCCAGTCCCGGAACATGCCCGCAGCCTCCAGGAACTGCGGCATGGCCAGGGCCAGCCGCCAAGGGACGACACCGTGGTCACCCTCGGCCGCGACGTGAACCGCCTCGAACAGAACGTCACGGTGACGATCGAACCACCGATGGGCTTCGCCCATCGACCCCGGCTGCTCGGCGACCACGCCGTCCGGCGGGGGTGGCGGCGGCGGCATCCCGCGATAGGCCTTCAGTTCCGATTGGGCGTTCAGGACACTGTGCAGGTAGTGCTGCAGGAGCCGGCCGATCGCCGCGGCCCGCACGGCGGGTGGTTCGGTGTCCCGGAACACTTCCTCCGCGTACGCCTTGACCAGGACGTGTGAGCTGAACCGGCCGAGTTCGTCCTCCGTCATCAGCGCGCCCTCGGCCAGCTCCGCCAGAGTGTGCGAGGTGCGCCGCAACTCCCATCCGGACAGGCTCGCGGCCGCCTCGGCCGTGATGCCGGGGGTCAGCGCGACCGACAGCAGCCGGAACAGCCGCGCCGCGTCGGGACTGAGCTGCCGGTACGACCACGCGAACGTCGTACGCGGATCACGCACCCCCCGCCCGCCCGGAAACGCCGCCAGCCGCTGGGCGCCGTCGCGCAGCTCCTCGGCGACCGACGCCAGCGACAGCCGCGGACGGGCACTGAGCCGGGCGCCCAGGATCGCCAGCGCCAGCGGCAGCCGCCCGCACAGCTCGACGATCGCGTCAAGGGACTCGGTGTCGGCACCGGTGACCCGGTCGGCGTGCGCGAGCCGCCGTTCGAGCATCTCCCGGGCGACCTGCCGGTCCGGCAGGTCGACCCGCACCAGGCGGGCGCCGCCGAGCACGGCCAGACCCACCTGCGGCAGACGACTGGTCACCAGCACCAGACTCCCGGCCGAGCCCGGCAGCAGCGGGTGGACCTGCGACTGGTCACGGACGTTGTCCAGCAGCACCAGGATCCGCTTACCCGCCGTACGGCTGCGGTAGGCGCCCATCAGCGCCTCCAGCGACTCCGGTGCGTCGGCACCGCGCAGCCCCAGCGCGTACAGCAGGGACCGCAGGGCTTCGACGACCGGGACGCCCTCTCCGTCCTCCTCGTGGCCCTGCAGGTCCAGGTAGAGTTGACCGTCGGTGAACTGCCCGGCGACACGGTGCGCGAAGTGCGCGGCCAGTGTCGACTTGCCCACCCCGCCCATGCCGTCCATCGCGATCACCAGGGGGCCGGTCCGGTCGGTCGTCGCGGCCACGAGGTCGTCGAGCACCGCCAGTTCCGGCCGGCGTCCCACGAACAACGGAAGATCGGGCGGCAGCTGGGCCGGGACAGGAGCGGAGGGTACGGTGGGCGGCGCCACAGATGGGGTGACCTCGATCGGGGTCAGCACCCGCAGGTACGCCTCGCTCAGCTCGCGTCCCGGGTCGACACCGAGCTCGTCGGCGAGACGTTCACGGATCGACTGATACACCGCCAGTCCTTCGGCCTGGCGATCTGCGCCGGCCAGCGCCGCCATCAGAGCCGCGTGCACGGGTTCGTGGAGCGGGAACATTCCCGCCGCCAGCCGCAGCGGCGCGAGCACCTCTCCCGGACGGCCTCCGGCCACCGCGACAGCGGCGGCATCGACCGCCGCGTCGACGAACCGGCCGTCGATGCCGGCGAAGACGGCGGCAGCCTTCGCGTTGTCCGCCAGGCCGCCGCCCGCCGGGCCGTGACACAGCTGCAGGGCATCGCCGTACCGGTCGAGCGCCTCGCCGGTCCGCCCAGCGGCGGCCGCCGCTTTCGCCGCCGTGACGAACCGGCCGAACGCCGCCAGGTCGAGCACGTCGGGGCCGGCCGCCAGCCGGTACCCGTTGCCCTGCCGGGCCAGGTACGACCCGGGTGACCGCGGCGCGACGTCTGGTTCCAGCACCCGGCGCAGTGCACCGATGTACTTATGGATGATGTTCACCGCGGTCGGCGGCGGGTCCGTCACCCAGATCAAGTCGACGAGCTCGCCCAGCCCGACCGGCTGGCCGTGCTGCGCCAGCAGCAGAGCCAGCAGGGCCCGCTGCTGCCCCGGACCGGCATCGACCTCGACACCACCCCGCCACACCCGCAACGGGCCCATGACCTGCAAGCGCAACCGAACATTCATCAGGCGCCCAGGCGGCGGTCGCGGTAGACCACGATGTGACGCTGGTGCTGCTCGGCGAACACCGTCCACGGAAGACCACTGATCACGATCTCAGCATGCCCGAGTTCCCGCAGGGAGAGAAACCCACTTCTCTCGCAGAGACATGACCGTCGAAGCCGGCCCGGCCGGTCCGGTGACGAGTCCCCCGTACTCGTCGGCCGGACCGGCCGTTGTTCGTCAGGACGGCGGCTCACCACCGCCGCTGTCGCTCTCCCACGGGTCCGCCTCGCCAGACGACACCCGTGCCCGGTTCACAGCCGGGCCAGCAGTGCCTTCATAGTGGCGATCTCGGCCTGCTGGGCCGCGATGATCTGCTGGGCCAGCTCCTTGGCCGCGGGGTTCGCGCCGCCGGCGAGCTCCTGCTGCGCCATCGTGATCGCGCCCTCGTGGTGGGCGATCATCAGCTCGCTGAACATGCGGTCGAACTCCCGGCCCGACGCGGCCTCCAGCGCGGCGAGCTGGGCGTCGCTCATCATGCCGGGCATGCCCTGGTGACCGCTCTCGTGACCGGGCATCGCCGTCGGCCGCTGCCAGGTCTGCAGCCAGCCGGTCATCGTGGCGATCTCCGGGTCCTGGGCCGCCCTGATCTGCTCGGCCAGCGCCTTGACCTCGGCGTCGGCCGCCCGGGTGGGCGCGAGCTGCGCCATGCGCACCGCCTGCTGGTGGTGCGGGATCATCGCCTGGGCGAAGGCCACGTCGGCGTCGTTGTACGCGCCGATCGACGAGCTCGCGGTCGCGCCGGGCGACGTGCCTGAGCCGTGGTCCATGCCGGAGTGGCCGCCGCAGCCGGCCAGGACGAGGGCGGTGACGGCTGCGGCGGCCGGCAGCAGGGCAGCGCGCAGCGAGATGTTCCTGAACATGATCGAATCGACCTCTCGGTGTCGGAAGAAGGGTGTACGGCAGGACCTGCCGCGCCGGTGGCGCGGCACCGAGGGTCCTAGTGCCGCATCACCGACACCGTGGCCAGGGTGAGACCGAGTCCGGGCACGGGCGGCCCGCGCGAGGCCGCGACCGCGCGCAACCGGGACAGCCCGGCGGGGGCGCGGCGGCACACCACACCCACCAGCCAGAACAGCAGCAGCAGCACCCCGAGGGCGGTCAGCACCGCCACGCACACGTCCCACCAGTCCATACCGGCGGTGTGCCGGGCGGGCGGCACGTGCAGCCGGGCGCAGTGGCCGCCGCCGCAGACGCCGCCGGCGACGGCTGCGACCGCAGCCGGATCAGCCTGTGCCATGGCTGCGGCCTGCATCATTGCTGCGGCCTGCATCATTGCTGCGGCCTGCGTCGTGCCGACGGCGGGCTCGATCCGAGCCGCCGTCGCGGCGATGTTCCCGTGTGCGGGCATAGGCGTCATGGCGGCGTGGGCCGCCGTGCCGTGGCCGAGGGTGTGCATGGCGGCGAGGCCGACCAGGGTGGCGAGCAGCAACAGCACCCGGGCCGCCCGGCCCGGTCGGGCCGTGCACAGCCGCCGCATGCCGTCACCGTATCCGATCCCCCGCGGGCGCGTGTACGCCTGCGGCCGATTGCCCGGCGCCCTCAGGCCGGGCGGTGGGCGACGAAGCAGTCCCGCGGAGTGCGGTCCTCGGTGGTCTGCTCGACGACGAGTTCGGCGATGAACCCGGCCTCGGCGAGCAGCTTCAGCCACACCTCGCGGGCGAACAGCCCGGTCCGGTGCGTCTCGTGCACGGTGCGCACGCCGCCGTCGGCCTCGCGCAGCAGGAACGCGTACTCGGTGACGGTCCAGGTGTCGGCGGGGTCGGGATCCCAGGACCATTCCAGGAAGCGCACGCCGCGACCGTCCGGTCCGTCGACGCCGCCGTGGCCGGCGCCGGGCGCCCAGGTCTGCGCCGTCTCGTCGGGCAGCAGCACCGCGACGCCGCCGGGGCGGCAGTGGGCGTACGCCGTCGCGATCGCCTGCCGCAGATCGTCCTCCCCGGTCATGTACGACACCGCGTCGTGCACGAACACCGCGTCGAAGGTTCGGCCCAGCCGCAGCGTGCGCATGTCGCCGACGTGGTGCTCGCAGTCCGGGTTCAGCCGCCGCGACACGTCGAGCATCTCCGGCGACAGGTCCGACAGCGTCATGGTGAACCGCCCGCGCAGGTGTGCGGCGTTGTGGCCGCCGCCGCTGCCCAGCTCCAGCACCTCGCGCACCGGGATCGACGCCGAGGCCAGCAGCCCGGCCGCGAACGCCGTCTCCTCGGCGTACTCCTCGACCGGCGAGATCAGCGGCCACCACCGGGCCAGCTCGCCGTAGAACCGGTATCGCGCCTCGTCGCCCATGCCGCCATGTTAAGAAGGCGCCCTTGCGCTACGCATATGGTTAACAGGGTGCCCTTGCTTTCCGGTAGGGTCGTGCGCGTGTTCCCTGCTGTGGTGTGCGCCGGCCTGTGTGGCCGTGTCGTCGTGCGCCGGCCGGGCCGCGTCGTCGTGATCGAGCGACGACGAATCGTGGCAGCTCGCTGACGCGTTTCCGCGTACGGCGCTGCCCTTCTCCGCATTCCCGGTGTGCCTGGCGCGACGCTGCCCGGGCACGCCCCTGCCCGCCATTCTTGTGAGAGAGCTGAGTTCACGTGACTGATCTGGAGAGTCTGCTCAACGACCGGTTGGCGGCCGCGTTCGCGGCGGTCGCGGGCGAGCCGGTGGACCCGGTGGTACGCCGCTCGCAGCACGCCGACTTCCAGGCCGACGGCGCGCTGCCGCTGGCCCGGCGGCTCGGCCGGGCCCCGCGCGACATCGCCGCCGACGCCCTGGGCCGCGCCGACCTGGCCGACCTGGTCGCCACCGCGGAGATCTCCGGACCGGGGTTCATCAACCTGAAGCTGCGCGACGACGCTTTGGCGGGGCTGGTCGGGGCGATGAGCGGCGACGAGCGGCTCGGCGTGCCGGCCGCGGGCGCGCCGGAGACCGTGATCATCGACTACTCGGCGCCGAACGTGGCCAAGGAGATGCACGTCGGGCACCTGCGCTCCACCGTGATCGGCGACGCCGCCGCCCGCACCCTGGACTGGCTCGGCCACGACATCCGGCGCGCCAACCACGTCGGCGACTGGGGCACCCCGTTCGGGATGCTCATCGAGCACCTGCTCGACCTGGGCGAGACCGAGGCCGCGCACGAGCTGTCGGTCGGCGACCTCAACGGCTTCTACCGGGCGGCGCGGGTCAAGTTCGACGCCGACCCGGCGTTCGCCGAGCGGTCCCGGCTGCGGGTGGTGGCGCTGCAGTCCGGCGACCCGACGACGCTGCGGCTGTGGCGGCTGCTGGTCGACGAGAGCGAGAAGTACTTCCTGGCCGTGTACGACAAGCTCGGCGTCACCCTGACCGCCGAGCACTTCTACGGCGAGTCGTACTACAACGACCTGCTCGCCCCCGTCGTCGACGCCCTGGACGGGCTGGGCCTGCTGCGCGAGAGCGACGGGGCGCTGTGCGTGTTCCCGCAGGGCTTCACCGGCCGCGACGGCGAACCGATGCCGATCATCGTGCGCAAACGCGACGGCGGCTACGGCTACGGCGCCACCGACCTGGCCGCGATCCGGCACCGCACCCAGGACCTCAAGGCCACCCGGCTGCTGTACGTCGTCGGCTCACCCCAGAGCCGGCACCTGGAGATGGTGTACCAGTCCGCCCGCGAGGCCGGCTGGCTGGCCGCGCCCGCCCGCGCCGAGCACATCGGCTTCGGGCAGGTGCTCGGCGCCGACGGCAAGAAGCTCGCCTCCCGGGCCGGGGACACCGTCAAACTCGTCGACCTGCTCGACGAGGCGGTGACCCGGGCCGCGGCGATCGTCGCGGAGAAGAACCCGGACCTGGACGCCGGCACCCAGGCCGAGGTCGCGCGCATGGTCGGCATCGGCGCGATCAAGTACGTCGACCTGTCCAGCGACCGGATCAAGGACTACAGCTTCAACTGGGACCGGATGCTGTCGTTCTCCGGCGACACCGGCGCGTACCTGCAGTACACCCACGCCCGGATCAACTCGATCTTCCGCAGGGGCGCGGTGAGCCCGGACCGCGCCGCCACGGTGCTGCTCGGCTCGCCCGCCGAGCGGGCGCTGGCGATGGAGCTGCTGGGCTTCGCCGCGGTCGTCGCCGACGCCGCCGAGACGCTGCAGTTCCACCGGCTCGCCGGCTACCTGCAGAACCTGGCCGGCGCGTACACCGCGTTCTACGACACCTGCCCGGTCCTCAAGGCCGAGGGCGCGGTGCGGGACAGCCGGCTGCTGCTGTGCGACCTGACCGCCCGGGTCATCGCGCAGGGCCTGGCCCTGCTCGGCATCGAGGCCCCCGAGCGCATGTGATCCGGGTGTGAGCCGAGGCGGTGTGGGGTAAGCAGGGTGGATATGAGCGAACCCAGGTTCACCCCGCCCGCCGAGGACTTCGAGCCGCCTCCGGAACTGGAGCCGCTGCCCGAGCCGGCCGAGGGCACCCCGCAGCCGCCCGACCGTGACCTGCCCGAGGAGTGGCCGCACGACGCGGGCACCACGGGACCGCCTCAGCCCGCAGGCTGAGGCGGTCCCGGCCGTCATCCGGCGTCGGTGGCGGTCAGCTCCTCCCGCAAGGCCTGGAAAGCCCGCGCCAGCAGCCGCGAGACGTGCATCTGGGAGACGCCGACCTGTTCGGCGATCTCCGACTGGGTCAGGTTGTCGACGAACCGCATCCGCAGGATGCGCTGGTCCCGCTCGGGCAGGGTGTCGATCGCCTGCCGCAGCGCCTCCCGCTCGGGCAGCGCCTCCAGGGTGTCGTCGTTCTCGCCCAGCAGGTCCTGGAGCTCGCCGTCGCCGTCGTCGCCGGTCGCGGGCGCGTTGAGCGAGCTGGCCGTGTACGCCGCGGCGCACTGCATGCCGCGCAGCACCTCCTGCTCGCTGACGCCCAGGTGCACGGCGATGTCCTCGGCGCTCGGCGTGCGCTGCAGGGACTGGCTCAGTTCCGGGATCGCCCGGCACACCGCCAGGTGCAGCTCCTGCAGGGACCGCTGCACGTGCAGGGTCCAGGTCCGGTCCCGGAAGTAGCGCTTGATCTCGCCCAGCATCGTCGGCATGACGTAGTTGGCGAACGGCACCCCGCGCTCGGGCTCGAACCGGTCCACGGCCTTGATCAGACCGATCGTGGCGACCTGGACGAGATCCTCGACGTCCTCGCCCCGGTTCCGGAACCGCATCGCCAGGCGGCGCGCCACCGGCGCGCACCCGCAGATGATCTCGTCACGGAGCCTGCCACGCCCGGTGTCGCCGTCGGGCAGGCGGTGCAGCAGCAGCAAAGCGTCCTCGAACCTCGCCAGCACCTCGACGGCGCTCACGGCGGACTTCGGGGACGAAACGGTAACGGTTCGCATCGTTTGTACCTGCCATCGCCTGCGCGCGTCACCCGTGCACCGCACGGGCCGGCAGGCTTCATCTGGCGGGTTCCGGCGCCCTGCTGCTAGAGCTCCGTACGCGGCCCGGTCACCCCGGCCGCGCTCTGCCGTTGCCTACGGCAGGACTCCCACTATACGCCGCAAGGCCCCTCAGGCGACCGCGGCGCGCCGCGGCTCGGCCACCGACGCCAGCGCCCACACGACCTTTCCGCCGCTGGTCAGCAGGCTGCCCCAATCGGTGGCCATCGCTGACACCAGCTCCAGGCCCGCGCCCCGGTCCTCCGGGCCGGGCTCGTGCGGCAGCCGCGGATCGCCGTCGCGGACCGCCACGATCACCCCCTCGCCCGCGCGCCGCAGCGTCAGCTCCATGTCGGTACGCGCATGCGTGACCACGTTCGCGGCCAGCTCGGACGCGAGCAGCTGCGCCAGCTGCCCCAGCCGCGGCAGCCCGAACGCCGCGCAGGCACGCTGCGCCAGGTCACGGGCACGCGCGCAGCTGGCCGGCGTGGGCGGCAGCGTCACCGACCGGCGCGGGCTGACCGGCAGCGCCTCGGCGGCCTTCTCGGCCAGGCCGACGTCGTCGTACACGGCCAGGCCCGGGTGCGCCACCGGCACCGGGCACGGCGGCGACGCGACCATGATCGGGATGCCGGGCCAGCGGGTGGCGCTGACCGCGGCCCGGTGCAGCCACGGCACCAGCCGCTCGTCGGCACACCGCGTGTCGGCCAGGTCGAGCACGACCGCCTCCGGCTGCGCGGCCAGGCAGTCGGCCAGCGTGACCCCGGCCTGGATGAGCGTGTCCTGGTCGAGAGTTCCGGCCATCGCGACGACCGCGAAGGGCTGCTGCCGCCGCACCTGGCACACCAGCATGGACATACTCCTCACGTGCCCCTCCGGCACGGCGGCCAAGCCTGCCCCGGCGAGAAAAGTCAAAAACGTCTGGATGGGCGGGGCGCGGCTCAGGCGGGCGGGGCCAGCAGCTTGCCGACACCGGTCACGTCGAGCACCTTGGCCACCCACTGCCGGGCGCCGGTCACGTAGAACCGGTGGCCGAGCTCGTTGGCCGACCGGTACGCGTCGAACAGCGCCCGCACCCCGGTCGAGTCGAGGAAACCCACCCCCTGCAGGTCCACGACCACCTCAGGGGACTGCTTGACCGCGTCGCACAGCTCGTCACGCAGGCTGCCCGCGGTCATCAGGTCGATCTCGCCACGGACTCTGACCACGATGCGGTCCGCGTCCACGACCCGTTCGACGCCGAAACCCCGGTCCATCCCGCTCCCTCCGCCACCTGAGACAGTTCCATTAACGCACGCCCGGCCCGGTTCGCACACCCGCCGTCCCAGCGGTCCCGCTCCTGCCGGACAATGCTGGGATCACCGTTTCGGCGCGGATCGCGATGGGCAGAGTACGAATCATGGCACGGCAAAGCTCGCCTCGGCCCGCAGAGGCAGACTGGGTCTCCCGCGTACAGCGGCTGGAGGCCGAACTCGCCGGCCTGCGCCGGGCGATGCGCACCCGCGGCCTCATCGAACAGGCCAAAGGCCTGCTCGCGGAGCGTCACGGCTGCGACCCGGAGACCGCGTTCGGCCGCCTGTCGGCGATGTCCCAGCAGCGCAACATCAGCGTCGTCGACCTGGCCGCCGACCTCGTCGGCGCGACCGTGCCCGACACCGCCGAGGCCCAGGACCCGCCCACACCCACCGCCCCGGCCCTGGACCTGCCCGGCCACAGCCCCGCCGAGCTGCGCACCGTCGTCGGCCTGGCCGACGACCCCGACCACACCCTGCCCCAGGACCAGGCCCGGGTGCTGCGCAAATGCCTGGCCGCGCTCGACGCCGCCCACGACTTCGCGGCCCTCGCCGACGCGCTGGTCACCATCGGGCTCGGCGGCCCGCCCGGCGCGGCCGCCGCGCTGTTCTCCGCCGAGACCGACGGCGCCGTGCGCCTGGTCGCCAGCCACGGCTGGCCCGCGCAGGTCGCCAGCGAATGGCAGCGCTCCCCCAGCTCCCTGAACACCACCGTCGGCGCCGCGGTGCGCACCGGCCGGCCCCTACTGCTCGACGGCCTGCGACCGCACGACTTCGTGCTGATCGGCCCCGGCCCCGCCCGCGCCGTCTACCCGCTGGCCGTCGGCGGCCACGTCGTCGGCGTGCTGTCGCTGATCTGGGCCGAGGCCCGCGAGTTCACCGCCACCGACCTCGCCTATCTGGACCGGCTCGCCGCCGGGACCGGCCGGGCCGTCCGGCGGCTGTGGCCCACCGCCGGCACCAGGGCGGCGTCCCTGCCGGTATGGCTGGCCGGCGCCCTCGACGTGATGGGCGGCCTCGGCCACCTGCTCACCCCGGTGCGCGACGAGCACGGCACGGTCACCGACTTCGTCATCGCCGCCGCCGGACCCGCGGTACGCGCCTCCGACGGCGACACCATCGGCCGGCTGCTGCTCGACGTCTACCCCCGGCTGCGCGTCAACGGCGTCTTCGACGCCTACGTCGCACTGCTCACCGACGACGTGCCCTTCGCCCGCCAGGCCGTCGTCGAGGACGCCCTCGTCAACGGCCGGCCCCGCCGCGTCATCCTCAACCGCCGCGCCGCCCGCGTCGGTGACGCCCTGCTCGCCTCCTGGGAACGCATCGACGCGACCGTCAGCAACGACGCCCGCATGGCACGCCTGGAGACGCTGAGCCGCTCCGGCTGGGCCGAATGGGACCTGCAGGCCGGCGACGCGGTCTGGTCCCCCGGCCTGTACGGGCTCGTCGGCCGCGACCAGGCGCACGGCCCGACCACACTGGACAAGTTCGGCTCGTTCTTCGCCGCCGCCGACCGCGGCCTGCTGCGCGAACTGCTCGCCGGACTCGCCCAGGGCCGGCCCGACCTGGCCCTGCTGCGGCTGCACACCACCCACGGCGTGGTGCCGGTACGCGTGTTCGCCGAAGCCGACCTCGCCGGCGACGACATCCGGCTGATCCGGCTGGTGCTGCACGACGTCAGCGAGCAGCACGCCGCCGAGGACCGCTGGACCCGCAGCGAGACCGTGTCGGCGGCCCGGCAGATCCAGCTCGCCGCCGAGCAGTCGCTGACCGCCAACCTCACCCGGCTGCTCTACCCCGGCCGCGACCTGGTGCTGCACACGACCGGCGCGGAGGTCACCGGCCGCCACTACGCCGCCACCGCACCGCGTACGCAGCTGCGCGGCGACTTCTGCGACGCCGAACGGCTCGACGACGGCTCGCTGCTGTTCGTCATCGGCGACGCGTTCGGCACCGGTCTGGTCGCCGCCGCCGCGGTGGTGCGGCTGCGGTTCCCGGTGGTGACCCTCGGCGCGGCCGGCACCGCACCCGCCGAGATCCTGCGCATCGTCAACGGCATGCTGATGGCGGCGCCCGACGGGCCGCTGTCCAGCCTGCTCATCGGGCACTACCAGCCCGCCGACCGGACCCTGCGCTGGGCGTCGGCGGGCCACCTTCAGCCGCTGCTGGTCCGCGACGGCGCCGCGACCGTCGTCGACGACCCGGCCGGGCCGCTGCTCGGCCTGCTCGACGGCCAGCGCTTCGACACCCACACGCTGCGCCTGCAGCCCGGCGACAGCTTCGTGTCGTTCACCGACGGGGTGCTGCACAAACGCAAACGCGACCCGCTGGCCGAGTTCGCGACCCGGGTCGCCGGCGCCAACCGCAAGGACGGCACGGCAGGCCTGTGGCAGCTCACCCCACCGGAACGCGACGACGAGGCGTGCCTGCTCGCCCTGGAGGTCTCCGCCGGCTGACCTGCCCGCGCCCACCCGCGATGATCGTCGGACTTGCCAGGCAGGTGGGCGAATACGCGCTCAAGACACACACGACCGCCGGGCAAGTCCGACGATCGTGCGGGAGCGGGTCAGCGGGCGCGGCGGGTCAGCGGCTCGGGGTCGTGCGGCAGGGCGGCGCGCAGCGCCTCGCGGGCCCGTTCGACGTTGTCCAGGCCCGGCTCCTCCAGCAGCCGCACCGCGTCATGGGCGGCCCCCGACAGCCGGGCCCACTGCTGGGCCTGCTGGCGCAGCTGCTGCGTCTTCACCCACAGGTCCACGAAGATCGCCACCTTCGCCCGCAGCACCCACGGATCGAACGGCTTGGTGAGGTAGTCGACCGCGCCCGCGGCATACCCGCGCAGCGCCAGCCGGGCGTCGCGGTCGGCCGCGGTCAGGAAGATGATCGGGATGTGCCGGGTGCGTTCCCGGCGCTTGATGTGCCCCGCCGTCTCGAACCCGTCCAGGCCCGGCATCTGCGCGTCCATCAGGATCACCGCGAAGTCCTCGACCAGCAGCCGCTTGAGCGCCGCCTCGCCGCTGCCGACCGCGACCGGCTCCACCGGCAGCCCCTGCAGCATCGCCTCCAACGCGATCAGGTTGTCCTGCCGGTCATCGACCAGGAGCACCTTCGCCGTCAAAAACCCCGCCTCGACCTCGCTCATGCCGCCTCCTCGCTGCGCTCGTCGGCGGCATCACCGAGCCCACTGACTCGCTCGCACAGCTCGCTCATGCCGTCTCCTCGCTGCGCTCGTCGGCGGCATCACCGAGCCCGCTCACGGTTTGTCCTCCTGCTGCCCGATCCAGCGCGCCATCAAACGCAGTAGTTCGTCCAGATCGACCGGCTTGGTGATGTAGTCGCTGGCGCCCGCGCCCAGGGCCGCCTCGCGGTCGCCCGGCATCGCCTTGGCGGTCAGGAACACCACCGGCAGCGCCGTCAGGTGCGGGTTGCGGCGGATGATCCGGGTCGTCTCGTAGCCGTCCTGCTCGGGCATCATGGCATCCATCAGCACGATGTCGATGTCCGGGTGCTCGGCCAGCAACTGGATGCCGTCGTTGCCGTTGTCGGCGTACAGCACCTGCATGCCGTGGTGCTCCAGAGCGCTGGCCAGGGCGAAGACGTTGCGCACGTCGTCGTCGACGATCAGCACGCGCGCGCCGTCCAGGGTGGACGACACCTCGTCGCCGAGCGCGTCGGTGGCGGGCCGGCTGATGATCGGCCGGGACACCGGCGTCGCGTAGTGCGCCTGCGCCGTCGGGCTCACCGGCACCGCCCCGACCGGGGCGCCCACCCCCGCCGGCACCGGCACCAGCGGCATCGTCGGCGCGGTCGTCGGCCCGGTCAGCATCCCGGGCAGGTACAGCGTGAACGTCGAACCCTGCCCCGGCGCGGAGGTGACGGTGATCGTGCCGCCGAGCAGCCGCGCCAGCTCGCGGCTGATCGACAGGCCCAGGCCGGTGCCGCCGTACTTGCGGCTGGTCGTCCCGTCGGCCTGCTGGAACTCGTCGAAGATCAGCGCCAGCTTGCTGGCCGAGATGCCGATCCCGGTGTCGTGGACAGCGAACATCACCACCTCACCGGACTGGCTCAGCGACGGCTCCTCGAACACCAGGTCGGCCGGCGCTGGCCCGATCTCCAGGTGCACGGTGCCCGAGTCGGTGAACTTGACCGCGTTCGACAGCAGGTTGCGCAGGATCTGCTGCAGGCGCTGCGCGTCGGTGATCATGCCGGCGGGCAGCTGCCCGGACAGGGTCAGGTCCAGCTCCAGGCGCTTCTCCTCGGCCTGCGGCCGGAACGCCTGCTCCACGTAGTCGCAGATGTCCTGGAACCGCACCTCGCCCGGCTCGACGTCCATCCGCCCGGCCTCGATCTTCGACAGGTCCAGGATGTCGTCGATCAGCGCCAGCAGGTCCGACCCGGCACTGTGGATGGTCCGCGCGAAGTCGATCTGCTTCGGGGTGAGGTTCGCCTCCGTGTTGTCGGCCAGCAGCCGCGACAGCAGCAGCAGCGAGTTCAGCGGCGTACGCAGCTCGTGGCTCATGTTGGCCAGGAACTCCGACTTGTACTGCGAAGCCGCCGACAGCTGCCGCGCCTTGTCCTCCAGACCGAGGCGCGCCAGCTCGATCTCCCGGTTCTTGATCTCGATGTTGCGGTTCTGCTCCGACAGCTGGGCCGCCTTCTCCTCCAGCTCGTTGTTGGTGCGCTGCAGCTCCACCGAGCGGTCGCGCAGCTCCTGCGCCAGCCGCTGCGACTGGGCCAGCAGCTCCTCGGTGCGCCGGTTGGCCAGGATCGTGTTCAGCGCGATGCCCAGCGTGCCCGCGAGCCGGTCCAGGAAGTCCAGGTGCAGCTCGGAGAACGGGGTGACGCTGCCGAACTCGATGACGCCCAGCGCCTCGCCCTCGAACACGATCGGCACCAGGATCAGGTCGGAGACCTTCGTGTCGGCGATGCCCGAGCGCACCGTCATCTTGGTGCGCCCCGATCCGACCCGGATGGTGCGCCGGTCCACGGCCGCCTGGCCGACCAGGCCCTCACCGGCGGCGTAGTGCGCCGAGCTGCCACCGCCCGCGTACCCGTAGGCGGCCGCGAGCTGCAGCCGTACGTCCTCACCGTCGGGTTCGGACAGGAAGAACGCGCCGATCTGCGCCTCGATCAGCGGCGTCACATCCGACATGATCATGCGGGAGACCTGCTCCAGGTCCCGCTGGCCCTGCAGCAGCTCACCGGCTCGGGCCAGGTTGGAGTCCAGCCAGCCCTGCTCGGCGTTCTTCTTCGTCGTGTCGCGCAGCGTCACGATCATCTGGTTGATGTTGTCCTTGAGCTCCGCGACCTCGCCCTGCGCCTCGACGGAGATGCGCTGGGTCATGTCGCCGCGGGTCACCGCCGTGGACACCTGGGCGATGGCCCGCAGCTGGGTGGTCAGCGTCGAGGCGAGCTGGTTGACGTTCTCGGTCAGATGCCGCCAGGTCCCCGACACGCCGCGCACCTGCGCCTGGCCGCCGAGCTTGCCCTCCGAACCCACCTCACGGGCCACGCGGGTGACCTCGTCGGCGAACGAGGAGAGCTGGTCGACCATCGTGTTGACGGTGTTCTTCAGCTCCAGGATCTCGCCGTGCGCGTCGACGGTGATCTTCTGCGACAGGTCGCCCTTGGCCACGGCCGTGGTCACCTGGGCGATGTTGCGGACCTGGCCGGTCAGGTTCGACGCCATGAAGTTCACGTTGTCGGTCAGGTCGCGCCAGGTGCCTGCGACCGCGGGCACCTGCGCCTGGCCGCCGAGCTTGCCCTCCGAACCCACCTCACGGGCGACACGGGTGACCTCGTCGGCGAACGCGGACAGCTGGTCCACCATCGTGTTGACGACGTCCTTGAGCTCCAGGATCTCGCCCTGCGCCGCCACCGCGATCTTCTGCGACAGGTCACCGCGGGCCACCGCCGTCGCGACCTGCGCGATGTTGCGGACCTGCGCGGTCAGGTTCGACGCCATGACGTTGACGTTGTCGGTCAGGTCCCGCCAGGTGCCCGACACGCCGCGCACCTGCGCCTGGCCGCCGAGCTTGCCCTCCGAACCCACCTCACGCGCCACGCGCGTCACCTCGTCGGCGAACGAGGAGAGCTGATCCACCATCGTGTTGACCGTCGACTTCAGCTCCAGGATCTCGCCCCGTGCATCAACGGTGATCTTCTGCGACAGGTCGCCCTGCGCCACGGCGG
>NZ_BONI01000112.1 GCF_016862635.1 Catellatospora coxensis | reverse complement strand
AAAAAGAGCCCCTGACCAGGCAAAACCCGGTCAGGGGCTCTTTCGTGCCAGTCCAGGTGAGTCCAGCCGTAGACGGCCGCGTCCCACTGTCTGCGGCAAATACGCGGCAAAGTTCATTGACCAAACCGATCGCGATCGGGTGCCAGGCCTGGCTACGTGGCAAGAAGATCAACAAAGAAGCCCAGGGACCCGATGACCAGGGCTCCAACTCGTAGAGGGTGGGCTGTGCCGTCTAAGCCGAGTAGTTTCTTCCCCAAGAAAGTGATCAACCTGCCCAGGTCGAGGAACAGCACCAACGCGATGAGAAAGGGCATTGCCAGCAAGATGGCCACGCCAAACGCCACGAACGCCGCGACATAGGTCAGGTGGAAGCGCCAGTTCCAGACACACAGCCCGGCTACGGCCGGGATAAGGAAAAACCTGAGACCGTCGGGCATGGGGGCGAGGATCACTGCAACGAGCCCGCCCAGCAGCACCGTCGATAGGAAGAAGTCGCGCTCAAACTTCCGGTATCCAGGCGTCGCGTGCAGTTTCTTGCGTCGGGCCTGCTCCTCGGGGTCTGGGCTCCTCCACTTCACGAACTTTGCGTGCCCGCGGCTAGCGCGGTCTCGTAGGCTCTGGACCCGCCCCACGCCGAGTAGGTCAAGGACAACCACCAGTGTGGCGACGTATGCGGTCAACTTTCCGATTCGGCCCCACCACAACATGGACAGGCCGAATACGGACTCTCCAAGGGTCGACTTGCCGTCAAGCCAGATGTTGATCACATGAAGTAGATCGTCCACCGGGTGAGGCTAGGGGCGGTACCCGGGCGTGTGCACCCGACATTCGGTCAGGCGTGGAGGACGCTCGGATTTCACCGAGAGCCCTCCTCGCGCCTGAACCCCGCCTGTCAGTTCTCCTGCGGCCAGTTTGTTAGCGCAGCCCGGATACGGCGAAGTGCCAGTTCCTCCTGCCCGTCGATGCATTTGGCGTAGACCTTGAGCAGTACCCGTACCGAGTTGCCCGCCCACTCGGCGACCTGGGTCGGCGCAACTCCCGCGTTGAGCCACAGGCTCAGGCAAGCGTGGCGCAGGTCGTACGGCCTGCCCGCCAGCGGCGAGGCAGCCTCGACCTTCGTGAGCACACTCTCCCGGACCCGCGCCCACACGGTGGTGTAGCTGTTGTTCGGGATCGTCGTGCCTGGCCAGGTCTCGAAGTAGCGCCCACCCGGCCCGCGCCTCGTGACGAACATTCGACCGTCGCGACCAGGCCGGAACTGCTCGCGGTGCCGGCGGAGTACCGCGACGCCCTCTGGCGGGATCGGCACGCGCCTGGTGGACTTCTTCCCGCGGTGCTTGAGCTGTCGGGACTCGTGCGCCGCGCCGTCATCGGTCCAGCCCTCGCCCACGGCCACGGTCGCGCCCGACAGGTGCCACCATCCCCACGCGTCCGGGTTGCCCTGGTCGGGCAGCTCACAGTGAGCGTCGAGCACGTGGAGCAGCTCTTCCGGCCGCAGGCCCGAGTAGTACATGCCCGCGAAGAACCCCTCCAGCTCGGGCGTGTCCTCCCGGACGCCAGCCAGCAGGCGCTCAGCCTGCGTGGGGTTGGCGACCACCCGCCGGTCGACCTCATCGTCATTCTGCGGCGCGATCCACTTGACCCCGTGGAGCGGATGCGTGGGCAGCCTCCCCAGCTCGACCGCGTACGCCAGCGCGCCATAGAAGACCACCCGCTTGCGGGCGACGGTGCTCGCGGCGGCGGCGGTACCGTCAATCTTCAGCAACAGGGCATCGAGTGCCTTACGCATGACCGCCGGATCGACCATCGCCGAGAGCCGCACGGTGTTCTCGGTCAGCCACCGGACGGTCGCCTCGTGCGCGACCGGCGGCGGGCCGCTCGCCCGCTCGCTGGCCTTGAACGCCCATCCATATAGCGCGCCCCGGATGTCCTCGCGGCTCGGCGCTCCGCGATCGGTGGCCAGTAGCGCCTCGGTGACCGTGGCCAGCGACTCGGCGATGCCCTTGCGGTGCTTGCCGGAGGCGCGCGGCCACTTCATGTCCACGAACTCACACGCGTGCACGTACCAGGTGCGCGAGTTCTGCTCGCGGACCATACGCTCCGGCAGGCCGCTGGCCTCGTCGAACGGCTGACCCTCCCGCGCGGCCGTGATCAGCCCCGACCGGAATGACTCGGCCAGCGGCTTCGTGACGAATGACTTGCCGAACTCCTCGCCAGCGACCGCCCAGCGCACGCGGTAGCTGGTCTTCCGCTTGCCCTTGTACTCCCGGATGTCCCAAAACCGCACGTCGTACGTGCTCACGCGTTCTCCTCGTGCTCGGACAGCCACTTGTCCAGGACGCTGCGGCGGACCCGCAGGCTCCCGTTCGGGTACTTGATCGTTCGGGGTGCCCTACCGGTCGCCTTCCAGTGGTAGAAGGTCGACTTGGCCACCCCCAGCTCGTCTAGGACTTCCTCCAGTTCCATCAGTGCGTCACGTACGACCGTGCGCCCCATGACATCCCTCCCCAGGGTCTGTGGCCGCCTCAATCGGCCTGAGAGTGGTTCTGAGCCAAGATCTGCGATGGTTTGGTGTATGGGTATGGGCGCGCCGAGCGTGTTAGGCACGGCGCGCTGTCCCGTGTGGTGGTCTCGGTTGTCGGGCGGCGGGAGCGGTGACAGCGGTGACACGATGACAATCGCCCCGCCGCACCGCAATCACCGCAGGTCAATCCGCCTAAATGGCTGTCACCGCCTGCCGGTGACAGGCGGTGACAACGGTGACAGGGAAGATCAACGGCCGACCGGCGCGCCGTTGATGTAGTCGGCCGCGCCGGGGTGTAGCTCGTAGTCCCCGTCCGCGGTGGTGCGGACCCATCCGTGCTGAGCGAGGGTGGCCAGCACCGACATGACCTGCTCGGCGCGCGGCAGCTTGCGCTGCACGCGCCGGTGCAGCTCTCGCCGGGTGAAGGTGCGCATGTCCTTGGCGACCAGCACGGCCAGCACGTCATGCGCGGTCTCGCCTGCGGGGTCGCCGTGGACCAGGGCGAGGGCGGCGGTGTAGTGGGCGATCAGCCACGCGGTGACCTGTGCGGCCTGGGCCATGGTCTGGCCGCTGATCTGGCGTTCCCATGCGTCGGTGGGGTGGTGGGCCAGGTGCAGCAGTCCGGCGAGGCGCAGCATCGCGCCGAACAGCTTGTTGGCCCACTCGCGGACGTCGTGCAGCGCGCCACCGGGCCGCAACTGCTCCTCGATGGTCTCGGCGGCGGCGGCGCGCACGCGGCTGGCCTCGTCGGTGAGGGTCAGCACGCGCGGTCCGTCCCACTCGGCCAGGGTCGTGGCCAGGATGCGCACGGTCGACTCGTACCGCGCGGCCACCGAGACGGGCACGGATGGTGAGTCCTGGTCGCGGTATCCGGCCAGGCTGCGCGGCAGGATGAACCAGAACCGGGCAGGCAGGCCACGGCCGAACAACTCGGCGTTGGACCCGAACTTGCGCAGCGCGGACGGCTGAGTCATCACCCCGACCGTGAGGGCGGGGTCTTCGATGGTCTCGCCTGCCCTGGTCTGCCGGTCGGTGGACAGGTGCCCGCCGCTGTAGCCCTTCAGGTACGGGTCGAGGTTCGGCGTGCCGGAGTAGCGGCCGGCCAAGGTGTCGAAGATGCCGCCTTCATCGCTGATCACGGCCATGCGCCCGCCGTTGGCGGCCATCATGCTGACCAGGGCTTCGGGGGTGTGGTCGTCGCAGATCAGCCGCGGCAGCGTCGGCACGGTGATCTCCTCCACGGCCATCACCGCGGCCAGGGCCTCGGCGGTGGCCGCGTCGCGCTTGTCAGCGTCGGCCTTGGCGGCGCTGGCGCGGGCCTGCTCGGCGGTGCGCTGGGCGATGTCGCGCCGCGCCGCCTCTTGCTCCACCAGCGGCCGGACCTGGTCGGCCATCTGCTGCTGCGCCTGGTACAGCGGCCGGACCAGCGCCCCATGCACCGGGCTCTTACGCTCGCCCGGCGCGGCGACGGTGGCCACGTAGCTGTTGACCGGCTCGCGCCAGCCGGGCTTGCCCTCCACGACCAGGCGGCGCGCCCCGCACGTCGACAGCACGGACAGGAACACGCCCGCGCCCATCGCGGTGTCGGTCTGGGTGAACGTCGCGACGCCTTCCACCATGTCGCGCGCCCAACCGGGGAGTACGTCTAGGGGGAACGGCGGCGGCGCGGCGGTGTTGGTGCCGACCGGCACGGGCACGTCCCAGCCTGCCCGCGCGGCCTGGTCGGCGGGCACGGCGGCCAGGTGGCGAATCTGGGCGGTCATGCGGCCACCGTCCGTGGGCGGGCCGCTCCGGCGCGCAGGCCGGAGGCGATCGTGCGGGCGGTCTCTGCCGGCCGCAGGCCGATGGAGTAGGCAGCCTGCGTCAGCAGGCCTTCTACCTCCTGCGCCTTGACCGCCCCGCCCGCGGCGAGCTGTCCGAGCGCGACCGCGGAGGCGTACAGCGCCGCGTTGCGCCCGCCCTTGGCGGCCTGGGCCAGGTGCGACAACTGGGAGTCGATCGCAGCCGAGACGTACCGGCCCGCCCGGTCGGCGGGCAGCGTGACCGTCACCGGTGCCTGCTCCGGCAAGGGCGCCGGGGCCAGCGCGGCGGCCAGCCATTCGGGCAGTTCAGCGACCGGAAGCTCAGCGCCTACCCGGTACGGGCGGCCGTTGACGACGCTCCCGGCGGCCAGGACGTACCCGCCGTGGGCGCGGGTGTCGATCAGCGGCCCCAGCCTCTTGGCGGTGTTGCGCATCTGCTCGCCCTGGTCGGGGTGGCGGTAGTACAGGTGCGCGCCGCCGCTCCAGGTCGTCACGGCGTAGGTCGGCGCGTGCTCGGCACGGGCGCGGCGGCGCAGCTCGCCCAGCACGTCGCTGCCACGCTGGTAGAACGTCCAGGGCGCGGGCAGGGCCTGCTCGTCCTTGATCAGGTCAAGGTCGATGACGACCAGCCCGGACGGGCCGGTAGCCAGACCGATGTTGAACGGCCCGGCCGACCAGCAGCGCCGGATGCGGTCGAGGTCGGTCGTGGCGCGCTGCTCCCACGCCCGTACGGCAGGGGTCTTGTCGTCGGGGGTCACGGGGAACACCCGCCATCCGCGACCGGCGGCGTGGAGGGCGGCGTTCACGAAGTCCTTCATGGTTACTCCTGAATTGACTGCTCAAGCGTCGTAATGCGGTGGTGGTTCGGCGGCGCAGTGCTGCTCCGAGTTGCGCACTCATATCCGCCGTTGCCCTTGCGCGCTACCGTGCCGCTCGTGGCTGACCTTTGGAACGTGATCGACGCGATCGGATCATTCGGCGGAATGGTGTTGGCAGGAGTGGCCGGGTATGTCGCCTATCGGCTATTCAAAGTCGAGTCGGAGCGCGACCGCAAAGCTGACTATTTCCAAAAGGAACTGGCGGAAGAAAAGTCACGGGAACAAGCAGCGAGCGTAGGGTTCTGGCATGACTACGAGAAACGGACGATCGCGGTCCTAAACGCCTCTAAACTGCCGATATATGCCGTTGTCATAACTCGTGGCGGCGAGACGGTGGCCGGGATATCGATCGTTGGCTGGATGCGGTCGTTTGCAGCCCTGCGGCCAGGCGAGTCAATCGAGTTGTCGATCTCAGACCACTATGACGAAGACGGTGATATCAATACGACCGGCTATCGGATCTGGTTCGATGACAATTCGAATAAACGGTGGGTCCGTTCGCTTGACGGGGATCTCCGGCGATTTCATCCGGACGCGATTCGGGATTTCTTCGCGCACGGCGAAGGACGGGTCTGATCCCGGACTCCGGCGCGATAGGTGCTGGCGAAACCGGCCGCGCAACGGTGCGGCCGGTTCTGGTGGAGGTCACTGACGGGCGAGGGCGCGCGTCGTGGTGCGGCGCTGGTCGGCGCGGAGCTTGCGCCCGGCGGCGATGGCCTGCTCGGGAGTCATCCGCATGATCTCGATGTCGGAGAACGCGTCCAGCTCGGGGAATCGAGCGCGTATGGTCGGGCCGACGTCGGTGGTTACGTCGAGTGTTGTGGTCACCCAGGGCTTACCGGTGATGGCTTCGTAGATGCGTGGGATCATGGCTGCTCCTTCAGGTGTACGGCGGTCGGCGGGATGTCGTGGCGCGGGCGGGTCATGCGGTCACCTGCACTGCGGTCAGCAGGTGTTCGCCGATGAAGTGCGTGAACGCGGGTGGGATGGCCTGGGCGATGGCTTGGCGGTCGCTGGTCCAGTCGATGCCCATGGCCTGCTGCCACTGCTCGGTGGTGCCCTTGCCGCCGCCGTCGCCGTACACGGCGAACATGTCGCCCTTGTGGCGGACACCGGCCCGCCACCCGGCGACGCGGTGTCCCCGGTGGGCCGGGTGCGGCGGCATGAGGGTGGCGAACCCGTGGGTCTCGAACAAGCGGTGTCGGAACACGCGCAGGCCGAACATCAGCCCGCACAGCACCACGTCGGGGCGCAGCGTCGCGCCGACGACGTTCTCCATCACCCACGGCCGGCCCGACGCCATCAGCGCCGCGCGGGTGGCCGGTATGAGGTCGACGTGCCGGTCGGTCCAGCCGTCGCGGGTCCGGTTGGAACGCGTGAGGAGGCTGTGGTCCTGGCACGGCGGGCTTGCGTGGATGGCGTCGAACTCCGCGCCGTGGGCCAGGGCGAACGCGACCGCGTCGCCCTGGTGGAAGTCGTCGCCGCAGTAGTCGGGCCAGGGGACCTGGTCGACGCCGGTGACGTGCCATCCGGCCTGCTGGTAGCCGCGGGTTGCTCCGCCGGCGCAGCAGTACAGGTCGAGCAGCCGGGGCCGGTTCATCGGGCGTTCCGGCGCAGGTGGGCGAAGTGGTTGAACAGGCGTCGGCCGACGCGCAGGCGGACACCGTCGCCGTTGCAGCGGCGGCATGGGCGCGTTCGGCGCAGGAGCGGGGTTCGGGTCCAGCCGGTGCCGGTGCAGTTCTGGCAGCGCCGGAACGGCAGTAGCCAGCACAGCCCGATATAACCGAGCGTGAGCAGAACCAGGGCGGCTGTCGGTAGCGCCGTGAGCGTGATCGTCTGGGTAGCGGTAGCGGCAAGGGATGGCATCGGACGCCTCCAGGGGCCTGTTTTCGGGTGTGCGGAGGGCGGGCCGCTACCCGCTACCAGCGGAAATGTTGGCTGGTGGTGCGGGTAGCGGCCTGGGTAGCGCAGCCGCTACCGGTAGCGGGACAGCCGCTACCGGTCGCGGCGCTGAATCGCCGTACCGATATCGATGAGCTTCACGCCCTTGGGGCTGCGACCGTCCTCCTTGACGTTCACGCTCGGTAGTCCCAGCGCCCGCAGTTGCGCCGAGATCGTCTCGGCGGTGATGTCGGCGTAGTGCTCGGGCAGCCGCTCGGCGAGCCGTGCGGCGAGGCGCTGCCACGACATGCCGGCCTCGCCGGTGAACATCGCGGCAGCGTCGGCGAGCACGTCGCGGCGCTGGCGGGCCACGGTCTCGCCCGCGGCCATGCCCGAGAGGGTTCCCGCACGCTCGCGGATGAGCCGCGCGGCCTTGAGGATCTTCTCGGCGTCGTCGGCGTCGGCCAGGTGCGTGCGCACCGTGGGCGTCTCATCTGACGCGCCGCGCAGGATGCCGACGCCCTTGTAGGAGGGCAGCAGCGTGGAGCTGTCGTAGCCCTCGCTGTACGCGCCAGCCCCAAGCACCAGGTCGGACATGTTGTAGGAGCCGGTACGCAGCGAAAACCGCACCTGGTGGTTGTCTCGGAAGTTGATGAACTGGGTGGCGATCTGCCCGTTGCCGATCCCGGACGGGCGCTGGGTGGCGTCGATGAAGATGACCCCGGCGGCCGGGGCGACCTTCACCAGGTAGACCAGCAGCGCGGCGATCTCCTTGGACGCCTCGCCCAGGTCGAAGTACTCCTGGAACTCGTCCATGACGACCATCCGTACTGGCATGTCGTACTTGGGGTTGCGGGCGATGTCGCGGGTGAGCTTGCCGTCCGGGCACACGTCCACGGGCAGCCGGGACAGCTTCTCGTAGCGGGCCTGCACGTCGTCCTTCAGTTCCCGCAGGGCTTCCAGGACCGTTTCGACGGGGTCACCGTCGCGGGTCATGGCCAGCCCGAACGCGTACCGGTCGGCGACCAGGGAGAACTTTCGCCAGTCGGGTTTGCCGCCACCGTCCAGGACGGTCAGCTTCACGTACGGGTCTAGCGCCCCGTACAGCGCGAGTAGCCGCGCGGCGAAGGTCTTGCCCTGCCGGGGGAACGCGCCGACCAGCAGCGAATTCCACATCAGGTCCAGCTCGACCAGCCTGCCGCGCTCGTCCAGGCCGAACGGAGCGGGCTTCCAGATGTCGGTCTGGAGGCAGCGCAGCAGCGGCGTCCTGCCTGCTCCGACCGCAAGCGGGTCGCGGTCGGCGACCCACAGCACGTGACGCCGGTGGCTGCTCGGATCGCGGCTGATGAACACCTGCGACAGGGCCACGTCCAGCCCGGATGCGATCTTGTCTCGTGCCTTGATCGCGTCGTCCAGCCCTTTGCCGTAGGGCAGATCGATGACGACCTGGGAGCCGGTGCCGGACGGGTCGCGAGCCATGGTCGACCCGAACGCGATCTGCTGGCCGGGCCGCTCCGGGTGGCCGAGGCCTGCGGCGTAGTAGGCGCGCAGCACGATGTCGGGGTTGAGCTTGCGGAACCGCGCGGCGACCTGCGCCCGGGACACGATCTGCCCGCCGGCGGGCTTGCCGACCTGCGCCAGGCCGAGCCCGGCCAGGATCGCGACACCGGCGGTGGCGTACCACGGCGCGGCGGCCACCATCAGCGGCACACCGACCAGCAGGGCGGCGGCCTCGCCGATGAGGACCAGGCCGCGGAACGTGCGGGTGGACTTGCTCTCGCGGTGGACCTTGAGCCACATGGTGCCGTCGGCGTTGTCGGCGGCGTGCTGCTCCAGGCTGCGGGCCTCATCGACCCACCACCAGCGAAGCTGCCGACCGGCGAGCTTGAATCCGCCCAGCAGCGCGTAGAAGCCTGTCTTGCCCGCGTACCAGGGCGAACGGACCGCGTGGAACCCGGCGACGTGCGCCCACCGGCCACCGGTCGCGCTGATCTCGGCGCGCAGCGCGGGCCACGACCGCAGCACGGCGGGGATGATGTCGCGCTGCGGCGCGGGCGGGTCGGGCTGCTCGACCGGCATCCCGCCACGCTGCGGGCGCTCATCGAGGGGCACGTCGAAGTGGGTTCCGGTCGCAGGCTGGCCGCCGTCGAGCAGTTCGGCCAGCCCGGCATCCCAGTCACGGGGCCGGTTCTCGTCGATTGACATGATGAGGTGGCACCTTTCTGTCTTGAGGAAGCGGAGGGTGTGCGGGGCGTGACCTGCGGTTTAGCGGCCTTGAGGTCACGCCCCGGCTCGGCGGCTACGCCTGGTCGGCATCGCCGTTGCGGGTCTGCTCGATGAAGTCGCTGATGCTCGCCAGGTCGGCGCGGTAGCGGCGGTTCAACACCCCTGCCACGGCCGACACCACGGCCATCAGGCCGACCAGGGGCAACTGCACCCAGCCCGGCGCGCCGACCAGCCACGCGGTGAACGTCGGGGCGGTCGTGGCGATCGTCGCGGCCAGGGCCACATGCCAGCGCTGAGCCGAACGCTCCGCGTTGAGCATCAGCACCTGAGCAGGGGTCGGGTTGTCGATGTGCAGCAGCACTGTTCCTCCTCCTTGGTCCGCCGATCTGGCGGCCACCGCGACGGGCCGGGGTGATGAGCCCGGCCCGCACGGAGGCCGCCGCTCAGCAGCCCTCGGGGATCTCGCACGTGTACGCGCTGGCGCAGCCGCGCAGGAGCGTGACCAGGTCAGAGCAGGTCACCGCTTCACGGACCGCCTGATCGGTGATCAACTGCGGCGCCGGTCGTGTCCAGTCGAAACCGGCCAGCCGCGCCCCGGCCTGGCGGGCGCAGTGCACGCACGTGGGCACGGCGGTCAGCACACAGCCGGACGGCTCGTGCGCCAGCAGGAACCCCACGCCGTAGCGGCCATCGGCGTAAACGCTCGGGACGATGGACAGCCCCGGCGCGACCGGCTCACCGAACACCCGCACCGGGGGCCGGTCGGCCGTCACCTTCAGCGCAATCTCGGTCTGCGCGCTCACCGCTCGACCTCGCTCAGGTCGAGTCGCATCTCAGCCAGCCGCGGCGCGCCGTGCCACGGGCGGGCCGCGGACACGTACCCGTCGAACAGGCCGATCAGGAACGCCGTGCCGGCCGCGCCGATCGGGCCGACCGAGTGCGCCAGCATCGGCCCCACCTGCTCGGCCCAGTCCACACCGACCGCCCAACCGCCGACGATGTTCAGCGCCAGCGACGTGGCCAGGGCGGTCCACTCGATCGCGTCGGCGCGCCAGTCGGTGTCACCGCCCGCCGAGCGCAGCACCGCTCGACCGATGATGATCAGGCCGACGATCGCGATGAGCGCGGGCTCCATCGCCCACGCCGACCACCAACCCGCGGTGCCGCCGTCCAGGCCCAGCAGCCGCACGACACCGGCCTGAACGCCGGTGGTGGACCATGCGGCGAACGCGACCAGGACCGGGACACCGGCCATGAGGGTCACCGACCGGACGCGGGCCACACGCAGGGCGCGCATCTCAGCCGATCCCTGGATCTGCGCCCGCAGCCGCGCCCTGGTGCCGGACCGCTGCGCCCGCCGGTACAGGGCGGCCAGGGCCGCCGCGTCGGCGGCGTCGCGTGCCCGCTCGCCGCGGGCGAGTTTGGCGGCGCGGGCCTGCTCGCGGACGTCGTCCATCGCGATACGGTGCTCGGCCTCCAGTGCCCGGCGCGCCAGCTCGTCACCGCGCTGCGTGGTCAGCAGCGCCCGTTCGGCGTCGAGCTTGACCGCGACCGTGTGCGCCTGGGTGCGCTCGGCGGGCACCAGCTCGGCCGGCGGCGGCGCGGGCACCGGGATCGGCTCGGCCTCAGCCGGTGCGATCTTCGGCAGCGTTTCTACGTCAACCCGGTACAGGGCCTCGGCCGGGGCCGTGATCGGCTCGGCGGGCACCTGCGGCAGCACCGGTACACCCGCCGCGGCCGGGGCGGGCGGCGCGGCCGGGGCCGTGTCCGTGACCGGCTCGGCCGGGGCTGCGGGCTGCTCGGCGGGGGTGTCGGTGAGCGCTGACATCAACGCCCGCGCCTTGTCGGTGCCGACGCGGAAACGCTTCATCGTGGCGCGCAGCGACGGGGCCGCGTCCAGCTCGGCGGACCACTGCTTGAAGTCGTCGACCAGGGCGGCGACGGCGGGAGGGTAGACGCTGGAAGGTACGGTCATTTCGAACCTCCGATGAGTGGGTGGCGGCGCTCGGCGGTCGCGTACACGCGCACCACACCGGGCCGGGAAGTCGGGTAGGGGTCGGACACGCCGGACAGGGTCGTCACGCCGTCCAGGACGGTCAGCAGGTTGGCCACGTCAGCGGTGGGGCCAATCAGCCGCACTCGCACCGGTTCGCCCGGCTCGGCCAGGGAATCGAGCGCGGCGCGGTACAGGTCGTGCCGCTGCCCGGCGCGTAGCCGGGCGATCAGCGCGGCGGCCTGGGCGGCGGTCAGCTCACCGCGGGCGGCGCGGCGGGCGATGTCGCCGATCGCGCGGCCGGTACGGGTGCGGGGCATCAGACCTCCACCTCCGTGTCGGCGGCCTGCCGGTCGGTCTTGTGCAGCTCACACAGGTACGTGCGACCGGCCGCGGTCTGGCGGGAAGCGGTGGCCCGGCGGCGCGTCGGCACCGGCCGGCCCGCCTCGTACGCGGCGGCCTGGGCGTGACCGCAGTCCTCGCAGTCACGCTGCCCGCGGAACGTGGTGTAGCGGACCTGGCCCGGCTCCAGCGGCGGCGGCGCCGACCGGCGAACCGTGACCGGCGCGGCCGGCACGTCCACCGGCGCGCCGGTGAACAGGTCGAGCTGCCCGGCGAACAGGCTCACCGCGCCGCCTCCCTTCGCGCAGCTGCGGCGCGGGAGCACACGAACCGGTAGGGCCGGTTGCGGCGGTCACGGATCGAGGCCAGGCGGCGGCGCACCTCGGCCCGCTCCAGCTCGGTCAGCTCCAGCACCTCACCGCGCATCGCCCGGCGCACCGCGACCTCATCGACGTAGCACGGCTCCGCCTCCAGCTCCAGGGGCAGGCCGCACTCCAGGGCGAACATGAAATCGTCGTGCAGCGCCTGCGCCCATGCCGCGCCGCAGGCGACCCCGCCGACCAGGTCGGCCAGGTCGTGCGTGTGGGTGGCGCAGTTGCGGGCCGCGACAGCGGCCAGGGGGTGCGCGATGGTCAGCCGGGCCGCGCCCGGTTCGTCGGCAGGGGCCGACGCGATAGCCTGGGTAGGCATCGTGATTCCTCTCTGAGCAGGTGGGACAGGGTGCGAAAGACCCCGGCGGGGGCCAATCCCGCCGGGGTCGCTTGCTGTCCGCCGTCTGGCGGCCACCGCGCGGGCCGGGCAGACGCCCGGAGCCGCACGGAAACCGTCAGCGCAGGCGAGCCCGGCGAGACCGGGACGGCTTGCGGCAGTCGTTGCAGCAGCCGTCAGCGGAGGGCTGCGTCACCAGGCGGCCGCACTGGCAATCACGCCACGCGGCCGACGAACGGATCGAGACACGAACAGATGCGGCGAGGCTCATCACGTCCACCTCTTCCAGGTCAGATGCGGTACGGAGAGATGTTGAGCCGGGCGCGGCCACATGGGCCGCGCCCGGCGCGAAACACTCGGCCGACAAGCGGCCTGACGATCTGTGCAGTCAGCGCCCGCTATTCCGCTCGTTCGCCCCGCTCGCCCGGGATCTACCGGGGTCGGCCACCGTGTGGCTCAAGGCAGGGATGCTCGGAGCGGCCGTAGCCAGCGCCTCTTCCTGTCGCTATGAAATTCACCAATGAACAAGCGGGCACCAACAGGTAGCGAGGACGTACGGAACGCCATCCCCGCTGCTACTGGGCCTAGATAGCCCCGTAATCGATTCGGTTTACCGGGCTAAACACAGCTTGCGGGCCGACTGCCTGTGATGTCAACCCCCCTAATCAAAGATGTTTAGGGGGCAAACGAGATCAAGATTTGGATATAGGGCTTGACCAGCTAGGATCAGTTAGCCCACTAGCGGATGGAGCACGAGGTGCCAAAAGCGTCTGTCCCGGATCTGCGAACCAAGCTCTTGGAACGCGCGCAGTCGATCAATGAGCGGATCGACGATCATCAGACGGCTATCGCAGAACTGTCGGCCGAGCGGCGCGAATGCCTCGAAGAGCTGATCGCGGCTGGTATGACACAGATTCAGATCGCAAACGCCCTGGGTATGTCGCGGGGACGAATCTCGCAGCTCATGAGCGCAGGGGTTCGCCCCGAACGCGCCTTCTTCGGCACCGGCAAGGTCACGGTCGCAATTGGTGGAAAGCTGGAAACGGGCCGGGCGGACGGAAAACCGCTGGTGGTCGCATCGGGCGAGGCCTTCGGCGCGTATGAGCGGCTAGCTGACCTGCTCCGCACACTGGGGCTGGATTCAGAGTCAGAGATCGTGCCGCCGCCTGGCCTGCTCCAGCTCAACAGGCCGAACCTGGTGGTGCTCACCAGCCCTCGGTTGCTGCCGTTCGTAGGGCAGGTGCTGGATTCTGATCCACATCTCGCGTTCACGTCAGACGACCGGGGTTGGTACCTCGTCGACAAAACCACCAACACCGAGTACCGGTCGCCCAGCGACGGCGGTGAACCAGTGGACTACGCCTATCTCGGCAGGCTGCCCCGCCCGGACGGCAAGGGAACCTTCCTCTACCTCGCCGGCATCCACGCGCCCGGAACCGCGGGTGCGGTTCATCACGTTGAGACGCACTTGCCGGAACTATATCGAGACGTTAAGAACCGGCGCTGGTCGATGATCGTCGCAACGAGGTTCGATCCGGCAACGCGCAAAACCGTGGACACCTCGGCAGTCACCCCGACCTACCGGCACGACAATGCCTGAACTCTCCTTTGAGGACATTCGTCTAGCGACCGCGGCGGGTAGTCCGGACAAGCCGTCCGAGGACTGGGCGAACGCATCATCGAGCCTGCTCGTCGTGCTCGACGGCGCTACAGCCCGGACTGAAACCGGGTGCGTCCATGGGGTTCATTGGTACGCCGCCCGTCTCGGAACGGCGCTAGTCGACCTTGCCGCCGATCCCGGGATGGACCTGGCCGACGTCCTACGCCGGGCAATTGCACGAGTGGCCGCCGAACACCCTGCCTGCGATCTCACACACCCAGGAACGCCATCGGCGGGCGTGGCGCTACTTCGGGCCGATGGCCGTTACCTGGTGCTCGGCGACGTCACGATAGCCGGGATCGGTGCAGATGGACCGTTCGCTCTGGTCGATCCACGGGTCGAGCAAACCGCGCGGCCAGAACGCGAGGAGGTCGACCGGCATCTCATAGGTACGCCGGAGAAGGCGGCGGCGCTGATCCCGATGAAGCGCGCCGAACTCGCGGCCCGCAACGTTCCTGGTGGTTACTGGATCGCCGCCGCCGACCCCGAAGCCGCTGAGCACGCACTTACTGGACATCTCGATGTGAACGTGTCGCCAGTCGCACTACTTACGGACGGCGCAGCCAGGGCCGTGACCTTAGGTCTGATGAACTGGTCGCGTCTCCTGTACATGGCAGCGGCAGAAGGCCCTGACGAGCTGATCGCAGCCGTCCGCCGCGCAGAGGCAAGTGACCCGCTGGGGGCGAAGTGGCCCCGAAATAAGACCAGCGATGACGCTACAGTGGTGCTTGCTCACCGCCGATGAATGTCGGCGTCATGCCACCGCCTGCCAGCGAGCAGGCGGTGGCACCTCTGGCCCCGTAACGCCTTCAGACGTCGGCGCGTCGTGTTGCCTCTACCCGTTCGAGGAAAGACTAAGTCAACCCGTGTCTACTTACCCGTGACTTCTCCGAGCCGTCGACGAGAGCGGACGAGGACCACGCTCAAGCACCCGTGTCGGCTACTGGGCGTCTCGCACATACATGGCCACCTCTCGCAACATCTTTGACGCTTCCGTGGTTCGATATTTGCCCGACTCAAGGACCTCGCTCAACCAGCCTGCCTTATCGTTCTGTGGCACCTCTGGGTGAAAGCGCTCTAGAACGCCTTGGACAATGAGGAAAATGCCCATCTTCTTGAGTTCGTTATCTAGTTTGTCGAATGCGTCGACCACTGCGCCCGAAAATCCACTGCGGCCAGTTTGCTTCGCGATCTTCCATCCACTCGGAACATCGATGGCGTCCCTTATTTTGTTGAGGTCGCTATTTGTGAGCGTATTGCCCTTGCGCTCCGAGAACACTTTATCGATATAGTATTTGGCCAAGTCCTTCTCAACTGTCTGCGTCTTCGCATTAATGGCGCTAAGGACAGTATTTCGAAGTGGCTCTAGCGGGGCGGGGTCGCCACCCGCGGCCGTTACGAGTCGATTGAAGTCCCGATCTTCGCGCAGCATGTCCAAGTCAACGATGCACGCCGTAGGAACCCCAGCGCTCCGGAGGGCGGTTAGCGCAACATGAATGCGAGACTTGCCACTGCAATGTGTGAGGTGCAGACCTAGCGATGTGGGCACAACAGGGTCAGCGTCACTGGAAATGTCCTCAAAGACTGCGCGAAAATACGTGCAATCTGAGTCGCCCTCGCACAGCACCGCCCCGCGATAAAATAGCCCGTCTATGATCGGATAATGCCGAATTAGCGGATCTGAATACAAATCTCGAACTTGGGGCGGCTCGACTTGTGCAATATGGCTCGTTGAATCGGACCGAGTTAAACGCACTATGCCGACGGCTCCATCGCTTGCCGATGACGACGTTATTCCTTTCAATAGGTCGGCGCTATGAGTTGCCACAATTACCTGGGTGCCCTGGCCTTGAAGTTCTGCAAGCACCTTACCCAGCAGATAGGCCTGCGGCGGATGCAAGAAGGCTTCTGGCTCATCAATGATGAGAATTCGATACCTGTCAAATATTACAAGGAGCACAATTCCCATGAACGCTTTAATTCCGTCGCCCTGCCCCGGCAGTTCAGGAAGAGCGAAAAGCTGGGCGAGATAGTCGGGAGACGGAGGTGCAATACCTTCCGGAATTTCGGTCTTCCCGACATGGAGGGAGATCACACTCCCTCGGTATCGGTTTACCGTCATCGGAACATTGAATGCCCGAAGCATGTAACTGCTGGCGATCTCTTCTAGATCGCGCCGAGCGTACATAAGCTGAACAGGGCCGCTCGGCCGTGCCGTTTGTAGGTCGTATGAGGACTGCGAGTGGACCATTCCCGTGCGGTTCTCGGCATCCAGATACCGAACAAACATGCCTGCAGCGTTGTACAAGCTAGTTGGCCTATCGCCACTCCATATACTGGTTACAGTGCCAAGGCCGAAGCTATTTCCATTGGGGGATACGTAGTGAGGTGTATCGTAGTGACCGTAAGGATAGTTTCCCGGAGGAACTTCGCCGAAGGTTTCACTTAACCACGCACGCGCCTGCGCCTGGTCACTGTCGGTGCCAATTTCAATTCCCTGGATTATCTTGCTGCCCGTCAAGTCGAGTGAATTGAAGAGACTCTGATACAGCTCCCGCAGCATCACGCTCTTCCCGGCATTGTTCGGTCCCACCACGACCGTAAGCCCTGGGTTGATATCGACGGCTTGGCCTGACTTCAAGAGCAAACGACTGACCCAAGTTCTCAAATCTCTACCTTTCAGATCTCGGTCGACACTCGTGCGGGCACGATGACCCGCAGCCTTCACATCATGGTTGGTAAGCGGCCTGGGTGAAACAGACACTCTGTCCGTGGGCTCTTGCCTGCCCGAGGTGCCACCCCGCGCAATGATCTTTGCTGTCACCGTTGTCACCGCTTGTCACCGCAGCGCGGTGACAGCTGTGTACCGGCACTGACCTGCGGTGATGGCGGTTGTGCGGTGCGATTGTCACCGTGTCACCGCTGTCACCGCCTCCGCGGAGTGCGCGTAGCGGGCCGGGCGTACCGCTCTCACCGCGTTCAGCGGCAATACCGGGCTCAGGCCGCAACAGTCCCTAATCGTCGCCTTCGCCGATCTTGATCCTTTTGATGGGCTCCCACTCCCGCTGGTGCCGAGGTGGCCACCAGGTGGGGCTGCTGAGGTTCGCCTCGATGGCCGAGAAGCGAATCGCGCACCCGATGACGAACTGATGGCAGAACTGGTACTCCTCGGCGGAAGGGTCGTAGCCCTTCACAGCAGCGAACTCGTACTCAGTGGAGTACATGCGGACCACCGGGGTGAGGCGCTTGAACCGCTCGTAGCCGGCGCGATCGAATCCCATCGCAACAAGCCGAACCAGCTCGGTCACCTTCTTGAGCGTGTCGGCGTTGTCCTTGATCTGCCGGGCCAGGCGGTCAGTGTTGCGGTGGGCCTCCAGGCGAAGCCGTGAGTCGCCGCCGCGGATCCGCGGCGGGCTCAGCGCTTCCTTGATGTCGTACTCGGACAGCGGCCATGTGAAGCGGGAGCTGAACTGGAACGGCGACGGATCGTCGAAACCGTTGCCGCGGCTGTGAGGCATGAGCAGTTGCTGCATGGCGTGGGCAAGGGAGCACATTGCGTCGATGCGATCGCCCGCAGCGCTGGACGTCTCGGCAGCCTTGACCAGGTCGCGAATCTGCTGCTGTGTGATCACGTCGGCCATCGATACGGTCTCGTAGTCGACCCCGAAGATCAGTGGCGTGTTGGCGGCCATGAACGTCGCGGCGTCGGAGACCGCGAGGTCGATCGCGGCGGGGTCTGGGTGCAGTCCGTGGTGCTTGAGCGCAACGCGGGCCTTGTTGAGGCGCTTCATCGCCTGCTTGCCGGTGATGCTTGTTCCCGTCGGCAGCTTGGCGTTGATCGCGGCCGGATAGCCGTCAAAGTCATACGAGCCGGTAGTGCCGAGGTGCTCTCCGGCGAGCAGGTAGTAGCTCTCGATCGCGTCGTGCAGCATGAGCAGGGCGACCGAGGACATCGGTGGCGGGAGTTTGCCCTGGTCGATGCCGAGCTGGTGGAGGTAGCGGATGTACGCAAGTCGTCTCGCAACTTCGAGGTCCAAGGCCATGTCCGTGATTGTCTCTGGGCATGCCGACCTGCTGAAAGTCGATATTTACGGGGTCGTTCACTCGATCAGACGTTGCGGCATGAGGAACTCTAAGGACGACTCGCTTCGCGAGGCTCACGACTTCGGACGCTTCGCAGCCGGCCATCAGTGGTTGCGGTGGCTACAGGTCGAGGACCGCGCGTAGAGCGGTCTCCAGTGCTTCCAGTGAGTCCGTGTGCAGCGCGCCGCGGCGTTCGGTCAGGTAGTCCTTGGAGATCTCTCCGACGCGGGGGGGTCATCGCCACGCAGGCGGGCGGTGACAGCAATCTGACGGGGTCTGGGCTGGCTGTCAGCGTGTCACCGCCTCGGCTGCCTCCCGCGGGCAAGGGCAAGCGGACTCGCTCGCGATCCTCACGCTTCGCGACCAACGCAGCAAGTGACATCGAGGTTTGATGCTCGGAGAAGCGGGACGGGCTTTGCCGCTCAGTTCAAATTCGCCCTGGGTCGAGCGGACCGAACGGGCAATCGACATGCGCACCTGGTTGCGATCTGATGCCGGTGTGACCGTTCAGCCAGGAGAGTCCACGACACCGAAACGCGGGTCCTTCCAAATTCTCGCCAGCTTGGCGGGAGGCGTTTCACTGCTTAATCTCATAAAAGATATCGACCTTATCTCACTAAATGGGACTCTGGGTCAGTGGCTGATGGCGTATCACGAACTAGTGGTCCGTGCCACTAACTTCCTTTTCGGCTGGATACCCGTTAAGTGGATAGGAATCGACGCCGAGGAGGTTCATGGGCTTATTGTACTTAGCATAGTTCTTGCCGCTATTGACAATGGATGGGGCAGCGAGAAGCGCTTGACCTGGGAAAGGTTCCAGGAGTCCTGGAGCCACAGGTTCCCGCCAACGGTTACGATAGTGCTTTTCGTGCTCATTATGCCCGCGAACTATCATGCTGGGTACTGGCTGGCATTCGGCGTTCCAGGATGGCTGATCGCTTATACGTTTATTTTTCGGTATTCCCCCGTTGATCGTGGGTTATACAGGCCTCTGCGTGTAGAAGATCTATTACCGTATCTACTCAGAGCGGGGGGCTGGGTGGCCCTAATTGTCCTGCTGGACAAACTGACGCAGTAACGATCTCACCGGCTACGCAAAATACCGCCTGACGTGGTCGTCGACGACTTCCAAAGAGCGGAGGTGCCGTTGAATGGCGGGCTGGTGGCGCCGTGGATCGCTGGCCTGGCGATGGTGGCGCAGCGGAGCAATCGACGTACGCGACCCGATCAGGGTCGAGGACCGGGGCGTCATGCCGTGAGCGGCGGGTCGGGTTGGCCGGCGGCGCTCGTTCGAACGTATGTTGACCCGTGCCGGACATGGAGCATGGATACGACGGTCCGAGCGAGTATGCGAGGGCTCGGGCGCAGACCACGGACGAGCAGCTCGCCGAGGGCATCCGGGTGGCGTTCATTGCGGTGTGGTGGTGGTTCGACTCGTGGTGGCTGGATGAACGTCCGACCGCGAACCAGTACTCATACAAGCGCGCTGAGTTGATCCGCGAGTCGCGTGACTCACTTGCCGCTCGCGGGGTCACTGCGTCCCTGCGTGAGCTAATGGACGCCAGTCAGCCGTTGTTGGGCGAATACTGGTCCTCCTGTTCCCCGGCTGAGCGCGGCCTCACTGCGGCTATAGACGCGCTGCGAGACGCCTCTCTCATCAGGGTGACTTCAGTCCGCCGCGCTCGCGAAGAGGTCGCCCGTTGGGATGACCAGCGCGTGTTGCGCACCTTCGGCTGACCGGGCTATTTAAACGAGCAGCGCCCCGCCCTCGGTGAGGGCGGGGCGCTGTCTCTCCCATGGCTCGCGTTGCCATCATAAGTGACTAGGTCACTTCTGCCTAGAAGGCACGCAACTTGTGGCCGGCAAGTTGGGGTGGCCCAGATTGATCTTTCCTGTCACCGTTGTCACCGCTTGTCACCGCTCGGCGGTGACAGCAGTTTAGGGGTATTGACCTGCGGCGACATGGTTGCGGCCGCGCGATTGTCACCGTGTCACCGCTGTCACCGCCTGCCGGACGTATCCGCGGCGTCAGTACGCCAACGCTTCACGCGCCCGGCGCGGAGTTCGTGCCGGGCGTGAGCGGTTGCGGTGGCTACAGGTCGAGGACCGCGCGCAGGGCGGTCTCCAGCGCTTCCAGCGAATCCACATGCAGCGCGCCGCGCCGTTCGGTCAGGTAGTCCTTGGAGATCTCCCCGACGCGGGGGGTCATCGCCACGCCGATTGACGAATCATCGTCAAGTCGCACGTCGGGCTCAATCAGCGTGGATGCCCGCACGTCCGACAGCGGCACGACCAGCGCCGTCGGGCGGGTCTCGGTGAGCTTGTCGTGGCCTACGAGCACCACCAGGTTCTTGCTGCTGGCGCGTTCGCGTAGCCATACTTCGCCCCGCTTCACGCGGTCTCCCGGCGGAACATCAGCTCTTCGCGCTCAGCGTCGTAGTCGGCGAACTCGTCGGCCAGGTGGCGATCCTGCTCTGCGCTGATCCGGGCGGCGTGCTCGATGGCCTGATTCCATGCGGCGCGGCTCAGCCAGGCAGACAGCGAGACACCGTCGCTCGCGGCGGCGCGGCGTGCTGCGGTCAGCGCGTCGGCCTCCATGGTGAGGTTGATCCGTTCGGTTGCCATAGATGCACTGTAACGCGTGCATCGTCCGCGTGCATAGAACATGCACGCCCTCGCGTGCGTAAGACTCTGTCACCGTTGTCACCGTTGTCACCGTTGTCACCGTTGTCACCGCCTGTCACCGGCAGGCGGTGACAGCTTCTTAGGCGATCTGAGCTGAGCGGGGGCGTTCGGGAGGGGGCGGTTGTCACCGTGTCACCGCTCTGGCCGGTCTCCACGGGCAAGGGCAAGAGCTAAGGGGGACTCGCTTCGCGAGCCTCATCCCCTCGGACGCTTCGCGACGGGCGACGGGCGCGACGTGGCACAGCCTTCAACCTTGCTGAAACACAGAGCAGCAGCGCCCCTGTGTGTTTCAGCAAGGTTGAAGCTCTTGTCACCGCGAGGGCAGAGCACAGGGACGAGACATAATCAACTTGGTTATATATAGGCTTGAGGTGCCCGGCGGAGCCTCATGACCGGCGAAGTTGCGGCAAAGTTCCGCCAGCTCACGACATATCCACAGGCCAAGGCCGGTACGGTACGCCGT
>NZ_BONI01000111.1 GCF_016862635.1 Catellatospora coxensis | reverse complement strand
GACCGGTGTAGCGCTTGGCGATGCTGACCACCAGGCGCAGGTTCGCCTCCAGCAGGTGGTTCTTGGCGGCCTGACCCTCGCGGATCACGGTCTCCAGGTCGCGGTCGTGCTCGATGCCGTCGCGCTCCATCACGTACTCGGCCATCAGGCCGGCCTCGATCCGGCGCGCCAGCGCGACCTCCTGCTCGGCGGTCAGCAGCTTGGTGCGGCCGATGAGGTTGAGGTACGCGCGGACGAGGTCGGTCGAGACGCCCCGCTCATCGGTCTCGTCCAGATCGGCGGTCGTGCTGTCCAGTACGGCCACTGCATTCATGCTCTCGTCGCTCATCGCTGTCCTCCCCGTGTCGCCTTGTGTACTGGACAGCTTGGTGTATGGCGCGTGAGACGGCGGTGAGACGATTTCGTGAATCTGCCACGATGGGGCGGACAGGGGAGGGACGTGTGGTCGTGAAGCGCCTGATGCGCATGTTCGGGGTCGGCGGGCCGTCGGTGCGGACGGAGTTGACGGTGTCGCGGGCCAAGCCCGGCGGCAAACTCACCGGCACCGTCGAGGTGACCGGCGGTGATCACCAGGTGTCGATCGGGTACATCGCGTTGGTGCTGGTCACCGACGTCGGTGTGCAGGGTGGGCTGCTCGGTGACCAGTCCACGGGAGAGATCAGCCGGCAGAAGGTGGTGGAGGGCTTCACGCTGGCCGCGCGGGAGCGTCGGATATTCGACATCGCCTGCGACGTGCCGCTGGAGACGCCGCTGACCCGTGCCTTCGGGCAGCCGATCGCCGGGATGAACGTCGGCCTGCGTACCGAGCTGGAGGTCGCCCGCGCGGTCGACCGTACCGACCTGGACCCGGTCGAGATCGACCCGATGCCGGCGCAGCAGCACATCCTCGACGCGCTGACCAAGCTCGGCTTCCAGTTCGTGAAGGCGCACATGGAGAAGGGCCGCCTGCGCGGGCTGCCGCAGACGCTGCCGTTCTACCAGGAGATCGAGTTCCTGCCCGGCGCGGCGTACGCCGCCCAGGTGCGCAACCTCGAGGTCACCTTCGTCGCCACCGACCGCAAGCTGCACGTCGTGATGGAACTGGACAGAAAGGTCGGCCCGCTGGCCGACCGCGACATCTTCGGCCGATTCACGGTCGACCCCGCCACCCTCGCCGACACCGACTGGCGCGGCCTCCTCCAGGACTGGCTGGCCCAATCCACCACCCGCAAGGGCCCCCTGTTCTGACCGCCCCCTTTCCGCGTTGATCATGAACTTATGGCACGGTTCGACGGCGTGTCGCGGCCACAAGTTCATGATCAACTAGGGAGTCGGCCGGGTCGGACCGCAGCCGGCTCGGGCGAGCCGGCTCGGGTGGGGTCTGGTGATGGTCGGGCCGTTCGCCGGGCGACCCGCTCGTGCGTCCTCGCCGTCAGAGGTCGAGGATCAGCGTGTTGGGTCCGACGTTCACCGACTCCACCAGCATCTGGGTGCGGAAGCGTCCCGTCTCGACGGTGGCGCCGCGGGCGCGGAGTGCTTCGACGAACGCGGTGAACACCGGTTCGGCGACCTCGGCGGGGGCGGCGGCCTGCCAGGTGGGGCGGCGGCCCTTGCGGGCGTCGCCGTAGAGCGTGAACTGGCTGACGACCAGCAGCGGCGCGCCGACGTCCGAGGCGCTGCGCTCGCCGTCGAGCAGGCGCACCTCGTACACCTTGCGGGCCATCGTCTCCACGGTCGCCTGGGTGTCGCTGTGCGTCACCCCCAGCAGCACCAGCAGCCCGTCCTTGATCTCCCCGACCACCTCGCCGCCAACAGTCACGCTGGCCCGGCTCACCGTCTGCACTACCGCGCGCACCGGCGCCCCTCTCCCGTCGCGTCGATCATGAAGTTATGCCGACGACACACCGTCGAACCTTGCCATAAGTTCATGATCAACCCGGAAGGGGGAGGAGGAGGCCGCGTTCGACGAGGTGGTCCAGGACGGGGAGGAGGGCTTGGGAGAGGGCTTCGGCGGGGGCTTCGTGGGCCGCGGCCAGGAGGGCGATCTGGTCGTGCAGGGGGAGGTCGCCGTTGGAGCCGCTGACCAGGGCGAGGATGAGGGGGTCGATCTCCTCTACCCAGCGCAGGCCTTCGGGCATGGCGAGGAGTTGGCGGTCGACGATCCAGCCGTCGTCGCCCATGGTGGCCTCCTGGCGGAGTTGGAGGCCGTCGACGCGGCGGTAGCGGGCGGCGAGGAGCTGGTCGCGGTCGCGGGCGTCGAGCCAGTCGCGGCGGGTGAACCACTCCGCGACCCGGTCGCCGAGCGGAGCCTGCACCTGCTGGCGCAGGTCCTCGCAGACGACCGACGGGTCGGCCTTGCCGCTGTGGCGGGCGGTGACCAGGCCGAACCCGATCGCCTCGACGCCGTGCGCGGCGAACCAGTCCAGCCACTCGGCGGCCCGCAACGCGTCGTGCTTCTCGCTCGCGTCGGCCAGCCAGAGGCGTACGTAGTCCAGCGGGTCGCTGACCTCGCGCTGGATCGCCCACAGGTCCATGCCGGTGCCCGCGAACCAGCTCGCGACCCGGTCCTCCCAGTCCTCGCCCTTCACGTGCACCCAGTTGGCCAGGAACTGCAGCGTGCCGCCCTCGTTGAGCAGCGCCGGCGCGGCCCCGGCGAGCTCGGCGCAGACGCCGTCGCCGGCCCGGCCCGAGTCGCGGTACACGTGGGTGGCCAGGCCGGGCCCGACCACGAACGGCGGGTTGCTGACCACCAGGTCGAACCGGCGGCCGGCGACCGGGGCGAGCATGTCGCCCTGCAGCAGCTCCCAGCTCATGCCGTTGAGCGCCGCCGTCGTCGCGGCGAAGCGCAGCGCGCGCGGCGACAGGTCGGTGGCCGTCACGGCGCGCGCGTGCGTGCTCAGGTGCAGCGCCTGCACGCCGCAGCCGGTGCCGAGGTCGAGCGCCGTGCCGACGGGGGTGCGCACCGTCGCGCCGGCCAGCGTCGTGGACGCGCCGCCCACCCCGAGCACGTGGTCGGCGGGCAGCTGGCGGCCCGGCTGGGCGGGCAGGTCGGACAGGACCCACCAGTCGCCGTACGGCTCCAGGTCGACGCCCGCCGCGAGCCCGCCGTCGGCGAGCACCACGAGCCCGGCCGCGCGGGCCGCGGCGATCGGCAGCGGGGCCAGCGCGGCGGCGACAGCGGCCTCCGGCTCGGTCTGCCCGCAGATGAACAGCCGGATCAGGGTGTCCAGCGGATCACCCGAACCGGTGATCCGCAGCGCGGCCCGGAAGTCGCTGCGGCCCGCGTCGGCCGACGCCTGCGGCCCCAGCCGGTCGGCGATGCCCGAGGCGGTGAACCCGGCGCCGGTCAGCGCGGTTCGCAGATGATCGATGTCAGCGTTCTCCAGCAGCGTCTGCACCCTGACATCGTGCACCAACGCGCGGCGCACGGTGCACGGACGTGTGCACTAACCTGCTGCGCATGGCACAGGTATGGGCGCACTGGCACACCGTTCTGATCACGACGGCGGCGCTGGTGCCCCTGACCCTGCTCATCGTCGCCGGGCTGGTCCGGCGCAGGTCGCGGGCGGGCGTGCCGCGCGGCCGTGCCTGGCGCTGGTCGCTGGCCGAGGGCGCGATGGTGCTCGGCACGCTGCCCTGGGTGTGGATGACGATGACCCCGCAGCAGGTGCCGCCGGACACCACCCTGCTGTATCTGGTGCCGCTGAGCGACCTGGGCCAGCAGTTCACCATGCCGCTGCCGTGGGTGGTCGCGCAGATCGGCGGCAACCTGCTGGTGTTCTTCGCGCTCGGGGCGGGTGCGCCGGTGCGTTTCGCGGCGCTGGCCTCGCCCGTGCGGCTGCTGCTGCTCGGCGCGGGGTGCTCGCTGGCGATCGAGGTGACCCAGCTGCTGTTCGTCGCCAACCGGGTGTGCAGCGTCGACGACGTACTGGTCAACGCCGCCGGCTGCCTGCTCGGCGGCCTGGTCACCCGCCTCTGGTGGGCCCGCCCCCGGGTCCCCGTCCCGGCCTGACCCTAAAGATCAAGGTGTACGCGTAGCGCGGCGTCCAGCCTGCTGAGCGTTTCGGGGCGCAGGCTGCCGAGCCGTTGGCGCAGGCGTGTGTAGTCGACGGATCTGACCTGTTCCGCCTGGGCCTTCGAGGCGCGGTTCAGCCCGGCCTCACCCGCGGGAATCAGCACCTGGAACGGGTAGACCCGGTCGGTGTTGGAGGTCACCGGCACGAGCGTGACGACGCCGCGGCCGGCTCGCTCCGCGGTGCGGTTGGCCGCGGTGTTGCCCACGAGAACCGCCGGCCGGACCTTGTTGGTCTCGGACCCCAGGGCCGGGTCGAGGTTGACCAGGTACACGTCACCGCGCTGCATCTGCCGGCCCGTCGCCCTCGGTGGCGCTCCACAGCCTGCCGTCCTCGCCGGCGTCCCACTCGTCGTATGCCGCCGCGTAGGCGTCTTCGAGTTCGCTCGCCCGCAGCAGGTCGATGGCGCGGTGCAGGACCGCGGACCGGGAGGCGCTGCCCCGCCGGTCGGCGTAGTCATCGATGAACTCGATGTCCTCCTCCGGCAGGCTGACGCTCAGTTTCATGGCTTCGATGCTACCGGGAGGGGCCGATCGATGCTACTGACGTTGCTACCAGGGGTGCGACGCCGGCGAAGGCGTCGAGCCGTGTGGGTGGCACGCGCCGGCTTCTGAGATCCTGTGACCATGGCGAAGGTGTGGTTGGCACAGGACGACGCGGCAGATGAACTCCTCCTGAATGATCCGTTTGCCCGGATACTCGGCATGCTGTTGGACCAGCAGATCCCGCTGGAGAAGGCGTTCGTGGGGCCGTACCGGCTGGCCGGGCGGATGGGTGTGCAGCGGCTCGACGCGGCGCAGATCGCCGACTACGACCCGGCCGCGTTCGCGGAGCTGTACGCGACCCCGCTCGCCATCCACCGTTTCCCCGGCTCGATGGCCGAGCGTACGCAGAAGCTCGCCCGCGCCGTCGCCGACGAGTACGACGGGGACGCCGCGAAGATCTGGACCGGGGCCAAGGACGGCAAGGACCTGTTCAAGCGGCTGTCCGCGCTGCCCGGCTTCGGCAAGATGAAGGCGCAGATCTTCATCGCGCTGCTGGGCAAGCAGTTCGGCGTGCAGCCCGAGGGGTGGCGCGAGGCGGCCGGGGTGTACGGCGAGGAGGGCTCGCTGCGCTCGGTGGCCGACATCCGCGACGCGGCCTCCCTCGCCAAGGTCCGCGAGTTCAAGAAGCAGATGAAGGCCGAGGCCAGGGCCGCCAAGCCCTGACGCGCCCACACCGCCCGGCGTCGAGCCGCAGTCAGCCCGGCTCACAGCCCTGAAGAGTGAGGAAGGGCACCTTCCACAACGTATACCGATAAGAAGGTGCCCTTCCTTCGCTTTAGGCGCTGTCGAGGAGGGCTTCGGTGTCGGCGGGGGTGGGGGTGGTGGGGACCGGTGGGGTGCGGCGGGGGCGCATGCCGAGGGCGGCGAGGGCGCCGAGGAGGCAGATCGCGGCGGTGCCGAGGAAGATCTCGCGGTACTCGGCGCGCAGCGCGGCGTCGAGGGCGGTCTGGTAGGCGGTCAGGGCGCGGCGGAACTCGTCCTCGGTCAGGCCGAACGGCAGCGGCGTGGGCAGGTCCTTGGTGAACTCCTGGAAGCGGTGCAGGCCCCAGGCGGTCAGCGCGGCGACGCCGAGCAGCATGCCCATCATCCGGGCGACCACGACGGCGGCGGAGGCCACGCCATGCTGGACGGCGGGCACGATCCGCAGCACCAGTGCCGACACCGGGGCGATGACCAGGCCCAGGCCGAGCCCGGCGAGCACCAGGTCGGTGTCGAGCCGGGGCAGGCTGAGCGGGCCGAGTTCGTGCCGGGCGGCGAGCAGGTCGGCGGGCCAGCCGGCGATCAGCAGGTACGCCCCGGCGGAGCAGGCCAGGCCGACGACGGTGAGCAGCCGTTCGCTGAGCCGCCGCAGCAGCAGCCCGCCGAGCACCGCGCCGACCGGCAGCGCGACCAGGAACCGGGTGAGCAGCAGCGTGCTGTCCAGGCTGTCCAGCCGCAGCAGGGTGTGCCCGACCAGTTCCACGTCGACCAGGGTGACCATCAGCGCGGCTCCCGCGCAGGCGCTCGCGGCCAGCGTGGCCAGCAGCGGTCCCATGGCGACGCCGGCCGGGTCGAGCAGGCGGGTGCGGGCACGCCACTCCCAGGCGACGAACGCGACCAGGGCGACGCCGGCGGCGGCGAGCACGGCGGGTCCCCAGCTCGGCAGCACGGCGTGCGCGGGGTCGGGGTTGTAGAGGCCGATCACGCACAGGCCGAGCACGAGGGCGAGCAGCAGCCCGCCGGCGACGTCGACGCGGCGCGGGGGAGCGGCGGGGGCGGTGCGGTGCGGGGGCACCAGCAGCCAGACGGCGACGCCGATGAGCACGGCCAGCGGGATGTTGATCCAGAAGATGCCGCGCCAGCCGATCCACAGCGCGACGGCCGCGCCGAACAGCGGGCCGAGCACCGCGCCGAGTTCCTGTGCCGCGCCGACCCAGCCGAGGGCGGCGGGGCGGGTGGCGGGCGGGAACAGGTCGGCGATCAGCGCCATGGTGACGGGCAGCAGCGCGCCGCCGGCCATGCCCTGCAGCGCCCGGCCCGCGACCAGCGGGGCCAGGTCGGTCGCGGTGGCGGTGACGACGGAGCCGACGGCGAACGCGGCGAGGCAGGCGAGGATGAGGACCCGGCGGCCGTACCGGTCGGACAGGCTGCCCAGCAGGGGCATCGCCGCGACGTAGCCGAGCAGGTAGCCGGTGACGAGCGGGGTGGCCCGCTCCAGGTGGTTGATCGGGATGCCGAGGTCGTTGACGATGTCGATCAGCACCGAGACCAGCACGTACGCGTCGAGCGCGCCGAGCAGCACGGCGAGTGCTCCCATGCCGACGGCGAGCCGGTGGCGCGGGGCGGCGGGGACCGCCCCGCCGCCCGTGGCGTCGTGATCAGGGCGCACTGATCGTCACCGGGTCGTTGTACTTGGTGAAGAGGACGGTGACCGTGCCGGCCGGGTCGCTGCCCTTGGCCGGGATGGTGAACTCGCCCTTGACCAGCTGCTTGCTGGTGGCGTCGAGCCAGATGTTCCCGGTGACGCCCTCGCCGACGCCCGGGATCAGCGCGGCCAGCGCGACCGGGTCGGGCTCGACCTGGATCTTGTAGGTCTCCTTGCCGTCGACCGTCTCCTTGGCCTGCGTGGTCGCCGTCTTGATGCTGGTGAGCAGCTTGGCGACGCCGCGGTTCGGGTCGAGGATGGCCGACGGGTCGTACACGGTGGCGGCGGCGGCCAGCGGCAGCTTCTGGAAGCCGCCGGTGGCGGCCTTGAGCCACAGGTCGGTGCCGACGATGACGAACTGGGCCTCGATCGCGGTGCCGAACTGCTCGATGGAGGCGGTGCCCTGCGCGGAGCCCGCCTGGGTGAGGTCGCCCTCGGCGCGCTTGAGGGTCAGTCCGCTGATCTTGCCGTTGACGTCGATGACGAAGTGCGCGGACTTGACCTCGGCCATCGCCTTGGCCCCGTCGGCCAGCAGGGTCTGCGCGGCGGGCAGGTCGGCGGGCGGGGTCTTGTCGTCCGCTGTGGAGGTGCACCCGGTGAGGGTGAGGGCCAGGGCGGCGAGCGCGGCGAGCGCATACGAGGTGCGGGACATACGCGCATGTTAGTGGGGGCCGCCACGCCGGGCCCGACACGCCGCTTGCACACGTGTTGACCTGGCCTTTCTTATACCAGTTTCGCGAAGTCCCTCGCAGGGGTCCGGACCGGAATCCGTCCTTCGGTCCATAGCAGACCGGACGAACCTTCTGAAATCCGGAGCAAGCTATCGGTCGCTCGGTAGCATCACGGAGGGTGAGCTAACGATTTCATTTGGTAATCGTTATGGCGTCGTCCTCCCACCTTCGGGCGGAGTGCGAGGGCCGCTCGCCCAGGTGGAGCCTCCCGGCGCCACCGTGTCCTGCCTGAGGAGAACCAATGACGATGCTCAGCGAGCCTGACGCATTGACCGGGCCGTCCGTCCACTGCGACCTGCCCGGACCCCGTTCGGCCGAACTGCTGGAGCGCCAGCAGCGCCGCGAGTCCAACGCGCGCACCTATCCCCGCAACATCCCCATCGCCATCGCCGAGGGTTCCGGCAGCTTCGTGCGCGATGTCGACGGCAACGTGTTCATCGACTTCCTCACCGGCGCGGGCGTGCTGTCACTCGGCCACAACCACCCCGAGCTGGTCCGCGTCGTCACGTCGCAGCTGGGCCGGCTGACCCACGCGCTGGACTTCCCGACCCCCGCCAAGGACGCCTTCATCGAGGCCCAGCTGTCCATGCTGGCCCCTGGCCTGCGCGAACGCATGCGGGTGCATTTCTGCGGGCCGACCGGCGCCAACGCCGTCGAGGCCGCGATCAAGCTGTGCAAGACGGCCACCGGCCGCGGCGATGTCATCTCGTTCCAGGGCGGCTACCACGGTTGCAGCCACGCCGCGATGGCCGCCTCCGGCCTGGTCTCGCAGAAGCGCCCGATCGCCAACGGCGTGCCCGGCGTGCACTTCTACCCGTACTCGTACTGCGCCCGCTGCCCGCTGGGCCTACGGCCCGACAGTTGCGAGACCAACTGCGCCGGGCTGCTGGAGAAGTCGCTGCTCGACCCCAACGGCGGCGTCGCCCGGCCGGCCGCGGTGATCCTGGAGCTGGTGCAGGGCGAGGGCGGGGTCATCCCGGCCACCCGTGACTTCGTCCGGCGGGTGCGGGCGCTGACCCGCTCGCTGGACATCCCGCTGATCGTCGACGAGGTGCAGACCGGCTGCGGCCGCACCGGCACCTGGTTCGCGTTCGAGCAGTACGACATCGAGCCCGACGTGATCGTGGCGTCCAAGGCGCTGTCCGGCATCGGCACGCCCATCGCGCTGATCATGTACGACGAGCGGCTCGACGTCTGGCAGCCCGGCGCGCACACCGGCACCTTCCGGGGCAACCAGCTCGCCTTCGCCGCGGGGGCGGAGGCGGTCCGGATCCTGCACCGCGACGAGATCCTGGCCAACGTGCGCGAGCGCGGGGCGCAGGTGGCCGACCGGCTCGGCGAGCTGCGGGCCCACCCGGTGGTGCGCGAGGTGCGCGGCCGGGGCCTGATGTGGGGCGTCGAGCTGGCCGACCCGGGCGACGGGCGCTCGGCCGGGCAGCTGGCCCGCCAGGTGCAGGCTCGCGCGCTGCGCAGCGGCCTGATCGTCGAACTCGGCGGGCGCGACGACTGCGTCATCCGGATCCTGCCGCCGCTGAACGTGACCGCCGAGGTCATCGACATCGCCTGCGGCATCGTCATCGACGCCATCGAGGAGTCGTGCCGCCCCGGCGGCGAGGCCGACGAGCCGGCGACCGCACGTACCGGAGCGGACGGCATCGGCTGAGCGGCGGGCGCCACCGCGCCCCGCCGGAAAGCGGTCTGTCCGGCGCGCCGCCCGCGCGGCGCGCCGGACGGGCGACCGCCACGCCGAACGCGGCCCCGCCCCAGGCGGGCCTGCCCGTTCCGCTCAGCCGTCCTTGTCGTCCGCGGAGGGAGAAGCCCATGAGCACACGCGTCCTCGATGTCAATGATCTTCCTGAGTTCCCTGACGTCGAACCCGGTCGCAACGGCGGTCTCGTGCTGACCTGCCCGGGCTACGAACACGAGCCGCGCTGGCGGCCGGGCGAGCGGTTGTCGCAGCTGTTCGAGCAGCAGTGCGACCGGCTGCGCCGCTACGGCCGGGGCGAGCAGCTCGCCGTGGACACCGGCGAGGAGGCGCTCACCTACGACGAGGTCGACGCGCGCGCCAACCGGCTGGCCCGGCACCTGATCAGCCGCGGGGCCCGGCCCGGCGACCGGATCGCGCTGCTGTTCGACCAGGCCGTGCAGTCGTACGTCGGCATGCTCGCCATCGGGAAGATCCACGCCGCGTACGTGCCGCTGGACACCGGGTTCCCCGCCGACCGGCTGGCCTACATCGTCGGCGACTCCGGGGCGCGGCTGGTGCTGTCGGTGTCGCACCTGCGCGAGCACCTGGCCGAGGTCGCCGAGGCCGAGGTGCTCTGCCTCGACGAGATCACCGCGGAGCTGGCGGCCACCGCCGAGGACCGGCTGGCCGGCGAGGAGTGCGGCGAGCCCGCCGACGAGCTGGCGTACATCATCTACACCTCCGGCTCCACCGGCCGGCCCAAGGGCGTCGCCGTCGAGCACGCCGCCATCGTCAACTTCGTCCGGGTCGCCGCCGAGCTCTACGGCGTGCGCCCGGAGGACCGGATGTACCAGGGCATGACCATCGCCTTCGACTTCTCGGTCGAGGAGATCTGGGTGTCCTGGATGGTCGGCGCGACCCTGGTGCCCAAACCCGGCGGGGCCAGCCTGCTCGGCCGGGACCTGTGGGAGTTCCTCACCGCGCGCGGCGTCACCGCGATGTGCTGCGTGCCGACGCTGCTGGCCACGCTCGACGAGGACCTGCCCGACCTGCGCTTCCTGCTGGTGTCCGGCGAGGCCTGCCCGCAGGACCTGGTCACCCGCTGGCACCGGCCGAACCGCCGCTTCCTCAACGTGTACGGGCCCACCGAGGCGACCGTCACCGCGACCTGGACGCCGGTGCACCCGGACAAGCCGATCACGCTGGGCCTGCCGCTGCCGACGTACGCCACGGTCATCCTCGACCCCGACGCGCCCCGCGCCCTGCCCCCGGGCGAGCTGGGCGAGATCGGCATCGCGGGCATCGGCCTGGCCGCCGGTTACGTCAACCGCGACGACCTGACCGAGCGCGCCTTCATCCCCGACTTCCTCAAACTCAAGAACAATCCGTCCGGGCGCATCTACCGCACCGGCGACCTGGGCCGGGTCAACGAGGCCGGCGAGATCGAATACCTGGGGCGCATCGACACCCAGGTGAAGATCCGCGGGTACCGCATCGAGCTCACCGAGATCGAGTCGGTGCTGCTGCAGGTGCCGGGCGTGGCCCAGGCGGTGGTGGACACGCACCGCCCCGAGCCGGGCGTGACCGAGCTGGTCGGCTACTACAGCCTGCGCAAGGACACCGTCACCCTGGACCGCCAGCAGATCTACGCCTGGCTGCGGGAACGGCTGCCGGGGTACATGATCCCGTCGTACCTGGAGCAGCTCGACGCGATCCCGATGCTGCCCAGCGACAAGGCCGACCGCAAGAGCCTGCCGCCGCCGAGCAACCGCCGGCTGGCCGCCCCGCCCACCGACGCCGTGCCCACGACCCCGGTCGAGCAGGGGTACGCCGATGTGCTGGCCGAGATCGTCCGGGTGGACCGGGTGGGCGTGGAGAGCCACTTCTTCGAGGAGGTGGGCGCGGACTCGCTCCTCATGGCGCGCTTCTGCGCCAAGGTGCGGCAGCGCGCCGACCTGCCCTCGGTGTCCATGCGCGACGTGTACGTGTACCCCACCGTGCGGGCCCTGGCCGCCGCCGTCGCCCCGGTCACCGCCGCCGAGCACGCGCCGCCGCGCACCGCGCCGGTCCCGGCGCGCGAGACCCGCCGGGCGAGCTCGCTGCAGTACTGGGCCTGCGGCCTGGTGCAGCTGCTGATGGGGCTGGGCAGCGCGGTGATGGCCGGCTACCTGCTCATCTTCGCGTTCCGCTTCATGGCCGCCGCGAACGGCTTCCTCGACCTGTACCTGCGCTCGGCGGCCTTCAGCATCGCCGGCTTCCTGATCCTGACCATCTACCCGATCGCCGTGAAATGGCTGCTCATCGGGCGGTGGAAGGAGCAGGAGATACCCCTGTGGGGGCTGACCTACCTCCGCTTCTGGTACGTGCGCATGTGCATGGGCGCGAGCCGCCTGCTGATGTTCTACGGCACCCCGCTCTACCCGTGGTACCTGCGCCTGCTCGGCGCGAAGATCGGCCGCAACGTGGTGATCCTGTCGCCGGTCATGCCGATCTGCACCGACCTGCTGACCGTCGGCGACAACACGGTCATCCGCAAGGACTGCTACTTCCTGGGCTACCGGGCCCAGTCCGGCTACATCCAGACCGGCCGGATCACCATCGGCAGCGACGTGATCGTCGGCGAGCACACCGCGCTGGACATCGACTCCAGCATCGGCGACGGCGCGCGGCTCGGCCACTCCTCGACGCTGCCGCCGGGATACGCGGTGCCGGCCGGTGAGAGCTGGCAGGGCATGCCGGCCCAGCCCGGCCACCCCGGCCTGCCGGCGGTGCCCGCGCGCAGCTGCGGCTGGCTGCGCAAGACCGTCTACAGCGGTGTGAAGATCGCCAACCAGGTGCTCACCCGCGGCCCGCTGGTGTTCGGCGCGCTGGTCGCGCTGGTCACCCAGGTGCCGCTGCTCAAGGGCCTGGTCGACGGCAAGCCGTTCTCGCTGAGCAGCATGATCTACCTGGACCTGGTGCTGGCCTCGGCGGTGCTCTTCGTGGTCGGCCTGCTGCTCGGCCTGGCCTCCATCGTGGTCATCCCGCGCGTGCTCAACCTGCTGTGGAAGCCCGACACGGTCTACCCGCTCTACAGCTTCCGGTACTGGCTCGCCTCGACGATCTCCGGGATGACCAACTCCGCGCTGTTCATGCGCCTGTTCGGCGACAGCTCGTACGTCGTCAACTACCTGCGCTGGATCGGCGTCGACCTGCAGCAGGTCGTGCAGACCGGGTCCAACTTCGGCATCGAGTTCCGGTTCGACACGCCGTTCCTGTGCACCATCGGCACCGGCACCATGGTGTCCGACGGCCTGTCCATGGTGAACGCCGACTACTCGACCACCTCGTTCACGATGTCGCGGGTCGTCGTGGGCGCCCGCTCCTTCGTCGGCAACGACGTCACCTTCCCGGCCGGCCACGCCGTCGGCCAGAACGTGCTCTACGCGACCAAGGCCACGGTGCCCACCGACGGCCCGATCCGCCACGACACCGGTCTGCTCGGCTCGCCGTCGTTCCCGATCGCGCGGGTCGTCTCGCGGGAGGCCGGCTGCGAGGCGCCCACCGGCGACGCGCTGCGCCGGCAGCTGACCTTGAAGAACCGGTACAACCTGCGCTCGATGGCCCTGTTCCTGTTCGTGATGTGGATCTCGGGTGCGGTCGGCCTGGTCGTGCTCGCCGCCGCGCTGGACATGTACTCCGAGTGGAGCGTGCTGGTCATCCCCGCCGCGGGCGTGGTCATGCTGGCCTTCCAGCTCTGCTACAGCGTGCTGGTGGAGCGGCTGGTCGGCGGGTTCCGGCGGCTGCGCCCGCGGCGCTGCTCCATCTACGACCCGTACTACTGGTGGCATGAGCGGCTGTGGAAGCTGGAGGCGCCGGTCCCGTTCGCGGGCACCCCGTTCCGCCCGCTGATCTGGCGGCTGCTGGGCGTGCGCATGGGTAAGCGGGTGTACGACGACGGCGCGTACATGTCCGAGCGGACCATGATGACCGTCGGCGACGACGCCTGCCTCAACGCGGGCGTGGTGATCCAGTGCCACTCCCAGGAGGACGGCATGTTCCGGTCCGAGCCGACCGTGATCGGCTCCGGCGCGACGCTGGGCGTCAAGGCGTTCGTGCACTACGGCGTCACCGTCGGCGACAACGCGGTGCTCGGGGCGCACTCGTTCCTGATGAAGGGCGAGCAGATCCCCGACGGCGAGGACTGGACCGGCAACCCGGCCCGGCAGGTGTGCGAGCCGCTGCCCGCCGCCGTGCCGCGCCGGACCAGGCCCGTGCCCTGCGTGTCCGGCCCGCGGGCCGGCTCCCGGGCCGCGGCCCGCGCCCTGCTCACCGAGCTGCGGGCGACCCCCTCGCCGCGGCGGCGGCGTCCGGCGGGGGTGGCGGTGTCGCTGTTCGCGCTGGCCGCGTGCCGGCGGCGGGAGAAGGACCTGGCCCAGTTCCTCAGCGCGGACGAGCGGGCCGAGGCCGCGAGCATGCGCTCGGACGAGCGCCGCAGCTCCTTCGTCGTCACCCGGGCGCTGGTCCGCATGATCCTGTCGATCGAGTGGCACGGCGAGGTCGCGCCGCGCAACTGGAGCCTGCACTACGGCGGATTCGGCAAGTTGACCGTGTCCGGCCCGCTCAGCGGCATCGACGTGAGCGTCTCGCTGACGGACTCGGCGATCGCGGTGGCGGTCTCCGACGCGTACGACATCGGGGTGGATCTGGAACCGGCGGGCCGGGAGGGCGCGTCGCTGCCCTGGACCGTGCTGTCCGCCGCCGAGCACGCCCGCCTGATGGAGGCCGACGACCAGGGCGAGCAGCTGCTGCGGATGTGGACGCTGAAGGAGGCCTTCACCCGCTGCGCCGGCGACGACGGCGAGGTCCGCTTCGAGCAGCTCGACACGCTGCTGGAACCGCTGCAGGTGGTCGGCGCCGCGCCGAACGGCCGCCAGCGCTACTGGTTCCACCAGGAGCAGTGGGGCAGCGCCGCCGAGCAGCACTGGGTGACCGTCGCGGTGCGGCGGCGGCCCACCGGCCGGCGCGGTCGCAGGCCGGCCGGACGGGGCGTACGGCCCGCGGTCGCCAAGTCGGTGGGCCGCGCCCCGCGCCCCGGCACCCGCCCCGCGACGAGCCAGGACGTGATGATGCAGATCCTGGCCGGGGGCCGGGTCACCGCCCGCACCGTCGCGGCGCCGAACACCGCCGCCGGTGGGGACGCCTGACCGCCGCGGGCACGGTCGCACCGGGCACCGCCTCCAACGGGACCCTCGACGGGCACCGGCGTCACCGGCCGCGTCGCCGGACAGGCGGCAGCCGGTGACGCCTAGACTCCAGGGTCATGGGCGTCACACACCACGGGCGCACCGAGCGCCTCGACCTCGCCGATCCGACCCTGCGCGACTGGACCTGCACCGTGCTGGCCGCCGATGCCGAACAGGGCATCGTGCTGGACCGCTCGGCCTTCTACCCGGGCGGCGGCGGCCAGCCGCCGGACCACGGCGTGCTGCTCTGGCAGGGCGTGCAGACCCGGATCACCGGCACCCGCAAGGGCGACGACCTGTGGCTGATCCCGGCCGAGGGAGACCCGGTGCCGCCGGTGGGCACGCAGGTCGCCGGAGCGGTCGAGGACACCCGGCGCACCCTGCTGATGCGTACCCACTCCGGCCTGCACGTGCTGTGCGGGGTGGTGTTCCGCGACTTCGGCGCGCTGGTCACCGGCGGCAACATGGAGCCGGGCGAGGCCCGGATGGACTTCAACCTGCCCGAGGTGCCCGCCGACTTCAAGGCGCGGCTGGAGGAGCTCGTCAACACCGAGGTCGGCGCGGACCGCCAGGTGGTGACCAAGGTGCTCGGCAGGGACCAGGCGCTGGCCCTGCCCGACATCATCCGCACCCAGTCCAACCTGATCCCCGCCGACGAGCAGGAGATCCGCATCGTCGACATCGTCGGCCTGGACGTGCAGGCCGACGGCGGCACCCACGTCGCCTCGACCGCGCAGATCGGCAAACTCCAGGTCGTCAAGGTCGAGTCCAAGGGCAAGGCCAACCGCCGCGTCCGCGTCCGCCTCGCCTGACCGCACCCGCCTTCGCGCGGCCGCGCCGCGCCCCGCGCGCCGCTCATGATCGTCCGACTTGCCTGGCACCTGTGCGTATCTTGAAGGCGCTTTCACCCAGGTGCCAGGCAAGTCGAGCGATCATGGCGGGCGCGCAGCCCGGCGAGGAGTGTGGGCGGGCGAGGAGTGTGAGCGGGTCAGGCGGGGCGGCTGGGGTCGGCCGGAGGCGGGGCGTCTTCGACGGTGCCCTCGTAGACCGGGCCGGCGGCCTGGGCAGGCAGGGCGTTCGCGGGGACCGTCTGGTGGCGGTAGCGCTTGAAGCGGTGCTCGTCCTTGGGCGGGCGGTCGTTCGCCAGGATCACGGCCAGCCAGGGCAGCAGCACCATGCCCAGGCCGCACAGCGGCAGCCACAGCCACAGCAGCGGCACCTGCAGCATGGCCAGCACCGAGCCCAGGATCAGGCAGCCTGCGCGCAGCAGCATCATGAAGATGTAGCGCCGCTCGCGCCGCCGCAGCTCGACCTCCGGGCTCTCCGCCGCATCGGTGATCAGCGCCGGACGGTCCGCCTGCCTTTTCACGATGCCTCCCGCACGATGCCTCCTGATAGCCGGGGAACTCTTCCATCCTGCTCCCCTCCGATCGGCCTGCCGACAGCGGGCGGCGGACCGTGCCGGACGCCACGGGTCAGGCCGGCGGCAGCGGCGGGCGGGCGCCGACGATGCCGACCGCGCGAGCGCCCAGGCGGCAGCCCGCGAGCAGGGCGTCGTGCGGCCCGGCCCCGGCCGACCAGGCGGCCAGCAGGCCCGCGGCGAAGGCGTCGCCCGCGCCGGTGGCGTCCACGATCGGCACCGGGTCGCCGGTGACGTGCACCACGCCGGCCGGGCCGGCCCACAGCGCCCCGTGCGCGCCGAGCTTGACGACCACGTCGCCGCCGATCGCGTACGACATCCGCAGCGCCTGGTCGGCCGGGTCGCCGGGGCCGGCCAGCGCGGTCGCCTCGTCGGCGTTGGCCAGCAGCAGGTCCACGCCGCGCACCCAGTCCAGGAACGGGTGGCCGGTGACCCCGTCCTCGATCAGCTCGGTGGTGACCGCGTACAGCGGCGCGGCCGAGGCGGCGTCGACGCAGGTGCGCAGCCCCGCCGCGCGGGCCGAGGCGAGCGCGTAGCGCCCGGACGGGCGGGACGGCTGGTCCAGCAGGGTGTACCCGGACAGGTGCAGCAGCGACGCGCCCTGGGCGATGGCGGCGTCCACGTCGGCGGAGGCCAGCAGCAGGTTCGCGCCCCGATCGCTGATCATGGTGCGCTCGCCGCCGTGCGTCAGCACCACGATGCTGCCGGTGCTCGCCCCGGGGCGCACGCTGACCTGGGTGCGTACGCCCGCCTGGTGCAGCTCGGCGAGCCGGTCGCGGCCGGCCTGGTCGTCGCCGACCGCGCCCACGAAGGTCACCGGCGCGCCCAGCGCGGCCAGCCACGCGGCGGTGTTCGCGGCCTGGCCGCCCCCGGCGACGTGCACCGTCGCCGGGGTGTCCGAGCCCTGTGCCAGCGGTGCCCGCAGCACCGCCAGCACGTCGGTGACCAGGTCTCCGACGGAGAGGATCACTGCTTGCCGGCCGCGACGGCGATCTGCGCGGCCAGCGCCGCGTTGCGCAGGATGATGCGTACGTTGACCGCCAGGCTCTGCCCCTGTGTCGCGGAGTGGAAGTGCGACAGCAGCACCGGCGTCACCCGCTTGCCGGTGACCCCGTCGCGCTCCACGATCGCCAAGCCCTCGGCCAGGGTGCGGTCGTGCAGCTCGCGGTCGAGCTGCTCGTCCTCCGGCAGCGGGTTGGCCACCACCAGCGCGCCGCGGTGCACGCCCTGGTCGCGCTGCGCGCGCATGGCCGCCGCGATCTGCTCGGGGGAGTCCAGCCGCCAGTCCACGCCGAACCCGCTGTCCCGGATGAAGAACCCGGGGAAGCGGTCGGTCCGGTAGCCGGCCACCCCGACGCCGAGGGTCTCCAGCCGCTCCAGGGTCGCGCCCACGTCGAGGATCGACTTCACCCCGGCGCAGACCACGACGATCGGTGTCTGGGCGAGCGTCCACAGGTCGGCGGACTCGTCGAAGGTCTGCGCGGCCTCGCGGTGCACGCCGCCCAGGCCGCCGGTCGCGAACACGCCGATGCCCGCCGCTGCCGCGATCGCGGAGGTGCTGGCGACCGTGGTCGCGCCGTCGCCACCGAGCGCCGCCGCGATGGCCAGGTCGCGCACCGAGAGCTTCGCCACGTTCTCGCCGGTGGCCAGCCGGGTGAGCGCGTCGTCGTCGAGCCCGGCCACCAGCCGGCCGCCGACCATGCCGATCGTCGCCGGGACCGCGCCGTTGTCGCGTACCACCTGCTCGATCTCGCGGGCGACCCGCAGGTTGTCCGGCCGCGGCAGGCCGTGCGAGACGATCGTGCTCTCCAGCGCCACCACCGGCTGCCCGGCGGCCAGCGCCGCCTTGACCTCGTCACCCAGCTGAATGCTCACACCAGTCACGATCATGAGCTTACGGGGCGGCCGGTGAGGGCCGCCTACCAGCGTGGCGTGATATCAGGCTGGGCTGCCAGCCGGTGACCTGAGACAATGTTCGGGTGACCACACCAGTGACGAACCCCAGCACCATCCTTGATGAGCGCGTTGCCACGGACTATCGCCTAGATGAGGGCGACCACGAGCGCATGTCGCACTACGCGCCCAAGGACAAACTGCTCGAAGCCATGATCGAGGGAACGCCGGTGCGCGCCCTGTGCGGCAAGGTCTGGGTGCCCACCAGAGACCCGAACCGTTTTCCGGTGTGCCCGGAGTGCAAAGAGATCTACGAGAACCTCTCCGAATGATCCGGCTTGCGCGCCGACGGACGGCTGTCAGGGCCGTGCGGCACGGGGGTCTCGGCGCGCCGCCAGCAGCCCGCACAGCGGGCTCCGTCAGGTCGTAGCGCCCGCGGGCGCAGCGAGGAGCGGGCATGACCGCGAGCGTGGTCGTCGTGGGCAGCGCGAACATGGATCTGGTGGTGGCGACTCCCACCCTGCCGCGCCCCGGCGAGACCGTGCTCGGCGACGGCTTCTCGACCGTTCCCGGTGGTAAGGGCGCCAATCAGGCGGTCGCCGCCGCCCGCGCCGGGGCCCGGTGCCACTTCCTGGGCGCGGTGGGCCTGGACGCCTTCGGCGACGAGCTCAAAGGCTGCCTGGCCGCGGCCGGGGTGGAGCTGGACGGGCTGCGCCGGGTGGCCGGACCCTCCGGCGTGGCGCTCATCGCCGTCGACGCGGCCGCGGAGAACCTCATCGTCGTCGCGCCCGGCGCTAACGCACAGCTCACCGAGCTGGACTCGGTCGACCGTGAGCTGATCGAGAGCTGTGACGTGCTGCTCTGCCAGCTGGAGATCCCGCTGGAGACGGTCACCCAGGCCGCCGTGGCCGCACGCGCGGGCCAGACGGTGTTCGTGCTCAACGCCGCCCCGGCCCGCGCCCTGCCGGACGAGCTGCTGGCCCTGGTCGACGTGCTGGTGGTGAACCAGACCGAGGCCGCCGTGCTGGCCGGGCTCGACGGCGGCCACGACCCGTCCCAGGCCGACAACGTGCCCGAACTGATGGCGAACCTGCTGGCCTCGGTGCCCCGGGTGGTGCTGACCCTCGGCGCGGCGGGGGCCGCGTACGCCGACCGCGACGGCACGCGGCTGGAGGTCGGCGCGCCGCCCGTCGCCGCGGTGGACACCACCGCCGCCGGGGACGCCTTCACCGGCGCGTTCGCGGTGGCCTGGGCGCAGGGCCGACCGGTCGAGGAGGCGCTGCGCTGGGCCTGCGCCGCGGGCGCGGCGTGCGCCCAGCACTGGGGCGCGTCGAGTTCCCTGCCCCAGCAGGCTGACATCGACGCCCTCTACGAACGCGCCTACCAGCCGCAGCCCTGATCCGGCCGGTGCCGCCGCGATCCGGCACGGCGCCGCGGCCCGTCCGGGGGCATCGCGGGCGGTCGGGCATCGCGGGCGGGTTCCGGTGGGCGGGCCGGCGGCGAGGCGGCGCGGGGGTACGGCACACCGCGTCGTAGCCTGCGCCGGTGGACAGTTCGTCGGCCCTGCTCGTCGGGGACCTCGCCGGGGTCGCCGTCTTCGCCGCCTCGGGCGGCTCCGCCGCGGTCGGCAAGCGGCTCGACCTGTTCGGCGTCGTGTTCGTGGGTTTCGTGGCCGCGCTGGGCGGCGGCATCCTGCGCGACCTGGTGATCAACCAGGTGCCGCCGCTGGCGTTCGCCGACTGGCGCTACCCGGCCACCGCGATCGTCGCCTCGCTGGCCGTGTTCTGGCTGCACCCGCACCTGGACCGGCTGCGGCGCACCGTGCTCGGCCTGGACGCGGCCGGGTTGGGCCTGTTCACGGTCACCAGCACGCTCAAGGCGCTCGACGCCGGGGTGCCGGCCGTGGGCTCGTGCCTGCTCGGCATGCTGACCGGCATCGGCGGGGGACTGGTCCGCGACCTGCTGCTCAACGAGATCCCGGTGGTGCTGCGCCGGGAGATCTACGCGGTGGCGTCGCTGCTGGGCGCGATCGCGGTGGCGTCGCTGGTCCGGCTCGGCTGGGGCAGCGTGCTCACCTTCACCGGCGCGGCGCTGCTCGTGTTCGTGGTGCGTATCACGGCCCTGTACCGCCACTGGTCGGCACCGCGGCCGCGGCTGGGCGGTGGCGCGACCACGGATACCGGCTGACGCGGCCGCCGGATCGGGTGGTGTGCAACGCGACTCACCATTTTCGGGCCGACAGTCGCGGGGACCTGTCCTGACGAGCCGATAGACTCAGGGCCCGCCTTCGAGGTCCGGCCGGACTCCCTTCGGTAGTGGCCGACCCGAGGGCTCTTTCGTGCGAACCCCCGTCTGAGCAGGAGGCTGCCGCGTGGCGCTGGCCCGCCCCGTCCCCGAGTCGTTCCCGGCGCTGCGCGCCTGGCAGCGCAAGGCACTGGTCGAATACATCCGCCGGCGCTCGCCCGACTTCCTGGCCGTCGCCACGCCCGGCGCGGGCAAGACGACGTTCGCGCTGCGCATCGCGGCCGAGCTGCTGGCCGACGGCAGCGTGGACGCGGTCACCGTGGTCGCCCCGACCGAGCACCTGAAGCTGCAGTGGGCGCAGGCGGCGGCCCGGGTGGGCATCCAGCTCGACGCGATGTTCCGCAACGCGGACGTGCACACCAGCAGCGACTTCCACGGCGCGGTGGTGACGTACGCGCAGGTCGGCATGGCGCCGCAGGTGCACCTGCGGCGCACGCTGACCCGCAAGACGCTGGTCATCCTGGACGAGATCCACCACGCGGGCGACTCGCGCAGCTGGGGCGACGGCGTGAAGGCGGCGTTCGAGCCGGCCGTGCGGCGGCTGATGCTGACCGGGACCCCGTTCCGGTCCGACGAGAACCCGATCCCGTTCGTCACGTACGAGCGGGTCGGCGAGGTGCAGCGCTCGCGGGCCGACTCGGTGTACGGCTACGCCGACGCGCTCGCCGACGGCGTCGTCCGGCCTGTGATCTTCCTCGCCTACTCGGGCGAGACCCGCTGGCGCACCAGCGCCGGCGACGAGCTGGCGGTGCGCCTCGGCGAGCCGCTCACCCAGGACCTGATCGCGCACGCCTGGCGCACCGCGCTGGACCCCAAGGGCGACTGGATGCCGCAGGTGCTCCGGGCCGCCGACGCGCGCCTGCAGGTGCTGCGCTCGGGCGGCATCCCGGACGCCGGGGGCCTGATCATCGCCTCGGACCAGCAGACCGCGCGGGCGTACGCCAAGCTGATCGAGACCATCTCCGGTGAGAAGGCCGTCGTGGTGCTCTCCGACGACACCGGCGCGTCCGCCAAGATCGCCGAGTTCAGCGCCTCCCAGCAGCGCTGGATGGTGGCGGTCCGCATGGTGTCCGAGGGCGTCGACATCCCGCGCCTGGCCGTCGGCGTGTACGCCACCAGCGCCTCCACGCCGCTCTACTTCGCCCAGGCCATCGGCCGCTTCGTGCGGGCCCGCCGCCCCGGGGAGACGGCCAGCGTCTTCGTGCCCAGCGTGCCGACGCTGCTCGGACTGGCCAGCGAGATGGAGCTGGAGCGCGACCACGTGCTCGGTGGGCCCAAGGCCAAGGACGGCCTGGACGACGAGCTGCTGGAGCGCGCCCAGCAGTCGGAGAACGCCAGCGGGGAGCTGACCAAGTCGTTCGAGGCGCTGTCGGCCACCGCGGAGCTCGACCAGGTGATCTTCGACGGGGCGACCTTCGGGCTGCCCGCCCAGGCCGGCACGCCCGAGGAGGAGGACTTCCTGGGGCTGCCCGGCCTGCTCAGCGCCGACCAGGTGGCCGCCCTGCTGAGCAAGCGCCAGGCGGAGCAGGCGGCGGCCGTACGCCGTAACCGGGCCGAGCAGACCCCCGCTCAGCGCGAGCCGGTGGCCCGCGACATGTCCGCCACCGAGCGCCGCATCCACCTCCGCCGCCAGCTCAACGCCCTGGTGGCCGCCCACCACCACCGCACCAACCTGCCCCACGGCAAGATCCACGCCGAGCTCCGCTCGAAGTGCGGCGGCCCCCCCAGCGCCCAGGCCACGATCGAACAGCTCGAAGAGCGCATCGCGACGATCCAGAGCTTCTGAGGTCCGAGGGTCCGGCCGCCGCCACCACCGCGTCCGGCCGCCGGCGTCACGCGCCACCAAGGAGGTAAGCGAAGCGAAGCCGACGACTGGCGCGTGACGTCGGCTGAGAGGCCGGACGCCGCAGCCGCCGGAGGCGGCTGCCAGCAGCACAGCACGCCGAAGGGGGCACCGCTGGTTGCGGTGCCCCCTTCGGGTCAAGCCTGTGGTGTTACTTGGCCATCATGTCGGCGCCCCGCCAGGTGAACTCGGGGTCCGCCGCCACTTCCACGGCAATCTTGACAAGGTCGTCGGCGTACTTGTTGGCGTGGTGTCCGCAGAACACCAGCTCGCCCCCACCGGCCAGCTTCACACGCAATTTGCCCGCCGCGTTACAGCGGTCGCACCGTTCATCGGCGGCTGGGGCAGCCACCGTTTCCGGCGGCGGCGTGAGGGTCTGGGTCATCGCCTTCCTCCTCTGGTCGTCACCGATGCTGATATCCATCGTCGATCCGCCGAGTCCAGCAGCGCCGAACCCGCCATTGTCATTCAGCTCGTTGCCCATGTAAGCCTCCAACACCGTCCGTGCCGAAGGGCTTCCCGGCGGAGGCCTCGGGGGGACCGGGGTCACAGCCGTCGAGCGGTCGAGCCTACCTGGTCAGACGGGTTATCGGGGAGATGACCCGTCCTGCACAGTGTGCCGTCCCACCAGAGTGCCACGTCAACGATCGCGCGTCGAACAGAAACAGAGCGCCTACCCGTCTATGTACGCACGGTGAGTATCTCTGTACGTTCGGTGGATACCAAATGCCCGATATGCGCGCAGTGTCGACTTGACTTACTGGCTTTAGTCGAGGTAGTCGCGCAGGACCTGCGAGCGCGACGGGTGCCGGAGCTTCGACATGGTCTTGGACTCGATCTGCCGGATCCGCTCGCGCGTGACCCCGTACACCTGGCCGATCTCGTCTAAAGTCCGCGGCTGGCCGTCGGTGAGGCCGAACCGCAGGCGCACCACGCCCGCCTCCCGCTCGGACAGCGTCTGCAGCACCTGCTGGAGCTGGTCCTGCAGCAGCGAGAAGGACACCGCGTCGACGGCCACGACCGCCTCGGAGTCCTCGATGAAGTCGCCGAGCTGGCTGTCGCCCTCGTCGCCGATGGTCTGGTCCAGCGAGATGGGCTCCCGGGCGTACTGCTGGATCTCCAGCACCTTCTCCGGGGTGATGTCCATCTCCTTGGCCAGCTCCTCCGGGGTGGGCTCGCGGCCCAGGTCCTGGAGCAGCTCGCGCTGGATGCGGCCGAGCTTGTTGATCACTTCG
>NZ_BONI01000110.1 GCF_016862635.1 Catellatospora coxensis | reverse complement strand
GACCGTGCACAACATGGTCAAGAACCACCGTCTGGCCCGCGCGATCAGCGACGCGGCCTGGCGGCAGCTGCGCAGCATGCTGGAGTACAAGGCCGCCTGGCACGGCCGGGACCTGATCGTCGTGGACCGCTGGTTCCCCTCGACCAGGCTCTGCTCGACCTGCGGCGCACTCGCGCAGAAGATGCCGCTGAACGTGCGGGAGTGGACGTGCCCGTGCGGGGACGTCCACGACCGTGACGTCAACGCGGCACGCAACATCCTGGCCGCCGGACTGGCGGTGACAGCCTGTGGAGGCGGTGTAAGACCTCAACGAGGAACCTCTCGGACGGGGCATTCGTCGGCGAAACAGGAAACCCCGAGGGCAACCAAGGGAATCCCCGTCCCTTAGGGCGGGGAGAATGTCAACGGAGCCGCACGCACTGTGGCACGATCATCCGGCTCCCGTCACGGCCGCGCTGCTGGCCACAACCGGCCTGGCCGTTTCCGGACGTCCCGGACCGCTGACACACCCGCCGCCCGCCGCGCAGACTGCATCGCACCCGTTCTCGGAAGGAGATCGTCGTGTCGGTCGGGATCACCGCGGCGCCCCGACGCGCCGCCGCCTGGTGGTATGCGCTGCCCACGGGCCTGCTAGCGATCACCGCGTTCCTGTGGCTGATCTGGCAGACCTACGCTCCGCTGTCGCCGGAACGCGAGGCCCGGCCGCTGGTCGGCCCCGCCGACGTGACGGCATTCGAGATGGCACCCGGCGTCGTCTACTCGGTCTACCAGCGGCACGACCCCGCCCGGCGCGGCTCGGACTGCCGCATCGACCCGGAGAACGGCCAGGCGACAGGTCTCGGCTTCGGTGACTTCGGCCGGGGCTCCGCAGCGCTCTACGAGATCCCGCGCGCGGTGACCGTCGACGGCGTCCGCTACGTCCTGACCTCGAAGCTGAGCAACGAATTCCGGCGCAAGGTCGAGGTCTCCTGCGTGGGCGACCCGGTCCTGGTGGAGCCGGTGCGGGACCGCCGGGTCGGGCCGCTGGTCATGCTGGCCGGCGCCGCGCTGGTGATCGTCGGCGGGTTCGGGGCCGTGCTCGTCGCGCGCCGCCGGACGGCCGCCTAGAGCCAGCCGCGGCGGACCGCCTCCGCACCGGCCTGGAAGCGGCTCTCGACGCCCATCCGGTCGGTGAGCTCGGCGATGACCCGCCGCACGGTACGCGCGGAAAGGCCCAGCTTGCGGCCCGCCGACTCGTCGGTGTGCCCGGCGTCCAGCAGCCGCAGCAGCACCTGCTCCTGCGGGCTCAGGGCGTCCTGCTCCACCTTCGGCGACTCGCCGAACGGGGTGCCGGCCTCCCAGAACTGCTCGAACAGCACGTACAGCGCGTTGACCACGGCCGGGCTGCGGATCTCCAGGGCGCCCTCGCGGGAGTCCGCCGGGTTGACGGCGAGGAACGCCACCGCGCGGTCGACGACGAGCATGCGGAACGGCACCGTCGGCACGGTGCGGCTGGGCCCACCGTGCTCGGTCATCCACTTGGCGAACGCCAGATTGTCCGGGTCCTTGCGGACGGTCTCCTGGTAGACGTTGCGCATGCTGATGCCGCGGCGCAGCACGCGCAGGTTGTTGACTTTGGCCGCCTCGATCGCCTCGGCGCTCATCTCCCGGTCGACGGTGAAGCTCAGGCACTCCTCCCGTACGGAGTCCGCCACCAGGTCGAGCCGTTCCCGCACGGCGGCGGTGCCTTCCAGGCGGACCAGCTCGTCACGGGGCCGGCCGAGGTCGTGCTCGGCCTCCAGCGCCGCTGCCCAGGCCCGGACGGTCTCCAGCCGCAGGTGCCGGTTGGCCAGCTCCGCCTCCTGCTCGGCCAGCAGCGCGCTGAGCGCCGCCTGCGGACCGACCGCGCGCCATGCGCCGTCGCCTGCCGGGACGATCAGGGCCCGCTCGATGAGCAGGTGCACCGCGTCCTGTACCTCGGATGCGGACAGCTCCAACTCGTCGGCCAGCGCCGCGACGCCGGCCACCGGACGCCGGACCATGGCGGCGTAGACGCGTTCGGCCTGCGGTGTCAGCCCGACGGACTCCAGCATCACTCCCCGATCCCGATTCGGCGGGCACCATTGTGCCGGAGAGATCACCCGGCTCGCCGCCCCGCCCGGTTCACGCGGACGAGGTTGCCCGCGGGTCGGTCAGGAGATGGGCTCGACCACTGCCGTGCCCGGACTCGCCGAACCGGCCGAGCGCAACCCCCTCAGGTGAGGCCATGGCGGCGAGCCGTGCCTGGGCGCGCCGGTCGCCGGCGGCGGCCGCGGCCCGCCACTGCTGTTCTGCCTCGGCCCGCCGGCCCTGCCGCTCCAGCAGCACCGCGAGGTAGACCCGGGCGAACGTGTCGCCGTCGGCGAGCGCGTCGCGCCACACCTGTTCGGCGTCGGCCAGCCGGTCGGCCTGTTCGAGCAGCGCCACGAGCCGGTACCTGGCGAACCTGGCCAGCCCGTCACCCGCGGCGACGGCCTGCCGCCACACCGCCTCGGCGTCGTCGTACCGCCCCTGCTCCTCCAGCAGCGCGGCCTGCCGCGACCGGGCGAACGGGTCGGCGTCCCCGGTCATGCCGTCCCTCCGGCGAGCAGGTGGCGGGCCATGACGATGCGCTGGATCTGGTTGGTGCCCTCGTAGATCTGGGTGATCTTCGCGTCGCGCAGCATGCGTTCGACCGGGAAGTCCTGCGTGTACCCGAATCCGCCGAGGAGCTGGACGGCGTCGACGGTCACCTTCATGGCCACGTCCGAGGCGTGGCATTTGGCCGCGGCCCCGAAGAACGACAGGTCGGCGTCCTCGCGCTGGGACTTCGCGGCGGCGACGTACACCAGCTGGCGGGCGGTCTCGATGGCCATCGCCATGTCGGCGAGCATGAACTGCACCACCTGGAAGTCGGCGACCCGCTGGCCGAACTGCTGCCGCTGCTGGACGTACGCGAGCGCGCTGTCCAGCGCCCCCTGGGCGATGCCGACGGCCTGCGCGCCGACGGTGACGCGGGTGTGGTCGAGGGTCCGCAGGGCGATCCTCATGCCTTCGCCGGGTCTGCCGATGATCCGGTCGGCGGGCAGGCGCACGTTGTCGAAGAGCAGCTCGCGGGTGGGTGAGCCCTTGATGCCGAGCTTGCGCTCCTTGGCTCCGAAGCTGAAGCCGGGGTCGGCCTTCTCCACCACGAACGCGGTGATGTTGCCGCCGCGCCGGCCGTCGGGGTCGGTCACCGCGAGCACGGTGTAGTAGTCGGAGACGCCCGCGTTGGTGATCCAGGACTTCTGCCCGTTGAGGATCCACTCGTCGCCGACCTGCTTGGCGGTGGTACGCATGGACGCGATGTCGCTGCCGGCCTCGCGTTCGGACAGGCCGTAGGAGAACGTGGTGCGGCCCTGGGCGAGCGGGGTCAGATAGCGGTGCTTGAGGTCCTCGGATCCGGCGATGATCAGCGGCAGGCTGCCGAGCTTGTTGCAGGCGGGGATGAGCGAGGACGAGGCGCAGACCCGGGCGACCTCCTCGATGACGATGCACGTCGCCAGGGCGTCCGCGCCGACGCCGCCGTACTGCTCGGGCACGTGCGGGGCGTGGAAGTCACCGGCCACCAGCGCGTCGTGCGCGGCCTGCGGGAACGACTCGGTCCGGTCGACCCCGGCGGCGTACGGTGCGATCTTGTCGGCGGCGATGGCGCGCACCGCCTCCCGGACGGCCAGGTGGTCGTCGGAGAGCCGGAACAGGTCGAAGCTGGAGTGGGCTGTCACAGGGTTTCCTATCAGAAGTGGTGCTTCATGAACTGCGGCCGCGCGGGCCGGGGGTGGTCAGGATCCGGGCACGAGGAGCAGGACTCCGGCGAGCGCGACGACGGTGATGAACAGCGTCGAGACGGCCGCGACCGCCAGCAGCGGGCCGCTCTTCCTGAGCAGCGAGGGCAGGTGCACGCTCGCGCCCATGCCGAACAGGGCCGCGCCGAGCGCCGTCACCTGTACGGCGCTGATGCCGTCGAGGGCCCAGGCCGGGATCGTGCCGGTGCCGCGCAGGGCGGCGCAGCCGAGGAAGCCGAGCACGAACAGTGGCACCAGCGGCGGCCGGGCGGCGCCGGTGGCCGCCGGGGTGGTGAGTCTGCGGATGACGCTGACGGTGGCGACGACGGGCGCGAGCAGCAGCACCCGGGTCAGTTTCACCACGATCGCCGTGGCCACGACGGCCGCGCCGGCCGGGCCGGCCGCGGCGACGACCTGGCCGACCTCGTGCACGCTCGCCCCGGTCCACACTCCGAACTGGACGCCGCTGAGACCGAGCGGCCCTTGGAGCAGCGGGAACGCGACCAGCGCGACGGTGCCGAACAGGGTGATCATCGCGATGGAGGCGGTGACGTCCTCCTCGTCGGCGCCCGCGGTCTGCTCCATGGCCGCGATGGCCGACGCGCCGCAGATGGCGACGCCGGTGCCGAGCAGCAGGCTCCGGGCCGCACCGAGCCGCATCCGGTTGCCCAACCAGGTCGTGAAAGCCAGCGTGGCGACCAGGGTGGTGGCCACGAGCGCGAGCACGGGCGCGCCGAGGGCCGTGATCGCGGCCGGCGACACGGAGAAGCCCAGCAGCGCCACCCCTACCCGGAGCAGCTTCTTGGTCAGCAGGCCGAGTCCGGCCCGGCCGGCCGCGGGCAGCAGGTTGAGGTTGGCGGCCAGCACGCCGAGCCCGACGGCCCAGGTGAGGACGCCGATCTGCGGGACGAGCCGGTGGCCGAGTGCCGCGCCGCCGAGCCCGGCCGCGGCGGTGAGCACCGCGGGCAGCAGGGTACGGGGGCGCGGTGCCGCAGGGACGGCGACGGCCGTACGGGGGGCGGTCATCGTCATCGGTGCCCCCGGTCGAACCTCGCGCCCCCGGTGCCCGGGCAGTTCGCCGGGCACCGGGTCACCCGAGCGGTCGGGGTGGTCACCGGCCGGCCAGTTCACGCTTGAGGATCTTGCCGGTGGCGGTCATCGGCAGCGACGTGACGAACTCGATCAACCGCGGGTACTTGTAGGCGGCCATGGTGTCCTGGCACCACGAGATGAGTTCCCGCTCGCCGATCTGCGCGCCCTCGCTGCGGATGACGAACGCCTTGACCTCCTCGCCGTGGCTGTCGTGCGGCACGCCGACGACCGCGGCCAGCGACACCGCCGGGTGGGTCAGCAGGACCTCCTCGATCTCGCGCGGGTAGACGTTGAAGCCACCCCGGATGATCATGTCTTTGGCCCGGTCGACGATGTAGTAGAAGCCGTCGGCGTCACGGCGGGCCAGGTCGCCGGTGCGGAACCAGCCGTCGCGCATGACCTCGGCGGTCGCCTCCGGCCGGCGGTGGTAGCCCTTCATGATGTTGTGGCCGCGGATGGCGATCTCGCCGACCTCGTCGACGCCGTCGACCGTGTTCCCGTCGAGGTCGATCAGTTTGACCTGCACACCCCAGATAGGCACGCCGATCGAGCCGGGCCGCGGGTCGCGCTCCGGGTCGCTGAACGTCGCGACCGGCGACGTCTCCGACAGCCCGTATCCCTCCAGGATCTGGACGCCGAACGCCTTTTTGAACCGCTTGGTGATCTCGACGGGAAGCGACGCGCCACCGGACACGGCCACCCGCAGGTTGCGGGCGATCTCGGCCACGTCCACGCCGTCGGCCAGCGCACCGAGCAGCCCCCAGTACATGGTCGGCACGCCCGCGAAGAAGGTGATCCTCTCGGCGAGCAGCAGCTCGACCGCCTGCTCGGGGATGAACCGGGGCATCAGCACCAGCGTCGAGCCGATCGCGAACCCGGCGTTGAGCTGCACGCTCGAACCGAACGAGTGGAACAGCGGCAGTGTGATCAGGTGCCGGTCGTGCGATGTGGGCAGCGAGCCGAACAGGCGGTTGCAGGTCAGCGCGTTGAACACCAGGTTGGCGTGGGTCAGCTCGGCGCCCTTGGGCTGCCCGGTCGTGCCGCTGGTGTACAGGATGACCGCGGTGTCGGTCTCGCCGGTGCGTGCGGTGTCGAACGACGTCGGCAGCCCGGCCAGCGCCTGGCCGAGGGTCGGCACCCCGTCGATCGGGGACGCGGCGGCCGGGTCGGCGGTGACCAGGAAGAGGTGCTCGCAGTCGGCCGCCTGCTGGAACCCGGCGTGCCCTTCGGCCCCCATCGGCAGGTCGGCCGTGCCCTCGAAGCAGAAATACGCCTTCGCCTGCGCGTCGGCGAGGTGGTAGGCGATCTCGCGGCCCTTGAGCAGCACGTTGAGCGGCACGACGGTGGCGCCGGCCTTGAGGATGCCGTAGTAGAGCACCGGGAACCACGGCAGGTTGGGACAGGACAGCGCGACCTTGTCGCCTGCGCCGACGCCCCGGCCGGCCAGCAGGTTGGCGACCTGGTTCGCGGCGGCGTCGACCTGGGCGTAGGTGAGCCGGTCGGCGCCCAGCACGACGGCGTCCCGGTCGGGGTGACGGCGGGCGCTGTCCTCCAGGAGCGTGGCCAGGTTCAGGGTCATCGGGGTGCCTCCATGGTGCTCAGTCGGGTGAGGAACGAGTCGGCCTCGGGCCATTCGCCGAAGCCGGAAGCGGGGTTGAGGTGGCCGACCGGACCGAGGTCGTGCCACCGGCTGCCCCAGGCGTCGGCCAGGGCCCGGACCCGGGCCGGGTCGCCCAGCGCGTCGTCGCTGCTCGCCGCGACGATGCTCGGGAAGAGCAGCGGTCCGCGCGGGATGGGCAGCCAGCCGTGTTCGGCCAGTTCGGACAGCGACGGGTACTCCGCGGGCAGGGGCTCGCCCAGGTCCGGCGGGGTGGCCAGCAGCGCCGCCCGGATCAGGTGGGCCGAGCCGGAACGGGCCGCCCAGTGCACGGTGGTGAGCACGCCGGCGCTGTGCGCCACGATGACGACGGGTCCGCCGGCCACCGCGATGGTCTCCTGGAGGGCGGCGACCCGATCGTCCAGGCTGGGGTTGTCGCGTCCCAGCGGCGGCACCGCGAGCACGTCGGGCCGCCGCGCGGCGAGCCGGGTCTGCCAGTGCTGCTCGACGTGGCCGCGCAGCCCGGGCACGGTGACGAACACCGTGCCCGGGCCGCTGCTCATGCCGATCCTCCCTGCTGCCCGCCGGCGGCGGCGTCGAGCTTGCGGAGGCTGGACGGGTAGGCGCGGCTACCGGCCACCAGCGCGACGATCGCGAGCACGGAGACCAGCGGGACGTAGCGCATGGCGTTCTCCAGGCCCAGCCGGTCGGCGAGCGCGCCGGTCACGATCGGGCCGGCGGCGAGGCCGAGCAGGTTGTTGAAGAAGGTGTACGTGCCGAACGCGGTGGCCCGGATCGACTCGTGCGTGAGCCGGGCGACCATCGCACCGGTCGGGCCGGTGGTGCCGGCGGCGAAGAAGCAGCCGACGGCGATCAGCAGCAGCTGGAAGCCAGTCGGCTTCATCACGAAGGCGGAGCCGAGCAGCACCAGGGTCAGCACCGCGAACACGATCGCGGTAGTCCACTTGCTGGCCGGGTTCCTGCGCCCCATCCGGTCGGTGACCATGCCGCAGACGATCATTCCGGCGCCCATGACCAGGATGAGCAGCGCGGCGATCCCGGCCGCGCGCTGCGGCGCCATGCCGTGGGCCCGGTTGAGGTAGCTCGGCAGCCAGGCGAACAGCGAACCGGCGATGAACAGCTGCAGGCCGCCGCCGAGGTACGCCAGGATCACCGCGGGGGTGGAGAACAGGGTGGACAGCCGGGCGCGCTGCTGGCCCGCGGCCAGGGCGGGACCGGTGCCGGCCTCGTCGTCGACCTTGTGCTCGGCAAGCTTGCGCTCGTTGATGAGCACCAGGTAAAGCGCGGCGAGCAGCAGCCCGATGACGCCCATCGCGCCGAACGCCCAGCGCCAGCCGAACTGTGCCGCGAACACGCCGCCGAGGGCGACGCCCAGCACCGAGCCGAACGAGCCGCCGGCCATGAACGCGCCGGTCAGCGACGCGCGCCGGTGGGCGGCGAAGACGGCCAGCACGACGGCGAGGCCGACGCTGCCGTAGGCGGCCTCGCCGACGCCGATCAGGAACCGGGCGACGAGCAGCTGCCCGTAGTCGGCGGCCACGGCCGAGCCGATGGTGGCCAGGCTCCAGACGACGCCCATGAGGACGACGGCGCGGGCCCGTCCCCAGCGGTCGCCCAGCAGCGACAGCGGCACGGCCAGGATGCCGACGGTCAGCGCGACGATGCTGGTCAGGCTGCCGAGCTGGGTGTCGGTGAGGGCCCATTCGGTCTTGAGGTAGGGGAACACCGCCGACAGCACCTGCCGCGACATGTAGTCCGACAGCAGCAGGCCGAAGGTCAGGGTGAACACGACCCAGGGGAAGAGCCGGGATACGGTCCGGGTGGATGCGGCCTGGTCGGCCGCTGTACCCTCGCCGGTGGTCAGTGTCATCGTGCTCCAATGAGAGTCGAACCGCCGGTGCGGGTGAAGGCCGCGCCGCCGGTGAACTGATGTGATGGACGTGGGGGTGCGGTTCGCCGCACCCCCACGTGGTTTCCGGACCCGGCCGGGGCTCGGGGGTCGCCGTGACGGCGGGTCCGGAGCACAGCGGCGCCGGTGGCGCGGGCGGTCAGGCGTGGAAGGTGAATCCGACCTGGCCGGGCTTGCGGTTGGGCGGGTAGCCGAGCTTGGCGAGGGTCTCGTCGGCGCTGTCGTAGTACTCGCCGATGCGGTAGATGTCGCGCGCTTCCTTGCCGTCGGCGACCTTGCGGCCGAGCTCGTCGGCGATCCGCACGAGCTGCTCGACCTGCCGGACTGAGGTCATCTTCTCGCCCTTGCGGCCCCAGATGGTGTCCTCGTTGCCGCAGCGGGAGTGCAGGCCCATCGCGATCGCCATCGTGTTGATCGGCAGCACGCTGCGCATCAGCGTCTCCAGCGTGAGGATCGCGCCGTCGGGCACCCGGCGGATGAACTCCATCATGTTGTACGGGTTGGGCCCGTCGAAGCCCCCGCCGATGGCCACCCAGGTCACGTTGAGCGGTCCGGCGTAGACGCCGCGGCGGACCAGCCGCTCGACGGTCTCCAGTTGCGCGACGTTGGCGAGCTGGAAGTGCGGCTGGATCCCGTTGGCCCGCAACCGCTTGAGGTGCTCCTGCACCCAGGCCGGGTCGGCCGGGACGTACATGTTGCGGTAGGCCTCGTACACTGCGGGGCGCTCGATCGAGGTGCCGGCGATGTCGTCCTCGGTCATCAGCTCGACGATGTTCATCTGGTTGGTGTTGATGGCGATGGTGACCTGGTCCGGTGCCGGGTCGAGCTCGGCGAGCAGGTGGCGCGCGTCGTCGCTGAGCCACTTGGCGTCGCCGCCCTCGCCCTCGGGGGCGAACGAGATCGAGCCGCCGACCTGAAGGATCATGTCGGGCACGGCCTCGCGCAGCCGGCCGAGCAGCTCGTTGAACTTCGACAGCCGCTTGGAGCCCTTGCCGTCGAGTTCGCGTACGTGGATGTGCAGCACGGTCGCGCCGGCGTTGTAGCAGTCCACGGCGGCCTGGACGTGCTCGTCCATGGTCACCGGCAGGTCCTCGGCGAAGTCCGCCGGCTCCCACTCGGGTCCGTACGGCGCCGCGGTGATGACGAGCTTGTCCTGGTTCTCCGGGAACAGGGCGTCGTCGAGGAAGTGCATGGCAGTCTCCTGTCGGGGTGGGACGGGTCAGAAGGTGCGGTCGCCGACGACCCCGGCGCGCTCCATCTTTCGGACGGCGGGCCAGTAGTCCTGCACGGCGTAGTGCTGGGTGGAGCGGTTGTCCCAGATCGCGAAGCTGTTCGGCGTCCAGCGCCAGCGCACCTGGTACTCGGGGACGGCCGCCTGGCGGATCAGGTAGTTGAGCAGCTCGCTGCCGCCGGGGGCGTAGTCGAAGCCGAAGCGGACGTTGGCGGGGGTGTGGAAGTTGGTGAAGTGCGTGGTGAACGCGTTGACGAACAGCACCTTCTCGCCGGTCTCCGGGTGCGTGCGCACCACCGGGTGCTCGGCGTCGGGGAAGCGCTCGTGCAGCGCGAGACGCTGCTCCGTGGGCATGTTCGCGCCGAAGCTGGCCTCGATGCTGTGCCTGGCCCGCAGCCCGTCGATGCGCGCCTTGACGTCCTGCGGCAGCCGCCGGTAGGCCTCGGCCATGTTCACCCAGATGGTGTCGCCGCCGACCGCGGGCGTCTCGACGCAGCGCAGCACGCAGCCCATCGGCGGGGCCTGCCGCCAGGTCGCGTCGCAGTGGTACGCGTTCTCGTAGTGCTCGGCCGGGCTGTCCAGGTCCTTGTAGATCCGGACCAGGCCGGGGTGGTCGGGGTCGCTTCCCGCCACCGGGTGGTCCTCCAGGCTGCCGAAGCGCTCGGCCAGCGCCACGTGCTGCGCCCGGGTGATGTCCTGGTCACGAACGAAGAGCACCTTGTGGCGCAGCAGCAGCCCCTTGAGCTCGGCGAACAGGTCGTCGTCGCGGGCGGCCTCGGCGAGGCTGACGTTGCGCAGCTCGGCGCCGATGTGCACGGTCAGCGGGTGCACCTCGATCGAGCCGGTGTCCGACCCTGCGGCCGGTGACCCCGCCGCGTCGTCGATGGTGGATTGCATGGCGTCTCCCTACTGTCTGTTGGCACTGCGGGGGTGGGGCGGGCGAGGCTCAGGCGGTGGCGGAATCCAGCCGGAAGACGGAGGAGCCGATGCTGGTGCCGGCCTCCAGCTCCCGGTGGGCGTGAACGGCGTCCTCCAGCGCGTACCGCTGATTGATCTCGATCTTGATCCGGCCGGCGGCGACGTGCCCGAACAGCTCGCCGGCCAGCTCGGCGCGCTCGGCGGGGTCGGCGATGTAGTCGGCGAGCGCGGGCCGGGTGACGAACACCGAGCCCTTGATCGCCAGCTGCATGGCGTCGATCGGCGGCACCGGGCCGGACGCGGTCCCGAAGCAGACGAGCAGGCCGCGCCGCTTCAACGAGTCCAGGGACTGGTGGAAGGTGGTGGCGCCGATGCTGTCGTAGACGACCGGCACGCCGGCGCCGCCGGTCAGCTCGCGGACCCGGGCGGCCACGTTCTCTCGGGTGTACACGATGGTGTGCGCGCAGCCGTGCTGCCGGGCGACCTCGGCCTTGGCGTCGGTGGAGACGGCGCCGATCACGTTGATCCCGAGCAGGCGGGCCCACTGGGTGAAGATCAGGCCCACTCCCCCGGCCGCGGCGTGCAGCAGGACGGTGTCGCCCGGTTGCAGCGTGGCGATGCGGCGCAGCAGGTACGCCGAGGTCAGTCCGCGCATGGTCATGGCGGCGGCGGTCTCGAACGGGATCGCGTCCGGCAGCTTGATCAGCGGCGCGGCGGGCATCACCCGCGCCGTGCTGTACGCGCCCAGCGGGCTGCCGGTGTAGGTGACCCGGTCGCCCTCGGCGAACCCGGTCACGCCGGGGCCGACGGCCTCGACGACACCGGCCGCCTCGACGCCCAGCCCGGCCGGCAGGGCCGCGGGGTAGAGGCCGCTGCGAAAGTAGGTGTCGGCGAAGTTCAGCCCGACGGCCTCGTGCCGGACCCGGACCTCGCCCGAGCCGGGCGCGCCGGCCTCCACCGGCTCCCACTGCATCACCTCGGGGCCGCCGGTCCGGTGGAAACGGATCGCCTTCGTCACGCTGTACTCCTCCATGCCCGGGGCCGTCGCGACCCTGGCCTGCTGCGATGGGGCAACAGTAGGCGTGACGCCCGCCACATGCTTTACTTGGCGGGACAGAATCCTTATCTCTACGGGACATTCAGGAGGGGCGAATGGGAGCTTCGCTCCGATATGCGACACTCAGCGGCTACCTGGAGCTGACCCACTCGCTCGGGCTCGACCCCGGCGAGCTGATGGACGCCGTCGGCCTCGACCCGGCCGACCTGGCCACCCCCGACAAGTGGGTCCCCGCGGCGCGCGTCGCCCGCCTGCTGGAACTGTCCGCCCGCGCGTCCGGGCTCGACGACTTCGGCCTGCGCCTGGCCGAGTACCGCCGCCTGTCCACCCTCGGCCCGCTCAGCCTCGTCCTGCGCGACGAACCCACCCTGCGCAGCGCCATGGACCTGCTGATGCGCTACGAGCACAGCTACAACGAGGCGCTGCGCATCCGCCTGTCCGAGGTCAACGGGCTGGCCACCGTACGCATGTGGTTCGAGCTCGGCGAACCCGCCCCGTCCCGGCAGGCCGAGGAGCTGGCGGTCGCCGCCCTGCACGGCATCATCCGGCAGCTGCTCGGCCCCGCCTGGCAGCCGTTGTCGGTGTGCTTCTCCCACACCGCCCCCGCCCGCCTGGACACCCACACCCGGCTGCTCGGCGCGAGAGTCCAGTTCGGACACGGCTTCACCGGCCTGATCCTGTACGCCAAGGACCTCGACACCCCGAACGCGCAGTCCGACCCCACCACCCGGGCCCGCACCGACGAGACCCTTCGCTCGCTGGGCGCGGCCAAGGGCGCCACCGCCGACCGGGTACGCGACCTCATCGAGGTGCTGCTGCCGACCGGGCGGTGCTCCGCCGACGAGGTGGCCCGCGCGATGGGTGTCGACCGCCGCACCCTGCACCGCCACCTGGCCGACGCCGGCGAGACGTTCAGTTCCATCATGGACGCCACCCGCGCCGGGCTGGCCGAGCGTTACCTGTCCAACAACCGCTACCGGCAGACCGAGATCTCCGAGCTGTTGGGCTTCGCCGCGCCGAGCGGGTTCTCCCGGTGGTTCCGCAACCGGTTCGGCGACAGTCCCAGCCAGTGGCGCAGCCGCCGGACCCACCTGCCCGACACCTGGCCCACCGGCGAGCGGCCCAACGGCTAACGTTGCCGGGCAGCCACACCAAAGGGAGCCGTGTGAACCCCCCACCACTCGCCGCAGACCCCGCCGCCGACACCCCCGCCACCCCGGCAACCCCGCACGAGGAGCAGCGGGTCGCCTGGGCCGAGCTGTTCTTCGACCTGATCTGGGTCTTCGCGATCACGCAGATCACCGCGACCCTGGCCGGGTCCCACACCACCGGCGAGGCGGCCCGCACGGTGCTGCTGTTCCTGCCGCTGTGGTGGGGCTGGGTGGGCACCACGCTGGTGGCGAACCTGGCCGGCAGCCGCGTCGACCGGGCCACGGGCCGGCTCGTGCTGTTCGGCGCCGCCGGGTGCGGCCTGCTGATGTCGGTGGCGATCGGGCAGGCGTACGGCGACCACGCGGTGCTGTTCGCCGTCGCGTACGCGGTGCTGCGGCTGGTGCTGTGGGCCGTCCGCAGTGGACTGGCCGGGCAGCGGCGGCCCTGCCTGGAGCCGTTCGCGGTCGCGCTGTTCGTGAGCGCCCCGCTGTACCTGGCCGGCGCCGTGCTCGGCGGGACGTGGCAGACCGCGCTCTGGGTGGCCGCCGCGGTGATCGAGCTGAGCAGCCCGCGCCTGCTGCGCGGCCGGCTGAGCGGCATGCGGTACGAGACCGCGCACCTGCCCGAGCGGTTCGGGCTGGTGCTGATCATCGCGCTGGGCGAGACCGTCGTCGCCACCGGCAACCAGGCCGCCGCCGGCCGCCTCGGCACGCCGGAACTGGCCGCGATGCTGCTCGCGTTCCTCCTGATCGTGCTGCTGTGGTGGACGTACTTCCACTTCGGCGCGCCCGCGGTGCGGCACAGCCTGGAGCACACCCCGGCCCAGTCCCGCATCGTCACCGACGTGTTCAGCTACGCCCACCTCGGCTACGTCGTCGCGATCGTGCTGGTGGCGGTCGGCCTGAAGAAGCTGCTCGCGCACCCGCTGGACCTGCCGCACAGCCTGCCCGAGGTGCTGCTGGCGCCCGGTGTCGCGCTGTACCTGTGGGGCTTCTGCTACGCGCGCTGGCGCATGTTCGGCGCGGCGACCGTGCAGCGCGTGGCGGCCGCGGTCGCCTGCTGCGCCGTGGCCGCGGCCGCCATCCAGCTCCCGATCATGGCGACGGCCGCGCTGCTGGTCGCCGTCCTGCTCGCGCTCAACGGCTTCGAGGCCTGGATCGTCCACACCCGACGCCCGCTGCCACTGCTCCGGGTGCCCCTCCGGCGCGAGGAGGCGTGACGGCGCGGCCCGGTGGGCATGGGGATGCCGGACGCCTCCCCGGCCGGCCGCGCCGGAGTCCGACCCCGACCGGCCCCCGCCGGCGTAGGAATCCCGTGCCCGTACGGTGCGGCGAGTGCGAAACGAGGTAACGATGGTCGCCGCCGCCCGCAGCTCCGAGGCGCGTGCCCTGGTCACCGATGCCACGGACGCGCAGCGGGCCGCCCGGACCGTGCTCGACGCCGAGCAGCGCCTCGTCGCCGAGATCCGCGGGCTCGCGACCGGCCACCGCCGGCAGTCGCTCGACGAGCGCCTGCACCAGGCCGACCTCGACCGGCTGCGCGAGGCCGCGGGCGGCCGGCTGCGCCTGGGACCCCTGCGGGCGGCCGGGTTCACCACCGTCGGCCAGCTCATGGCGAACCGGCACCGGCTCCACGAGTACCCCGGCATCGGGCCGACCACCGTCACCCAGCTCGAAGACGCCATCGCCGCGCTGGCCGAGACGGTCGAGGCCGACACGGTGCTCCGCCCCGACCCCGACCGCCGCTCCCCGGCCGACACCCAGCTGCTGCGCTCGCTGCACCGGCTGGCGGTCTTCCGCCGTCGGGTGCGGCCCGCGCTGGGCCGGGCGGGCGACCTGCACGACGCCATCGCCGGCACCATCGACGGCGCGCGGCGCGCCAACAGCCGCTGGCGCAGCCTGTTCCGCGGCCGTCAGGGCCGGCAGGCCGATCTCGCGGCGCTGACCGCGCTGGACACGGCGCTGCGCTCGCCGCGCCTGACCACGGCCCGCACCAGGGTGCTCGCCGCCGCGGCGGCCCTGGCCGCCGAACCCACCGAGAAGCAGCTGTGGCAGAAGTACCGGGCCGACGCCGCGACCTATCTGACCCTGCTGGCGGAGGCGACCGGCGAGCAGGCCGGCGACCAGGGCCCGGCCGGGCGGCTGTCGCCCGACGACGCCGCCCGGGTCGACGACGTACGGCTGGACACGAGCCTGCTGATCTCCACCCTGCGCGGCTACCAGTCGTTCGGCGCGCGGTTCATGATCGCGCAGCGCCGGGTGATCATCGGGGACGAGATGGGCCTGGGCAAGACCGTCGAGACCCTCGCGGCCATGTGCCACCTGGCGGCCCAAGGCCGGCGGCACTTCCTGGTGGTGTGCCCGCCGAGCCTGGCCGCCAACTGGATGCACGAGATCAAGCGGCACTGCCGGCTGACGCCCCGCCTGCTGTACGGCAGCGACGCCGCCCGCGGCACCGCCGCCTGGCGGGCCAACGGCGGCATCGGCGTGACCACCTACACGGCTCTCGAACGGCTCGACCTCGACGGCGTCGAGGTCGCCATGGCCGCGTTCGACGAGGCTCACTACATCAAGAACCCGGAGGCCAAGCGCACCCTGCAGAGCCGCCGCCTCATCGAGGGGGCCGAGCGCGTCGCACTGCTGACCGGCACCCCGCTGGAGAACCGGGTCACCGAGTTCGGCGTGCTCACCGAGCACGTCAACCCCGAGGTCGCCCGGCAGGCCGCCGCGGCCCCGTCGGCCGAGGCGTTCCGCCGCGCCATCGCCCCGGCGTACCTGCGGCGCAACCAGTCCGACGTGCTCGCGGAGCTGCCCGACCGGATCGAGAACGTGCAGCCGGTGACGCTGTCACCGGAGGAGGCCAGCGCCTACCGCAAGGCCGTCTGGGAGGGGAGCTTCATGACCATGCGCCGGGCCACCTTCGGGGACCCGGCGCGGACCTCGACCAAGCTCGACCACATCCGCGAGATCGCGGTCGAGGCGATGGCCGAGGGGCACAAGGTCGTCGTGTTCTCGTACTTCCGCGACGTGCTCACCGCGGTCGCCGAGGCGCTGGGCAGGCGGGCGCACGGGCCGCTCTCCGGATCGACCCCGCCGCTGCAGCGCCAGCAGGTCGTGGACGCGTTCACCGCGAGCCGCCGGCCGGCCGTGCTGGTCAGCCAGATCGAGGTCGGCGGCGTCGGCCTGAACCTGCAGACCGCCTCCGTGGTCATCCTGGTCGAGCCGCAGTGGAAGCCCAGCATCGAGGAGCAGGCCATCGCGCGCTGCCACCGGATGGGCCAGGTCCGGCCGGTGCAGGTCTTCCGGCTGATCGCCGAGGACACCGTCGACACCAGCGTCCGTGAGCTGGTCGCCGGCAAGGCGGCGCTCTTCGACGAGTACGCCCGGCCCAGCGCGTCCAAGGACGACAACGCGGGAGCCGTCGACGTGACCCAGCACGACGGCACCCGGGCCGCCGCCGAACGCCGGATCATCGAGCAGGAGCGGGCCCGCCTGCGCGACAGCGGCGACCAGCACGCCTCCTGATCCCGTCCGGTCAGGCCGGCGGGCCCTCGGGTGCCGGGATGGCGGCGACGCGGTCCCGGATCAGGGTGATCACGGTGTCGGCGGTGCGGTCGAGGTGGCTGCGGCCGTCGGGCAGCTTGGCCTGCGGGCTGATGTAGCTGCGCGGGCCGACGTGGGTGGCCGGGTCGAGCCAGTGCACCGTGATCTTCCGGTCGCGCACGGCCCGATTCCAGCCGCTCCACCGGAACACCGGCCACCGCTGCGGGAAGATCCACATACCGGCCCGCTCGATCCAGTCGGCGGCCGCGGTGAGCCGGTACAGGTGCTGGGCACGGCTGAGGTCGTTGGCTCCGTTGTAGAAGCCGCCGAGGGTGATCAGCGACAGCGGGCAGCGCAGCTCCGACCACAGCTCACCGACGGCGCCGGTGGCCACCTGGGCGCCGCCGCTGTAGCTGAGCAGCACCACGGGGATGCCGCTGCCGGCCTGATAACCGGCGAGCCGCAGCTGAGCGGCGATCTGCGAGCCGACGGCGCGGTTGTACAGCGGGCGGTAGCGGTGGTCGGCGGCGACGAAGATCTGCATCACGTTGTGCAGGAACAGCACCAGCCCGGCCCGGCGGCGCAGCCAGATCCACAGCGGCCGGTTCGCGAGCGGGTAGGCCAGCGGTGAGTAGGGCTGCACCTGGCCCAGCACGCGCAGTTCCGGCGCCCTGCTGAGCAGCGCCTTGACGAGCTGGCCGCCGTCGCGGGTGTCCTGGAAGCGTCGTTTGCCGATGCCGTCGAGGTAGACCAGGTAGGCGGCCGGGGGGCGGTCCGCCTCCGCGCCCCGCGCGTAGGGCACCCGCGGGGGAAGCTCGGTGCCGGGGGCGCGCCAGCCCGCCGTGTAGGCGAGCAGCTCGTACCGGGAGAGCAGGGCTTCGGCGAGCAGTACCGGCCCGATTCCGAACAGCAGCAGCAGGAGCGCGAACTCGATCATCGCAACGGCTCCGGCAGCCTGGTCCGGTTGAGCTTCGCGACGAGCCTGCGTACACCTTCGACGGTGATGCCGAGGCCGGCTCCCGCCACCGCCACGCACCCGGCGGCCTCCCACCAGCCGATCCCGGCCACCGGCACGAGCGCGGTGGCGAGGCCGGCTCCGACGCCCACCATGAGCAGCAGGTGCAGCAGCGGTCCGAGCAGCGGAAACGCCAGGATCGCGGCGAGCAGCAGCGGCGCGGCCAGGGCCGGTGTCCAGCGCAGCACGCCGTGGTCGGTCGTCGAGGTGGGCAGCACCAGCTCGGCGAGGGTCCACGCGCACAGCGGCCAGAGCGCGAACACCGCGGCGTCGACGAACGCGCCGGCCACCACCAGCCAGACCGCCCGGGTGTGCGACACCCCGGACAGGCGCGCCACCAGGGGCAGCAGCCGACCGATGGCCTCGGACAGGCCCGCGAGCAGCAGCAGGACGGCGACGAAGATCGTCACCGGTCGGCCTTGCGACGCGGTTCGGCCGCGCTCCGCTCGGCGGCGCCGGTCTGCCGGAGGTAGCCCTCCAGTTCGTCGGCGGCACGCGAGGCGCCGCTCGCATGCCGCTGGGCGGCCTGCAGCGCCGCCCCGGCGGCCCGGAACCGGGGTTCGCCGAGCAGGCGCCGGCCGAGGGCGCGCACGGTCTCGACGTCGGCGGTCTCCGTGCGGGTCTCCAGGCCGGCGCCCAGCTCGACGATGCGGCGGGCCACCAGCGTCTGGTCGGCGCCCTGCGGGATCACCAGCATCGGCACTCCGGCGTGCAGGGCTTCGTTGACGCTGTTGACCCCGCCGTGGGTGACGAACAGCGCCGCGCGGGCCAGCACCTCCAACTGCGGCACGGCCCTGCGGGCCAGCACATTGGCCGGTAGCGGGCCGAGCTCGGCCGGGTCGGTGTGCCCGGTGGCGACGACCACGGTGCCGCCGAGTGGTCCGAGCGCGTCGACGAACGCCCGCAACTGCTGCGGGCCGGCGTCGAACACCGTGCCCATGGAGACGTACAGCACCGGGTCCCGCAGCTCGCCGCTCGGGAACGACGCGTCGGCCGGGCGCGAGCCGATGCTCGGCCCGACGAACCGGAAGGACTCGTCGAAGCCGGCGGCGTCGGGATGGAACGCCGGTGAGGTGTAGACCAGGTTGAGCGGCTGGCGGATGTCCGCGAGGTCGATCCGGGGCACCCCGCGCATGTCGTACCTGCGGCGCAGCTCCCGGCGCGCCCGCAGATACCCCCAGGCGCTGCGGGGCATGGCCAGCGCCGCGCCGAGCAGCCCCCAGGACGCGCGCGTGGGGCTGGGCACGTGCCGGTTGAAGGCGAACGTGGTGAACGACGACGCGGCGGGCACGCCGAGTTCCCGGGCCGCCACCGGGCCCCACAGGCAGGCGGAGTCGTGCACGATCAGATCGGGCGGGGTGCAGCGCAGATCGGTGAGCACACCCGGCAGCACCTGCACCGCCGTACGCGCCAGCTGCTCCATCAGGGTGACCGCCGTCGGCGGACCGGCCAGTGGCGGCTCGTCGCCCGAGTAGAGGAACACCCGCGCGCCGGCGGCCGCGATCTGTTCGGCGAAGGCGGGCGTGGTGTGGTAGGTGACGCTGTGGCCACGGCGGACGAGCTCGGTCACGAGCGGCAGTGTCGGGTTGACGTGGCCGTGCATGCCGACGTTGAGGAATGCGACCCTGCTCATCGCCCGGCTCCGGGTAGGGAGGGAGCCGACGTCGGCCACCTCTTGGCGATCATGATCCGCCCTTCCCGCCGCGACAGGAGCATCGCGTCCGTTCGCGCTCAGTATGCCAGCGGCAGATGATCCACTTGGCCGGGACCCCCGGGCGACGGCTCCGGCGTAGCGGCGTCGGGCAGCGCCGCGTGCAGGTGTCGACGCGAGGTCACGGCGAGCGCGGTGATCATGTTGCCCGGGTGCCGCTCGGCCGTGTGCGGGCGGGCAGCAGGCGCTTCGCGGACTGGTCGACGGCGGCGTACGGTCCGCCCGCCGTCAGAGGACGCCGCCGTTGACCTGGATGACCTGGCCGTTGACCCAGTGCCCGGCCGGACCGGCCAGGAACGCGACGACCTCGGCGATCTCCGCCGGTGTGCCGAGCCGGTTCATCGGCGCCCGGGCGGCCAGCCCGGCGAGGGTGGCATCGTCCTTGCCCTCCAGGAACAGTTCCGTCGCCGTGGGACCGGGGGCCACCGCGTTGACGGTGATGTCCCGGCCGCCCATCTCCCGCGCCAGGATCAGCGTGAACGCCTCGATCGCGCCCTTGCTGGCGCTGTAGGCCCCGTAACCCGGCATGGCCAGCTGCACCACCGCGGTGGAGAACGTGATGATCGCGCCGCCGTCGCGCATGCGGCGGGCGGCCTGCTGCGCCACCATGAACGTGCCCCGGATGTTGGTGCGGTACAGCTCGTCGAGGACCGCCAGATCCAGCTCCGCGACCGTCGTGGTGCGCCCGAGTCCGGCGTGGGCGGCGGCGTGCACGACCACGTCGATCCCGCCGTAGGTCGACTCGGCCAGGTCGAACAGCGCCACGACCGCGTCCTCGTCGGAGACGTCGGCACCCGTGCCGAGCGCCGTCCCGCCGGCCGCCGTGATCTCCTTTGCCGCCGCGTCGGCCTCGCCCTGGTGGCGCGAGCAGACGACGACGGCGAGTCCGTTGCCGGCGAGCAGGCGTGCCGATTCCAGGCCGATACCGCGCGACCCGCCGGTGACGACGGCAACGCGGCGTTGGGCATCCTGCGTCATGGCGCTCCCCCGTTCTTCCGCCCCGCTGTGGGGCGGCAGCCTCGCTGACGGGCCGGGAGGGTCCGTTTTATTGCTTTTGACCTTACAAGCCGAACCCCCGGTCCGGGCCTATGCTGCAGGAACAGGGGTGCGCCGGAACTGTCCGTCGTGGTCGGCTCGGCGATTTTCGCCTGGTTGATCCCTTCACCCCCCGCGCCGGCGCCACCGGCCCCGACGCACTGTGTGGAGCACAGCGGCGGCGATTGCCGCTGCCCCGGCGGCTGATCCGGACGCCGGGCAGGCTGGCGCCTCGGCCCGCGGTCAGGCGCCGGCCTGCCGGGCGTGCCACCGGATGGCCGTTGGCCCTTGGTACACGGCGCGACATACGACATGCTTCGCCATGTGATGATCATCGCGCACCTCAGTGACATCCACCTCGACGGCGGCGAACGGGCCCTCGACCGCACCCGGCGCGTCATGCGCTACCTACGCGGCTGCCGCGTGGACGTGATCCTCGTCAGCGGCGACCTCGCCGACCACGGCGAGATCCACGAATACGAGCAGGTCAAGGCCGAACTGGCGGCGGACGTCCCGGTCCTGATGCTGCCCGGCAATCACGACCGCCGGTCGCCGTACCGCAAGGTGCTGCTCGACGACGCGGGCGACGCCCCGATCAACCAGCTCCACCGGGTCGGCGGGGTGCTGTTCGCCCTGTGCGACTCCAGCATCCCCGGACGCCACGACGGCCTGCTCGCCCCGGAGACGCTGGCCTGGCTGCGCGAGGTCCTCGCCACGGCCGACGCGCCCGTCTTCGTCGGCCTGCACCATCACCCGATTCCGCTGCACAACCCGCTGGTCGACGGCATCGGCCTGCTCAACGCCGGTGAGCTCGCCACGATCGTCGGGCAGTCCCCTCAGGTGGTGGCGACCCTCTGCGGCCACGCGCACACGGCCGCGGCCGGGATGTTCGGCGGGCGGCCGGTGCTCGCCGCGCCGGGCGTGGTGTCCACCACGCGCCTGCCGTGGACCACCGACGACGAGCTGACCTGGGCGAACACCGCCGACCTCGACGATGCGCCGGGGGTGGCCTTCCACGTCCTCGACGACGACGGCGGGCTGACCACCCACTTCCGGATCGCCCCGGCGTAGCCCCGGGTCACGGCGCGGCGGGCCGGTCCAGGGAGCCGCCCGCCGCCAGCCGCATCATGTCGGAGTCCAGCTCGATATGCGTCTCGGTGCCGCCGGCGCTGCCGAACTCGTGCTGGTAGCTCTGCCAGGACTCGCCCCTGACCTGGTGGGCGAAGCCGCTCTCGACCAGCAGCACCAGTTCGAGCGCGGCCCGCTCGATGCGCTTGTTCAGACCCGGGTCGGCCCAGTCCTCCGGCGCGGCGAACAGCGACGTCGGCACGACGACCGTACGCAGGTAGCCGAACAGCGACCGCATCTGCTCGTCCACGACCAGCGAATGCCGGGCCGTGCCCGCGGTCGCGGCGAGCACAACCGGCTTGGCGATGAGCAGGTCGTTGTCGAGCACCTGGAAGAAGGAGCTGAACAGGCCGCTGGGTGCGGCCTTGTAGACGGGCGCGGCGGCGATGACGCCGTCGGCCCGGCCCAGCACGTCGATCGCCTGCTGCAGCTTCGGTCCCACCATCGGCGAGATCAGCGCGGTGGTCACCTCGGTCGCCAGCTCGCGCAGGTCGACGACCTGGACGGTGGCGCTGCCGCCGCGCCGGGCGACCAGCTCCGAGGCACGCTGGGCGGTCCGGTCGGCGAGCATCCGGGTCGAGGAGGGGTCGCCGACTCCGGCGGTCACGACCACGAGGGTGTACGGCTGCGTCGGGTTCACTGTCGCGGTTCCTTCTGGTCGTCGTCGGTCGTCGTGCCGGCCCGCCCGGCCAGCTTCCAGGCGATCACCGCGAGCTGTTCCAGCTCGTCGCGGCTCAGCTCGGCGGTGACCGCACGGGCCACATGGGCGGCGTGCCCGCGCCCGATGCTGCGCTGCTTGTCCCGACCGGCGTCGGTCAGCGACAGCCGCACGCCACGGCCGTCCGCGGGGTCGGGGCAACGCTCCAGGAGCCCCCGCTCGGCCAGCCGGTCCACCATGCGGGACAGGGCCGGCTGGCTGAGCAGGACGTGCCGGTGCAGCTCGCCGATCCGGAGCGGCTCGCGGCACTTGGACAGCGTGTAGAGCACGTCGTACTCGCGCATCGACAGGTCCTGCCACGTGTCGGCGTCCGCGAACTGCTTCATCAGCCTGGCGTGGGCCGACAGCAGCCCCTCCCAGGCATGGTTGGCCAGCCGGCCCCGGTCCGACATCAGTGCCCCGGGTACGTGGTCTGCACGGCCGGGTCGCTGTCCTGGTACGGGGACGCGCCGGTCACGTTGTCGCCGCGGTTGGCGTTCGGGCGCGGCTGGCGCGGGATCGCCTCGCCGTACTTCGCCCTGACCCGGGCGGCATGCGTCGGCGCGTCGGGCACCTGCGGGTCGCGCTTGGCGGCCAGCTCCTTGCGCAGCGTCGGCACGACCTCGCCGCCGAGCAGTTCGAGCTGGTCGAGCACGGTCTTCAGGGGCAGGCCGGCGTGGTCGATCAGGAACAGCTGGCGCTGGTAGTCGCCGAAGTGCTCGCGGAACGTCAGGGTCTTGTCGATGACCTCCTGCGGGCTGCCCACCGACAGCGGCGTGGAGCGCATGAAGTCCTCCATCGACGGGCCGTGGCCGTACACGGGAGCCTCGTTGAAGTACGGCCGGAACTCCTTGACGGCGTCCTGCGACCGGCGGGCGATGTACGCCTGGCCGCCCAGCCCGACGATCGCCTGCTGCTCGGTGCCGTGACCGTAGTGGGCGTAGCGCTGCCGGTAGAACTTGATCAGGCGCATGTAGTGCTCCTTCGGCCAGAAGATGTGGTTGGCGAAGAAGCCGTCGCCGTAGTACGCGGCCTGCTCGGCGATCTCGGGCGTGCGGATCGAGCCGTGCCACACGAACGGCGGCACGTCGTCCAGCGGGCGCGGCGTGGACGTGAAGCCCTGCAGCGGGGTGCGGAACTTGCCCTGCCAGTCGACGACGTCCTCGCGCCACAGCCGGTGCAGCAGGTTGTAGTTCTCCAGCGCCAGCAGGCAGGCTCTGCCGGATGTCCTGCCCGAACCACGGGTACACCGGCGCGGTGTTGCCGCGGCCGAGCATCAGGTCCATCCGGCCCTTCGACAGATGCTGGAGCATCGCGTACTCCTCGGCGATGCGCACCGGGTCGTTCGTGGTGATCAGCGTCGTCGAGGTGGTCAGGATGAGCCGCTCGGTGGCGGCCGCGATGAACGCCAGCAGCGTCGACGGGGCGGAGGAGAAGAAGGGCGGGTTGTGGTGCTCGCCGATGGCGAACACGTCGAGCCCGACCTCCTCGGCCTTCTTCGCGATCTGCACGACCGCGTCGATGCGCTCCGCCTCGCTGGGCGTGTGCCCCGACACCGGGTCGCGGGTGATGTCGCTGACCGAGAACACGCCGAACTGCATGAGATCCCTCGTTTCCACTCGTGCCGGGCCGGCAGGCCCGGTCCAAGTCTATGCGTTTGCATAAACGGCAACCGGCGAGAGGTCTGCGATATTCCGAGGTGACCGGCATCACGCGGTCAGGCCGCCGGATCCGAAGATCCGGCGGCCTGACCGAGCGGGCGGGTGTCAGCCGGCCAGGTTGAGGTCGACCAGGAGCGCGTCGGCGAGGCTCGACTCGGCGGCGTCGGAGAACTGCTGGCGCGAGGACGGCAGC
>NZ_BONI01000109.1 GCF_016862635.1 Catellatospora coxensis | reverse complement strand
CGATCAAGGGCGCGCTGGGGCGCGAGTGGGGCGGGTGGGGCCGGAAACGGGCGCGCCCACCGTCGCGCGCCGGGAGGGCGCGGAGGTGGGCGCGTCGGTGGTGCGGAAGGTCAGACGCGGGCGCGGCGGGCCAGGCGCTCCGGGTCGAGGATGATGACGCTCTTGCCGTCCAGTCGCAGCCAGCCGCGGGAGGCGAAGTCGGCCAGGGCCTTGTTCACCGTCTCGCGCGAGGCGCCGACGAGCTGCGCCAGCTCCTCCTGGGTGAGGTCGTGGGTCACTCGGAGCACGCCGCCGTCGCGGGTGCCGAAGCGGCCCGCCATCTGCAGCAGGTTCTTGGCGACGCGGCCGGGCACGTCGGTGAAGATGAGGTCGGCGAGCGCGTCGTTGGTGCGGCGCAGGCGGCGGGCGAGCACCCGCAGCAGCTGCTCGGCGATCTCGGGCCGGTTGTTCAGCCACGGGCGCAGGGCCTGCTTGCGCAGCCGCGCCAGGCGCACATCGGTCACCGCGGTGGCGGTGGCGGTGCGCGGGCCGGGGTCGAACAGGGACAGCTCGCCGAGCATGTCCGAGGGCCCCATCACGGAGACGAGGTTCTGCCGGCCGTCGGCGGCGCGTCGGCCCAACTTGATCTTGCCGGAGAGTACGATATAGAGGCTGTCCCCTGGCTCGCCCTCGTTGAACACGATCTCGCCCTTGCGGATCTCGATCGTTTCCATCTCACGAGCAAGTGCCTCGGCGGCCTCAGGGTCGACACCCTGGAAGATCCCGCTCCGAGCCAGCACCTCGTCCATCGCCTACCTCCATCGACGCGGATCGTGGGCATACCGTGGATTAACTCGTCGCTACACGTACGCCGCGCGAGGTCAGTCTAGGCGCACGCAGGTGGCAACCGGACGCCAACCCCCGTAATCCTGCGACCTCGGCCGGTGCCGGTCGTGGCACCGGGCGGGTAGAGTGCCCGGCGATGTCCATACACCCCCTGAGCCGCCCCGATACCCCCGCATCGTCCGCTGAAACGCCGCCCCGTTCCATCATGGACCGGGTGTTCGGATCGCTTCGCGCGCGTCCGGGGGTCTCCGCCGCGGGCGCGATCGTGCTCCTTGTCACAGTGGTCGGCCTCGGCTTCTCCGCCCTGACCTCGCCGGCCGACGCGGTCTCGGCGCAGTGGCACGCGCCCGAGGGCGCCGCCGTCGTGCCGACGGAGGCGCCGGTCGAGCCCACCGCGGCCCCGGCGGCCAACGCCATCAGTATGTCCGCGACCGGCGACATCATCATGGGCGACGCGCCGCAGGATCTTCCGCCGAACGGCGGCAAGGGATACTTCGACAAGATCAAGCCGTTGCTGCCGGCCGATCTGGTGATGGGCAACCTGGAGCAGCCGATCACGGACGAGACCGGCACCGGCAAGTGTCCGGCGCCCAAGCCGGGCGAGCCGGTCAACTGCCACCAGTTCCGGGTGCCGCCGTCCTACGCCAAGCACCTGGTGGACGCCGGGTTCGACCTGCTCAACACGGCCAACAACCACAGCCGTGACTACGGCTCGGCCGGGTTCACCAACACCCAGCGGGCGCTGGACGCCGCCGGGCTCAAGCACACCGGGGCCACGAACCAGATCACCGTCGTGGACGTCAAGGGTGTGAAGGTCGCGGTGCTGGGCTTCTCCTCGTACGCGGGGAACAACAGCCTGCTCAACCTGACCTCCGCCAAGAAGGTCGTGGCGAAGGCCGCCGAGCAGGCCGACCTGGTCGTGGTGCAGGTGCACATGGGCGCTGAGGGCGCGGACAAGAGCCACGTCCGGCCGGGCACCGAGAACTTCCTCGGCGAGAACCGGGGCAATCCGCACGCGTTCTCCCGCGCCGTGATCGACGCGGGCGCTGACCTGATCATCGGGCACGGGCCGCACGTGGTGCGCGGCATGGAGTTCTACAAGGGCCGGCTGATCGCGTACAGCCTGGGCAACTTCGCCGGCGGCGGCCAGCTGCGCGGCGAGGGCCGCCTGGGCTGGGGCGGCGTGCTGAAGGTGACCCTGAACCCGGACGGCAGCTTCGTCTCCGGGCAGTTCCACTCCACGATCTTCAGCGGCGCGCACGGCATCCCGGTGCCCGACACCAAGGAGCGCGCGCTCGGCCTGGTCAGGCAGATGACCAAGGAAGACTTCGGCAAGAGCGGCGCGGTGCTGAGCGCGGACGGGGCGATCGCGGCACCCGCGACGTAGGCTCTCTGCCGTGGTTACGGTGACGGGCGAGACCGACCTGGCGCGCAAGCGCCGGGTCCGGCGGATGGCGCGCGAACTCGCCGTCATCCATCCGGACGCGCACTGCGAGCTGGACTTCACCAACCCGCTGGAGCTGGCCGTCGCCACCATCCTGTCGGCGCAGACCACCGACGTACGCGTCAACCTGACCACTCCGGCCCTGTTCGCGAAGTACCGCACCGCCGCCGACTACGCCGCGGCGGACCGCGTCGAGCTGGAGGAGATGCTCCGCCCGACCGGCTTCTTCCGGAACAAGGCGGCCTCGTTGATGGGCCTCGGCCAGCAGCTCGTGGACCGCTTCGGCGGCGAGGTGCCGCGTACGCTGGCGCAACTCGTGACGCTGCCGGGCATCGGCCGCAAGACGGCCAACGTGGTCCTCGGCAACGCGTTCGGCGTGCCGGGCATCACCGTGGACACCCACTTCAAGCGGCTCGTGAACCGCTGGGCGTGGGTCGACGAGTCCGACGAGGTGAAGATCGAGCACACCGTGGGCGCCCTGGTCGAGAAGCGCGACTGGACGATGCTGTCGCACCGGGTGATCTTCCACGGCCGCCGGGTCTGCCACGCCCGCAAACCCGCCTGCGGTGCGTGCCCGCTGGCCCCGATGTGCCCGTCGTACGGCATCGGCCCGGTCGATCCCGCCGAGGCGGTCAAGCTGCTCAAGGGCCCGCGTACCGCCGAGATCGCCGCTCTCGCAGGAGTCGCCGCATGACCCCGCACCCCCACACCGCCCGTCGCGCGGGCCGTAGTCAGGCCGTACTTTCCGAGAAACTGCGCCTACCGTCCCGCCGTGAACCGCACTTTCCCCGAAAGAGCGCGCTGACGGCGGCTGCCGCCGTGTTGTTGCTGGCGGGGTGTGGCGGGTCGGGTGCGGAAGCGCCGGATGAGGTGGTGCCGCGGCCGTTCGCGGCCTGCGCCCCGTTCACCGGCGGCGGGAGCACCGGGCAGTCGCCTGGCGCGAGCCCGGCCGCCTCCTCGCCTGCGGCCGTGCCGTCGTCCTCGGCCGTGCAGGGCGCGGTCCTGCCGACGACCGGACCCGAGGGCCCGATCGCGACCCTGCCGAGCAGCGCCGCGCCGAAGCCGAGCGGCGCGCCCGCCGGCGGCCCGGCCCGCCGGGACGCCCGGACGATCACGCTGCCCGACCTGGCTCTGGAGTGCATGGCCGGCGGCGAGCCCGTGCGCCTGTCCACGCTGCGTGGACCCCTCGTGATCAACCTGTGGGCTTCCTGGTGTGCGCCGTGCCGGAAGGAGCTGCCCGCGTTCCAGCGGCTGGCCGACAGCGGCCGGGTGCCGGTGCTCGGCGTCGTCACCGAGGACTCCCGCGACGCCGCGGCCTGGCTCGCCGACGAACTCAAGGTGAGCCTGCCGAGCGTGTACGACCGCTCCGGCGCGCTCAAGGCCGCCGCCGGGGAGATGGCCCTGCCGCTCACGCTGTTCGTGGCCGCGGACGGCCGCACGACCGTCTACCGCGACGTCGCGCTGACCGACCAGACCCTGGCCCAACTGGTCGAGCAGCACTTCGGCCGCACGTGAGCGCGCGGCGAGGACGAGGAATGAGCGGGCCCTGCGAGCGGTTCGGCGGGCTGGAGGATGCCGCCGACGAGCGGAGCGGGGAGAGGGCATGAGCGAGCCTTGCGGGCGAATCGGCAGGGTCGGTGACGCCGCCGGCGAGCGGAGCGAGGAGAAGGCATGACCGAGGTGGTCACCGGGCAGCCGCCGGCGTGGTTCGAGCCGCTGCTGACCCGGGTACGTGCCGCGCGTGCCGTGGACTTCACCCGCATCCCGACGCCCGACGAGGGCGGCCGGCCCGCCGCCGTGCTCATCCTGCTGGCCGAGGGCGAGCAGGGCCCGGACGTGTTGATCATGCAGCGGTCCGCGACCCTGCGCAACCACGCCGGCCAGCCGGCCTTCCCCGGCGGCGCGGTCGAGCCCGAGGACGCCGACCTGACCGCGACCGCGCTGCGCGAGGCGAACGAGGAGGTCGGGCTGGACCCGGCCAGCGTCACCGTGCTGGCGCAGCTGCCCACGCTGTGGATTCCGGTCACCGACTTCCTGGTCACCCCCGTGCTCGCCTGGTGGCACACGCCGCACCCGGTCGGCGCGCACGATCCGCGCGAGGTGGCGCACGTGGCGCGGCTGCCGCTGGCCGAACTCGCCGATCCGGCCCACCGGTTGCGGGTGCGCCACTCCAGCGGGTGGATCGGGCCGGCGTTCCAGGCGCGCGGCATGCTCGTCTGGGGCTTCACCGCGGGGGTGCTGTCCACGCTGCTCGAACTCGGCGGCTGGGCGCGGCCCTGGCCCACCGACCGCATCGAGGCCCTGCCGACCCCGCCCGCCACGCTTAGTGGCACCGCCGATGTCCCTTCCGTAGGCTGAACCGATGTCGGTCGTCGACGGTGTCCTGATCCTGCTGCTGCTGCTCTTCGGTGTGAGCGGTTACCGGCAGGGCTTCGTGGTGGGCGTGCTCTCGTTCATCGGGTTCTTCGGGGGCGCCCTGATCGGCCTCCAGCTCGGCCCGCTGCTGGCCGGGCTGCTCACCGACCCGGTGCTCAAGCTCGTGGTGTCGCTCATCGCGGTGTTCGGCCTGGCCGTGCTGGGCCAGTCGCTGGCCGGCTGGGGCGGTGGCAAGCTCCGGCGGGCGATCACGAACCGGGCCGGGCAGACCGTCGACGACCTGGGCGGCGCGGTGGTGTCCGTGCTCGCCGTGTCCCTGGTGGCCTGGTTGGTCGCGGTGCCACTGAGCGACGCCGCGCAGCCGTGGCTGGCCAAGGCGGTGCGCAACAGCAGCCTGCTGTCGGCGATCGACTCGGTGATGCCGGGCGAGGCGAAGACGCTGACCGAGGCGCTGCGCGACACCGTCGACACGAACGGCTTCCCCGAGGTCTTCGGCGACCTGGTGCCGACCCAGGTCAAGGAGGTGCCCGCGCCGGATCCGAAGCTGGCCGGGTCGCAGGTCGTGCTGAACGCGAAGAAGTCCGTGGTGAAGGTGCTGGGCAGCGCGCCGAGCTGCAGCCGCCGCATCGAGGGTTCCGGCTTCGTGTTCGCCGACGAGCACGTGATGACGAACGCGCACGTGGTGGCGGGCACGAAGTCGATCCGGATCGAGCTGAACGGGGCCCGGCTGTCCGGCAAGGTCGTCGTGTACGACCCGGAGCGCGACCTCGCCGTGATCCACGTGCCGTCGCTGAACGCGCCGGTGATGCGCTTCGCGAACTCGCCCGCCAAGTCCGGCGCGGACGCGATCGTGCTGGGCTTCCCGCTGGACGGGCCGTACAACGCGCAGTCCGCCCGGGTGCGCGACGTCGGCGACATCACCGGCCCGGACATCTACGAGGACGGCACCGTCACCCGCGAGGTGTACACCATCCGGGGCCTCGTGCGCAGCGGCAACTCGGGCGGCCCCCTGGTCGCGAAGGACGGCACCGTGCTCGGCGTGATCTTCGCGGCGGCCGCCGACGACCCGAACGTCGGCTACGCGGTCACCGCCGAGGAGGCGTCCACGATCGCGCTGATGGGCCGCAACCGCACCGGCGAGGTCGGCACCGGCAAGTGCGCCTGAGCGTCAACGGCCGTCGAGCCGGCTCGATCTGAGGTCGGCGCGGCGCAGCGCGGTGATCGCGCCGCCCGCGAGGGCGACGACCCCGACCAGCGCGAGGTTCAGCCCGCCGCGCTCGCGGCGGGGCAGCGCCTCCGCGGCGGCGGAGGGCGACGTGACCGGCGAGGCAGTGGCGCCGGCCTGGGCCGGCGCGGTGCCGAAGCCCGCCTTTCCCGGCCGCGGCGCGTTGTCCAGCGAGTTCGTCCGGACCGGAGCCACCTCGGCGGTGAGCGCGGCGACCGGGTCGACCAGGCCGAAGCCGAAACTGTCGTCGCGGCCGGCCGGCCCGAGGTCCTGCGCGGTCGTGATCAGGCGCTGCACCACCTCGGCGGCGGGCATGTCCGGCCAGCGCGAGCGCACCAGCGCCGCGGTCGCGGAGACCAGCGGCGCGGCGAAACTGGTGCCCTGCACCTTCCAGTAGCCGCCGGGCCGCGCGCCGACCAGGTCGGTGCCGGGCGCGGACAGCACGGCCTCCGCGCCGGTGAGCGAGCCCTGCCAGAGCCGGTGCTGGTCGCCCGGGGCGATCGCGGTGACGGCGAGCACTCCCGGCTCCCGGGCCGGATACCAGATCTCGGTGGGTCCGCCGGTGCTCACGTTGCCGACGCAGGCGACCACGACGACGTCCTTGTCGAACGCGTAGTCGATGGCCTCGGCCAGCGCGTCGCTGGCGGAGCCGCCGCCCAGGGACAGGTTGATCACGTCCGCGCCGTGGTCGACGGCCCACCGCACGCCCTCGGCGACGACCCGGGCGTCGTCGTACTTGTTGCCCTCGTCGAGCACGCGCACCGGCAGGATCTTCGCCTTCGGCGCGAGGCCGACGACCCCGCGGCCGTCGTCGGCGCGGCCCGCGATCAGCGCGGCGACGGTGGTGCCGTGGCCGACCGGGTCGTCACGGCCGTCGCCGGAGCTGTCCACCAGGTCCAGCCCGCTGAGCACCTGGCCGTTCAGATCGGGGTGTTCCCCGACGCCGGAGTCGACCACCGCGACGGTGGTGTTCGCGCCGTCGGACAGCTGCCAGGCCCGCGCGGCGCGCAGGGTGTTCAGCTGCCACTGGTCGTCCGCGGTGCCGGCGCGGGACGCGCGCTGCTCCGCGGCCGCGGCCCGCACCTGCGCGACGTCGGACGCGGGCGGCTCCTGCGGCGTGGTCGCGGCGATGCTGCCCAGCGCGGCCAGGGCCAGTGCCCCCACGACACGTAGCAGCGCCGTCGCATCTCTTCGCGGCACGGCGCTGACCAGTCGGGGCGTCCGGAATCTGGGCACAGTTCCGCCATTCTCACACGGGTTCCCGCGCGGAGAAAGAATTGCCGCCCGTCTTGCTGGTGCCGGGTCAGGCCGCCCAGCCCTGGATCATTCCGTACAGGCCGAGCACCCAGGCCGCCACCGGCACCACCGACACGACGACCAGCAGATCGAACAGGTCCGCGGCGCGGCCGACGTACGGCGACGGGGCCTTGCGGGACCAGGTCTGCCCGGCCAGCACGATGACCATGGCCAGCACGACGGCGCCGACCGCGAAGAATGCCCGAGTGCTGCCGTCGGACAGCCACACGGCCGCGCCGAGCAGCAGCAGGTGGCCGAACAGGCCCGCGGCGACCAGCGGCACCCGCTGGCGCACCGTCACGAACAGGCGCGAGCGCAGCAGCAGCGCGGTCGCGCACACCGCGACGAGCACCCGGCCCGCGGTGCCGCCCGAGGTGACCAGGATCAGGCCGGCTGCCGCCATCAGCACGGCGTACCCGATCAGCATGCCGGTGAGCAGCTCCTCCGAGCGGGCCACGGCGGCGAACACGCGGGAGCGGTCGGGCAGGTCGGTGGCGGCGCCACGGGCCGCGGGCACCGTCGCGAAGGCGTTCTCGCCGTCGGCCGGGCGCGGCGGGGTCACCGAGGGCACCGGCACCTTGCCGAAGCGGATGGCCAGCACCGGCACCAGGCCGATGCCGCAGACCAGGGCGCTGACCAGGACGGCGGCCGCCCCGGCCGCGCCGAGCCCGGCCAGCAGGGCGGTCAGCGCGCCGAGCAGGCCGGCCGTGCCACCCGCGGTGAACACGCGCAGGCCGTGTCCCACGCCCGCCGCGCCGAGCATCGCGAACAGCAGCACCGCCACGCAGCCGACCAGCAGCTGCGCCTCGCCGAGCCAGGACGGCAGTCCGGGCGCGCCCGCGCTGTCCGCGCCGCCGAGCACCAGCGCGCCACCGGCGAAGGCGTACGGCAGCGCGAAGCCCGCCAGGGCGCTGCCGGTGACGCCGTCCCCGTACGCCCGGGACGCCAGCACGCCGCCGACCAGCAGCAGCACCGCGACGGTCAGCGCGAGGTAACCGCCCGGCGTCCACTGCGGACCGCCGTGCACCAGTGCCAGCACGCCCGCCACCAGCAGCACGCCCGCGCCGACCAGGGTGGCCATGCGGGTCGCCGCGGGGCTCCACACCGTGCCGCGGCGGCGCGCGCCCTCGGCGATCGCCTCGACGACGTCGTCGTACTCCAGCTCCGGCCACTGCTCCTGGGCCGGGACGAGGTGCAGGATCTCACCGTCGCGTACCGACTGCTGCTGCAGTGACATGGTCTCGGTCAGCGGGCTGCCGTCGGCGCGGCGCAGCACCCAGCCACCGTGCTGCTCACCGTCGTCGGCGAGGCCGACCCCGGCGTGGCGCAGCAGATCCGGCAGCAGATCCACGACTGTCACCTGCTCAGGCAGCGCCACGTCGACGCGGCGCTGCGGTGTGTGCAGCGTGATGCGGGCAAGGCCGGTGGGGGACGCGGTCGTGGCGGCGGGGTAGCTCACCCGGTACGTCTACCACGTCGCGCCGCAGCGCGTCATCCCGTGCCGTTCCCGCGCACGGGCGCAGAAGTGCGGCATGGCCTAGCATGGCGGGCGTCGTGCCCGCGAGAGCGGCCGCTCGGTGTCATCCTGCAGCGAAGCGTAAGGATGACACCGATTAAGGCCGCGGCAGCGGGCACGCCATGACTCCGTCGGCCGTCTTGGGGAGGGCGTCGCAATGGGTACGGTCATCGTCAAGCGCGCACCTCGGCGGCCCGCGCCCGAGATTCCGGGCGGGGAGCTCGTCATCGATGCGCCGCCGGAGATCCCGCAGGCCGCGGGCGGTCGCTGGCAGCAGGCCATGATGATCCTGCCGATGCTGGGCAGCGGTCTGGGCATGGCGATGATGGTCGGCCGCGGCAACGGCGACAAGATGTCCTATCTGGCCGGTGGCATGATGGGCGTGTCCAGCCTCGGCATGATCGCCGCGAGCCTGATGAACGGCGCGGGCCAGCCGAAGAAGGCCGAGATGATGGCGGCCCGCCGCGAATACCTGCGCCACCTGGCCGGGCTGCGCCGCCGCGCCCGCCAGGCCGTGCAGCAGCAGCGCACCGGCCTGTTCTACCGCCACCCCGACCCGCAGCGGCTGTGGTCCACGGTGGACAGCTTCCGGCTCTGGGAGCGCCGCTCGCACGACCCCGACTTCGGCATCGTGCGCGTGGGCATCGGCCCGCAGTCGCTGGCCACCCCGCTGCTGCCGCCGGAGACCCGGCCGCTGGAGGAGCTGGAGCCGATGACGGCCGGGGCGCTGCGGCGCTTCCTGGACGCGTACTCGGTGGTCCCGGACCTGCCGGTGGCGCTGTCGATGCGCGGCTTCGGCCGGGTGTTCCTGCGCGGCGACGGCGCGGCACCGCGCAACGACGGCATGTACGCCAGCAGCACGGCCACCAGCGGTTTCGCCGGCGACCACCGCGACGGCGGCGACGTGCACGGGCTGACCCGGGCGATGCTCGCGCAGCTGGCCGTGTTCCACGCGCCCGACGATCTGATCATCGCGATCTGCGGCTCCTCCTACCGCCGCGAGGCGTGGGACTGGGCCAAGTGGCTGCCGCACCACCAGCACCCGAGCCGGGTGGACGCGCTCGGCCCGGTCCGGCTGTTCGCCACCTCCGCCCAGGAGATGGAGGGCCTGCTCGCCGAGGTGCTGGCCGGCCGGGCGCGGTTCGGCGCGGGCGAGGGCGCGCCGCACGTCGTCGTCGTGCTCGACGGCGCGGACATGGCCGGGGCGGGGCAGCTCGCCGTGCCCGAGGGCCTGTCCGGCATGACCATCCTGGACCTCGACTCCCCGCCGCCCCGCCTGCTGGAGCGCGGCATGCTCACGCTGGAGGTGCGCGGCCGGGAGCGGGCCCTGCACACCGTCACCGCGGCCTCGGTCGCCGAGGTGGGCGTCGCCGACCGGCTCAGCGTCGTGGAGGCCGAGGCGCTGGCCCGCCGGCTGGCCCCGCTGCGCCTGTCCGCCACGACCATCACCAGCAGCAACGCGATGACGAGCGAGAAGGGCCTGGCCGACCTGCTCGGCATCCCCGACCCGGAGCGCTTCGACGTGGCGTACGGCTGGTCGCCGCGCGCGAGCCGCAACATGCTGCGGGTGCCGCTGGGCGTCGGCCCGGACGGCTCCCCGGTCGAGCTCGACATCAAGGAGTCCGCGCAGGACGGTATGGGCCCGCACGGCCTGCTCGTCGGCGCGACCGGCTCCGGCAAGTCGGAGCTGCTGCGCACCCTGGTGCTCGGCCTGGCCGCCACGCACTCGTCCGAGCAGCTCAACTTCGTGCTGGTCGACTTCAAGGGCGGCGCGACGTTCGCCTCGCTGGACCGGCTGCCGCACACCTCCGCGGTCATCACCAACCTGGAGGGCGAGAGCCACCTGGTCAACCGCATGGGCGACGCGATCACCGGCGAGGTGCTGCGCCGCCAGGAGCTGCTGCGGGCCGCGGGCAACTTCGCCAACCTCAAGGACTACGAGAAGGCCCGCACGGGCGGGGCGGCGCTGGCCCCGCTGGCGTCGCTGTTCATCGTCTGCGACGAGTTCTCCGAGCTGCTCACCGCCAACCCCGACTTCATCGACATCTTCGTGCAGATCGGCCGGGTCGGCCGCTCCATCGGCATCCACCTGCTGCTGGCCAGCCAGCGCCTGGAGGAGGGCCGCCTGCGCGGCCTGGACACGCACCTGTCGTACCGGATCGGTCTGCGCACCTTCTCCGCGATGGAGTCGCGGGCCGTGCTCGGCGTCGGCGACGCGTACGACCTGCCCAAGGCCCCCGGCCACGGTTACCTGAAGTTCGGTTCGGAGCCGCTGCAGCGGTTCAAGGGCGCGTACGTGTCCGGCTCGTTCAAGAAGGCGGGCGAGGCCAAGGCCGCGCGCCGGGTCGACGGCCGCGACCTGGTCTACGACTTCAGCAACCACTTCGTGCCGGTGCCGCAGCGCCCCGCGAACGCCGAGCCCGAGGTCAACTGGGACGTGAAGCCGGGCGAGAGCCTGATGGACGTCATGATCGAGCGCATGGTCGGCCAGGGCCCGCCCGCGCACCAGGTCTGGCTGCCCCCGCTGGACGTCTCCGACCCGCTCGACCTCGCCTTCGGGCAGCTCGGCCTGGTCGAGGGCCGGGGCCTGACGGTCGCCAACCCCGATCTGCGCGGCGCGCTGCGGGTGCCGGTCGCCATCGTCGACAAGCCCGCCCAGCAGCTGCGCGACCTGCAGTGGCTGCGGCTGGCCGACGGCGCGGCCGGGCACGTCGCGATCGTCGGCGCGGGCCAGAGCGGCAAGTCCACCCTGCTGCGCACGTTGATCACCGGTCTGGCGCTGACCCACACGCCGCAGGAGGCGCAGATCTACTGCCTCGACTTCGGCGGCGGCTCGCTCGGCGCGCTGCGCGACCTGCCGCATGTCGGCGGTGTCGCCGGCCGGCAGGACGCGCTGATGGTCCGGCGCACCGTCAGCGAGGTCTCCCAGCTGCTCAACATGCGTGAGACCCGCTTCGCCGAGCAGGGCATCGAGTCCATGGCGGCGTACCGGCGGCTGCGCGCGGCGGGGCGGTTCACCGACGACCCGTACGGCGACGTGTTCCTGGTCGTCGACGGCTGGAGCACGCTCAAGGAGAGCTACGAGGACCTGGACCCGGTCATCACCGACTTCGCGACCCGCGGTCTGGCCTACGGCGTGCACGTCGTGGCCACGTCGCTGCGCTGGCGCGACTTCCGGGCCAACATCCAGGACCAGTTCGGCAGCAAGATCGAGCTGCGGCTGGGCGATCCCGGCGACACCATCTGCCGGGTACGCAAGATCGCGCCGCAGGTGCCGCAGCGCCCCGGCTTCGGCCTCACCCCCGACGGCCTGTTCACCCTCGCGCTGCGCCCCGACGTGGACGCCCTCGGCCACCGCGACGACCTGATCCGGCACATCGCCAAGCACTGGGACGGCATGCCCGCGCCCCGGGTGCGCATGCTGCCCAGCGTGTACGCGTACGAGCGGATGCCGCTGGAGACCGGCGGCGAGTGGACGCTGCCCATCGGCATCGCCGACGACCTCACGCCGGCCACGGTCGACTTCTACGCCGACGTGCACCTCACCGCGTTCGGCGAGAGCGAGAGCGGCAAGTCGACGCTGCTGCGCCAGATCGCCCGCACGATCACCCAGCGGTACACCCCCGACCAGGCCAAGATGATCATCATCGACCCGCGGCGCAGCCTGCTCGGGGCGGTGACCACCGAACACCAGCTCGCGTACATCAGCAACCTGTCCCAGATCCGCGACTACATCGAGGCGATCCGGGTCCGGATGGAGGAGCGGCGGCCGCCCGACGGCACCCGCCCGCAGGACATGCCGCTGCGCCCCTGGCTGGCCGGGCGCGGCGAGTTCTTCCTCATCATCGACGACTACGACGTGGTCGTCTCCGGCGGCGGCCACCCGATCGAGCCGCTGGCCGACTTCCTGTTCCAGGCCCGCGACGTCGGCCTGCACCTGATCTCGGCGGCCAACGCGAACTGGGGCGGCAGCCGGTCCAGCTACGACGCGGCGCTGTCGCGCCTGGCCGCGGCGAACGCGCCGTACCTGATGCTGTCGGCCGAGAACATCGTCAGCGCGCCGTTCGGCAGCCGGATGAAGTACGACCGCATGCCGCCCGGCCGCGGCCGCCTCATCACCCGCCGCGGCTCGCGGCTCGTCCAGCTTGCCGAGCTGCCCGCGTTCTGATCAGACACAACACGCCGAAGGGGCGCGGCCGGAGAATCCTCCGCCACGCCCCTTCGACATGTCCGGCCTCAGTGGCCGCCGTTCTCCTTGGCGCGCTCGTACGAGCGCACGATCTCCGCCTCGGCCTCGGTACGGCCGACCCAGGTCGCGCCCTCGACGCTCTTGCCGGGTTCGAGGTCCTTGTAGACCTCGAAGAAGTGCTGGATCTCCAGCCGGTCGAACTCGGCCACGTGATGGATGTCACGCAGGTGCTCCAGGCGCGGGTCGTCGGCCGGCACGCAGAGGACCTTGTCGTCGCCGCCCTTCTCGTCACGCATGCGGAACATGCCGATCGCGCGGCACTTGATCAGGCAACCGGGGAAAGTCGGCTCCTGTACCAGCACCAGCGCGTCGAGCGGGTCGCCGTCCTCGCCGAGGGTGTTCTCGATGAACCCGTAGTCGGCGGGGTACTGCGTGGAGGTGAACAGGGTGCGATCCAGCCGGATCCGCCCGGTTTCGTGGTCGACCTCGTACTTGTTGCGCTGCCCCTTGGGGATCTCAACCGTGACGTCGAAATCCATTTCACACTCCCATTGGCCTGTAAGTTCGCCGACGTTGGCGAATTTTAGTTAGTCTCGCCTGGCTGGTTCGGGGCATCGGAGGAGGGCCGCTTTGGGGAGGCAAGGTTCACACTACGGTGCCGAACCCGCAGATGCCGCGGGTTCGCCGTCCGGCCCGCCGGGCGAGTGGGTGTGGAACGGGCAGGAATGGGTCTGGCAGCTCCACACCGGTTATCCACAGGCCACGGACCAGGGAAGCAGCGGGTATCCACCGGCTTATCCACAGAGCGCAAGCCCCCGACCGGGTGCTTATCCACAGGATGTGCACAGCTCTCCCCAGGACCGCCAGCCCTACGGCGGCCGTCCACAGGACACGCCACCCGGTAATCCACAGGCTTACGGCTCCGCCCGTCCACAGGTCTACGGCAGCCCGCAGGCCCCGGCCGCGCCCGGCTACGGCTCGGCGCAGGTTCCCCAGGGCCAGGGCCAGGGTCAGTACGGCCAGGCAGCGCAGGGCCAGTACGGCTCCGCCCAGGTCCCGCAGGGCCAGTACGGCTCCGCCCAGGTCCCACAGGGTCAGTACGGCTCCGCTCAGATGCCGCAGGGTCAAGCCGGGCCAGGCTACGGCTCCGCCCAAGTCCCGCAGGGTCAAGCCGGACCGGGCTACGGCTCCGCCCAGGTCCCGTCGGGTCAGCACGGTGCTGCCCCGGGTCCGCAAGGCCCGGGAGCGGCGTTCGGTGCCGGCGGTCCGACCCGTCCCGGTGAGTACGGCCGGCCCGCCGGTCAGAGCGAGCCCGAGCCGTCCGGTCCCAAGGCGAAGCCCCGTAAGCGCCGTAAGGGCGTGCTCGTGACCGTGCTGACGCTGGTCGTCGCGCTGGGCGCCGGGCTGGCCGGGGTCGCCGTGCTCAAGCCCGACCTGATGTCGAACCTGCTGGACGCGCCCGACTGGCAGTCGCCGAGCGCGGCTCCGCCCGCTGAGCCGGCGGCGGCGCCCGTGCTCGCCGCCATGACCGACGCCCCGGTGCCGGACGCGGCGGCGCTCAAGAAGCTTCTCGACCCGCTGGTGATCAGCTCGCCGCTGGGCAGCAGCGTCAGCGCCTCGGTGGTCGACGTCACCACGGGCGAGGTCCTCTACGAGCGCGCCCCCACCGAGATGATCACTCCGGCGTCGAACACGAAGCTCGTCACGGCGGCCGCGGTGCTCTCCACGCGCGGCCCCGACTACCGGATCACCACCCGGGTGGTGGCCGGGGCGAACCCCGGCGAGGTCGTGCTGATCGGCGCGGGCGACGCCACGCTCGGTGTGACCGCCAAGAAGTTCTACGAGGGCGCGGCGCAGCTCGACGATCTCGCGGCGCAGGTCAAGAAGGCGATGGGGGATGCCCCGATCACCAAGGTGATCACCGACGGGAGCCTGTTCACCGGCCCGGTCGCGTCGCCCGACTGGCCGTCGGACACCCTCGGCGAGGGCACCGTCTCCCGGATCACCGCGGTGATGATCAACGGTACGCGTTCCAACCTCAAGCAACGCGTGATGCCGTTCACGTGGTACAGCGATCCTGAACGCGCCGCCGGTGACGCCTTCGCGAAGCTGCTCGGGGTGACCGGAAGCGCCAAGGGCAAGGCGCCCGCGACGACGGCCACCGGCTCCACGGCCCCGTCACCGCAGGGCAGCGCGGCCGCGGCCGGGCCGCCCGCGCCGGGCACGGAGCTGGGCTCGGTGCGGTCCGCGCCGCTGCTGCGCCAGGTAGAGCAGATGCTGACCGAGAGCGACAACACGCTGGCCGAGGCGCTGGCGCGCCAGGTCGCGCTGGCCAAGGGCCAGCCCGCCTCGTTCGCCGGAGCCGCCGCCGCGATGGAGCAGGTGGTGACCGAGCTCGGGCTCGACGCCACGCAGGCCGACCTGCTGGACGGCTCCGGCATGTCGCCCAAGAACAAGATCTCGCCGAAGGTGCTGACCGACCTGCTGGTCAAGGCTGGGGGCGGCACCGACTCGCACCTGTCCGACTTCTTCAACGGCCTGCCGGTGGCCGGCTGGTCGGGCACGATGAGCGCGCGCTTCGCCAAGTCGAAGGCGGGGTTCGGCGTGGTGCGGGCCAAGAGCGGTACGCTCAACGGCGTCAACGCGCTGGGCGGTGTCGTGCAGACCGCCGACGGGCGGCTGCTGGCCTTCGCGGTGCTAGCCGACAAGGTGCCGGTCGATCGGGACACCGCCCAGAACGCGCTCGACAAGATCGCCGCAGCGATCGCGGTCTGCGGCTGCCGCTGAGGCTCAGCCGCCGGTCAGCTCACCTGCCCGGCGGCTGACCGCGATTCCGCTGGGCAGCAGCGTCGCGCCCTGCCCGTGCCAGGCTGTGACCAGCGCGTCGAGGGCCGCGACGTGCCGGTGGGTCAGCGCCGCGCGGGGCGCGCCCAGCTCAGCGGCCCAGCCGTGCAGCACGCGGGTACGCAGCGCCGCAGGCAACTCGGCCAGCGCACCGGCGGACAACCCGGCGGGCGTACGGCAGCGGTCCAGGGCTTGTCCGGCCAGCTCGTCGAGCAGGTCGGCGTCCGCGCCCAGCAGGGCCGCGGACCGGGCCAGGTTGGCCACGACACCCTCGCCCAGCGCGGCGACCAGCGCGGGGAGCGCATCGGCCCGCACCCGCGCGCGGGCGTACGAAGGATCGGTGTTGTGCGGGTCCTCCCACGGGACCAGTTCCTGCACCTCGCACGCGGCCCGGCAGGCCGAGCGCGGCACGTCGAGCAGCGGCCGGCTGAACCGGGCCCCGGCGTGCGTCCGGTGCGCCGGCATCCCGGCCAGCCCGCGCGGCCCGGCCCCGCGCGCCAGCGCCAGCAGCACCGTCTCGGCCTGATCGTCGCGGGTGTGTCCGAGCAGGACCGTCGACGCACCGAGCCGCCCGGCCGCCTCGGCCAGCGCCGCGTACCGTGCCTCCCGCGCCGCCGCCTCCGGCCCACCCGCCGCCCCGACCTCGACCGTCGCCACCTCCACCGGATCGAACCCCTGCTCCCGGGCCCACCGCGCGACCTGCCCGGCCCGCTCCGCCGACCCCGCCTGCAACTGATGATCGACAGTCACCAGCCCGACCCGCCACCCCAGCCGCGGCGCCACGAACACCGCCCCCGCCGCCAGCGCCAGCGAATCCGCCCCACCCGAACAAGCCACCACCACCAACGGCCCGGCGGGCCGGGAGGGTCGGGTCGGCCAGGTGGGTGGGGTCGGGAGGGTGGTCAGGGTGTGGCGGATCGCGGTGCGGATGGCGGCGACCGAGGGGGCGAGCCTCATCCCCGGGTGTCGGCGGTGACGACGCGGGTCACCCACGCGTCGGGGTCGGCGATCTCGTCCAGGGTCGGCAGGGTCTGCGGGGAGGTCCAGATCCGGTTCAGGCCGTCCATGCCGACCCGGTCCAGCACCGATTGCACGAAGACCCGGCCCTCGGCGTACTGCCGCATCTTGACGTCGATGCCGAGCAGCCGGCGCAGGTACTGCTCGACCGGGTTGGCGGGGTTGCGGCGGCGGTCGAACGCCGCGCGGATGCTCGCGACGCTCGGGATGACCTGCGGCCCGACGCCGTCCATGACGACCTCGGCGTGGCCCTCCAGCAGGGTCAGCACCGCGGTGAGCCGGTCGAGCACGGCCCGCTGCTCGGGTGTCTGCACGGCCTCCAGCAGCGAGGCCCCGCGGCTGCCCTCGGGCGCGCGGGCGGCCTTGATCGCCGCGCCGAACTGCTGGTATGCCTGGCTGAGCAGATTGGCCGTGGGCGGCTCGGTGGCCTCGATGAAGGCACGCACCTCGCTCAGGAAGTGCCCGCGCAGCCACGGCACGGCGGTGAACTGGGTCCGGTGGGTGACCTCGTGCAGGCACACCCAGAGCCGGAAGTCGCGCGGGTCGGCCTTGATCCGCCGTTCCATGGCGACGATGTTCGGCGCGACCAGCAGCAGCTGCCCCGCTTCCACGGCCCGGCCGGGTTCGGCGGGCGGCGCGGCGAAGACGTCGTACTGGCCGAGGACCTTGCCGGACAGGTAGCCCAGCACCGCCCCGGCCTCCACCCCGGTGACCTTCGCGCCGACCAGGTTGCCGAGGAAGCCGACCTTCTCCTCCAGCTTGTCCGTCAGCGGCGTGATCACCGTACGGAGTCCCTGCACGTTGACGTCGGCCCAGGTGCGCCGGTCGACCACGCGCACCGGGGCGTCCGGCACCTGCGGGGTCATCTTCGTGTACTCCGCGACGTGGCCTATCGCCTCGTCGGCCAGCTGCCGCAGATCGCGTACGACCGCGGTGGCCTGCTCGTAGGTGACCGACGGTCCGGTCGGGCCGAACCGCGCGGCGGTGGTCGAGGCGAGATCCCAGTCCACGAGAGCCATAGCTAGAACCTACTCTCCCGTAGCCAGATCGCCCCGCGGCTCGTGTTTTGATCCAGGGATGCGACAAGCGGTGTACGCGCCCCAGGGAGTGGTGGCCACCAGCCAGCCGCTCGCCGCCCAGGCGGGCCTGGCGATGCTGCGTGAAGGCGGTTCGGCGGTCGACGCGGCGGTGGCGGCGGCGGTCACGCTGACCCAGGTGCAGCCGGGCTCCAACGACATCGGCGGCGACCTGTTCGCCCTGGTCTGGGACGGGAAGCAGCTGCACGGGCTGAACGCCTCCGGCCGCGCCCCGGCGGCGCTCAGCCTGGCCGCGCTGACTGCGGCGGCACACCCGCCCAACGGCGCGCTCGGCGGCGGGCAGGCGCGGGCCGAACTGGCCCCGCCGGCCCGGGGCTGGCTGCCGGTGACCGTGCCGGGCGCCCCGGCCGGCTGGCAGGATCTGCACGCGCGGTTCGGCCGGCTGCCGTTCGAGCGCCTGTTCGCCGACGCGGTGCACTACGCCGAGCAGGGCTGGACGGTGTCGCCGACGGTCGCCCGGCGCTGGGCCGAGTCGGTGGAGATTCAGCGCTTGCTGGCGCACCCGGAGTGCCGGGACTGGGCCGCCGTGTTCGCGCCGGAGGGGCGCGCGCCGCGGGTCGGCGAGCTGTTCCGCAACCCGGGCGCGGGCCGGGCGCTGCGGCTGATCGGCGGCAGCCACGCCGACTCGTTCTACCGGGGCGAGATCGCGCACGCGCTGGCCGCGTACGCGGCGGACACCGGCGGGCTGCTCACCGCCGCCGACCTCGCCGCGCACACCAGCACCTGGGTCGAGCCGGTGAGTACGGACTACCGCGGGCACACCGTGTACGAGATCCCGCCCAACGGGCAGGGGGTGGCCGCGCTGCAGGCGCTCGCGCTGCTCGACGGGTTGCCGCGGCACGGGCTGCACGAGCAGATCGAGGCGATGAAGCTCGGCTTCGCCGACGCGCACGCGTACGTCGCCGACCCGGCCGCGTACCCGATGCCGGACCTGCTCGACCCCGCCTACCTGGCGTCCCGCCGGGCGCTGATCACCGACAGGGCCGGTGACCCGCCGCCCGGGGACCCGATGAAGGGCGGCACCGTCTACCTGGCCGCGGCCGACGCCGACGGCATGATGGTCAGCCTGATCCAGTCGACCTACCAGGGCTTCGGCTCGTTCGTCGTGCTCCCGGAGTACGGCTTCGGCCTGCAGAACCGGGGCGCCGGATTCAGCCTCGACCCGGCTCACCCGAACGTCGCCGCGCCCGGCAAGCGGCCGTTCCACACGATCATCCCCGGCTTCCTGTTCCGCGACGGCGCGCCGCTGGGGCCGTTCGGCGTGATGGGCGGGCACATGCAGCCGCAGGGCCACCTGCAACTGGTGCTGGCGACGGTCGACGACGATCTCGGCCCGCAGGAGGCGCTGACCCGCCCGCGCTGGTACTGGCACACCGAACGGCAGGTCGAGGTCGAGCCGGAGTTCGACCCGGCCCTGATCGAGGACCTGCGCGCCCGCGGCCACGAGGTCACCGTCGCCACCGACCGCGGCACGTTCGGTATGGGCCAGGCCATCTGGCGTATCCCCGGCGGCTACGTCGCCGGCTCCGAACCCCGCGCCGACGGCCAAGCGGCGGCCTACTGAGAGCAGGTCCGGGGGCGCTGCGTCATGTCCCGGCCCTACGCGTGGTCGTTGACGCCCATGTGAAGATGGCGACTTTTGTCCGGATTAGTTGTGGGCTCGCCCTGGTGGCGGGTGGTGCGGTGATACCGGCGGGCAGCGGCGCGGCCGCGCCGAGCGGCCCGCAGAAACTCCAACCGGCGTCCCGCGCCACGGCCGGGCGGGCACCCACCAGCCGGCTCGCGAAGACCGACCGCAGCCTGCTCGACCGCACCGACGGCGAGCGCATCCCGGTCCTGGTCAAGCTCGACCACGACCCGGTCGCCAGCTACACCGGCGGGGTGCCGGGCCTGGCCGCGACCAGCCCGGCGGCCACCGGCACCCGGCTGGGCGGCGGCGACGCCGAACGTGCCTACGAGCAGTACCTGTCCCAGCGCGAGGACCTGTTCACCTCGGCGCTCGCCGCGAAGCTGCCCTCGGCGCAGGTCGGCCAGCGGCTGCGCACCGTGTACGGCGGGGTGGCGCTGACCCTGCCCGCCAACGAGGTCAAGAAGCTGCTCGCGGTAGACGGTGTGGTGGCGGTGCAGCGCGACGAGCTGCGCGAGCCGCTGACCGACTCGTCCAGCTCCTTCATCGGCGCTGACGTGCTGCAGAGCGGCGCGGGCGCGAACGGCGCGCCGACCAGCCAGGCCGGGAAGGGCGTCGTGGTCGGCGTCCTGGACACCGGCGCGTGGCCGGAGCACCCGTCCTTCGCCGACCAGGGCGTGCTCGCCGCGCCGCCGGCCAAGACGGACGGCACGGCGCGCCGCTGCGACTTCGGCGACAACCCGCTGACGCCCGGCAGGGACGTGTTCCGCTGCAACAACAAGCTGATCGGCGGCGCGGCGTTCCTGAAGGGCTACCTGTCGGCGTTCCCGGACGAGACGTACAAGTCGGCTCGCGACAGCGACGGGCACGGCACGCACACCGCGTCGACGGCCGCGGGCAACGTGCTGGCCTCGGCGAAGGTGTTCGGGGTCGAGCGGGGGCCGGTGCACGGCGTCTCCCCGGGCTCGTGGGTCAGCGTCTACAAGGTCTGCGGCGAGAACGGCTGCATGTCGTCGGACTCGGCGGCCGCGGTGGCGCAGGCGGTGCGCGACGGCGTCGACGTCGTCAACTTCTCCATCTCCGGCGGCACCGACCCGTTCAGCGACCCGGTCGAGATGGCCTTCCTCGACGCGTACGCGGCGGGGGTCTTCGTGGCCGCCTCGGCGGGCAACTCGGGCCCGGACGCCGGCACGGTCAACCACCTGTCCCCCTGGGTGACCACGGTGGCCGCCTCCAGCCAGCGCCGCGAGTTCAGCGCCGGCCTGACCCTGCAGGCCGGGGCCGCGACCAAGCAGCTGAGCGGGGCCTCGCTGACCGCGGGCGCCGGGCCGGCTCCGGTGGTGCGGGCCGGTGACGTGCCCGGCTACAAGGGCGGCATGGGCTGCGCCAAGTCGGCGAAGAAGGGCCTGTTCACCGGCAAGATCGTCGTCTGCGAGCGCGGCGTCAACCCCCGGGTCGAGAAGGGCTGGAACGTACGCGAGGGCGGTGCCGTCGGCATGATCCTCTACAACCCGACCCTGCAGGACGTGGAGACCGACAACCACTGGCTACCCACCGTGCACCTGGCCGACGCGGCGGTGCTGGAGTTCCTCGACGCGAACACCGATGTGACGGCAACGATCACCGCCGGGCAGGCCAGCCCCGGCACCGGCGACGTGATGGCGGCGTTCTCCTCCCGGGGCCCCGGCGGCCTCGCCCTCAAGCCCGACCTGACCGCACCCGGCGTGCAGATCCTGGCCGGACACACGCCGACCCCGGACGCCACCGCGGGCGGCCCCGCCGGCGAGCTGTTCCAGGCCATCGCGGGCACCTCCATGTCGTCGCCGCACGTCGCCGGCGCGGCCGCGCTGCTGGCCTCGCGGCACCCGGGCTGGACCCCGGGCGAGCTCAAGTCGGCCCTGATGACCACCGCGGTGACCGAGGTGACCAAGGAGGACGGCAAGACCCCGGCCGGGCCGCACGAGATGGGCGCGGGCCGGATCGCGGTGGACCGCGCCGACCGGGTCACGCTGACCGTGTCGGACTCCGCTACCCGCATGATGACGCTGGCCGGTGACGAGGTGCGCGCCGTCGACCTCAACCTGCCGTCGATCAACGCGCCGATCATGCCGGGCCGGCTGTCCACCGTGCGCACGCTGCGCAACATGACCGACCGGACCATGACGTACGCCGTCGCGGCCACCGCGCCCGCGGACAGCTCGATCAGCGTCCCGGCGGCGGTCACCGTGCCCGCGCGGGGAGCCGCGCCGCTGCCGGTGACGATCTACTCCCGCTCGGCCGCCGAGGCCTACCTGTCCGGCGAGATCCGGCTGACCCCGGCCGACGGCGGCCCGGCTTTGCACCTGCCGGTCGCCTTCCAGCCGGCCCAGGGCCAGGTGACGCTGGCCAGCACCTGCACCGCGAAGAAGGTGACGCTGACCCGCACCGCGCAGTGCACGGTGACGGCCGCCAACACCGGATTCGACGACGCGGCGGTCGACCTGACCACGCGGCTGGACCCGGCGCTCGCCGTCACCGGCGTCGACGGCGGGGCCACGGTGGACGGCCCGCGCGAGGTCAGCCACGACACCACGCTGCGCGGCATCGAGCCGGGCACCCCGGACGTCGCGCAGCTGGACGACCGGGTGTGGCAGCCGCTGGACGTCACGCCCGACCCGATCGGCGACGAGGAGATGATCACCTACGACGTGCCCGGGTTCGGCTACGCCGGCCAGACGTACCAGCGCATCGGCGTGGTCTCCAACGGCTACCTCGTCGTCGGTGGCGGCACCACCCAGGACATCCGCTTCGAACCGCCAGCCGTCGACGGCACGCGGGCTCCCGACGCGGGCCGCCCCAACAACGTGCTCGCCCCGTACTGGGCCGACATGGACGGCTCGAAGGCCGACGGCGTGCGCGTGGCCACCGTCGAGGGCGGCGGCGTCGAATGGATCGTGGTGGAGTGGCGGGTGAACCGCTTCGGCACCACCGACACCCAGCGCTTCCAGGTCTGGCTGGGCGCCGGCGAGAACGAGGACATCCGGTTCGCGTACGACGCCAAGGACCTGCCCGGCGGTGCGAAGGTGTTCGCGGTCGGCGCGGAGAACGCGCTCGGCAAGGGCACGCTGCGCACCGAGAAGCCCGGCCCCGACCTGCGCGTCCAGAGCACCGGCGGGCACCCGGGCGGCGTGGCGTCGTACACCGTGCAGCTGCGCGGCGTCATGCCCTCCGACGCCCGCGTCACCACTAGCATGACCAGCCCGGAGGTGCCGGGCACCACGGTGGTGCGTACCCGGATTCCGGTGGTCGCCCCCTGAAAGCCCTGCTCCGAGGGCCGAGATGATGGGAAGGGCACCTTCTGCAACGCATGGCGTTGTGAAGGTGCCCTTCCTTCGTGTCCGCGTTGAGCGGGTGCGGGGGAGTCCTTCAGCGGGTGCGGAAGGTGTGGCGGTAGTCGGCCGGGGTGGTGTCGAGGCGGCGGCGGAAGTGGTGGCGCAGGGTCGCCGAGTCGCCGAAGCCGGCCCGGGTCGCCACCGACTCGACGCTCAGGTCGGTCTCCTCCAGCAGCCGCCTGGCCAGCAGCAGCCGCTGATGCGTGAGCCAGTCGTGCGGCGTCGCCCCGGTCTCCGCCCGGAACCGGCGCGCGAACGTACGCGGCGCCATGTGCGTACGCGCCGCCAGATCGTCCACGGTCAGCGGCTCGTCCAGGTGCGTGACCAGCCACTCCAGCAGCGGCTGCAGGGTGTCGCAGTCGACCTGCTCCGGGATCGGCGCCTCGATGAACTGCGACTGCCCGCCCGCCCGGTGCGGCGGCACCACCATCCGCCGGGCCAGCTTCGTCGCCACCGCCGCCCCCTGCACCTGCCGCACCAGATGCAGGCACGCGTCGATCCCCGCCGCCGTCCCCGCGCTGGTGATCACCCGCCCGTCCTGCACGTACAGCTCGTTCGGCGACACCAGCGCCGTCGGATACCGCTCGGCCAGCAGCGCCGCGTGCTTCCAGTGCGTCGTGCATCGCCGCCCGTCCAGCAGCCCCGCCTGCCCCAGCAGGAACGCCCCCGAACACACCGACATGATCCACGCTCCCCGCTCGGCCGCCGCCACCAGCGCCTCCACCGCCGCCGGCGGCACCTCCGACGTCAGCGGATGAGCAGGAACAGCCACCAGATCAGCGCTCGCCAGCGGCCCCAGACCCGCATCCGGCACGATCCCGAACCCCGACCGAGTCCGCAACGGCCCGCCATCCGGACTGCACACCGAGAACTCGTACGTCGGAAACCCATCAGCACTGCGATCGGTCCCGAACACCTCGCACAGCACCCCGAGCTCGAACGGCGCGATCTCGTCCAACCCGAGCACGGCCACGCGATACAGCGACATGTGACTCACGCTACTCGATGAATGGCAGAAATTCGAGGGACCCTGGCATCCCTGCCACTGTCCCACCCGAACCGGACACGCCACACTTAATTCACACCGGTGCGCACCACCCCAAACCACTCCAAACGGTGAGGCCGTCATGGGACAGTTCATCTTCCTACTAGCGTTCCTACTGGTCACCGGCGTCGCAGGCCAGCTCGGGATGATCGTCACCAATTCCGACCCCGACGTGCGCCAGAGGCCCTCCATCCGGCAGTCTTGACCACATGGGCTGGTACGACGCGGACATAGACCGTGTGATCATCACTGAAGAGGAACTCCGCGGTAAGACCGCCGAGCTCGCCAAGCAGGTCGCCGCCGACTACGCGTCGGTAGACGGCCTGCTTCTCGTTTGCGTCCTCAAGGGCGCGGTCATGTTCATGGCCGACTTCTCCCGCGAACTCGGCAAGATCGGCGGCCCCCCCGTCGAACTCGAGTTCATGGCCGTCTCCTCATACGGCCAGGGCACCACGTCCTCGGGCGTCGTACGCATCCTCAAGGACCTCGACCGCGACATCGCAGGCAAGCACGTGATCGTCGTCGAGGACATCGTCGACTCGGGTCTGACTCTCTCCTGGCTCCTCAAGTACCTGGAGTCGCGTTCGGCGAAGTCGGTCGACGTCGTGGCGCTGTTCCGGAAGCCTGAGGCGATCAAGGTGCCGGTGCCGGTGAAGTACGTGGGGTTCGACATTCCTACGGAGTTCGTCGTCGGGTACGGGCTGGACTATGCGGAGCGGTATCGCGAGGTGCCGTATGTCGGGATTCTCAAGCCTGAGGTTTATCAGCGCTGATTCGTGCGTGGTTGCGCTCCGCAGGGGGTGCCGCCGGGTTCGCTGGGGGCCGCCAAGAACGGGCGGCCCTTTACGCTCACTCCGGCGGCACCCCCTGCTCCGCTCCGGTAGGGGTGGTTGCGGTGGGTGGGTTCGTGCGGGTTTTTTAGGTTCTGCCAAGTCAGTTACGCCCCACACTTGGCTACTACCTGGCCCCACAGTCACCACCCGTGTTTTGAAGGACCGTCATGTGGGGCGTTACTCGTGGGGCGCAAGCGAGTCGCCGCGGTCTCCCCGGGAGCCGTCACGGGGTTACTCGGGTGGCCTGGTTACCGCTGTCGCCTCTCCCTTATCTGTGGAGCGTTCTGTAGTGGTTGTGCGGAGCGGGGTGGGGGTCGGGGGCGCGTAAAGGGCCGCCCGCTCTTGGCGGCCCAGCGCCCCCGACCCCCCC
>NZ_BONI01000108.1 GCF_016862635.1 Catellatospora coxensis | reverse complement strand
GGGCGCCCGCGCCGGGCGGTCCGGCTCGATGGCTTTGCGCAGCGCCGCCACGAACGTCCGCACCGCGGCCAACGCGCCCTCGGGCGGGGCAACCCACAGATCATCAATAAGATCATTTACGGGTACCGTCCGCCCGCGCGCCACCAGGAGCCGGCCCAGCACCGCACGGTGCATCGGACCCTTCAGTGCGATCGGCCGACGCTGCGCGTCCTCGGCGGTCACCGGGCCGAGAACGCCGAAAACAATCCGCCCGCCGTGCATGCCGCCAGGCTATCGCGATTGCCTAGCTCAGACGGCCGACGGCGTCTTGCGGACAGCCGTCCGGCCCCGCATCGCGCCGTGCGGCCTCGGGGCATCGCGCGAGGGCTCACAGCACCGTCGTCAGCACACCCCCGTCGACGCGCACCACCGATCCGTTGACGGCGGACGCGAGCGGGCTGGCGATGAAGGTGACCGCGTTCGCGATCTCACCGGGTTCGATGAAGCGGCCGAGCAGGGTCGTCTGGTTGGCGCCGATGATCGCCGCCTTCATCTGTTCCTCGGCCAGAGACTGCGCGGCGGCCAGCGTCTTGACCGTCGCGGCGACGCCGTCGGAGTACGTCGGGCCGCCCAGCACCGAGTTGACGGTCACCGCAGTGCCCTTCGTCAGCTTCGCCAGGCCGTTGCCGACCGAGAGCATCGCCGTCTTGGACGCGCCGTAATGGATCATGTCGGCCGGGATGTTGACGGCCGACTCGCTGCTGACGAACACGATCCGACCCCACCCGCGATCGAGCATGGCCGGCATGAGCCGCCGTGCCAGCCGGACGCCGCTGAGGACGTTGACCTCGAAGTAGAGCCGCCAGTCATCGTCCGAGATCTTCTCGAACGGCTTGAGCTCGAACAGCCCGACGTTGTTGATCAGGATGTCGACGCTCGGGATCTGGTCGCACAGCCGGTCGACGTCTTCGGTGACCGCGAAGTCTGCGGAGTGACCGCTGACCGATGCACCTGGCACCTCGCGCCGCAGCCTGTCGACGGCCTCGGTCAGCTTCTGCGGATCACGGCCGTTGAGGATCACCTCGGAGCCCTCGGCAGCCAGGGCCTTCGCGGTCGCGTAACCGATGCCTTGGGTCGATCCGCTGATGAACGCGATCTTGCCGGTGAGCTGCAGGTCCATTCGTCCTCCTGTTGAGCGCCGCCAGCCGGAGCCGAGGCTTGCCACCTTGCCGGAAGGTCCGGCAGCGGTTAGGGAATGAGGTTGCCGCGAACGAATGAGCATTTGATGAGCAAACCGATGGAAACGACTTCCGAGCACTCAGCGGCGTCATAGCGGGCCGGGGAGATTGCCTGTTCGGCGGGACGCGCCGAGCCGCCGTCGTGGCGGGCTCTACGAGCGGTCCGGCGAGTGGCTGTTGCCACCGCGCTGCCCGGCAAGTCCGGCATCGTGGCGATCCCAGCAGGCATGGCCGGGATCAGCGCATTCTCACCGCTCCTCAGCCCGGCGGGCAATAGCGTCCGCAGGAGGTTCGCCACCGCCCACCTGTCCCGGCAGCTGGAGCTGAACATCTTCCCTACCTGCACCCCGCGGCGTACTTCAGGACGACACGACCGCCGGCCGATCGCCGTCAATCTCAGGCCCAGGTCGACCACGCGATGATCAACCTGGGCCAGGCGAACTCACCACTGGACGACTCGCGGGCTCAGCTGGCGGGTTGCCGAGCCCCGGCGAACATCTGCTGGATCCAGCCTGGATACATCGCCGGCGGTGCCGACACCCGGTCCAGCTCGGCCAGATCCTGCCCGGTCAGGACCAGGTCGCCGGCCGCCACATTGTCAGCGAGCTGCTCGACCCGCCGCGCTCCCACGATGACGCTGGTCACCGCTGGTTGCGCCAGCAGCCAGGCCAGTGCGACGCGGGCCACGCTGACGCCGTGGCGGGCGGCGACGGCACGTACGACGTCCAGGACGTCGTGGCCGTGCTCGCGGTCCACGGGTGGGAAATCCGGGTAGTCGGCCGTGGCGCGCCTGCTGCCGGGCTCGGCAGTGCCGTCGCGGTGCAGCTTGCCGCTGAGGAAGCCGCCCGCCAGCGGACTCCACACGGTCAGGCCGAGCCCTTCGGCCTGGGCCATCGGCACCAGCTCGTGTTCGGCGTCGCGGCCGACCAGGGAGTAGTACGCCTGCACCGTCGTGAACGCGGGCAGTCCGTGCCGCGCCGACACGCCCAGAGCCCGGCTGATCTGCCAGGCCGCGAGGTTCGCGCACCCGATGTAGCGGACCTTTCCCTGGCGTACGGCGTCGCCGAGCGCCGCCAGCACCTCTTCGAACGGGGTCAGCGGGTCGTAGTTGTGCAGCTGATAGAGGTCGATGTGATCAGTGCCCAGGCGGCGCAGGCTGGCCTCCAGTGCCCGCATCACGTGCAGTCGCGACCAGCCCGCGTCGTTGGGTCCGGGCCCGGTGGGTGCGTGCACCTTGGTCGCGAGCACGATCTCGTCGCGCCGGGCGCCCAGCGCCTGTCCGAGCAGTTGCTCGCTCTCGCCGTCGGCGTAGACGTCGGCGGTGTCGATGAAGTTGATCCCGGCGTCGAGCGCGGTGCCCATGATCCGGTCGACGTCGGTGCGACCCAGGCCGCCGAGTGGGCCGTAGACGGAGTGGTTCGCACCGCCGAAGGTCATCGTGCCCAGTGAGATCTCCGAGACCCAGACTCCGGTGCGGCCCAGCAGGCGATATTTCACGGCATTCCCTTCTTGATCACGCGCGTGGCGCGATCGCAAGACACTTCGTCGGACACTGTGTCCGACGCCAGCGTAGCTCGAACCCGGCCAACCGCCACAACGCCTAAGATCCAGCTATGCCGTCCATCACCAGGCGCCGCTCCGACGCAGCCGACCGCCGCGGCGGAGTCGAGACCCAGATCCTCGACACGGTCGCGCGCCTGCTCGCCGAGGGCGCCGGATACACAGAACTCGGCGTCCAGCGCATCGCCGCCGAATCCGGCGTGGCGCGCTCGACGTTCTACCTCTACTTCGCCGACAAGACCCAGCTGCTGCTACGCCTGGCCGCCACGACGAACCAGACCTCGTTCGGTATCACCGCCGCCTGGCGACCCGAACACGGCCTCGACGCCCTCACCTCGACGTTCGCCGAGGTCGTCGCCACCTACCGGGCCAACGCCGCGCTGCTGACCGCGGTACAGGAAACCTCGGCATACGACCCGGCCGTACGCGAATTCTGGAACGTCAGACTCGAAGCGTTCCGCGACAACGCCCGGCAGCTCATCGCCGCCGAGCAGCACGCCGGCCGCACCCCGGCCGACATCGACCCGGCGGCCGCCACCCACCTCATGATCGACGGCGGCGACCGCTTCCTGCTGCGCCACGTCACCACCGACGATGGCAGCGGCGACACCGCCGCCGCCCGGGAGCTGGCCGCCACCTGGTGGTACGGCATCTTCCGCCGCCCCGCCGGGACCGAGCTCCGGCGCAGGCCCGCCAAAGTCTGAAAGCACCATCGGGACTGCCCGGTTACTGAGCTTCCAGGTCCGAAGGCAGCACCTGCCCACCTCGGGCCCGCACAACCAGGCTTCGAGCTGTTCGATGTCCACGGCGTCGACAGCCCGCACCATGGCTTCCAGCTCATCTCCAGACGCCGAACCTAGGCGTCAGACCGGTAGCCATCATCCGGAATTCCCCATCGCCGCGCCAGTGGGAGCAGCGTATCCAGCGGCGCGGGGATGCGGCTGGGATCGAGATCCACGAGCCAGACGCCGCACCAACCGCACGTGGCTGAATCGCCGGCTGACTTGCCATGGCAGCTCCAGCAGTTCAGCGGTGCCCGCATCATCATGCTGAGGATCATGACGAGTTGCCTGCCGGATCCGCGATCGGCGCAGGTCTGCATCCGAACCGGACCCACGCAGCAGGTCCGCTATGGCACCCGACAGGGTGGACTCCCGAGCCCGGTGATCCAAGCAGGACCAGCACATCCACGTTTTCACGACCGTAGCCACCCGAGCCGGATACCTGCGACTTCGCCGCGGACTCAGCCACCGGGCGCACGAGATCGCATGTCGTCGGTTGTCACACGGACGGGTCCCAGGCTGCGAGCTGATCGAAGATACGGCGGTCGCCTTCGCACTTCAGCGAATCCAGCGGTATGCGGCCGTAGAAGAACAGGACCAGGTCACTGGCCGTGCCCCGGGCGGAGGCGCCGGCCGCCTCGGGGTCCTCGCCGGCAGCGGGCGTGAGGCGGGCAGCCCGTGCGCCGTCGCGGGAAAGCCTAAGGCGCCAGGACCGGCCCTCCGTGGCGTGGTAATCGACGACGGCGGGTTCGTGTGGCCAGGCGACCGTCGTCGCGCAGAGGGTGAACTGGCAGTCGTCGAAACCGTCGAGGGCGGCCTCCTCCGGTATCGGCTGCGGGGCACCCGCCGTGAGCTGGACGTCGTAGGTGTGCACCGCGATCTCGGGAACCTGGCGTCGCGCCCATGCACCAGAGGTCTGCGGTGACGGCGAGTCATCCCACCATGTCCAACAACCGCGGTCCGGGCCGGCCGCACGCAGCGCGCTCGTCAACTGCTCGACGGACTCGGTCCACCAGGTCAGCAGCGCCTCGCGTTCCCGAGGCGCACCCATGCCGTCGTCCCAAGCCGACTTGTCCGGCGGCGCGCCTGCGGGCCCCGCGGCGACGATGGCGGCTGACTTGCGGCGGCCCATGCCCACGTGTTGCACGAGATCGAACAGCGTCCGCCCGGGATGGGCCGGCACCTGCAGGTCGAGGCTGGGTGCCGCGGCGACCGCGGCGCGGAAGGCGGTCGACCGTTCGTCGATCAGCCGCAGATGATCAGCGAACGTGAGGATCTTGTGCACCCCGGCGTTCTATCACTGTGCTCCGACGACTGGACAGCGAATATCGCACCTGCCGGCCCGGCTGGAAAGAGGGGTCTACCGGGTGCCCTGCCGGTCGGGACCTACCAGCCGCCTGGGCCGGGGATCGCCGCCTCCAGCTGAACCAGCTGCCGGCGTGCTTCTTCCCAGGAGCTCCGTGTCGGGTTCCGCCGCGAGCGCCGACCGGCTACGGGCGGGCGTCCTCCAGCACCATCGACGCGAAGGACAGCAGCGGCAGCGGCTTCGGCCTGCCCGGCGGCAGCACGGGCCGCAGCGTGTGCCACACGCGCCGGGCGGCGCTCTCGTCATAGTCCACCGGAGAGCGCGTAGCCAGCAGCAGCAGCGCCGGGCCGGCCGCTCTGACCGCGGCGAAGGCACCGGACTCCCGGACGGCGTCGACGCCGCCCAGCCGACCGATCAGCGCGGACGGGCACAGGGTCGCCCACTCGTACCCCCGCAGAACCCGGGTGGCCTCACCCGCCGAGTCCGCGGCATCCCTGCGCAGCAGCACGTCCAGGCGGGTCCGCGGCGGGTACTGCGGATGCAGCGTCGCCACCTGCCCGTACGTGGTTTCGGCCGTCACGTTGGCGTGCAGCAGCTCGACCAGCGCCTGACCCAGCCGCGCCGCGTCGACCTGCCGGGTGAAGTATCCGATCGTCACCCGCAGGAGCGCCTGCCCGCCGTCGTCCCCGAACCGCTGGACCGTGATGCGGACGTCGCGCAGCGCAAGTTCGCGCTCTTCGAGCCAGAGGTATGCGAACGCCGACTCGGCATTCTCGTCGAGCATGTCGACGGCCGCCGCCGGACTTCCACTCTCCACGGAGGCGTCGCGTGTGCCGCCCGCCAGGGTGCGCCCGAGCAGCCACTCATGCGGAAAGGCGCCGCCGAAGAGTTCGACAGCCAGCCCGGTGACCGACGACACCCAGGCAGCGAACCCCACGCGGAGAACCCTCACGTCGGCGCACCGGACATACATGTCTGCCGAGATCGCCGCGAAAGGGCGAAGATCGGCACCGTCGTCGTATGCCAATGGACGCCTCCAGCCGAACAGTTGCGGAAGCCTACCTGCGGGCGCTCGCGCTCCATGCCGGGCAGGCCCTGGTGCGCGGCCACACCCGTGCCGGATCTACGTCCGCACCTGCCGGCGGTAGCGGCCAGGGGCCACGCCGTGCTCGCGTTTGAACGCTTTCGCGAAGGCGAACTCGGAGGTGTAGCCGGTGCGCTGCGCGACAGTCTGCACTGGTCTGTCGCTGTCACGTAGCATCTGCGCCGCCAGGGTCATCCGCCACCAGGTCAGATAGCTCAGCGGCGGCTTGCCGACCAGCGAGGTGAACCGGCGGGAGAACGCCGCCCTCGACAGTCCGGCCTCGGCCCCCAGCGCTTCGACCGTCCACTGCCTGGCGGGTTGCCCGTGGATGTGACGCAGCGTCGCGGCGATCGCCGGATCGCTCAGCGTCGCGGCCCACCCGGTGGCTCGGCCGTTGCCGGCCTGCTCGCGAAGCCACGTCCGCAGGATGTACAGCAGCATCATGTCCAGCAGGGCCGACACGACGGCTTCGCTTCCCTCGTCCGGGTCGGCGACCTCGTCGCCGAGCAGGTGCACGACGGTATGCAGCCGCGAGCGGTGACCCAGCCGGGCCGGCAGGTGGATGACCTCCGGCAGTTCGGCGAACAGCGGGTGCGGCCGGGTCCGGTCGAGTGTGTACGCGCCGCACAGCAGGACCGTCGTGGCGCGGTCGCCGTCGTCGGTGCTCGGTGCCACCTGTGCCAGGGAAGCCGAGGGTGCGTCGGCCATCGGTGTCGACAGGCTGTCGACCAGGGCGTGTCCGCAACCGTGGGGCAGGCACACCACATCGCCGACGCCCAGGGCGATCGCGGCGCCCTCGGGCGGGACCAGCCAGCACGTTCCGGCCAACACCACGTGGAAGGCGGTGCCGGAGAACCGTTCGGCCCGCACCGCCCACGGAGCGCACTTGCGGATCTCGGCCGAGTGGGGACGCCCGGTGCGCATGACGCCGATGGCGTCGCTGAGTACGTCCATCGCCAGATCGTATCGCCCACCGGCCACGATCGAGACGATCAGACATGAACGGGAGACGGTGGACCATGGGGAGCGGCTACCGATCTCCATACGCTGGGTGCATGTCGATCAAGATTCTCTACACCGCTGAGGCCGTCTCCACCGGTGACGGCCGCAACGGCCACGTCGCCACCTCCGGCGGCGGCCTCGATTTAGACCTGGCCATGCCGCCCGCGCTCGGCGGCACCGGTGAGGGCGCCAACCCTGAGCAGCTGTTCGCCTCCGGCTATGCCGCCTGCTTCCACAGCGCGCTACGGCTGGTCGCCCGCCAGAGCGACGCTGACCTGAACGGCTCCAGCGTCACCGCTCGCGTCAGCATCGGCACCGAGGACCAGGGCGCGGTCGGCCTCGCGGTGACCCTGCTCATCCACCTGCCCGGCGTCGCACCCGGCACCGCCGAGGAACTCGCTCGGTCAGCGCACGCCGTCTGCCCATACTCTCGGGCCACCCTCGGCAACATCCCTGTCGACCTGCGTGTCGCCATGAGCCCGCCGCAGGCACGCGGCCGCGCCCCTCGACACCACCTGCCAGCCGGGGTAAGCGGTCGGCGCCGACCGCCGCGTGGAGGTCGGCGCCGACCGCCGTCGTGCCGCCTAGAACGGCGGGTTGTAGCAGCTGATGAATTCGATGTCCCCGTTTCGGGGATCGCGCCAGTAGTCCGGCCACCGCATCGCCTGACGGGTCGCCGGCCCGTACACGCCGTCGGCGCTCACGCCGAGGCGGTTTGCCTGCAGCCACCGAACGGCTTCCACCGTGCCGTTGCCGTAGGAACCGTCCGCCCCGCCGGTGTCGCGGATGCGTTGGGCGGCATAGGTCTCGCCGTAGCAGCGCAGGATGGCCTTCTGCAGAGCCTCCACGGCGTTCTCGCTGCCCGTCTGATACTGCATGTAACAGCTGAGACCGTTGCCGGTACGGGCCGGGACCACGTAGTAGTTGTCAACGGCCAGTCCATCGGTGCGGTGCACTGTCGTGTTGCACGGACCGTAGGCGGCGTGCGCCGGCGTAGCCGCCATCGGGCTGGCTGCCAGACCGGCGGAGAAGAGGAGGGTCAAGACCCCCGACACTCCGACCCGCCTGCGGCGCGTCCTGGATACTTGTTGCACGGTGCGATCCTTCTGGTCGGTGATGTCGCCTCAGCGACGTCTCGCCCATGGACGATAGGGTTGTCGAGGGTTTCGGGCTTTGCCGTCCGTGCAGGAAGCTTTGTCAGCGATGCACCGCTTCAGCCGGCCTGCCAGACGAGGGCCCTGCGCGTGCCAGCCGCAGCTGTTGTCACAGCGGGAACAGTCCCTTCAAGCAGATGTCGGGACCGTACTTGTCGAGGGGGTAACCGTGGCAGAACCGGCAGGCAGCCTCCAAGAGCGATGCGGCCAGAGGTCTGTCTCATGAGCCCGGTCCTGGACACCGCGCTCATCTCGCCACACGACCGGGAGGAGGCGATCCGGCACGCGGTGTGGGAGTCCGTGGTCGCGGTCGATATCGACCACCGCCCTTCGGCCGAGGACATCTCCGTTCGTATGGCTCTCAGCGCCATCGGGCCCCTCAGGATCTGTTCGGCGCGGGCGACCGCGGTCACGGTCCGCCGGACGCAGCGACTGGCCCGGCAGGACGAGGAACCGGCCGTCTTCCTCGGCCTGCAGGTGACGGGCACCAGCCTCGTGGCGCAGAACGGTCGCGAGTGCGTACTACGGCCAGGGGAATTCGCCGTGTACGAATCGATCGCGCCCTACACCCTTCTCTTCGACGAGGGAGTCGACCACCACTTCCTGCGTCTCCCCCGCGCGGCACTCGCGCTTCCCGACCGGCTCATCCGAGACAACACCTCGGTCACCCTGGGATCCGACGACCCCATCGCGCGCCTGGCCTTCACCTACTTCCACCAGCTCGCCGTCGATGGCGAACTGCACCAGGGCGCCGACGCCGTCGTGGAACCCAGCGTCGAACTTCTCCGTGTCGTCCTCACGCACCGGCACGGTGACTCCAGCCTGGCCAGGGGTCCGCTGGAGGCGACGCTCAGCCTGCGGCTCACTCAATACATCCGGCAGCATCTGGCTGATCCCGACCTGTCGCCGGCCCGGATCGCCGCCACGCACAACATCTCCGTACGTCACCTCTACGCTGTGCTGTCCCGGTCGGGGATCAGCCTTGGCGACTGGATCCGTACGCGCCGCCTGGCCGAGTGCAGGCGAGAGCTGGCCGGCCCGAACGGGCGGCTGCGGACCATCGCGGCGATAGGACGGAGTTGGGGTTTCACGGACGCGACCCACTTCAGCAAGGTGTTCAAGCAGGCATACGGAATCTCACCTCGGGCCTGGCGCGACGAGCACCGCCCCCGGTCCTCCACGTGATGGCCGGGACGACACCGAACGAGCAATTGTCACATCTTGTGGGTGGGCAGTGCCCGATGGAGGGGTGGCTGCCGTCCGGTGATGAGGTTCGGCAGCTGGCGCATGTCGTGGAAGACGACGGTGTTGTGGCCTTCGAGGCGTTCGGCCGGGGTGAGTCCGCCGGCGTAGCCGAAGGCTCGCATGCCGGCGGCGCGGGCGGCGTGGAGGCCGGGTTGGCTGTCCTCGACGACCACGCAGGCTTCGGGATCGACACCCATCTGCCGGGCGGCGTGCAGGAACAGGTCCGGTGCGGGCTTGCCGTGGGAGACTTCGGTGGCGCTGTAGATGCGGCCTGCGAAGCGTTCGTAGAGCCCGGTGCGGCCCAGGGTGTGCCGCATCTTGTCGTGGGACCCGTTGGAGGCGACGCAGGTCGGCAGAGTGAGCGCGTCGAGTGCTTCCGGCAAGCCGTCGACCGGGGCAAGCTCAGCGTCCACGGCCTCCCGGTGGAGCTGCTCGAACCTCTCCGACCAGATCGCGGCCGTATCCGGGCCGAGCCGGGCGGCGATCTGCTCGTGGATGGCGGCCGGTGAGCGCCCCATGAACCGGTCCACGAACTCGTCCTCTGTCAGCGGCCACCCAAGCTCGGCTCCGAGAGCGACCTGGACACGAGCGGCGATGCGCTCGATGTCGACCAGTACGCCGTCGCAGTCGAATATGACGAGTTCAATGGACTTGATCATTCCCGCAGAATAGGCCCTGCCGCTCACCTTATTTTCAGGCAACGATCCTGGGGCTCTGACCGTCGTCCACAGACGGACCTGACTGGGCAAACGCTCCGCCGTTGTCCCGAGTGCTCCCCCGATGTACGCACCATTGACACCCAGCTTGACACTCAGCCCAACGGAACCCGGCGGCTTGACCCGAGAACCTACCGTTGCTGTAGGAGTTCCCCGCCTCGGCCCTGCCGGAGAGGTCAGCGTGACACTCACTGACGGTCTACAGATCACGGCTACGCCCTTCGTCGCAGTCCTGCTTGCGCGGACTGATTCGACCGCCACCAGCACCAATAAGGCTGAGTTGCAGTAGTCCAGTCAAGCGGAACTTGACGACATCTACGACGTAGGCGGCCGGGTTAGGGCTCTCCGCCGCAGGGCAGGCTTCAGGCCGTCTCGAGGTTCTCGGTCGGGTCAAGGCTCGCCGTAGGCGACCGGGTAGCGGCTTGGCCTTGGCCCGGCCGGGGTTCTCGGGTTGCCCTTGTGGCGACCTGGTGAGGAGAGTACGACTGCTCTTTGAGGCAGGCCGAGGTGGCGGGGCAGCGCCCCGCCGGTTTTTCACCACGACGCGACGCAACCCGCTCCGGTGGCCTGGACCCGGTCCTCACTGGCGGGCTCGGTCAGCGCCGTCTTAACCCGACCCTAGACCTGCGCAAACACCCTTCCAAACGTCCGCCAGGGTGCCCCCGTCAACGTGGGCTGGCCTGGCCCATGGAGGCTGTCCATAAACCGATCAACCCGTAAGGCAGAAAGGCTGCCTGCGGCGGCTCACCCCGTTGACGGCTGCGCAGCGCCACGCGGCTGAGGACGACGGGTCCGGTGGCGGCTACCCAGGGCACCGCTCGTGTGCCACGCGTGCGGCTGCCCCGCTCACCGCCTCTTACTGCCACCGGTTCGGCTACCGCCTCGGGCGACCCGGTTCGCCTTTTGTCGGGACGCACGGAGCATGCCACGACGTCGATCCAGGCGCTACCGCATTGCCTCACGAACAGGAAGGGCCCCTTCGCCAATCATCCGACCGACGACCCAGGACGGGTGACCAACCGTCCATGCAGTCACGCGCGGCACATAGCAGGTAGTGGACACCGCCGGCGTGCCCGCACACCACCGGAACGCATGGCGTGTGGCCCACCTGGTCCCCTACGCAGACGCGCTGGGCACGACCCGACGTATGGCCGGATTCCGTACGCCGAAGGCCGGCGTCCGCCGATGGACGTGGCCTGCATTTGCCCATGTTCAGGCCTCGATGCGGAGCCACACATCGCCGGTTCGCAGCCAGAGGAATCCGTCGCGGCCCTGGCCGCATCGCATCACAACACGTCCGGGCACTGCCACCTCGCGTCGATCCGTAACGGTCCAAGCATCGTCTACCAGCTCGGCGCGGAACACTTCAGTCGACCGTTTGTTGTGGTGCCGCCGGGTGAGGATCGCGCGGTCGCCGCGCACCGCCAGCCCGTCCGGGGAGCGCACAGGACTGCGCCAACTGGTCACCTCGCCGGTCAGCGGCACTATCCGCGTCAGGAAGGTGTGACCCTCGCGCGAGCTGGAATACCACGCCAACCACACCTGATCGCGTTCCGTGGCCGCCGCGAATCCGGCCAACGGCCACTCTGGCAGCCGACCACCCGGTGCCCACACGACCTGGCCCCGGTCACCCCAGCCCGCAAGGCCGGCTGCTGATTGCGGGTGACCGCCATAGATGCCCTCATCACCGTAGGCGGTCCAGATCGAGCCGCCACGGTCGGTCACCGCGACGTCGATGTCGTCGCCGATGCAGAACGCCACTTGCTGCTCCCCTTCAGCAGAAAGCACCATTGCGTTCGGCGGCCACGAACCCGGTTCGCCGCGGGGGACACGCCCCTCCACGAGCACCAGCCGTGCATCCGGCAGGAAGGCGATATGACTCGTCCCCGTCGGGATGGCCCCGATCGCCTGACGCTGCATCGATCCGTCAGCATGGCGAGTCACCAGCAGGCCGTCGCACACGCTCTCAGGAGTCCAACCGACCCAACCTTTGACATAGGGACTCTGTCTGAGCTTTCCTCGATCGACGAATAGAACGCCCAACTCCCCTGCCGGTCCGACAGTCCACCACAGCGGGACTCGCCCCTCGGTCAGATCCTCCGCCGACGGCTCCCACACCACCTCCACGGCAGCGTCTCCCGACACCTGCTCTCCCTCGCTCGCGATCACGCAGCAACGAGACGGAGCGTACGGAGGGCACACCGCCGCACCAACGACGGGATGCTGCCTGGCCACCAGCGGTGGCCGCCACGAACGCACCCACTGACCACTTGACCCCCAGTTGTTGTAAGGGTCAGCGGTGTACTAGGAAACGTTTGCCGAGGTCGTCAGAAGTATAAAGTGCCCCAGTCAAGGGGTCTGTGATTGCACCATTTCTGCGGTCCGTTCTCCCAGCTTAAGCTATTGCGGAGCTGGGCTTCAACTCGGGAAACCTCCTAAAAGGTACTCACCCGATCGGTTACGGCGAGGCCTACGCGTCCGCGATGACTGGCGAGGGATCGTCGGTGTCGACGGCCCGGTCGCGCCGTCCAGGGCGAACCGACCGGCCACCAGTGCTGCGGCATCGTCGGCGGCCCGCCGCCGGCGCACGGCGTTGACCCGGGTGTAGTAACGCATGAACCTCGCCGGGTCGTGACCCAGCCGCTCGGCGACCTCGTGCACGCCGTAGCCGGAGTCCCGCAGACTCGGCCCAAGCATGTGCCGGGCCTGATGCGGACAGACCGCCCGAACCCCTGCCGCAGCCGCCAACTGGTTTGTCGCTGCGAGGGCTCAGGACACGGTCGAACCTGTCGGTGATGTTGTCCGACCGCAGGGCATGTTCGTCCGCCCCGTGAATATGGACGCGCCGTCATCGGCTGGCCGCACCCTCCAGAGAATCTCGGCTATGACCTTGTCGAGCATGATCGTTCGGACGCTGTTCGGCGACCTCGGTCGCATCTCCCGGACCAATCAGGGTCAGTCTGCCTGCCGCCACCTCAAAACGTGATCAGTACCTTCACGGCGCCGTCGAGCTTCTTGTCCGCGATCTCGAACGCCTGCTCCATCTCGTCGAACGCGAAGGTGTGACTGGTCATCAGCGTCGGGTCGAGACGGCCGGCGGCCAGGACCCGCAGCAGCCGCTCCATGCGCAGCCGCCCGCCGGGGCACAGGCCTGTCGCGATCGTCTTGTCGGCCATGCCGACGCCCCACTCGACGCGGGGAATCCGGACGAACTCGCCCTCCCCGAAGTAGCCAGTGTTCGACACCGTGCCACCCGGCTTGGTGATCTTCACGGCAGTCTGGAATGTGGCGTCGGCGCCGAGCGCTTCGATCGCGGTGTCGACGCCCTCGCCGCCGGTGAGTTCGAGCACCCGCTCGACCACGTCCTCCTTGGTGAAGTCCACGATCTCATCGGCCCCGTAGGCGCGGGCGAGCTTCTGCCGGGATGCCACCGACTCGACCCCGATGATCAGCCCGGCCCCGCGCAGCCGCGCTCCGGCGGTGCACATCAGGCCGACCGGGCCCTGCGCCAGCACCGCCACTGTCCCGCCGATGGGTATGTTGCCGTGCTCGGCCCCCATGAATCCGGTGGACAGCATGTCGGCGCAGTACACCGCGACCTCGTCGGCGACCGTGTCCGGGATCTTGGCCATGTTGGCGTCGGCGTCGTTGACGTGGAAGAACTCGGCGAACACGCCGTCTTTGCTGTTGGAGAACTTCCACCCGCCAAGCGGCGCTCCCGACTGCGACGCGTGGCCGGCCTGAGCTGCGCGATCACCCCAGTCTGGAGTGATGGCGCCCACGAGTACCCGGTCGCCCGGGTGGAAGTCGCGCACCTGGCTGCCCACGTCGGCGACCACACCCACCGCCTCGTGGCCGAGCGTCAGATCCTGCCGCGGTCCGATGCCACCAGCGACGGTGTGGGAGTCGGAGGTACAGATCAGCGCACGGGTCGTGCGGACCACGGCGTCGTTGGGACCAGGCTTCGGTACGGGCTTGTCGGCGAACCCGACACTGCCGATCTCTTTCATGACGAACGCCTTCATCACTGCCCCCGTACCCGAGCACTCTTCATGACGCGATGACGGTCCCGCGGTGCCAGATGACGCAAGTTGCGCCGGACGGGACATGCCAATTCACGGTAATCCGCACTCGTGCAGGACATTGCCGAATCCGTAGATCGCGTCGCTGACAGCCGTCCCACCAGTCGGTGCGCTTCGCTTGGTCAATGCCTACCGGGACGACATGAGAGGTGCAGACCTGCTGCACGCGTGGCTCGAGGACACCGGCGTCGACCTTGAGGCCCCGCCGTGACCAATGCCGACCTGTCGGTCATCATCGGCCGTCACAGCGACTACCGCACCGTATACCGGACGCTGCTTAAAAATCCTCTCCGTCGGCGAGGCACGCTGGCCCGCGACGGGCTGATCCACGCAGGCGACCTGCCCAGACTGCCACACGTTCGCGGTGTCGGCGTTCCAGCTGCTCGACTGCTCACCGACGTTCATCTCGAGGACCTCGAGCCGGCCGGCAGCGCCATCGCCACCGCCTGCGCCCACACGGCAGCCGCCCTGGTCAGCGGCCCTGCTCGGCGACACGACGCCGCGAACGCCACACCAGTGCCACCTCCGAAAACGCGGTGATCGTCTTGAGCTCATCCGCGCGCTGCAGCGCCACTCAGTGGCCCTCAGATCACCAAATAGGGCTAAGCTGGGACAAAGAAACAGGGGGTTAGGCGATGGCGAACAGCGATCGGGACCGGCTGAGTCCACGGCACCGCTGGCTGTTATGGGCTTCCCTGCTCGCCGTGGTCGGGCTGGTGCTCCTTCTGCTGGGCCTGACCGTCGCCAACGGCGCCCTCGCTTGGATCGAGGTGTCGTTGGCGCTCGTCCTTCTGGTGGCGAGCTTCATACTGAGGCACCAGGCCCGCCGCGAGACCCTCTCCCGCCAAGACGGCGACTGACCAGCGCCGCGCCGCCTGGTCCCGCAGCCCTCGCGCCGGGAATGGCCGGGGCGCTAACGCGGCATCCGGCAGCGATAGCGGTGACCTGCCCTACCCGACACTGCGATGAGGAAGCTCGCGTAACACCGCCACCAGGTCCCCCAGCTGTAGAAGCATCTGTCGTCTCTGGCGGACCGTCATGCTCCCGAGTCGTCCACCGGGTTGCGGACTACCAGCACCGGACAGGAAGCGTGATACAGAACCTGCTGACTGACCGATCCGGTATCGGGTGCGGAGATCGGCAACCGGACCCGGCAGGTCCGCGCCTACCTGCACACCCACGGCGTGCTGCCAGCCGACCTGCCGGAGCTGGAGGCAGCCCCGGCGGTTGCCGCGCAGGTGCTGCTGGCCGCCGCCGACCGGCAGCTGGTCACCATCGCCCGCGACGGCGACCGGCGGGCGGTGCTGCGGGTGCAGCTTCCCCTGGTCGAACACCCGACCTGCCGCGCCGGCTGGGCCTGGCACGTCCTGCCGATCGCGCTGCCGCCGACCGTGCCCGACCGGGCCACGATCTGTGCCCCGACGCTGCGGCTGGCCCGCCCCCGGGTACGCGTGGACCTGCCGCACCGGGTCGCGGTCGAGCGCGCCGCGACGTCCGGGCACCGGGTGGCCCTGGCACTGGACTGGGGCGTCAACACCCTGCTCACCGGTGCACTCGGCCGGCTGGCCGACACCGGCAGGGTCATCACTGACGGGCGCAGGCTGCGCTACGACGCCACCACCATGTCGGCGAAGCTGCACCGGCTGCGCGGGCAGCGCGAATGCCTGGCCGCCAAACGGGAGCACTACACCGCCCTTGCCGCGGGTCTGCCCGACACCGACCTGCGCGGCCGGCAGCTTTCCGCGCTGGCCGATCGTGCGGGTGTCGAGCATGAGCGGGTGTGTGCCCGCATCCGGCACCTGAACAAGTCCCTGGCGTGGTCGGCCGGCCGGTGGGCGGTGGACCAGGCCTTCGCGCTTGAAACGACGGTCGTCTATCTCGAGGATCTTTCCAGCCTGCAGGCTCGTGGCAGGCGCAAGGGCAACGCCCGCCTGTCCGGCCAGGTCCGCGGCCAGGTCGCCGCCGCGATCGTGCACCTGGCCGCCAAAGCCGGCCTCGCCGTCGTCACCGTGCCCGCCCGCGGTACCAGCAGGTACTGCCCCCGCTGCGGGACCGGGCGCAGCGAACTCGCGCACGTAACAGCCCCTGACCGGCCCCGCCAGCGGGGCTGGAAGTGGGCAACCTGCGCCCGCTGCGGCCTGTCGACCGACCGGGACCACGCCGCCGCCATGCGCATCGCCGCCCGCGGGCTGCTCGCCCAGCACAGCGTCCGCACCGACCGCGCCACCGGCCGGCACACCACCACCAGGATGGTGGAAGGCGACGTCGCCACCGCACGCCGCCGCACCACCCGGACACCGCAGCAGCCCACCGGTCGGCGGCCGAAGACCGGGCCGACACCGAAACGGCCGACCGTATCGAAGCTTTCCCGCCGTGTGCCCGACCGGCGCACGGTCCCCGCCCCACCGAACGGTGGCCAGCGTCCGGCGGGGCAGGAACCCAAGAGCCACCACCGCCCCGCGGTGGCGGCGTCAGGTCCTGTACGCGATCTCCTGAAACGTAACCACCACCGGACCGGCTTCCACCACGTCAACGCCACCCCCGTCATCTGGCTACCCGCAGACTTCGGACCCGGCACGACACGGCCACGCCCCACCCGGAATGTCTGAATCACTCAGACGAACTCAGGGAATCAGAGACGCTACCGGTGATTCGAAGCGTTCCAGCTTGCCGTAGGCGGCTGATAGGAACAGGGTATGTTGCTCAACGGCCTGTTGATCATTGCCGGGCTGATGGCGCTCTTTGTCGGTGCCGAGTTCCTGGTCAAGGCCAGCACCAGCCTGGCTGTCCGCCTCGGCGTCAGCCCGATGATCATCGGTCTTACCGTCGTGGCGCTCGGCACCAGTGTGCCCGAGCTGGCAGTCGGCATGGACGCCGCGCTCAGCGGAAGTTCGGATCTTGCGGTGGGCAACATCGTCGGCGCCAGTCTCGTAAACCTCCTGCTCATCCTCGGCATCAGTGCCGCGCTCGTACCCATCGTGTTTGAGCGAGCGACACTGCGGCTGGACCTACCTGCGATGGTCCAGGCCGCACTTCTGCTCTATCTGCTGTCCATCGACGGCACGCTGACCAGACCCGACGGGTTGATCTTGTTGCTGTTGGGCGTCAGCTACACGTTCGGCCGCATTCACGCTGGACGCCACGACCTGGCCGGGTCAGTCGGAGGCGCCGCCATGGCCATTCCGGCGACCGCACATCAGCCGAAGCCGCTACGCCGGCTCCTGCTGACGGTTCTCGGCATAGCGGTGGTCGTCGCCGGTGCCGAACTGCTCGTCGAGGGCGCAGCAGCCAGTGCGCGGGCGTTCGGTGTGAGTGAGACGGTCATCGGTCTGACGGTCGTCGCGATCGGCACCTGCACACCCGAACTGGTCACCACTGTCATGTCGACGCTGCGCGGAAACCGAGACCTCGCGATCGGCAACCTGCTCGGATCGAGCATCTACAACATCTGCGCGATACTCGGACTGGTAGTCGTGGTCGCACCGCAGGGTGTCGCCGTGCCGAGTGAGATCTTCGCCGCCGACCTGACGATGATGGTGGCCGTGACGCTGGTAGCAGCGTCGGTGTTCGCGATCGGCGCCCGGATGTCGCGCCTGGAAGGGTTTCTGTTCGTCGCGACATATGCCGCCTACCTGATCTGGCTGCTCTGGCGCATCTGAGGATCGGCACCACGCACTGCAGCATGGCCGGCACGCCGACCGCTCGGCCTGCCGTGGTGTTCGCATCCGCTGCTCACCTCCCGGCCGGCGGCCCGCCGCGGCGATGGGGGCGAAGAACGGCTCGGGATAGCCGAGCAGGTCGTGAACCGTGAACCACTCTGGCCGCCCAGGCGCGACCGGTAGCCGAATAGGCACAATTCATAATTGTCTGGGCTTACAGTGTAATTCGACTGACTGCTCAGCCGGCGTTCCGGCCGGGCCGATTCCGCGCTACAACCGAGGAGCGCCATGCCGGTCGACGACATGGCCAGCGGAGAGGTGCTCGTGACGCGCACGCCGGAGGGCCGGGCGCGGCACCGCCCCACTCCACTGGACCCCTCGCCCGAAGCTCGGCCGAACGAGGCCTTCGAGGACGAGAAGGCGTACCCGCCAGAGCTGGGGACGGACGCCATCGCGGTGCTCGAAGGGCGGACCTTCCTGCTGTCCGATGCTCTCGGTGACGTGCCGGTCGGTTCCGTCGGCGGACTGGTCCACGACGACACGCGGTTTCTGAACCGGTGGGAACTGACCCTCGAGGGTCGGCCGTTGTCCCTGCTCAAGTCCCGGGCCGTCGACTACTATTCGGCCGCGTTCTACCTCACCAACGCCGAACTGCCCGGCATACGTGCCAACACCCTGGCTGTACGCCGCTTTCGTTTCGTCGGCGACGGCGTACTCGAACAGCTCGAGGTGCTCAACGCAGGCCTCGACCCGGCACGGCTGGAGCTCCGGCTCGCCTGCGGGTCGGACTTCGCCGACCTGTTCGAGATGAAGAGCACCGTACGCGACAGAAGCGAGCAGATCTCCTCTACGCAGGACGCAGCTGCCGGCTCGATCCGGTTCGGTTACGAGGTGCCGGGATTCTCCGCAGCCTGCCTGGTGCGCGTCGTACAGGACACCGTCCTGGACGCCGCCTCGCTGACTGCGGCGGCCGACACCGAAGTCCTGGTCGACGGCGACAGCCTCGTCTGGGCGCTCGACCTGGCACCGGGGCAGATGTTCAAGGGTCTCGTGCGCGTCGAGCTCGTGCTCAACGGCAGAGTGCTGCAGCCGATGCACGAAGACTTCGGCGAGCAGCAGCAGATCTCGCAGGGCGCGCTGAAACGCTGGCTGGACGCCGCACCCACGTTCGAGGCGGACCACCCCGACCTCAAGGCCGTGTTGGACAAGTCTGTCGTGGACCTGGCCGCCCTGCGGATCGAAGGCGACGTGGCCGGTGATCACTACGTGCTTCCCGCCGCCGGCCTGCCCTGGTTCATGGCTCTGTTCGGGCGCGACACTCTGATCACCTCCCTGCAGACCCTGTGGGTCGGCCCGGACCTGGCGCGCGGCGCGCTGCACCTGCTCGGGGAGCTGCAAGGCACGAAGATGGACGACTTCCGCGACGAGGAGCCGGGAAAGATCCTGCACGAGATCCGCCGGGGTGAGCTGACCGTGCTCGGGGTGAAGCCGCACAGCCCGTACTACGGAACCTCCGACGCGACGCCGCTGTGGCTGATTCTGCTGTCGGAATACTGGCGCATGACCGACGACGCGACATTCGTACGCGAACGCTGGCCCCGCGTCACCGCTGCCCTGGAATGGATCGACCGATACGGCGACCGCGACAACGACGGATACATCGAGTACGCGACCCGCTCGTCGCAGGGCTTGGGCAACCAGTGCTGGAAGGACTCCTGGGACGGCATGCAGTTCCACGACGGACGCATCCCGTACCTGCCCATCGCAGCCGCCGAGATCCAGGGCTACGCCTACGACGCCAAGGTGCGCACCGCCGAACTCGCGGACCGCGTCATGGGCGACGCCGAACTGGCCGAGCGACTCACCCGCGAGGCACAGGAACTGTTCACCCGGTTCAACCGAGACTTCTGGTCAGACGATCGCGGTGGCTACTACGCCGTCGGCCTCGACGGCGACAAGAACCCCATCGACTCGGTCACCTCCAACCTCGGCCACCTGCTGTGGTCGGGCATCGTGCCCTCGGAGCGCGCTGATCAAGTCGTCCGACACCTGATGTCCGACAGCCTGTTCAGCGGCTGGGGTGTGCGCACCTTGTCCAATCAGGATCAGGGCTTCAACCCGATCGGCTACCACAGCGGAACCATCTGGCCACACGACAACTCGATCATCGCCCTCGGCCTGGCTCGCTACGGCTTCCGCGACGAGGCCAACCGCATCGCGCTGGCCCAGATCGAAGCAGCGACCCACTCCGCGTACCGGCTGCCCGAGGCGTTCGCCGGCTTCTCCCGCGTACACAGCGGATTCCCCGTCCCGTACCCGACCGCGTGCAGCCCGCAGGCGTGGGCGACCGGAGCACCGTTCGCCTTCGTCAAGGTCATGCTCGGTCTCGAAGCACACGAACGCGAGATCCGACTCGACCCGAAGGTGCCGGACGAGATCGGGCGGATCCAGATCCGCAACCTGCCCGCGTTCGGCACCCACTGGGACATTGAGGCGCACGGAACACGTGGCTTCGTGCGCCTGGCTCGCTGACTGCGGCACGTGGTCGCCTCTTGCCTTCCACCGACACTGCGGGTCGCCGAATATTCGCCGATGGTGTATACGACTGACCCGGCTGGGATACCTCGAGGGCTCACGTGCCGGCGCCGAACTCGCCGGCTGCCGCGTTCCACCCCACCGGCGTCAACTCGGCGGTACTGGTCCTCGACGCGCGCCGAGGCGCGACAGCCTTGGCACCGATGTCCGTGGCGCTGCTCGCCGAGCCTCCGCTTCTGGTGAGGCCTCCCGTCCTGTCCACCCTGTTCGCTGCCGTGTTCGCCCTGATCGCGCTGCCGCCCCGGGACAAGGCCGGCCTACCCACAGCAGCGCGACGTGGGGCATGGAGATCCCCGGCCCGACCAAGACTTCCTGCATTGAGGTTTGCCACTCAACAGCCTCGCCCAGTCAAAGGGTCCTTCAGCGGTGTACTTGACTTTGACCGGCATCCCTGGACCACAAAGAAGAGGGTCTCCGTGGCCTGTGACCGGAAACCCTCTCGCTGTCGGGCTGGCCGGATTCGAACCGACGACCCCCTGACCCCCAGTCAGGTGCGCTACCAAGCTGCGCTACAGCCCGTTGCCGAGATGATCTCCCACCGCGGCAGCCCGTACAGCGTAGCGCACTCCAGGCGGGGGTGCGCACACGCCCCCCGTGTCCGTTTCGTGTCACTTCGTACAGGCGATCAAGCTGTTCCGTCTAGATCATTCCGAGCCCGAACCACGGAAGCGCTCCAGGAGGATCGAGCCCGCGTCCCGGCGTCGGAGCCCGGTGGCGGGTCGTGCGTGACCCGCCACCGGGCTCCAGGGCGGGGTCAGCCGGTGGCAGCCAACCTCGGCGTGCCCGCCGCGCCGGGCTTGCGCCGTTCCAGCAGGTACTTACCCCACCAGAACATGCCGCGAGCCAGGCACACGATCGTGACCGCGAAGAACAGCGTGTAGACGATGTTGAACTGCATGAGCACGCCGTACACGATGGCCACGCTCGATCCGAACATGAACTGCCATTTGAACGGCGTCGGCGTCGTACCCGGGTCGGTGATCATGTAGTTGGTGAACAGGACGAACGCGACGCCGGTCATCACCGCCAGCGACGCCCACAGGGCGACGTCCCAGATCCAGTGCCGGATCAGCGCCTGGATGACGAACGCGCCCAGCCAGCCGACGATCAGGCCCACCTTCTTGGTGAGCACCGCGTTGAGCACGGTGCCGGCGGTGAGGATGATCAGCGGGACGGCGATACGGATCATGTCCGGCACGTTCTCGGTGAAGTGGTAGGGCGGGGCGACGTTGACCCACGAGAACGCCAGCAGCGTGATGGTGATGCCGAAGTTCGACGGGTTCATGAAGTGCCGCATCCGGCCCTTGATCGGCGCCTGGAGCACCGCCTTCTGGCCGATCGCGACGACCACGGCGAAGGCGATGGGCCAGAACAGGTCGTTGGCGTAGAGCAGCATGTTCGCCGCCAGCGCCGTGATGTGGGTCGGCAGCAGGAACGTGTAGACGCCCCAGGCGCCGTGCCCGCGGAAGCCCACCGGCCGCCGCTGCGCCCAGGCCGCGACGAGCTCGATAACGATCTCGGTGGTGTAGCCGACGGCCAGGGCGAACAGCGGCCAGGTCCAGGGTTGCTCGAAGCCGAGCACGGTGTAGCCGAGGATGTTGAAGACGCTCATGGAGATGGCGAAGTTGCGCAGTGCCTTGTAGCGGGGGTCGGCGTTGTCGACCCGGGCCGCCTTCGTCGCCGGCGCGGTGCCGGTGGCGGACGCCGCGTCGGTGCGGGTCTGCTGCCCGGGGGTTCTGCGGACCGTGATGGATGGCGTGGCCACCTGTTCGACGTGGGTCATCGCGACGGCACCTCCTGGGCCTTGTCGGTGAGCATGATGTCGTGCCAGCCGGCGGCCAGGTCCAGCCGCTGGCGGTGAGTCGCGCCGTCCAGCGAGCGCCAGCACAGCTCGACCGCGACCGGCTTGCCGCCGGACTGGCCGAGGCCGAAGAAGACGTCGAAGCTGCGCTTGCCGGAGTGGCCGCCGCCGCCGTCGAGCTGTGCGACGCGGGTGCTGCCGTCGGCCATGGTCACCTTCGCGACGGCGCCGTAGGCGGGGGTGCCGATCGGGCCGCCGGGCGTGCCGGTCGTGACCGGGCGGTGCAGCCGCAGGCCCAGGAAGTCACCCTGCGTGGTGCCGGTGTTGCGGTAGTAGACCGGGGGCCCCCACTGCCGGGCCACCGCGAAGTCCTGGCGTCCGTCGCCGTTGGTGTCGGCGACGGCGATCCCCCGGCTCGGGGTCGTGTCGGTCATGCCGAGGTCGGCGCTGATGTCGACGAACTTCTCGCCGTCCTCGCGGACCCAGAACGCGAACGGCTGCGAGCCGGAGATGTCGTCGCCGGGCTCGGCCTTGGGCCACATGTCGGGTTCGCGCAGCAGCAGGTCGTTGGTCATCGCCAGTTCCTGCAGCCAGTTGAATCGATTGATCTTGCCCTTGACGAAGCCGACCGCCTGCACGAGCGCGACCTGGCCGCTGTTGTCGAAGTCGGCCATCTTCGCGTCCCAGCCCCAGCCGATCCAGGCCATGTTCATCTTCGCGGCCTGGTTGCGGAACGGGGCCTCGCCGTCGGCCATGCGGCGCCGGGCGTCTTCCGGGTCGGCGGCGTCGTTGCGCCAGACCATGTTGCTCTCCTCCAGGCCCCAGCTGGAGGTGATGTTGCTGACGAACATGTCGAACCGGCCGGTGCCCGCGAGGTCGCCGAACTCGATCGACATGCCCTTGAACGAGTCGTGCCCGACGACGAGCGACTTCGGGTCCAGCGGTCCGCGGCTGCCCTCGGCCAGTTCGAACCGGATCCGGCCGGGCGTGGAGGTGTTGTGGAAGAAGCGGTCGTTGCCGAAGTCGTTGGCCAGGTAGAGCTCCGGCAGCAGGTCACCGTCGAGGTCGGCCGACGAGGCGCCCAGCGTCCAGCCGGTGGCGAATGCCGGGTCGATGGCCACCTGCTCCTCGAACCGGACGGAGGTCGCGTCGGCGCCTGTCCAGCGCAGCACGTGGGCGCCGCCGGCGTTCTGCGCCCGGGACATCGAGTGGTTCATCTGCACGATGGGTTGGCCCTGCGGGTCGAGCACCGCGGTGTCCGGGAAGTAGTTGAAGACGCCGATGTCGGGTCCGCCGTCGCCGTCGAAGTCGGCGACCGCGACCGCGTTGGTGTTCCACAGTTTGCCGTGGTAGCCGCCGCTGGGCGAGGTGGGGCCGGGGATGAGCTCGGTCGGCAGGAAGCTGCGCATGCTCAGCGGTCCGGCCTGGGCGCGGTGGAGGAACAGCACCGGGGTGCGTCCCCAGTAGTAGACGAGCAGGTCGTGCCACCCGTCGCGGTTGAAGTCGCCCGGGACGCAGCCCATCGGGGAGATGGTGGCGCCGGTGGGCAGCGGGGCCGGGTCGAGCACGAACGGCGGATAGCTGTCGCCGCTGTCGGGGGCGGGGGTGACGATGGCGGCGTCGGAGCGGGTGTCGACCAGGCACAGGTCGTTGGGTCGCCCGCCGCCGTCGAGGTCGTTGACGGCGATGGCCGCGCCGACGGACGAGATCCACGCCCGGATGTGCCGGTACTTGGGGTTGACCTCGCGGACGGTGCGTTGGGGCAGCCCGGGCGGCAGGGCGATGGGCAGTTCCCGGAACGCGTACCGGGACACCAGCGACGCCCGGTCGGCGGCCGAGACCTCGGGAAGTTGGGCTACGACGAACAGCGTGCTGACCATGGCCAGCACGAGTGCCGCCGGGCTCAGCCGACGGAGCAGGCCGGGTGTTGGGTCCATGGAATCCCCTCGGTGGCAGGACTCATCGCCCGGGCGCAACGACGCCGGGCGAGGAGACGACTGATTGGCTACCGAGGCCGACAGAATTCTCGACGCCGTCCTCGACCTCGATATCGTGGCGCGATCCGGCGGAGGTGTCTTCTCGGGGAATGCTCAGACTGCGCTCAAGGAAGCGACCGAGCAAGATTGAAGGGGTCGCCGGGAATGCGGTCGATCCCGGGATTCCCGAGGTGCCGGGGACGCACCCCCGGCCGAGCGAGGATCTCGCTATCCCTTGGGCGTTAAAAGGGGCGCCGAAGCGCCCTGTGGATTGGTGTCCGCGCGCGGTGACAAATGATGGCTGAAGGCCATCCTGCGAACTATCGCAAAGGCGACTTCGAACAGGACGATCCTGGCGACGATCGTCGCGGCGTCGTTGATGGACTGCTGGCGGTCCAGTTCCGCCGCGGTTATCCGGTCGGCCGCCTCGACATACGGCTCGAGTTCTTCGAGCAGGCCGGGCAGGCCCAGGTCCTCGAGCGTGGCGAGCACGCGGACCAGGCTCTCGCGCTCCGGCGACCCGGTCGACAGCTGCCAGCCCATGCCGGCCAGGAAGCCGTCGACGCGGCGTCCGACGTCGGCGTACGCGGTCCGGCTGCCAGGTGGGGACACCGGGTACTCGGCCCGCAGCGCCTGGTTCACCACCTGCGCCAGGCCGGCCGGCGAGACGTCGTCGCCGTCGACGGCGTCCAGCACCTCGCGCACCGCGGCCAGGCTCATGTCACCGACGCCGGTCAGCAGCCGGATGAGGCGCAGCCGGGCCAGATGCGCCTCGTCGTATTCGGCCTGGTTGCGCGCCGTCGGCACCCCGGGTGGTAACAGCTGTTCCCGTAGGTAGAACTTGATGGTCGGGACCGAAACTCCACTCAGCCTGCTGAGATGCGAAATCTTCATCGAACTCCGTCAGCTTGGAAACTCGTCAATGGTTCCACATTGATCGAGACGGGGCAACCGTCGCGCCACTAGGCGCAAGGCCTTCGAAGCCCTGCTCAGCTGGGGTTTCTTTCGCAGCGACGGCACCCCGACAGGACGCCGGCGAGCCGCCGCGAGACCGCGCGCCGTCGCGGCGGGCGGG
>NZ_BONI01000107.1 GCF_016862635.1 Catellatospora coxensis | reverse complement strand
CTGGGCGAAAGGCGCGTCAAGATACGCACAGGTGCCAGGCAAGTCGGATGACCTTGGTGCGGGGCGGGACCCGGTTACGCCTCCGGGATGGGGGTGGGGTCGGAGTCGAGGACCGAGGAGGTGCTGGACTGCTGGGCGACGGCGCGGACGGCGGCGGCGACAGCGGGGGCGACGCGGGCGTCGAAGACGCTGGGGACGATGACGCTCGGGTTGAGCTTCTCCTCGCCGACGACGTCGGCGATCGCCATGGCGGCGGCCAGGGCCATCTCCTCGGTGAACTCCTTGGCCTGGGCGTCGAGCATGCCACGGAAGACGCCGGGGAAGGCCAGCACGTTGTTGATCTGGTTGGGCTGGTCGGAGCGGCCGGTGGCGACGACCGCGGCGTGCTTGCGGGCCTCGCGGGGGTCGACCTCCGGGTCGGGGTTGGCCAGCGCGAACACGATCGCGTTCGGGGCCATCCGGGCGATGTCGTCGCCGGTCAGCAGGTTGGGCGCGCTGACGCCGATGAACACGTCCGCGCCGACGATCGCGCCGGGCAGGTCGCCGGAGTAGCCGTCCTTGTTGGTGTGCTCGACCAGCCACTGCCAGTTCGGGCCGAGGTTGGCCATGTCGCGGTGCAGCGCGCCGCGGCGGTCGTACGCGATGACGTCGCCGACGCCCTGCCGCAGCAGCAGTTTCATGATCGCGGTCCCGGCCGCGCCGGCGCCCGAGACGACGACCTTGACGTCGGCGAGCTTCTTGCCGACCACGCGCAGCGCGTTGGTGAGCGCGGCCAGCACGCAGATCGCGGTGCCGTGCTGGTCGTCGTGGAAGACCGGGATGTCGAGCAGGTCGCGCAGCCGGGCCTCGATCTCGAAGCAGCGCGGCGCGGCGATGTCCTCGAGGTTGATGCCGCCGTACACCGGGGCGATCGCCTTGACGATCTTGATGATCTCCTCGGTGTCCTGGGTGTCCAGGCACACCGGCCACGCGTCGACCCCGCCGAAGCGCTTGAACAGGGCCGCCTTGCCCTCCATGACGGGCAGCGCGGCGGCCGGGCCGAGGTTGCCCAGGCCGAGCACGGCCGAGCCGTCGGTGACGACCGCGACGGTGTTGCGCTTGATGGTCAGGCGGCGCGCGTCCTCGGGGTTGTCGGCGATGGCCTGGCAGACCCGGGCCACCCCCGGGGTGTACGCCCGGGACAGCTCGTCACGCGTCTTCAGGTTGACCTTCGAGGTGACCTCGATCTTGCCGCCGAGGTGCAGCAGGAACGTGCGGTCGGAGACCTTGCGGACCTCCACGCCCTCCATCGACTCCAGCGCCTTGACGACCTGGTCGGCGTGCGCGCTGTCGGCCGTGTCGCAGGTGACGTCGGCCACCACGCGCAGGTGGTCGGAGTCGACCACGTCGACCGCGGTGACGATGGCGCCCGCCTCGCCGACGGCCATGGTGAGCCGGCCGATCGCCGAGGAGTCGGCGATCACCGCCACGCGTACGGTGATGGAGTATCCGGCGCTGGGCAGACGCGTAGTGGGCACGATGTCGCCTTTCGTGAAGTCAGTCGCCCCATTTTCCCACTCCGTGGGCGCGGCCCCACCACCGCCCGCTGAACCCTCCAGTAACCGCTGACAACGTTCGCCGCGCTGGCACGGGTAACACAGGTGCGCTCCGGGTACTTCCGTGCCAACCTTGAAGCCGACAGATCGAGAGACGAAGGAGCAGATTTGCCTACTTTCCCCGACATCCTGGTGGCCGAAGAGACCACCGGTGACCTTGAACTCTCGGAGCGGCATTCGCTGCGCCGGGTGGCGGGACTCTCCACCGAGCTCGCCGACGTCACCGAGGTCGAATACCGGCAGCTGCGGCTGGAGCGGGTGGTGCTGGTGGGCGTCTGGACCTCCGGCACCGTCGTGGACGCGGAGAACTCCCTCGCGGAGCTCGCCGCGCTCGCGGAGACCGCCGGCTCGCAGGTGCTCGAAGGCCTGATCCAGCGGCGCAGCCAGCCTGACGCCGCGACGTTCATCGGCCGAGGCAAGGTCGACGAGCTGCGGGCGGCGGTGGAGTCGACCGGCGCGGACACCGTGATCTGCGACGGCGAGCTGTCCCCGAGCCAGCTGCGCAACCTGGAGCAGAAGATCAAGGTCAAGGTGGTCGACCGGACCGCGCTGATCCTGGACATCTTCGCCCAGCACGCCAAGAGCAAGGAGGGCAAGGCCCAGGTCGAGCTGGCGCAGCTGCAGTACCTGGTGCCGCGCCTGCGAGGCTGGGGCGAGGCCCTGTCGCGGCAGACCGGTGGTTCCGGTCGCGGCGGCGGCGCGGGCGGCGGCGTGGGTCTGCGCGGTCCCGGTGAGACGAAGCTGGAGACCGACCGCAGGCGCATCCGCACCCGGATCGCCAAGCTCAAGCGGGAGATCACCGCGATGAGCGTCATCCGTGACACCAAGCGGGCCGGCCGGCGCCGCAACACGGTGCCGTCGGTGGCCATCGCCGGATACACCAACGCGGGCAAGTCCAGCCTGCTCAACCGGCTCACCGGAGCCGGGGTGCTGGTCGAGGACGCGCTGTTCGCGACCCTGGACACGGCGACCCGCCGCACCGAGGCGCGCGACGGCCGGGTGTACACCCTGTCGGACACGGTCGGTTTCGTGCGGCACCTGCCGCACCAGCTGGTCGAGGCGTTCCGCTCCACGCTGGAGGAGGTCGCCGACGCCGACCTGGTGGTGCACGTGGTCGACGGGGCCCATCCGGACCCCGAGGAGCAGGTGCGGGCGGTGCGCGAGGTGCTGGCCGAGGTCGGCGCGGACCGGCTGCCCGAGCTGCTGGTGGTCAACAAGGCCGACGCCGCCCCGCAGGAGACGCTGCTGCGGCTCAAGCGGGAGTGGCCCGACGCGGTGTTCGTGTCGGCCCGGTCCGGGCAGGGCATCGAGGAGCTGCGCGACATCATCGAGTCGAAGCTTCCGGTGCCGGCGGTGGAGATCGTCGCGTGCGTCCCGTACGACCGGGGCGACCTGGTGGCGAAGGTCCACCGCAGGGGTGAGGTGCTGGCGTCGGGACACACCGCCGCCGGAACCCAGCTGAGGGTTCGCGTTGACCGGGAGCTGGCTGCTGAGCTGGTGCCGTATCGGATTGACGATAGTCAGTGGCTGTCTGAGTGATCGCTGGGGTGGATGCGCGACGTGTCGCGCATCCACCCCTCCGCGTCGAGCCGTGAGCGACGAGACCTCAAGGACGCCTGTGTGGCGGCAGTCGATGTGACGGACGTGACACCAGAAGCCCAGTGGTCGGTCCTTCGACCGGAGGGCAGGCGGAATAAGGCGCCTCGGCAAAGTTCTCCCCGTGTCGTCGGCCAGGTCGTCACCCGAAAAGAGGATGTTCCTGTCGTTCGGACGGATGGTGTCAGCCGTTCCGTGGACCGCCAAGGCCGCAAAATGGACACTAGACGCTGACATTCACTTTCGCGATGTGCGGACGGTTGCGTTGGGTGACTACACATGTGCCCGATGTGACCACCTGGAGCGCGTGACACAGGACACCGGCAACTCGTGGCAGACTGTCCGAATGCGGTTAACGGGAATCCTGGTGAAGGCAGGTGCGGCCACCTTCGCGGCCGCGCTTGGAGTCGGGCTGCTCGGCGCCCCCGTAGGGGCCGAGCCCAGCCCGGCTCCGAGCGGTGCGGCGGCTGAGGAGAAGGCCGTGCCTGGCAAGAAGGTCTGCACCGTCACGGGCCCGTCAACGAACACCCCGGGGCTGACCGAGCTGTCCGGCCTGGTCGCGGTGGGTAGTTCGTACTACGCGATCAACGACAGCAACGACGTCAAGTCGAACATGAAGCTGTTCAAGCTCAACTCCGCCTGCAAGGTGACGAACTCGTACAAGTACACGGGTGACGGCGCTCTCGATCCCGAGGACGTCGCAGTCGGCCCCGACGGTGCGATCTGGGTCGCCGATACCGGTGATTCCCGGATCAACCCCGATGACTTCACCGTCACCCACGAACGCACCCGCATCGCGCTGTGGAAGTTCGCCGGCGGCAAGATGACCGGCCCGTACCGGATGTCGTACCCGGCGAAGAAGTTCGACGCCGAGGCGCTGATCATCGACAGCGAGGGCAAGCCGATCATCGTCACCAAGGACTGGGACTTCACCGCCGCGGAGGGCAAGACCTACCTCTTCGCGCCCACCGGTGACCTGGTCGCGGGCGGTAACCCCACGCCGATGAAGGAACTGGGCTCGCTCACCCTGCCCCGGACCACGACCGCGAACCCGATGGGCGGCCTGGGCCGCCGCCAGGTGACCGGCGCGGCCAAGAACGCCGACGGCACCAAGGTCGTGCTGCGCACGTACGCCGACGCGTTCGAGTGGGACATCAAGGGCAACGACATCGCCGGCGCGCTGACCAAGGAGAAGCCGCGGGTCACGCACCTGCCGGAGGAGCCCTTCGGCGAGGCCATCACCTACACGGCCGACGGCAAGTTCGTCACCGTCTCCGAGACCGAGCAGACCAAGACCGCGACCGCGGCCGCGCAGAAGCCCTCGCTGCTGAGCTACACCCCGTCGGTGGAGGAGTTCGTCGAGGCGGCCCCGGAGAAGGGCCCCGAGGCGGCGGGCAAGGCCTGGTACCTCAACCTCTTCGACGACATCGGCCAGCTGTACATCGCGCTGTCCGGGGTCGGCGTGTTCGGCGTGCTGCTGGTCGTGCTCGGCGTGGTCGGCGTGATCAAGGGCCGCAAGCGCAAGGGCCGCAAGGGCGGCGACGTCGACGACGACTTCGAGCCGGCGGACAACTCGGCCACCACGATGCTCGCGCCGGTCGGCGTCGGCGCGGGCGGCTACCAGTCCGGCTACTACGCCGACCAGGGCGGCGGTTACGACCAGGGCTACGGGCAGCAGTACGGCGGCCAGCAGTACGGCCAGGGCGGCGGCTACGACCAGGGTTACGGCCAGCAGTACGGCGGCCAGCAGTACGGTGGCGGCCAAGGCTACGACGGCGGCCAGCAGGGCTACGGCAACCAGGGCTACGGCAACCAGCCCCAGCCGGGCTACGGGCAGCAGTACGGCGGCCAGCAGTACGGCGGGCACCAGCAGTACCAGGGTCAGCAGTACGGCGGCGGCCAGGTGCACGACGGCGCCTACCAGTCGGAGCCCGCGTACTACCAGCCCGACGGCGGCTACCCCAGCCAGCAGGGCTACGAGCAGTACCGCTGACGCGTGAACGGAAAAGCGGCCCGTCCCCGTCGGGGGCGGGCCGCTTTTGCCGTCAGGTTCAGACGCGGCGCATCACGAAGACGACCTTGCCGAGGATGACCGCGGCGTCGCCCGGGATCGGGTCGTAGGCCGGGTTGCGCGGCATCAGCTGCACGTGCCCTTCCCGCAGCCGGTAGACCTTGACCGTGGCCTCGCCGTCGATCATCGCGGCGACGATGTCGCCGTTCTCGGCGTTGGGCTGCTGGCGCACCACGACCCAGTCGCCGTCGCAGATCGCGGCCTCGATCATCGAGTCGCCCTTGACCTGGAGCGAGAAGAGGGTGCCCTGGCCGACCAGTTCGCGCGGCAGCGGCAGCACCTCCTCGATCGACTCCTCGGCCAGGATCGGCCCACCGGCGGCGATGCGGCCGAGCAGCGGCACGTAGACCGGCGTCGGCCGGGCGGCCAGCGCGGCCTCGTCGTCGGCGTCGGCCGGGGTGCGCACGTCCACCGCGCGCGGGCGCGACGGGTCGCGGCGCAGGAAGCCCTTCCGCTCCAGCTCCTTGAGCTGGTAGGCGACCGAGGACGGGGAGACCAGGCCGACGGCCTCGCCGATCTCGCGCACGGTCGGCGGGTAGCCGTGCTGCTCCACCCACTCGCGGATGACCGCGAGGATGCGCTTCTGGCGGCTGCTCAGGTCGGCCGACTGCAGGTCCGCGGGGGAGGCGCTGGTCGCGGCGACCGCGCGCACAGGCCCCGCGCCGGCAGGCGCCGCGGGCGGCCGGCCGGGCCGGGACGCTCGCTCGGTCGGGGACATGTCGGACCTCCGGTGGATAGTGACAGTGGCGGCGACTCTCACCGGACACACTAATGCGACATGATGTCAGTTTCAAACATCTGTACGACTCTGTCGACGGTGTCACGCATGTTTCACGAGTGGGTGACGGTACGTGTTGTTGTCCGCGACACGCCACTCGCAAGCGCGTTTCAACTTGCCTACGCGTCGGTTGGGGCATAGGTTCAACCCCAACATCTTGTGGTGGCACCGAGCCGACCGCCCATAGATTGGGGTAAGAGCCCCAACTGGGGGTACGGCCGTACCCCCGCATCCGCACCCACCCCCGGGCGCCCGCGACGACGCGGACGTCAGCGGTGGCGTGCCCGGAATGCGGGCCGGACGCCACCGGAGAGTGACGACGACGTGGGAGGTGACAGCGATGCGATGCCCGTACTGCAGGCACCCGGACTCCCGCGTGGTGGACTCCCGGGAGGCCGACGACGGCCAGCTCATCCGCCGCCGCCGGCACTGCCCCGAATGTGGCAAGCGGTTCACCACGGTCGAGGAGTCGGTGCTGGCCGTGGTCAAGCGCAGCGGGGTGACCGAGCCGTTCAGCCGCTCGAAGATCATGGGCGGCGTGCGCAAGGCCTGCCAGGGCCGCCCGGTCGACGAGGACGCCATCGCGCTGCTGGCGCAGCGGGTGGAGGAGGCGGTCCGCGCGCGGGGGGCGGCGGAGGTGCCGAGCGGCGAGGTCGGGCTGGCCATCCTCGGGCCGCTGCGCGACCTGGACGAGGTCGCCTACCTGCGCTTCGCCAGCGTGTACCAGGACTTCCAGTCCGCCGAGGACTTCATCCGGGAGATCGAGGCCCTGCGGGCCGCGGTTAAAACCCGGGCGGCTGGGCAAGAGGCAGCCGAACCCGCCTCCGACGAGGCCGACAGCGGGCTGCCCGCCGGTCAGGTCGCGGGCTGACGCTCGGCATCAGAACGTGCAGTTTGTTTGTTGTTAAAAGAGAACCTTGAGGGGGCTGACGATGGGGGAGAACGCCACGGCGAGCGCGAAGCGCACGCGGGCGAACGCCGGAGGTCTGAAGATCGAGCGGGTGTGGACGACCGAGGGCGTGCACCCGTACGACGAGATCACCTGGGAACGCCGGGACGTCGTCATGACGAACTGGCGCGACGGCTCGATCAACTTCGAGCAGCGGGGGGTCGAGTTCCCCGACTTCTGGAGCGTCAACGCGACGAACATCGTGACGACGAAGTACTTCCGCGGCGCGGTCGACACCCCCGAGCGGGAGTGGAGCCTCAAGCAGCTGGTGGACCGGGTCGCCAAGACCTACCGGGCCGCCGGTGAGCAGCACGGCTACTTCGCCACCCCCGCCGACGCGGAGCTGTTCGAGCACGAGCTGGTCTGGATGCTGGTGCACCAGGTGTTCAGCTTCAACTCGCCGGTCTGGTTCAACGTGGGCACCGCCAGCCCGCAGCAGGTCAGCGCCTGCTTCATCCTGTCCGTGGACGACTCGGTCGACTCCATCATGGACTGGTACAAGGAAGAGGGCCTGATCTTCAAGGGCGGCTCCGGTTCCGGCGTCAACCTCTCCCGCATCCGCGCCAGCAAGGAGCTGCTCTCCTCGGGCGGCACCGCGTCCGGCCCGGTCAGCTTCATGCGCGGCGCCGACGCCTCGGCCGGCACCATCAAGTCCGGCGGCGCCACCCGCCGCGCGGCCAAGATGGTCATCCTCGACGTGGACCACCCGGACATCGAGGAGTTCATCGCGACCAAGGCGCGCGAGGAGGACAAGATCCGCGCGCTGCGCGACGCCGGCTTCGACATGGACCTGGGCGGCCGCGACATCGTCAGCGTGCAGTACCAGAACGCCAACAACTCGGTGCGCGTCTCCGACGAGTTCATGACCGCGGTCGAGGAGGGCAAGGGCTTCGACCTGCTGGGCCGCCTCGACGGCCGGGTCATCGACACCGTCGACGCCAAGGGCCTGTTCCGCAAGATGGCCGAGGCCGCCTGGGCCTGCGCCGACCCCGGCATCCAGTACGACGACACCATCAACGACTGGCACACCTGCTCGGAGACCGGCCGCATCACGGCCAGCAACCCGTGCTCGGAGTACCTGCACCTGGACGACACGTCCTGCAACCTGGCCTCGCTGAACCTGCTCAAGTTCCTCGGCGCGGACGGCTCGTTCGACGTCGCGCGGTTCACGAAGTCGGTCGAGTTCGTGATCACCGCGATGGACATCTCCATCTGCTTCGCGGACTTCCCGACCCAGAAGATCACCGAGAACACCCGGGCCTACCGGCAGCTCGGCATCGGCTACGCCAACCTGGGCGCGCTGCTCATGGCGTCGGGCCTGCCGTACGACTCCGAGGGCGGCCGCCAGCTGTCCGCCGCGATCACCGCGCTGATGACCGGTGTCGCGTACCGGCGCTCGGCCGAGCTGGCCGGCGTCGTCGGCGCGTACGACGGCTACGCCCGCAACGCCACCCCGCACCAGCGGGTCATGCGCAAGCACGCCGCCGCCGCGGACGCCATCAAGCCCGTGGGTGCGGTCGCGACCCTGGTGGCCAAGGAGGCGCAGAAGCAGTGGAAGGCCGGCAACACCCTCGGTGAGAAGCAGGGCTGGCGCAACTCCCAGGCCAGCGTGCTCGCCCCCACCGGCACCATCGGCTTCATGATGGACTGCGACACCACCGGCGTGGAGCCGGACCTGGCGCTGGTCAAGTTCAAGAAGCTGGTCGGCGGCGGCTCGATGCAGATCGTCAACCAGACCGTGCCGCGCGCCCTGCGCAACCTGGGCTACCAGGAGGAGCAGGTCGAGGCGATCACCGAGTACATCGCCGAGCACGGCCACGTCGTCGACGCCCCCGGCCTCAAGCCGGAGCACTACGCGGTCTTCGACTGCGCGATGGGCGAGCGCTCCATCGCGCCCATGGGCCACGTGCTGATGATGGCCGCGGTGCAGCCGTTCATCTCCGGCGCGATCAGCAAGACCGTCAACATGCCGGAGTCGGCGACGGTCGAAGAGGTCGAGCAGATGTACTTCGACGGATGGCGGCTGGGCCTCAAGGCCCTGGCCATCTACCGGGACAACTGCAAGGTCGGCCAGCCGCTGTCGGTCGCGAAGAAGGAGGCCCCGGCTGCCACGGCCGTCGCCCCCGTCTCCGCCCCGGTGGTGGAGAAGGTCATCGAGTACCGCCCGGTGCGCAAGCGCCTGCCGAAGAAGCGCCCGTCGCAGACGGTCTCCTTCACCGTCGGCGAGGCCGAGGGCTACCTGACCGCGTCGTCGTACCCCGACGACGGCCTCGGTGAGGTCTTCCTCAAGCTGGGCAAGCAGGGCTCGACCCTGGCCGGTGTCATGGACGCGTTCTCGATCGCCGTCTCCGTCGCGCTGCAGTACGGCGTGCCGCTGCAGACGTACGTCGAGAAGTTCATGAACATGAAGTTCGAGCCCGCCGGCATGACCGACGACCCGGACATCCGCCTGTCGAACTCGGTGATGGACTACATCTTCCGCCGCCTCGCCCTCGACTTCCTGCCCTACGAGCAGCGGGCCGAGCTGGGCGTCTTCACCGCCGCCGAGCGCGCCGCGCGGCTGCGGGCCGAGGAGGAGGGCACGGAGTACGTGCCGCCGGCGGCCACCGCCGCCCCGGTGACGTCCGCGGTGGTCCCGGTCGCCGCGCCGACCCGGATCGGCTCCTCGACCGAGGTGCTGGAGTCCATCACGGGCCGCGTCTCGGACGCGCCGCTGTGCTACACCTGCGGCACCAAGATGCGCCCCGCGGGCAGCTGCTACGTCTGCGAGGGCTGCGGCTCGACCAGCGGCTGCAGCTGACACCGTCACGACAGAAGAGGGGCCGGGTGGCACTGCCGCCCGGCCCCTCTTCTGTCTTTGCGACAGAGAGCGGGCCGACCTAAGTACGTTGAGTACTTGACGTACTTAGGGTCCCGGGCAGGCTGGAGGAGGACAGAACAGGGGGACGCCATGTCGGCCGTTCACTACGACAGCTACACGGATGCTCGTACGCACCTGAAGGACCTGCTCGATGCTGCCGAGCGAGGCCGGGTCGCCACGGTGCGGCGCGACAGCAGGACGACTGCCTTCGTGGACCGGGAACGGCTCCGGCACTTCCTCTCGGTGGTCAGCCCCTCGCAGGCGCAGGTCGTCGCCGAGAACGGCGGCTGGTCGGTGTTCATCCCGGGATTGCCGGTGGCAGCCGACGGTGCGACCTTCGACGAGGCGCTGGACGAGATGGTCCTCGCGCTGCGCGAGTACGCGGAGGACTGGCAGGACCATCTGCTGGACGCACCCAACCACGCCGGCAACTGGGGACTGGTGCAGTTGGTGAGCCTCAGCGATGACGAGCAGTTGCGGGACTGGCTCGTCGGGGCCGGTCGATGAGCTGGCCTCAGCCGACCAGGCAGGCGCACGAGACCTTCTGCCACGTGGAGGATTGGAATCGGGTGCGCGACGCGCGGGGCCGGACCGGAACCCACCACGTCACCTACGAACTCCACCTCAAGGACGGTCGCATCCTGCGGACCAGGATCTCGCACCCCGTCGATCGGACCACCCACGGGCCGGGCATCTGGAGCCACATCCTGCGTGATCAGCTCGACGTCGCCGAGGTCGAGTTCAGGCGCTGCGTTCAGGACGGGATCAAACCGGATCGGGGCGAGCCCGAGGTGCCTGCCGAGGCGCTGCCGGCCGACCTCGTCTACCTGCTGATCAATCGGGTGGGCCTGGCCGAGCCGGTGGTCGCCGGGATGACCAAGGAGGAGGCCGTGGCGCGGCTGAACCGCTACTGGACCGAAGGCTCCTGAGTCAGGCGTGCCAGACCGCGGCGTCGTGGGCGAAGAGGACGCGCTGCGGGTCGAGGGTGGCGAGGTGGTCGAGCCACGGGTGGTACGGCGGTAGCGGGGCGGCCGCCCCGTCGGCGGTGGCCCGGCGGGCGAGTTGGGCGCAGCTGAAGTCGGTGGCCAGGTCGTAGGCCTGCCCGGCGAGCACGGTGGCGACGCCGTCGGGGCCGCGTACCACCAGGCTCTGATGTCCGGCCGTGTGGCCGGGCGTCGGGATGATCCACACTCCGGGGCTGATCTCGGCCTCGCCGTCGAGTTCCCGGTAGTCGACGCCGGGGAAGTCGACCAGGTGGTCGAAGGTGTAGTTACCGGCCCGCGCGGTCGCCAGCTCGGTGCGCTGGGTGAACACGGGGCGGCCGGGCAGCAGCGGGTTGCCGCCGCAGTGGTCGAAGTGCAGGTGGCAGTTGACGACCAGGGCGATGTCGTCGAGGCGTACGCCATGGTCTGCCAGCGCCTGCGGCAGCGGGCGGCGGACCGGCCGGTAGTGGGCCTCGGTCTCGTCGTCGCCGTGGCCGAGGCCGGTGTCGAACAGGATCAGCCCGTCCGCGCCGTCCACCAGGTACGCCAGCACCGCCTCGACCCTCGGGTGTGGACCGCCGGCCTCCTCGGCGGGCCGGATGAAGTAGCCGAGGTCCAGTCTGCGTATCGCGTTGTCTCCCGCCATCAGGCCATCCTGGCACCGATCATGAATTGTCGGGGGAGCTGCCTAACCTTCGCGCCATGAATTCGTGGCACCATGCGCAGTCCGCGGCCCGCAAGTGGGGTGGTGAGCCGGAGGACTACCTGGCCATCGAGGAGTTCATCGACTCCTCGAAGCAGATCATCGGCGACGTCCGGCACCGCTCGATGTACCACCACACCGCGGGCGTCTACCTGTGCCAGCGCATCTTCGGCGACACGCTGCAGGTGGGGCGCAAGCGCATCCCGGTGCGGCTGATCGCCGAGCGGCACATCCTGGAGGACCTGGGCTGGCTGCCCTCGCCCGCCGACTACATCGCGGGTATGGCGATCAAGCCGTGGATGTCGGGTGCGCAGCGCAAAGAGGTGCCGTTGTCGACACTGTTGGGAGAGGACCACCGTTGAGCCACACGAGTTTCCTGGGCATTCCCGTCGAAGGCGAGATCACGGCCGGTGACCGGGTGCCGCAGCGCCCGCTGTCGGAGCTGAGACCGATCCTGACCGCGGTGCTCGACGACGAGGCGATCGTGGAGTTCGGCTGGCAGCAGTACACGCCGTACTTCAACGACGGCGAGGCGTGCGTGTTCAGCGCGGAGTCGTTCTGGGCGCGGACGACCGAGGACGACGCGGACGACGACTGGCGCGACCTGGCGGTCGGCGAGTACGCCGACAGGCACCCGACGCTGGGCGGCCGCTGCCTGTCCGATCGGGGCTCCTACCCGCGGACCGAACTGCCGTATGAGGGCGACGACGAGCAGCGTTACGAGCGGGTGCGGGCGCTCGCCGACGCCGTCCGGGGCGGCGGGTTCGGCGATGTGCTGCTGGAGGCGTTCGGCGACCACGCCACGGTGACCGTCCGGCGCAGCGGCATCACGGTCGAGTTCTACGACCACGAGTGACCCTGCCCGTGGCGCGCCCCGGACGCCGGCACGGTGAACGCGGGTCCGGGGCCGGACAGGGCAACGAGGTCCGGCCCCGGCGCCGGTCGAGCGGCCTCAGGCGGTCGTGCCGCCGATGCCCATGGCGTCGGCGATGCGCAGGTGCGGCCGGGCCTCGTCGTGGCGGCTCTGCCGCTGCAGGCAGCGGCCCAGCATGAGGTGGGCGTAGTGCTCCGCGGGGTCGTGGTCGAGCACCCGGCGCAGCTGCTCCTCGGCCCGGTGCAGCTGGGCCGAGTGGTAGTAGGCACGCGCCAGCAGCAGCCGGGGCGCCACGTCGTCCGGGGCTTCGTCCACCACCGGTCCCAGGATCTGGGCAGCCGTGATGTAGTCGCCGTAGTCGAAGAACAGCCTTCCGCGCTCGTACTCCTCCAGGATTCCCACGCATCGGACAACTCCCTGGATGCGCCGCGCATTCCCCGGATAGCATCGCGCCCATGGCTCGCTCGATCATCTCCCCGCCGGTCGCCTGAGGCGGACGGCGTCGCACCACTGACGTGACGGCACTCGCCGCACGTCCGGTGGCCCGTCCGCGTACGCGGCATCGTCGGCCATCGAGCAGTGGAGACAGGAAGAGATGGAGTCCAGCACAGGGCTCGCGCCGTCGCGCGCGGGCCGGACCGCGTCGTACGGGCGCGGCATGTTCTACGTGGCGGTCGCGGCGACCGCCTGGGGCACCGGCGGCGCGGTCGCCGCGGTCCTCTACCGCACCAGCGGCCTCGGGCCCGTCGCGGTGTCCTTCTGGCGGCTGGTGCTCGGCATCGCCGTGCTGGCCGGGCTGCACCTGGCCCTCGGTGAGCGGTTCGGCGCGCGCCGGCGGGACGCGCTGGTGCTCGGGGCCGGGCTGGCGGTGTACCAGACGGCCTACTACGGCTCGATCGCGTACGCGGGGCTGGCCGTCGGCACCGTGGTCACGCTCGGGGCCTGCCCCGTGGTGATCGCGCTCGCGGCGCGCTGGGCGCTCGGCGAGGCGCTGAGCGCTGGTCGCGTCGCCGCGGTGGCGGTGGGGCTGGCGGGGCTGGTGCTACTGGTGGGAGGCGGCGTGCAGGCCGGGTCCGCGCCGGTGCTGGGGGTGGGGTTCGGGCTGCTCTCGGCTGCCGGGTACGCCGTGGTGACGATCTACTCGCGCCGGGCCGGGGGCGACCTGTCCGGGGCCACGGTCGGCTCGTTCGCGGTGGCGGCGTGCTGTGTGCTGCCCATCGCGCTGGTGGAGGGGCTGCTGCCGGCGGCGGGCGGTCCAGCCGACGTGTCGGCAGGCGGGCTCGCCGGGACGGTGGGCTGGCTGCTGTACCTCGGGGCGGTGCCGACGGCGCTGGCGTACCGGCTGTTCTTCGCCGGGGTGGCGGCGGTCCCGGCGACGGTGACAGCCGTGGTGACCCTGGTCGAGCCGGTGGCGGGAGTGCTGATCGCGGTCGGGCTGCTGGGGGAGCGGATCACCCCGGTGGCGGCCGCCGGGGCGGCGCTGATGCTGGCGGCGGTCGCCGGGCTGGCCCGTACGGGTTAGCCCGGCCCTGCTCACGACCTGATCGGTGTCAGAAGGGCACCTTCACATCGCGGAGCGATGTGAAGGTGCCCTTCCTTTGGTCACTGGTTGACGGTGGACATGCCGGCGGGGGCGTAGCGTTCGCCGGCCACCGCGCCGGGTGGGACGGCCTGGGTGAGGCGGTGGAGCTGGTCGGGGGTCAGGACCAGGTCGGCGGCGGCCGTGTTCTCCTCCAGGTAGGGCACGCGTTTGGTGCCCGGGATCGGGAGGACGTCGTCGCCCTGGGCGAGCAGCCAGGCCAGGGCCGCCTGGGCGGGGGTCGCGCCGAGTTCGTCGGCGACCTCGCGGACGGCCTGCACCAGGGCCATGTTGTGGGCGAAGTTCTCCTCGGCGAAACGCGGCACGGTGCGCCGGAAGTCGTCGGCGGCCAGGTCGGCCGGGGAAGTGATCTTGCCGGTGAGCCACCCGCGGCCGACGGGGGAGTACGCCACCAGGCCCACCCCGAGCTCGCGGCAGGTCGCCAGCATCTCGTCCTCGACGAACCGGGTGAACAGGGAGTACTCCATCTGCACCGCGGTGATCGGGAACACGGCGTGCGCGGCCCGCAGCGTCGCGGGGCTGACCTCGGACAGGCCGATGAAGCGCACCTTGCCCTGCTTGACGAAGTCGGCCATGGCCGCGACGGTGTCCTCGATCGGCACGTCGGGGCTGCGCCGGTGCATGTAGTACAGGTCGATGCGGTCGGTGCGCAGGCGGCGCAGCGAGTCCTCCAGCGCCTCGCGGGCCCACTGCGGCGACGAGTCGACCCAGCGCCGGACCAGGTTGCCCTGCGCGTCCAGCTCGCCGCGGTTGGCGAACTTGGTGGCCAGGACGTACTCGTCGCGCCGGTCGCCGATGGTGCGCCCGATCAGTTCCTCGTTGTGGCCGAAGCCGTACATGTCGGCGGTGTCGAAGTGGGTCACCCCGATGTCCAGGGCGCGCCGCAGCGTCGCGGCCGAGCCCTCGTCGTCGCGCTGCCCGTAGGCGAAGCTCATGCCCATGCAGCCGAGGCCGATGGCGCTCACCTCGGGTCCGTTGCTGCCGATGCGTCGCTTGGCGGTCATGCCCCCATCTTCTCCCCGGGGCACGGGTTCGCACCGGCAGTCCGGACCCGGACACGGCAGGCCCGGGATGACGGGGTACGCCGATACGATGCGCTGACCCTCGAGTGCCAGGAGCCCCCATGTCGTATCCGCCCCCGTCTCCGGACCAGCAGCCCGGCTACCCCCAGCAGCCCGGTTACCCCGCCCAGCCCGGCTATCCCCAGCAGCCGGGATTCGCCGCCCAGCCGGGTTACCCGGTGCAGCCGGGTTATCCCGCGCAGCCCGGCTACCCGGTGCCGCCGGCCCCGAAGAAGTCGCGGGCGGGCCTGTGGATCGGCATCACGCTCGGCGTGCTCCTGCTCTGCTGTGGCGGCAGCCTCGGCACGTGGTACCTGCTCAAGGACACCGCCGACCAGCTTGAGCAGGAGGTCGAGGGCGTGCTCGCCTCGGCCAGCGCGCAGGCCGCGGCCAAGGAGATCACCGTGATTGCGCCCGCGACGCTCGCCGGGCGGCCGAAGTCGACCGACCCGCAGCTGGAGACGGTCACCGACACCATGAAGAGCAGCTTCGAGGCCTCGTTGCCGTCGGCGACGGGCGCGGTGGCGGCCTTCTACGGCGACCAGGCGAAGCAGGACCTGGTGATGATCTTCGCCGCTTCGGCGCGTATCACCGATCCCGGCCAGGAGGTCGACGCGGCGTTCGCCGGCATGGGCACGTCGGGTGTGGTCGCGACCGGCATCGTCCCGGTGGACCCGGGTCCGCTGGGTGGCGAGGCCAAGTGCGGCAGCGCCAAGACCGAGTCCGTGCCGCTGGTGGTCTGCGCCTGGGGCGACAAGGGCAGCCTGGGCATGGTGGTCTGGTACTTCAAGACCGTGAACGAGGTCAAGGCCGAGTTCATCCAGGTCCGCAGCCAGATCGAGCAGGTGGGCTGACCGGTTCGCGGAGACGGGGGTGGGCGGGTCCCGCCCCCGTCACGCGTTCTGCCACAGCCCGACGGTGTTGCCCTCGGTGTCGGCGATGTACGCGGTGAAGCCCGTCGTGCCCACGGCCTGGCGTTCCTGGAGCACCCGGCCGCCACACGCGACGATCTTGGCGAGCGCGGTGTCGACGTCCTCGACCTCGATCGTGATGACCGGCCCGGTGACCGGCGCCTCGCGCCGGGTCATGCCGCCGTTGATCGCCCCCGGCTCGGCCGGGTTGCCCCGGTCGTCGGTGGCCACGGTGCGCGCCCAGATGTAGTCGAACTCCGGCATGGCGTCGAGCTGCCAGCCGAAGGCGTCGGTGTAGAAGGCGCGAGCCCGCTCGATGTCGTCGGCCGGAAGCTCGAAATGCACCACTTTTCCCGTCATGGGACCAGGCTAGGCACGCCACCTGAACGTGAGCGGACTTTCGGCGTACCCCGGCAGCGGCTAGTTTGGTCCGGTGCGGACGAGGGTGATGGCGCTGATGGCGAGTGGAACGCTGCTGGCGGGCTGCTCCGGCGCGGGGGCGTCGGCGCACGAGCCGCCCTCGACGCAGGCGCCCCGGGTCGTGTCGCCCAGCCCGCCCGCGCCGACCGGCGCGTGCCTGCTGCTGGACTCCGCCCGCATCGAGCAGCGGCTGGGTGTGCGGATGGCGGTCGCCGGCGCGGCCAACCACCAGAAGACCAACACGTGCGTGGCCCGGCCGACCGAGGCGGCGCTGCCGGAGCTCAGCCTGTCGGTGAGCCCGACCAAGGCCGACGTCGCCGTGTTCAAGGACGCGATGCTGCCCGACGGCGCGAAGGCCGTGCCGGCGCTGGGCAAGGTCGCCTACTCGCAGCTCAAGCCCGCCGCCAAGGGCCGTGGCCCGTACGCGGAGGTGGGCTGGCTCGCCGGCAACGCCCGCCTGCTGGTGCTGAAGGTGACCCTGCCCGAGGGCGGCGACGCCGCGGCCCTGCTGCCCGGCGTCGTCGAGCTCGCCAAGGACATCGACCGCGCGGGCGTCTGAGGCGGATACGAGAACAGGCTCCACCAGCCGCCCAGAACGGCAGGTGGAGCCTGTTTCACTGTCAGCGGCTGGTGACGAACACCCGGGAGGCGACCTCGCGGGGCAGGCGAACGGGTTCGCCGCCGTGGTCGATGGAGACGCCGTCGCGCTCCTGGGCGACGGTGACCGTCGCGCCCGGGTCGACGCCGGCGGCGTGCAGCTGGCGCAGCACCTCCGAGTCGGTCTGCACGCTCTCGCAGATCCGGCGCACCACGACCTGGCCGGTGAGCCCGGGGAAGGCCAGGTTGCGCTCGGGGGTGTCGCCGCCCTCGGTGTCGCGGGGCTTGATGTCCAGGGCGTCCAGGCCCGGGATGGGGTTGCCGTACGGCGAGCGGGTCGGCCGGTTGAGCAGGTCGTAGACCCGCTTCTCGACGGCGTCGCTCATCACGTGCTCCCAGCGGCAGGCCTCTTCGTGGGCCTCCTCGTAGGGCATGCCGATCACGTTGACCAGGAGCAGCTCGGCGAGGCGGTGCTTGCGCATGACGGCGACCGCGTGCGCCCGCCCGGCCTCGGACAGCTGCAGGTGGCGGTCGGTCTCCACGACGGTCAGCAGCCCGTCGCGCTCCATGCGGGCCACGGTCTGGCTGACCGTCGGGCCGCTCTGGTGCAGGCGCTCGGCGATGCGGGCGCGCAGCGGCGGCACGCCCTCCTCCTCGAGCTCGAGGATCGTGCGCAGGTACATCTCGGTGGTGTCAATGAGGTCGGACATGAACGGGTCCTCTCCAAGTCGCTGGCTGCGATTCTATTGCGTGTCACCGCAGCGACACCCGTCGGCGTCTATCGGTTGATCAACCTGCGGCCGCGCCGCTCATGGCGGTTCGCGCAGGTCTGCCTCGTCGAGCGGCCGGATCGGGTCGTATGCCACCTCCCCGACAGGTGCGTCCGGATCGGCGAAGTCGCCCGAATAGCCGCCCCACTCCACCTTCTGGGCGGGTTTCAGCAGTGTCGCACCGACCGCCGTCGTTGTCGCGAGCGCCTCGTCCATCTCCGACGAACCGGCCGCGAACCGCTCGGCGCGAAGTCTCGCAGCCGGGTGGGACAGTGCGGTACGACACAGCGCGCCCATGGTGTTGACTGGCTCATGTGCGTACACCACTGATCACTGTGGCGGAGCTGGCCGGCCGGCTCCGCTCGGGGCAGCCCACGACCGTGCTGGACGTGCGGTGGCGGCTGTCCGGCCCGCCCGGCCGCGACGACTACGAGGTCGGCCACCTGCCCGGAGCGGTATTCGTCGACCTGGACCGCGACCTGTGCGGGCCGCCCGGAGCGGGTGGCCGCCATCCGCTCCCGCATCCCGAGGCGCTGGAGGGCGCGCTGCGCGCCGCGGGCGTACGCGAGGGCCGGCCGGTCGTGGTCTACGACGCCGGTGACGGCATGGCCGCCGCGCGGGCCTGGTGGACGCTGCGCTGGGCCGGGCACGCCGACGTGCGGGTGCTCGACGGCGGCTTCGCCGCCTGGTCCGCCGCGGGCGGCGAGGTGACCGACAAACCGGTCGAGGTCGTCCGAGGCGACGTGACCGTGCTGCCCGGCGGCATGCCGGTGCTGGACGCGGCCGGCGCCGCGGCGCTCGCCGCCGACGGGGTGCTGCTGGACGCGCGGGTCGCGCCGCGCTTCCGGGGCGAGACCGAGCCGATCGACGCCGTCGCCGGGCACGTGCCGGGCGCCCGCAACCTGCCCTACGGCGAGCTGGTCAACGCCGACGGCACCCTGCGCGCCGACCTGCCCGAGGTGTTCGCGGACCTGGGTGACGCGCCGGTCGGGGCGTACTGCGGCTCCGGGGTGACCGCCGCGCACACCGTGCTCGCCCTGCACGCCGCGGGCCGCACCGACGCCGCGCTGTACGTCGGCTCCTGGAGCCACTGGATCACCGACCCGTCCCGGCCGGTCGGCCGCGGATGAGCAGCCAGGTCCCCACTGCGACGGTGGTGTGGAGTGACGCGCTGCTGGGCTACGACCTGGGCGACCATCCGCTGAACCCGGTGCGGGTCGAGCTGACCATGGCGCTGGCCCGGGAGCTGGGCGTGCTCGACCGGCCGGGCGTCGAGCTGGTCGCGCCGGAGCCGGCCACCGAGGCCGAGCTGCTGCGCGTGCACCGCCGGGACTATCTGGACGCGGTCCGGGCCGCGCCCGACGACCCGTTCTTCCGCGGGTACGGCCTCAACACCCCGGACAACCCGGTCTTCGACCACATGCACGAGTCGTCGGCGCTGGTCTGCGGCGCGACCCTGGCCGCGGCGCGGGCCGTGTGGTCGGGCCGGACCCGGCGCGCGGTCAACGTGGCGGGCGGCCTGCACCACGCGATGCCCGCCCGCGCGGCCGGGTTCTGCGTGTACGACGACCCCGCCGTCGCCATCGCCGACCTGCTCGCCCAGGGCGCGGAGCGGATCGCGTACATCGACGTCGACGTGCACCACGGCGACGGCGTGCAGGAGATCTTCTACGACGACCCGCGCGTGCTCACGGTGAGCCTGCACGAGGGCCCGCTGACCCTGTTCCCCGGCACCGGCTACGTCGAGGAGACCGGCGGCCCGCAGGCCGAGGGCACCGCGGTCAACGTGCCGCTGCCGCCGGGCACCGGCGACCGGGGCTGGCTGCGCGCGTTCCACGCCGTGGTGCCGTCGGTGGTGCGCGCCTTCCGGCCGCAGCTGATCGTGCTGCAGGCGGGCGCGGACACGCACCGGCTCGACCCGCTGGCGAACCTGCGGCTGACCGTCGACGGGCAGCGGGCGGCGCAGCTGGCCGTGCGCGCGCTCGCCGACGAGGTCTGCGAGGGGCGGCTGGTGGCCACCGGCGGGGGCGGGTACGCCCTGGTCGAGGTGGTGCCGCGGGCCTGGACGCACCTGCTCGCGATGGTCACCGGCGAGCCGCTGGATCCGGCCACCGTGCTGCCGGAGTCGTGGCGGGAGTTCGCCGCGCGCCGGGTGCCGGGGCGGGCGGTGCCGAGCACGCTCACCGACGGCGGCGACACCGCGTACACCCCGTGGCAGCCCGAAGCCGAGGGCGACCAGCTCGATCGCGCGATCATGGCGGCGCGCAAGGCGGTCTTCCCGCTGCACGGGCTCGACCCGCACGATCCCCGGGACTGAGCCGTGACCGGCGCGGATGTGCTGCTGTCCGACGGCACCACGGTCCACCTGCGGCAGATCACGCCGGACGACGGCGACGCCGTGGTGGCGATGCACTCGCGCTTCTCCGAGCGCACCCGCTACCTGCGCTACTTCTCGCCGTACCCCCGGATTCCCGCCCGGGACCTGCACCGGTTCGTCAACGTCGACCACACCGACCGGGAGGCGTTCGTGGTCGCCGCGGGCGACCGGCTGGTCGCGGTCGGCCGCTACGAGCGGCTCGGCGAGCAGGCCGTCGACGCCGAGGTCGCGTTCGTGGTCGAGGACGCCTACCAGGGCCGGGGCGTCGGTTCGGTGCTGCTGGAGCACCTGGCCGCCGCGGCCGCCGAGGCGGGCATCACCCGGTTCGTCGCCGAGGTGCTCCCGGAGAACGGCGCCATGCTGCGCGTCTTCACCGACGCCGGGTACGAGGTGACCCGCCGTTACGCCGACGGCGTGGTGACGCTGACCTTCCCGGTCGCGCCCACCGAACGCTCCCGCGCCGTGCAGGCAGACCGCGAGCAGCGCACCGAGGCCCGCTCGGTGGCCCGCCTGCTGCGCCCGCGAGCCGTCGCCGTCTACGGCGCGAGCGCGTCGGGGCACGGCGTCGGCGCGGCGGTGCTGGCCCACCTTCGCGCGGGCGGGTTCGCGGGTCCGGTGCACCACGTGCACCCGGACGGAACGCGCTCGCTCGCCGACCTGAGCCCGCCGCCCCCGCCCGCGCCGCCTGCCGGCGGTGGCGGCGCCCCGGTGACCGCGGCCGGTGCGCCTGATCCGCGTAGGCCCGCGCCGATCGGCGGCCCGTCCCGTCCCGGGGAGCCGGGGTCCGGCCTGGGCCGCGGGGGAGAGACGCCGGGCGTTTCCGGGATCGATCTCGCGGTCGTGGCGACGCCGCCCGCCGCGCTGCCCGAGGTGCTGGCCGACGCGGCCGCAGCAGGCGTGCACGGGCTGCTGGTGCTCACCGAGATGGACCCGGCGCAGCGGCGTGACCTGGTCCGTGCCGCGCGCGTCGCGGGGATGCGCGTGATCGGGCCGGGCAGCCTCGGCATCGCCGACCATGCGGTGAGCCTGAACGCGACGCTCGTGCCGCGGCTGCCCACGCCCGGCCGGGTGAGCCTGTTCTGCCACTCCGGGACGCTGGGCCTGCTGCTGCTGGCCGAGGCCGAGCGGCGCGGGCTGGGCATGAGCGGCTTCGTCAGCGCGGGCCGCCGGGCCGACGTGTCCGGCAACGACCTGCTGCAGTTCTGGGCCGAGGACCCGCACACCGACGTCGTCGCGATGTACCTGGAGTCGTTCGGCAACCCGCGCAAGTTCGCCCGGATCGCCCGCGCCGTCGGGCGGCACAAGCCGATCGTGATGCTGGCCGGGCACACCGGCCACGGCGGGTCCACCCTGGACGAGGCCGCTATGCAGGCGCTGCGGGCGCACTCCGGCGTGATCGAGGTCGGCACCGTCGGCGAGCTCTTCGACGTGGCGACGCTGCTGGCGGCCCAGCCGCTGCCGGCCGGCGACCGGATCGGGGTGGTCAGCAACGCGTTCGCGCTGGCGGCGCTGGCCTCGGCCGAGATCCGGGCCGCCGGGCTGCGCGTCGGCCGCTCCGGCGCGGTCGGCCCGGCCGCCAAGCCGGACGAGTTCGCCGCCGCCGTGCACGCCGCCCTGCACAGCGACGACACCGACGCGGTGGTCGTGGTGGTCGCGCCGCCGCTGCCGACCGGCCCGCTGGCCGCCGACCAGAGCGCGGAGACGGCGCTGCTGGGCCCGTACGCCGACGCGCTGGCCGACGCCGTGCGGGACGCGGACAAGCCGGTGCTGGCGAGCTTCCTCGCCGGGCAGGGCCCCGCGGGGGTGCCGTCCTACCGCTCGATCGAGGAGGCGGTACGGGCGCTCGCGCAGGTGACCCGGCGCGCCGCCTGGCTGCGCGCGCCCGCGGGCACGCTGCCGCCCGCGCCGCCCGGGGCCGACCCGGCCGCACCCGACCTGGACACGCTGCTGGACTCGTACGGCATCCCCGTCGTGCCGAGCACCCGCGCGGCCGGAGCCGAGCAGGTCGCCGCCGCCGCACGCGGCTACGGGGCCGCGGTGGCGCTGAAGGTGGCCGACCGGCCCAACCGCATCGACCTCGGCGCGGTGCGCCTCAACCTGGGTGGCCGGGACGAGGCCCGGCGCGCCTACTCCGACCTGGAGCAGCTGTTCGGCGCGGGAGTCGAGGTGCTGGTGCAGCCGATGGTCGCGCCCGGGATCGCCTGCGTGGTCGAGGTCGTCGACGACCCGGCGTTCGGGCCCGTCGTCGGGTTCGGCCTGGCCGGCCCGGTCACCGAACTCGTCGGCGACCGCGCCTGGCGGGCCGCCCCGCTCACCGACACCGACGCCGCGGCGCTGGTCCGCGCCCCGAAGGCCGCGCCGCTGCTGGCCGCCGCCGACGCCGACGCGCTGGCCGCGCTCCTGGTACGCATCGGACAGCTCGCCGCCGACACCGCCCGCCTGCGCCACCTCGTCTTCAACCCGATCCTGGTGCACCCGGCCGGCGTCTCCGTCCTGCACGCCCTGGGCGAACTCGCCACCTCCACCCCCCGCCCCGACACCGGCCCCCGCCAACTGCGATAAGGAAGGGCACCTTCCACTCGCCATGCGTAGTGGAAGGTGCCCTTCCTAACCTCTGCCGCCAGCTGAGCAGCGCTTATGCGGGGCCGGCGGTGACGTCGCCGGATCCGGCCGGCCGGCGCTCCCCGTGCGGCGCCGGTCCGGCCGGTCAGCCCGTCGGTCCGATCGCGTCCGGAGTGGACGGCGCGGGTTCGGGCGCCTGGCAGGTCGGCGGGTTGAGGCGGTCGCACTGCGGGGGCAGCAGGTCGGTGAACTCGGCCGTGGCCAGCAGGTTGCCCGCGGCGTCGTACGCCCGCACGGTCGCCGTCACCTTGCCCGCCTCGGTCCACCACCCGGCCCCCTTGGTCAGGGGGACCTCCTCGACCTGTCCGTCCCGCACCAGTTCCGCCCGCACCGCCGCCGGTGGCGCGATGATCTGCAGCCGCTGGTTGTCCTCGGCCGCGTAACTGGGCAGGCGCATCACGATCAGCGCCTGCTCCGGCCCGGCGGCGAAGCCGGAACCGGTCGGGTGGTCCCGCCAGTTGCCGTCCGCGTCGGCGATCCCGGTGAAGTACGGCCCACCCCCGTCAGTCGTCACCACCTGGACGGTCGCCGCGCGCCCCGTCGCGCCGGCCGCGCCGGGCGCGGGCACCTGCGAGCTCCACAGCACCCGCAGCGTCGCACCGGTGCCCGCGAGCTGGGTCAGCCTGAGCAGCGAACTGCCGACCTGCTCCGCCACGTCGGGGAAGGCCGTGCCCCGCCCGCCGTACGGCTTCGGGTCGAGTCCCACCGCCGCGCCCGGATCAGCCGGGTAGGTCTGGACCTCGCGCAGCACCGTGTCCCCGAGCCGCACCCGCAGCCGCTGGCTCCGGGTGACCTCCACCACGGCGTAGTAGCCGTCGGGGACCTCGACCGGGTGCCAGGTCCGGGTCACGCCGGTGGACGACCACTGCGCCTGTCCCTCCTCGTACACCGCTCCGACCGGTCCGAGCAGCAGGAAGCTCTCCTCCGGGTGCACCCCGTCGCCCGTGCCGAAGCTGGTCTCCTCGGCGGCCTCCAGCGATCCGGAGCCGGTCTGGTACAGCTCCTCCGGCCCCTCACCCGGGTCGCCGAGGAACGCCGCCTTGAGCGGCCACCCGTCCATGCCCGCGGTGAGCACGTAGCGCCGCGAGCCGATGTCCCCGGCGAACAGCACCTTGATGCGGTCCGGGTCGGTGGGCATGTACGGCCCGTCGCCCGGGTTGCCGCGCACCGAGCCGACCTCGGCCGCGGTGCGCCGCCGCATCACCTCCAGGAACGCCGCGTCACCGGCGAGGCTGCCCCTGGTGGGAGACCTCAGCAGGGGCAGCAGCGCGGCCGGCACGGACGCGGCGGGCTGGTGCGGTCCGTCCCCCGGCGGGGTCAGCAGCCAGATGGTCGGCGTGGTCACCAGCAGCACGAAGACGACGGCCAGGACGGTCACCCGCTGCTGCCGGCGTCGCCGGCGCAGCCGAACCACCCGGGCGTACGGCTCGGGCCGCGGCCTGACGTCGTCGGCGTGCCGGTCCAGGGTGGCGCGAAGTTCGTCGATCATGTCAGTTCTCCCCGTTCGCAGCGGTCATCGACGGGGCGGGGACCAGCTCACGCAACCGGTCCAGGCCACGCGAGGCGTGGCTCTTCACCGTGCCCACGCTCACCCCCAGGATCTGCGCGGTCTCCTGCTCCGACCGGTCCTCCCAGTACCGCAGCACCAGCACCGCGCGCATCCGCACCGGCAGGCGGCGCAGCGCCGTCCACAGCTCGTCGCGGTCCTCGATCGCCGGATCGTGCCCCGGCCGGTCCGGCAGCACCGCGGTCACGATCTCCCGGATCGGCCGCCGCCAGACGTTGGCCAGCTGATTCACCATGACCCGGCGCAGGTACGCCTCGGGGTGGTCCATCCGCCGCCACTTCGGCAGCGCCGCGGCGAGCGCGCTCTGCAGCAGGTCCTCCGCCCGATCGCGGGAACCACACAGCAGGTACGCCGTGCATAACAGCGCGCTGTAGCGCTGCTCCACGAACGCCTCGAAGTCGTCGTCGGGCATCGGGCCGGTCTCCCCTCGTGTGTCCACCCGCACGAACACCCGACAGCCGGAAAAGGTTGAGCCGTCGCGGGACCCGGACGCGGCACAGCCCCGACCTACCGGCCGGGGCTGTGCGCTGAGCTGCTCGGAGAAGCGTCAGGCGGCGTACACCGAGAGGCGCTCGGCGCGCTCGCCGCTGCGCAGCTTCAGCAGCGTGGTCTTCTCGATCTGCCGGATGCGCTCGCGGGACAGGCCGAACTCCTTGCCGACCTCGTCCAGCGTGCGCTGGCGGCCGTCGTCCAGGCCGAAGCGGAGCCGGATCACGGCCTGCTCGCGGGTCGACAGCGTCGACAGCACGATCTCGACCTCGTCGCGCAGCTGACCCTGGGCCAGCGCGTCGGCGGCGTCACCGCGCGGGTCGACCGCGGCGACGAAGTCGCCCAGCGCGCTCTCGCCGTCCTCGCCGACGGCCTGGTCCAGGCTGACCGGCTCGCGGTCGTACGAGATGAGCTCGATGACCTGGTATTCCGGGATCTCCAGGGCGACCGCGATCTGCGCGATGGACGGCTCGCGGCCCAGCGCGGCGGCCAGGTCGCGGCGCACCCGGACCATGCGGTTGACCTGCTCC
>NZ_BONI01000106.1 GCF_016862635.1 Catellatospora coxensis | reverse complement strand
AACTGCCCCAGGATCGACGCCTTCGCATACTCCACATTCGCGCCCGCGTCGAACGCGTACCGGGACACCTTGCCCGCCGCGTCGACCAGCTTGCGCAGCGCACCACTGTCGACCAGCGCCTTCAGCCGCGCCCGCGCCGCCTGCGCGGCCTCACCTTTCCAACCCCCGCCCTCGACCGCGTCCGCGATCGCGACAAGCTCCTCCTCCACCGCGGCCAGGATCTCCTCCAACGCCGCGTACAACCTGGCCAGGGCCCGCAACTGGTCCTCATCGGCCTGCGGCCACGACTCCCCCGTCACGATCAGGAAGAACTGCCGCACCCAATCCGGCACCTTCATGCCCACCGGCCACCACCACCCTGGTCGCCACCACCACGACCGCCTCCCACACCGGTCGCCACGCTCGACCGTGCCATTCAATACGGCCAGCCGGATACAACGGTTCAAACCAGCGCGACGGTGACCGCCTCGCCGGCCGCCTCCTCGGCGCTCCAATCGTGACGCTGAGGCCGCACCCGTGCTTCCGTGTCACTCCGTCGCCAGGATCCGGGCCAGGGTGTGCCGCCCCATCAGGCTCATCGCCGGGTTGGTGTCGACGTAGTACCAGGCCGCGCCGAGGGCCTGCTCGAAGGCCCAGGCCTTGCCGCGTTCCCAGGTCAGGTCGTCGCAGCCGAGTTCGGCGCGCAGCACCTCGCGCGGTCCGGCTCCGAGCAGGTGCCATGCGCTCACCAGGTCGAGGGCCGGGTCGGCCGGGCCGAGCCCGCCGACGTCGAGCACCCCGGCAAGGCGTCCGCCGCGGACGAGCACGTTGCCGGGAATGAGATCGCCATGGTTCATGACGTCCGAGGCCTCACGCGGCAGGTCGCGCAGCCGTTCCCAGATCCGCCGCAGGCACGGCACGTCGAACAGCTGCTCGCTGCGGCCCAGGCAGGTCTGCACCCAGTCGTCGTGGCCGCGCAGGTCCCCGCCGCGACCGCCACCCGCGAACCGGCGGCCGCCGGTGCCGATGGCACGCACCTCGGTGATGAACCGGACCAGGTCGCGTGCGAACTCCTCCGACTCGCCGGGGTCGTCGTCGGTGGCGATGACACCCGGGACCCAGGTCTGCACCGCCCACGGCAGCGGGTAACCCGGTCCGGGCTCGCCGATGGCGACAGGCTCCGGGGTCGGGAACCCCGTACGGGACGCCAGCACACGACCCGCCTCGGCCTCGACCTCCAGCCGACGGCGCGCCTGCGCGACGTCGAGCGGCTGCACCCGGAAACGGGCGGTGAGCCCGTCGCCGATGCGGAAGATCGCGTTGACGGTGCCCTGCGAGCGCAGCTCGGTGACCGGCAGGTCCCGCCATTGCGGGAACTGCCCGGCGATCAGGGCGCGGACCGCTTCCAGGGACACGGTGAGCTGGTCAGGATGCATCTGCACCGGGGCAGCATTCCCGAACCGGCCCTGAGCAGCAACTGCTTTCGTAGGCGCAGGTGCGTCGGGCAACGCGGGCGGTCGGGGAGGCAAACCTGTCGCACCCCCGAACCGATCCTCATAGGGTCGCGTCCGTGACCGAGGACATGTTCAGCACCGAGCGCCTGCGAGTGCGCCACTTCACGCCCGACGATCTCGACGACTTCGCCGCGCTGTGCGCCGACCCGGCGGTGATGCGGTACGTCGGCGACGGCGACACGCTCGACCGGGCGGGCGTCGCCTATTGGATCGAGGTCTGCCGGCGCAAGTACGCCGACCGCGGGTACGGCACGTCTGCCGTCTTCGAGCGCTCGTCCGGCGACTTCGTCGGATACTGCGGCGTCGTCCGGGCCCCCGGCAACGACTTCGACGAGCTGATCTACGTCTTCCATCAGCGGTTCTGGGGCTGCGGATACGCCACGGAGGTGGGCCGGGCCATGCTCGGCCACGTCTTCGCGATCTCGTCGCTGGACGAGATCGCGGCGACGATCGACCCCGGAAACCACGCCTCGATCCGGGTCGCGGGCAAGCTCGGCATGGTCGAGCAGCCCGGCAAGTCCGTCGACGGCGATGAGCCGAGCGTGTTCTTCGCCGTCACCCGAGAGCAGTACGCCGCCCGCTGAGCAACTCCCGCTGGCCGGGGCGTCCGCTCTTGACAACGTGCCGCCGTCGATGTTTTCTGTGAACGTTCACAGCCGGGCGCCCGGTCCCCTGTGGACGATCCCGATGTGTCTGTGAGCGACTCACACATCAGGAGGAGACATGCACAAAGCGAAAGCACTGCTCGCCGCGGCAGCCCTGGCCGTGGTGGCGGGGCTGGCCGCGCCCGCGTCACCCGCCGCGGCCGCGTCCACGGTCACCAACCCCGGGTTCGAGTCCAACGGGGCGAGCCAGACCCCGACCGGCTGGTCCGAGTCGGGCACGGTCGCGGCGTCGAAGAGCGAGGCGGGTGGGCGCAGCGGCGGCTACCGCGGCACGCACTGGTCCGCGTCGGCGTACACCGTCGAGACGTACCAGACGCTGACCGGCCTGACCACCGGCTCGTACACGCTGAGCGCGTGGGTGCGCTCGGGCGGCGGACAGTCGGCGGCATTCCTGGCGATGAAGAACTGCGGCGGCGCGCAGGCGCAGGTCAACATCCCGACCAGCAGCAGCACCTGGGTGCAGGTGTCGGTGACGGCGAACGTCAGCTCGACGTCGTGCACGCTGAGCGTCTACTCCAGCGCCGCCGCCAACCAGTGGATCAACGTGGACGACGTGACGTTCACCAAGAACGCCACGGGCACGTCGCTGCAGGTCAAGGGCGGTGACCTGTCGTCGCTGAAGAAGAACGAGGACTTCGGCGCGCTGTACTACACCAGCTCCGGAACGCAGGGCGACGCCATCGCCATCCTGAAGAACGCGGGCATGAACTACGCCCGGCTCAAGGTCTGGGTGAACCCGGCCGACGGGTACAACAACAAGGCCCGGGTGCTGACCATGGCGCAGCGGATCAAGGCGCAGGGCCTGAAGCTGCTGGTCGACTTCCACTACTCCGACTCCTGGGCCGACCCGGGCAAGCAGGTGCCCCCGGCCGCGTGGTCGGGCTACTCCCTCGCCCAGCTGAACACCGCGGTCTACAACCACACCTACGACGTGCTCAACGCGCTCAAGGCGCAGGGCACCACGGCGGACATGGTGCAGGTCGGCAACGAGATCAACCCGGGCATGCTGCTGCCCACCGGCAGCACGTCCAACTGGGGCAACCTGTCGCAGCTGCTCAAGTCGGGCGTCAACGCGGTCAAGGCGGTCAACTCCTCGACGCTGGTGATGCTGCACCTGGCCGAGGGCGGCGACAACGCCACGTTCCGCTGGTGGTTCGACCAGGCCGTCGCGTACGGGGTGCCGTTCGACGTGATCGGGGCGTCGTACTACTGCTACTGGCACGGGCCGATGTCAGGGCTGCAGAACAACCTCAACGACATGGCCTCCCGGTACGGCAAGCCGGTGATCGTCGCCGAGACGGCGTACGGGTTCACCACCGCGCAGGACGACGGCGAGAGCAACATCTTCAATTCGTCGCTGGCGAGCGCCTGCGGTTACCCGGCCGGCGCGACCGGGCAGCGCGACGCGTTCCAGGCCGTGGTCAACATCGTGAAGAACGTGCCCAACGGCCGGGGCATGGGCGTCTTCTACTGGGAGCCGGCGTGGACGGCGCAGGCCGGCGCCGGCTGGGACCCGGCCAACCCGTCGTCGGGCAACGGCTGGGAGAACCAGGCCCTGTTCGACTACAACTCCCGGGCGCTGACTGCGATGTCCGTGTACGGCTCCATGTAAGAGCGACGCCGCCGGGTGGTAGGGCACCCGGCGACGCCGCCGTTGACAGCCGACGCGACTGTTGCGAATATGTGAACGCTCACAGACACATCGGCAACGTCCCGTCTTTCACTCCGGGGCGATCACCCGTACGCCTCCCGCAGGGACGACGGCCCCTGCCGCGAACGCGGTGCCGTCGAGCACGTCGACCCCTGACACGTCCGGCACCATGACCGGCTCGTCTCCGTGGTTGAACAGGAACAGGAAGTCGCCGCGCCGCACCGGCTCGACCGTGTCCGGCAGCCCGCGGGGGCGCGACACCCCGGCCGCGTCCAGCGCCGCCGACAGCAGCGGGCGCAGCCCGTCCACGCTGCTCGCGACGTACCAGGCGGTGCCCCGGCCCAGCTCGTGCCTGGTGACGGCGGGATGTCCCGCGTCGGGGCCGGTCGCGAACGACGTGACGGTCACCGCGCCGGCCGGGCGGACGCGCTCCGACCAGACCCGGGCCGTGCCACCGTCGGACAGCGTGACCGTCTCGTGCTCGCGCAGCGGGTGGAACTCCTCGACGGACAGTCCCAGCACGTCGCGCAGCACGCCCGGGTACGCCCCCGGGTGCACCGTGTCGTGCTCGTCGACGATCCCGGAGAAGTACGACACCAGCAGGTGCCCGCCAGACTCCACGAAGCACCGCAGGTTCTTCGCCGCGGCCTCCCCCAGCAGATAAGCGCTGGGGGCGACCACCAGTTTGTACGCCGACAGGTCCGCCGCCGGGTGCACGAAGTCGACGGTCGCGTGCTCGCGCCACAGCGCCGCGTAGTACGCCTCGACCCGCTCCCGGAACCGCAGGTCCACACTCGGCCGCCACTCCAGATCGAGGGCCCACCAGGACTCCCAGTCCCAGACCACGGCCACTTCGGCGGCCACCCGCGCGCCGCGTACCCCCGAAAGGTTCGCGACCTCACCGCCCAGCGCGACCACGTCGCGCCACAGCTGCGAGTCGGTGCCGGCGTGCGGCAGCATCGCCGAGTGGAACTTCTCCGCCCCGGCCCGCGAGGCCCGCCACTGGAAGAACAGCACCGAGTCCGAGCCGCGTGCCACGTGCGCAAGGCTGTTACGGCGCATCTCCCCCGGGCGCTTGGCGATGTTGCGGGGCTGCCAGCTGACCGCGCCGGTCGAGTGCTCCATCAGCAGCCACGGCCGGCCGCCGCCCAGCGAGCGGCTCAGGTCCGCGGCCATGGCCAGGTCGATGTGGTTGTCAGGCTGCTCGGCGTTGAGGTAGTGGTCGTTGGAGACGACGTCGACCTCTGGCGCCCAGCGCCACAGGTCCATCGACTTGCAGTTGGTGACCATGAAGTTGGTGGTCACCGGCAGGTGCGGGGTGGCCGCGCGGATCACGTCGCGCTGCGCGGTAAAGCAGGCCAGGTTCTCGGCGGAGCTGAAGCGGGCGAAGTCGAGCCGCTGCGCCGGGTTGACCACGGTGTGGTTGGCGCGCGGGGCGTCGATCTCGTCCCAGTCGCCGTAACGCTGGCTCCAGAACGCGGTGCCCCAGGCGGCGTTGAGCGCGTCGAGGTCGTGGTAGGTCTCGCGCAGCCAGTCCCGGAACGCCCGCACGCTGGTCTCGCAGTAGCACTCGCCGAGCGGGGCGCCGTACTCGTTGTGCACGTGCCACATGACCACGCCCGGGTGGTCGCGGTAGTGCTCGGCGAGCCGGTGCGCGAGCTCGACGGTGGCGTGCCGGTACTCGGGTGAGCTGGGGCAGGCGGTCTCGCGGCTGCCGAAGCCGATACGCACGCCGTCACGGTTGACCGGCAGCGTGTGCGGGTACCGGCGGGCGAACCAGGCGGGCGGGGCGGCGCTGGGCGTGGCGAGGTCGACGCTGACCCCGCCCGCGTGCAGCCGGTCGATGATCTCGTCGAGCCAGCCGAAGTCGTAGCGGCCCTGTTCCGGTTCCAGCAGCGCCCACGCGAAGATGCCGAGGCTGACCAGGTTGACCCCGGCCTGCCGCATCAGCGCGACGTCGGCTTCCTGCACCTCGCGGGGCCACTGCTCCGGGTTGTAGTCACCGCCGAAGGCCAGCCCGCCCAGCCGCGGCACCACATGATCGCTCTCGGACACGAATCCCCCTGACAAGCACGGCACGTCTGTGAACGTGCACAGTAACGGACCCCGCCCCTCCCGCAAAGGGGCGTCCCGCCCTCCCCCGGGCCGCCCACCCACCCCTGGCGCAACTCTTAAAGAGTCGTGGCATCCGGGAACCCTTGACAGGCCAAGTCTTTAAGAGTTGTGGCAGAGGGCGTGGGTGCGCGGCGCGGAAGGGTCGGCCGGCGGGGCGTGTAACGCCTCGGACACGGGGTCTTGACGGGCTGGATACGCGGCGAGCACACTGTGCCGCACTGTGAACGTTCACAGAGAATTCGCCTTTGACGGAGGACCTATGCGTACGAAGCGGCTCAGGTTGGTGATGTCCGCAGTGCTGGTCGGCGCCCTGGCAGCGGGCTGTTCGAGCGGCGGGCAGGAGGAGACCCCGCAGGAGACCGGCCCGGTCGAGCTGACGTTCTGGACGTGGGCCCCCAACATGGACAAGATCGCGGCGGTGTGGAACGCGGCGCACCCCGACATCAAGGTCACCGTCAGCAAGCAGGCGGGCGGCGACGAGGCGGCGGCGAAGTTCCTGACCGCGGCCAAGGCCGGCAACGCGCCCGACCTGGTGCAGGCCGAATACCAGATGCTGCCGTCGTTCGTGGCCGCCGAGGCCGTCGCCGACATCAAGGGCGAGGTCGAGGCCGTGCGCGGCCAGTTCTCCGACGGCATCTGGAACCTGGTGACCCTGGGCACCGACGGCGTCTACGGCCTGCCGCAGGACAGCGGCCCGATGATGTTCTACTACCGCACCGACCTGTTCACCAAGTACGGCATCACGGTCCCGAAGACCTGGGACGAGTACGCGGCCGCGGCCCGCACCGTGCACGCCAAGGACAAGACCGTCTACCTCGGCGGCTTCTCCAGCAAGGACCCGGGCTGGTTCGCCGGGCTCGCGCAGCAGGCCGGCGGCCAGTGGTGGTCCATCACCGGCGAGGCCTGGAAGGTCGGCATCAACGACGGCCCGACGAAGAAGGTCGCCGACTTCTGGGGCGGCCTGGCCAAGGACGGCGTCGTCGACACCCAGGCCCCGTGGACGCCGGAGTGGAACGCCGCGCTCAACGGCGGCAAGATCCTGAGCTGGGCGTCGGCGGTCTGGGCGCCGGGTGTGCTGACCAGCAACGCCCCCGACGGCAAGGGCAAGTGGGCCATCGCGCCGCTGCCGCAGTGGAGCGCCGGGGAGAACTACTCCGGCTTCTGGGGCGGCTCGTCGATCGCGATCGCCGAGGGCAGCAAGCACAAGAAGGCCGCGGCCCAGTTCGCGTCCTGGCTGAACACCGACGCCAAGGCCCTCGACCTGCTCATCAAGGAGGCCGCGATCTACCCGGCGGCCAAGAGCGGCCAGGCCCTGATGACCACCGCGCCGGAGTACTTCGCCAACCAGGCCGACTTCTGGCAGCAGGCGACCACCATCGCCGGCACCGCGCGGGGCTTCACCTTCGGCCCCAACGTGAACGTCGCGTACAGCGCGTACAAGGACGCCTTCGACAAGGCGCTGCAGAACAAGTCCTCCTTCACGGACGCGCTGGGCGCGATGCACGACGCGACCGTCGCCGACATGAAGAAGTCCGGCTTCACGCTGGCGAGCTGAGCGAATGACCAAGGCACACCGGGGCGCCCGCGCACACCGCGCGGGCGCCACCCCCTACCTCTACCTGACCCCTGCGGTGGTGCTGTTCACCCTGTTCATCGCCGCGCCCATCGGCTACACCGCCTACCTGAGCCTGCGCCAGGTGAAGTTCTCCGGGCTGGGCCTGGGCCGCAAGTCGCGCACCGAGATCTTCGTCGGCCTCGACAACTACCGCACCGCGGTCGCCGACGGGGAGTTCTGGGCCGGCTGGCTGCGCGTGCTCGGGTACGCCACCATGGTCCTGGCGTTGATGCTGGGTCTGGCCCTGCTGTTCGCGCTGCTGCTGGACTCGGCGCGGGTGCGGCTGGCCCGCTTCTCCCGCATCGCGATCTTCCTGCCGTACGCGGTGCCGGGCGTGGTCGCCACCCTGCTCTGGGGCTTCCTCTACCTGCCCAGCCTGAGCCCGATCCACGCCACGCTGCGCGCGTTCGGTGTCGAGGGCGTCGACCTGCTCAGCCCGAGCACGGTCATGTTCTCCATGGTCAACGTGGCGATCTGGGGCGGCACCGGCTTCAACATGCTGGTCCTCTACACCCAGCTGCGGGCCATCCCCCGCGACTACTACGAGGCCGCCCGCATCGACGGCGCGGGCGAGCTAGCCATCGCGCTGCGGGTCAAGGTGCCGATCCTGGCCCCCGCGCTGGTGCTGACCACGGTGTTCTCCATCATCGCGACGATCCAGGTGTTCACCGAGCCGATGACGCTGCGGCCCATCTCCAACGCGGTCAGCTCCACCTGGAGCCCGCTGATGAAGGTGTACCGCGACGCGTTCGTCACCGGCGACCTCTACAGCGCCGCCGCCACCTCGCTGGTCATCGCCGCGATCTCGGTGGTGCCGTCGCTGCTGTTCATGCGGCTCGTGCGCCGCCAGGCGTTCGGGGAGGAAAGATGACGACGACCAAGGGGGTACGCCGGCCGCTCGGGCTCGCGCCGACCGCAGTGCTGCTGCTCGGGGCGCTGTACTGCCTGCTGCCGGTGTGCTGGGTGCTCGCCGCGTCGACCAAGACGCGCGGCGAGCTGTTCACCACCAACGCGTTCGCCCCGGGCACCGGCCTGTTCAGCAACATCGCGGACCTGTCGGCGTACCGCGACGGGATCTTCTGGCAGTGGATGGCCAACACCGCCCTGTACGCGGGCGTCGGCGCGCTGCTGTCCACGGCCGTGTCGGTGCTGGCCGGATACGCCCTGGCGAAGTTCCGGTTCTTCGGCCGCGACGCGATCTTCACGGTGCTGATCGGCGGCATCCTGGTCCCGGCCGTGGTGCTCGCGGTGCCGCAGTACCTGCTGCTGGCCAAGGCCGGGCTCGCCAACACGTACTGGGCGGTGCTGCTGCCCAGCATCCTGCACCCGTACAGCATCTACCTGGCCCGCATCTACGCCGCCGCGGCGATCCCGGACGCGCTGCTGGAGGCCGGGCGCATCGACGGGGCAGGCGAGCACCGGCTGCTGCGGGTGGTGGCGGTGCCGCTGATGCTGCCGGGCATGGTGACGATCTTCCTGTTCCAGTTCGTGGCGATCTGGAACAACTTCCTGCTGCCGTTCATCATGCTCGCCGACGACGAGCGCTTCCCGCTCACCGTCGGGCTCTACACGCTGCTGGCCACCGGGGCCAACCAGCCCGCGCTGTACAACCTCGTCATCACCGGCGCCCTGCTGTCGATCATCCCCCTGATCGCGCTGTTCCTGACCATGCAGAGGTACTGGCGAACGGACCTGTCCGGCGGGTCTGTGAAATCCTGATGCCTGTGACCAACAAGCGGCGTCCCACGATCCACGACGTGGCCCGTGCCTCGGGAGTCTCCCGGGGCACGGTGTCCCGTGCCCTCAACGGCGACCCGTACGTGAGCACCGCCGCGCTCGCCGCGGTCCGCCGCGCCGTCGCCGAGACCGGGTACGTCGTCAACCGCGCCGCGCGCAGCCTGGTCACCCAGCGCACCGGCACCGTCGTCATGGTGCTGAGCGAGCCGCAGGAGAAACTGTTCGAGGACCCGAACTTCAGCGTCCTGCTGCGGGTCGCCACCCGGCGGCTGGCGCAGCGTGACGTCGCGCTGGTGATGATGGTCGCCGGGGATGACGGCGACCGGGAGCGCGTGGTGCGCTACCTGCGCGGCGGGCACGCCGACGGAGTCCTGCTCCTGTCGGCGCACTCCGGTGACCCGCTGCTCGCCGAGCTGGAAGGCCTGTCGATTCCTGCGGTGGCCTGCGGCGCGGTACTGGGCCGCGAGGGTGTGATCCCGTACGCCGCCGCCGACGACCGCGAAGGCGCCCGCCAGATGGCGCAGTATCTCGTCGACCTGGGGCGTAAGAAGATCGCGACGATCACCGGGCCGCTCGACACCCCCGGCGGGCTCAACCGGCTCGAAGGCTTCTGCGACGTGCTCGGCCGCAAGGCGGTCAAGAAACTCATCGCCCACGGCGACTACTCCCGCCACAGCGGCGAGGCCGCCATGCGCGAGCTGCTCGACCGCGTCCCCGACCTCGACGCCGTCTTCGTCGGCTCCGACCTGATGGCCGCCGGGGCCCTGGCCGTCCTGCGCGAACGCGGCCGCCGCGTCCCCGAGGACGTCGCCGTCGGCGGCTTCGACGACTCCGCCATCGCCGGGTCCACTCACCCCAAACTCACAACTGTTCGCCAGCCTTTGGAGCAGGTGGCCACGGAGACCGTCCGGCTGCTCCTGGAACTGATCGACGGTGCCGACGCCGTCGAGTCGCTGGTCCTGCCCACCGAGCTCGTCACTCGTGAGTCCGCCTGACGGAAGGTACTTGCGCCGGCAGTCCAGGAATCGAACGCCGCGCGTCCGGACGCTTAGCGTGCCGTAATCGGCAGACGGTCGGAGCGGGCCGAGCGGCCGGCACGCGCCGGTTCAGCGGGGCAGGAAACTGCCCTCCCGTGGACTGCTGCCCCGAATAAGCCCCGAGTGTCATGACCGTCAATGGAATGGAACCAGGTCATGGCGATATATTCCCGATTGACCATGACGCTCGGAGCAAGAATGCCGGTCAACCGAATGTCGACCCTGGTGCGTGTCCATTAGTTGACCAAAGAAGCAATCGGTTGCTCCGCGAGATGATGCTCGACCATACTGTGCAGGTCGCGAACCCTCTGCCGACAAAGATCACGCACAATAGTCCTCGACGCTTCTGGGAGTCGTTCTTGATGCCGCAAGGTTTCAGCGACCTTGAACTATCCGAACTAGCCCGTATCTACCCTCCCGGCGGGCCTGCCAACATGCTTTTCCGGGCGGCGGGATTCAACCATGCTGAGCTTCCGACCGAGGTCGCGGGGCAGAACCGCATCGGCTGGTGGCAACTGACCAACGAGATCATCGAGACTGGATCATTTCCCGATGCTCGGCGGCGCATTCTTCGTGTCGTGTGTCAAGGGCGGCCGGAGAACCAGGTGCTGTGCCGCCACACTGCCCCCACGACGTGGCGGGCGCTGTTCCTGGGGGCGAGCCCGTCCGGCACCCAGCCGATCGCGGCCGATCGGGAACTGTCGCTCCTGGTGGCGGCCGGAATCCAGACCGAGTCATGCGCTCAGGCGACGGTACGTGACCTCGACCGGGTCCTCGTCGAGCCCCGGCCACACATCCTGCATGTGTCCTGCCACGCGAACGGTCCGGTGCTGGTGTTCGACAATGGCCACGGCGAGCCGGTCACGCTGCATGCCGAGGACATCGCCGGATCGTTGCGGTTGTTCGCCGGGCAGCACGGTGTGCGCTTGAGGGCTGTGGTCGTCAATGCCTGTCGCAGTCAGGACGCCGCGCGGTGCCTGCGAGGGCTGGCCGATGTCATCGTCGCTCACGGCGAGGAGATCACTGATGACGAGGCGACGGGATTCGCCGACGCCCTCTACGGTGTGCTGGGCTCCGGGCTGGCCGACGAGGTCGGCGCCGCGGCGATGTTGGCGGCCGACCGCATGGCACGTGGCGATTCCCGCCTGCACCGCTTACGCGACGGACTGGTGGTGCTGCGGTGACAACCCGGCCGGATGCGGAACCACGACGCGTTGTCGAAGAGACCGCGCTGAGCGGAACGAGCGAGGCTGAGTCGTTCGACGAGGGGATGCAAGCGGCGTTCGACCCACGTGCCGCCATGACAGCCGACAAGCGGGCCGGACATTTCGTCACCACGATCGCCACCCCCTGGCACAGCCGGTTCTGCACCGGGTGCGGGCATACGTTTCGCATCGACGACCGAGTCGTCGTCGACGATGCCGGCGACGTCCGCCATCTGGATCCGCTCCTCGGTTGTGCCCACCCTGCCGGCGCCTCTCCTGATCTGCCGGAACTCGCGGACTTCACCGCGGGGATGCTGGACGCGTGGCCGGCGCCGGACGAGGTGCCGCTGACCAGCACCGACGACGTGCCGTTCCTGGCACGGCGACCGCCGGGCGGGTTCGAACGGATGGCCTGCCTGTTCTGCGGCCACACATTCCGACCTGCGGAAACAGTCGTGCTGTGCCCGTGTCGGCCCACGGAACAACTGTGCCGGGCCGCAGTGCATCGCGATCCGGTGCGAGGCCTCGTCTGCTGGGAGAGTTGGCGGCCAGGACAGAGGGTGAAGGTGTGCCCAGTGATGTTGTTGCGGCTCGACACGTGATCGAAGACCGGTTCGCCCGGCAACGACTGATCCCCGCGTGGAACCAAGATCTGATCTCCAGCGCAACGGTCGTGGTCGTCGGCGTGGGCGCGTTGGGCAACGAGGTCGCCAAGAATCTCGCGCTGATGGGCGTGGGTCGGCTGATTCTCTGTGATCCGGACGTGGTGAGCCTGTCTAATCTGAGCCGGACGGTGCTGTTCCGGCCGAGCGACATCGGCCGGCACAAGGTCGACGTGGCCGCCGAGGCGCTGGCGGGAATGGCTCCGGACGTGGTGGTAGAGCGGGTTCCGGCGGACCTCACCTCGGGTGTCGGGCTAGGTCGCCTGGCTGACGCCGATGTGGTCATGGGCTGCCTGGACGCGAGGCGGAGCAGGCTGGAACTGCTGGGTAGGTGCGCACTGTCCGGCGCCCGGTTGATCGATGGCGGCACCCACCCATGGGGTGGCGAGGTGCGGGTCCGGGTGGACCCCCAGGAGCCTTGTCACGGCTGCTCCTATACAGCCGCCGAGCGAGCCGAACGCGACGTGCCGGTCGGGTGTGACCCTCGAGCAGGCGTGGCCGTAGCCCCTGCCTCGATCGTGTCGACTGCCCTCGTCGCGTCCTGGATGACGATCGCGGCGGCACAGCTGCTGCTCGGCCATGACGTGCCGTGGCGGATGCTGTCCCTGGACGCCGGCGCGGGGCGAGCCGAGTGGGTGGTGGTGCGCCGCGATTCGTCGTGTCCGCATCATCGCCCGGTGCCCGATGCAATTGTGTCGGATATCAGTCATAAGGCGACTGTGGCTGAGCTGATGAGCATCCTCCCGGCCGATGCCGAACCACTTTCTTGGACACTTTTCTCCGTGCCCGGAATCTGCTATCACTGTGAAGGCAGGTACGCCTTCGGGCATGCGTACCCGCACCAGACGGCGCCCTGTCCGCATTGCGGTGAGCGCCTCAGGATCAGCTTTACCGAGGCCATCGCCGCTGCGGATCGGACAACGCGTTTGCAAGATCTTGGAATTGCCGCCGAGGAGATCATTGCGGTGAGGTTGGCGGGAGGGGAGTTCCTGTGGCTGAGGCTGAAATGAGCCAGCCCGGTCGCCGGGCCGACAGCTCCTCGGTATCGTCGACGCCTCTGCCCAATGACGTGCGCCTAAGCGACGACGAACACGACGCACTAATCCGGGAAATGGTGTTCTGCTTCACCAGCAACGACGCGGCTAGATCGGTGCTGCGCCAGATGCGCGTGCCGGCGAGCCTGTTCCCGGCCTGGACTGACAATGCCATCACCTGGTGGCAGCTGGTCGACGAGGACCTCGAACGCGGCACGATCCCCGAGCCCTACCGGCGGATGATCAGCGTGGCGCACGAACGCTTTCCTGGTAACAGGGTGCTGCACCAGTTGTGGCGGGATCATGTGGAGGGCCAGCCGACTCAGCACCCGCTCCCGCAACGCAGCGACGGCTGCCATGTGATCTTCCAGGCCAGCACCGGCGAAGAACGTGAGCAGGCGGCCGCAGCGCTGCGGGCAGGCGGTTTGCAACCTACCGAGGTGTGGACGAGCCAGCACGCGGTGTCCTTCGCCGTCGACCAGCGGGAACCGAACCGGGTGTCCCGCATCCTCGATCAGACCGGACTGGTGTGGACCGTCGTGGCGCCCGGTCAGCCCGACTACCTGCTGCGGGAGCTGTTCGTGCAGGCACCCGACGGCACGCGCTACCTGATCAACGACGCTCCTGCCCAGCAGACCGTCGGTGCGATGGCCAGCGACGTCGCCCGCCAGCTCCAGCGACCGTCCACGGCAGCACCCGGGCAGGGTGGTTCGCTGGTGGTCGACCGCATGACTCCCGGTGGTGGCCGCGAACGCCTGTCCGGCGACGCGACACTGCACGACGCGGGGGTCGTCGACGGTGACCAGCTGGGCGTCGGGCTGGAGGGGCGGGCCGGTGCGGTCAACCCGGTCGACCGCCAGGTGGCTCTCGACCGGGCCTACAAGCAGGTGCTGGCCTTCGCGGCCGGGGTGCCCGGGGGAATGGACGTCCTGGTGAACTCCGAGACGCTGCCGACGGAGTACCAGCTGAAATTCACGAAGCCGAGCTTCGGACCGCCGCCGTCGGAGGACGCCGAGCCCACATCGATCACCGAGCATGTGGTGCTCGTCATGCTCGACCGGTCGTTTCCCGAGACTGCCCCTCAGGCGTTCTGGCAGACACCGATCTTCCACCCGAACATCTTCCCGACGTACGAGTGCCAGGCTCGCCGGGAACGCCCCGACAGCGAAGGATGGGTGTGTCTGGGCATCCTCGCCGAGTCGTGGTATCCGGCGATGCCGTTCGCCGCGATCGTGCAGATGCTGATCGACATCGCGGGATACCGCAACTACGACCTGTTCCAGCCGACGGCGGCGGCTGACGGCGGGTCGGAACTCAGGCCGAACTTCGTCGACCTTGCCGCGGCCCGGTGGGCGGCGACGCACCAGCAGAGGATCACGGATATCGGTGGAACTCCATTATCGCGACGGGCGCCCGATGAGCCGAGCTTCCAGAATATCCTCATTGCCCTGGACTGATGACGAGTCCCGGCTGGGGGTCGAGGTCTTCCGCACCGACGACTACGCTCTCATCGGCCGCCTGGACCTGCACCAGGTCCTGATCGTCGTCTTCGAGTCCGTCTTGGGCATCGACCTGAGCGCGGCGCGGTTCCACCTGTACCTGTACGCCCAACCCGACGACCGGGACGTACCCGGTCCGCCGTCGGTGGTCAATCTGAGGTCGAGCCACGGCTTCGTGAGGGTGCACATCACGATCGGCGACGAACTCGTCTACCGGCACACCCATTCCCTGCGGGAGGTCGTAGGGGTGCCGTTGCAGGCGATCCTCTCCCAGGTCGAGCCCGACGAGCGATTCTGGGGCTACGGTGTCACCGGGCCTGGCCTGGACGCCATCTCCCTCGTCCGTCCGGCCCCCCGGGCCGCAGGGGCGGTGAACATGTCCATCGGCCGCGATCGACCGCCGATGTTCCACATCGAGCCGATCCCTGATCCGCCGCCACCGACGGCGACCCCCGCCGATCTCGGTGTCTCCGAGCCGCTTGCCGCCGGTGCCGACACCGACTGGGTCCTGTTGGCGCCGGATGTCCACGAGGCACTGTCACGCACGATGCCGTTCAGCGGGGAGGTCGAGGACGGCGGGTTCTTCGTCGGGCGCGTGTACCTCGACCGGGACCGTCCCGGCCGTCACCTGATCAATATCACCCAGGCCATTCCCGCCGAACGCACCGGAGCCTCATTCCTGCAGTTCACGTTCACCGGTGAGAGCTTTCTGCGGATCAACGAAATGGTCTCCCGCAGCGGCAGCGACCTGCGGCTGCTGGGCTGGTACCACAGCCACCTGTTCGCCGCGTCGGACGGCTTCGGCTTGTCTTCAACCGACGTGGACCTGCACACCCGTACGTTCCTGCGCGACTGGCACGTCGCCGGCCTGCTCAACATCAGTCCCGGCACCCGGCGGCTGCGGTTCTACGCGCGGGGCGGGACGGGCATGGTCGCGCTGCCTTTCCTGATCGCAGGTGACCGGTGAACGCTTCGGCAACCGCACACCGCATCCTCGACTGGGCGATCGACCCCGTCGGAGCGCCACCCACCGGTCCGCTGCTGGACGTCGCGGCACTCGCCGAGCCAAGCCTGCACCTGTTGGCCGCCCTGGGAATGCTGGCGCAGGCATCGGCGGCCCGGTCGCACGCCGGCGCTCCGCCCCTGGGCGACGGCGGCCCGGTCGGGCTCGGCACGGTGCTGATCGCGGCCGCGGCGGGCGGACGCATGCAACGCGGGGTCGCCGAACGCATCCTCGGCGCGGTGCCGCCGATGCGGGCGGTGCCCAGCGACTGGGCTGAGGCCGTCGTCCGGCACGGTCTGTGCGGAACCCTGCTGCGTGCGGCAGGCTGGCCGGGCGGTGCCGATGACCAGCTCGTAGCCGCTTCGCCCCTCACCGCCGTCCTGCACCGGCCGGTCACCGGCCAGGGCACGGCGGTCCTCCCGGCCGTGTCAGCGCTGCTGCGACGGCCACGCGGTGACAGCGTCCTCGTCGCCGCGCTGTGCGAGCCCTCCGCCGACGCCGCTGTGCTCATCTGGCGGTCGGCGGTCCTGGAGCACCTGCGCGGCGAGCACCTTGAGCTGCTCCTGGACGTCTACACCACTGCGCGGTTGCGACACGGTGAGCTCTGGGACGCCCGGATCGCCTGGGCGGCGAAGAACCTACGCCGGGCCGGACTGCCCGACGACACCGCGCTGGCGACCCTGCGCTACTGGGCGCCGCTGGCACGGGTGCACCGCGACCAGCGACCGCAGACCCTCGCCGGCCGTATCGTCGCCGGAACTCTGCGCGCCGCGGACCCCATCCCACGGCCGCGTCCGGACCGGTCCACTGACCAGATCACCGGACGGGTGTACCTGCGCCCGGCCGATTACATGACAGTGCTGCGGCTCGTCGAACGCTACGGCCTGCTGCCCGTGGAGGACCTGCTTTGAGCCAGACCCGACCGTTGGTCACCCTGATCCCGCTCGGCGACCCCGAGGCGCTACGTGACCGGTACGCCCTCGCGCGCGTCGACGAGCCTGACCTCACCCTGGCCGACCTCCTGCGAGCTCACCCGGCAGTGAGCACCACCCCGATGACACCGGAACTGCTCGACCTCCCGGTGCCGCGCATCAGAGTCGTCGTCGCCGAGGCGACCAGCGGCCAACCCGTATACCTGCCACCGGGACTCGTCGCCGCCGCCGCGCCCGACGGCGGCGAACCGAAGCCGGGCGGGACCTCGACCGTCAAGGCCGACGCCGTCGTACGGCCCAAGCACGGACACCCGCAGCACATCGACGAGGAGACGGCCGTGCGTCTCGCCCACGACACCGACATCACCAGGGCGGCGAAGTACCTCGACAGCGGGCTGTCGGTGCTGGTGGTCTGCGAGAAGCTCCTTGTCGAGCACCTCGCGATCGCGATCGGTCGCCGCAGTGGCAGATCTGTCATCGCCGTCGACGTCGTCAGCTCGACCGCGCGCGAGTCGGCCATGACCGGCGGGCGCCGCCAGCAGCAGCTCGCGGCGCTTCACACAGCGGTCCGCGAGGCCAAGCCCCGCGACCTGATCGTGGTGCCCAACCTCGACCTGCTGGCCGGGGGCACGGACATGGCGCTCAGCGCTGAGGCGCGGGAACTGACCGATGTGCTCTATGACCGCAACGAAAGCGTGCTGCTGGGGTTCGTGGATCCTTCGCTGGTCATCCCGGAGGTCCTCGCCAATCGATTCGCGGTGCGGCTGGCGATCGACCTGCTGCCGCGGGAACTCGTCGGCGCGGACGGTGCGAAGGTGCCCGTCGGGCAGGCACTCGTGACCGCCGAGGAAGCGGCCCTGTTCGCGGGCTTCTCAGCGAGCGAGTTCTACAAGCACATCGCGGGCATGAACGCCGTGCGTATGCGGCACGGCGTGCGTTTCGCCTACCAGCGGTACCAGGGTTCGTCGGCGGTATTCGAAGATCTGGTGACCGAGGTCCGCAATTTCAAGGCCGCCACCTCCGCCTCGTTCGATCTGCCCAACGTGTCGTTCGAGGAGATCGGCGGCTACGAGGACATCCGCCGGGAACTTGAGCGCGCGGTACACCTGATCAACCACGCCGAGCAGGTGCCCGAGAAGTTCCGCCACGAGCTCGTGCCGCGCGGATACATCTTCCACGGGCCGCCCGGCACCGGCAAGACACTGTTCGCCAAGGCCGTCGCCACGAGTCTGAAGGCCACGATCCTGGTCGTCTCCGGCCCGGAGGTCACCGACATGTATGTCGGGGAGAGCGAGCGCAAGGTACGCGACCTGTTCGCCGAAGCGCGACGCAACGCCCCGGCGGTGATCGTCTTCGACGAGTTCGACTCCATCGCCGGCCGGCGCAGCGGTCGGGAAGACGGCGGCAGCAGGGCCGGGAACGCGATCGTCGCGCAGCTGCTGACCGAGCTCGACGGGTTCCGCCCGGAAGTGCCGGTGCTGGTCATCGGGACGACCAACCGCCTTGACATCATCGATGACGCGCTGCTGCGTCCCAGCCGGTTCCGCCCCATCCACATCGACCTGCCCACTACCGCGGCCCGCCGGCGCATCGCCCAGGTCCACGCCGGGAACTTCGAGGTCACGATCAGCGAGGAACTGCTCGACCATCTCGCCGGCGCCACCGAACGCATGAACGGCGACGAGATCCGATCGGTGTTTCGCGACGCCAAGGCCGACGAGGTTCTCGGCAACCCGCCGCGAGCCGCCGATGCCCGTCGACTCGGCGAGTTGGTCGGGACGCTACGTCGCACCGCGCAGGACCGTGATCTGAGCAGGTCCGTCCCGAGCAGTCGGGTGTCGAGCGGCACCGGGCGGCCGGCCGGGCCGACGACGACCCTGTTTTCCGCGCACCTGCGGCCGCCGACCGCGGCCGTGCCGACGACCGGTGAGGATTCCCCTACCCCATGACCTCCGATCTTGATGGCAACACCCGCCGCCTGGCGTTGAGGTTCGCCGAGGAGCTGACCTCGCTGTCAGAAGCGTTCGTCGCCCGCGAGGACACCGTCCACACGATCGGGCTCGCCGTGTTGTGCCGGGAGCACGTGCTGCTCATCGGTCCGCCGGGGACGGCGAAGACTGCCCTGTTCGACCGGTTCACCTCGATGATCAACGCGACGCAGTTCAGTTACCTGCTCACGCGATACACCGAGCCGGCCGAGCTCTTCGGGGCGATCGATGTGCGCTCGTTTCAGCAGGACAGTGTTTACCGGGTCAACACCGCCGGGATGCTGCCGCGGGCTGAGATCGCGTTCCTGGACGAGGTGTTCCACGGCAGTAGCGCGATCCTGAACTCGCTGCTGACGTTGATCAATGAGCGGGTGTTCCACAACGGATCCGAAGTCGAACAGGCCCCGTTGATCACATTGTTCGGGGCAGCGAACGCGATTCCCGAAGACGAGCTGCTACTGGCGTTCTGCGATCGCTTCCTCTTCCGCAGCCGCCTGGAGTACGTGCCCCACGACGGCGTGAGCGACGTACTGCGGCTCGGGTGGCGCGCGGAGCAAGCCGTCACCCGCGCCGGGCACCGGCCCATGGCCGACGCGGCCGGGTTCTCCCTCACGGATCTGCGGATCCTGCAGGCAGCTGTGGTCGAGGTGGACGTGGAGCCGATCATCGACGACCTGACCAAGATCATCCTTGCGCTGCGCGACGAGGGCGTCGCGTTCTCCGACCGGCGCGCGGTCAAGGCACAGAAGGCCATCGCGGCGCACGCACTGCTGGCGGGACGCGGCCGCGCCGAGATCGAGGACCTGCGGGTCCTGACCGGCCTGTGGACCAGCCCGCTCGACGAGGACACGATCCGTACGGTCGTCGAAGTCCACGGCGTACCGGTCCACACACCCGCGCAGATCATCGGCCTGCCCGACATCCGCTGGGAGGTCTCCAAGATCATGACATCGAGCCCGTCGATGGGCAGGACCGACCTGCTCGCCGCGAACCGCGACCTCGGCCACCTGCTGGCACAGGTCCGCGCTCATTACCCCGACGCAGCCGCAGAGCAGCGGTCCATCGGGGAGGCGCAGGCCCGGATCGAAAGCCTGCTGCGCCAGGCCAGAAACGGAGACGGCGATGTGTAATCCGCGACGGGTACGAGTCGACGCCGCACGGCACCTCCAGGAGGCTTGGGAGGCCGAGGTCACCCGGGTGATACAGCGCAGCGCCGACGTCACCGGCGAAGCCCGGCTGCGCGAACCTCTCGACGCCGCTGTCGGCGGCCCGACCCTCGTCATGCTCGAACAGGTACTCGCCGCCCTCGACGGATGGGAGGAGACCGACGGGTCGTTCCGGCACGAACTCGACGGCGGCTATATCGCCTACCACCCCGACACCCAGGAGCTCGAGATCGTCGCCACGTTGTCCGACCAGGTCACTGTCGAGGGAACAGCCACCCAGCGCACGAGCGGGACCGTCGAGGCATCGCTCGAGGTGACCGGCGTCGGGACCTACTACGACGACGGCTGGGGAGACCTCACCGAGGAGACCGCCCAACGCGAAGCGACCCGCAACGCACAGGAACTACTGGAACAGCGGCGCCGCGAAGCCATCGATGCGGCCCAGCACGACGCCGCACAAATCATCGCCGCCGACCTCGAGCGGGCCGCAGACGCCCAGGCCCACGCGGCATTGCTGCAGGCCCAAGCGGACCGGGTGGAACAACTGCACGCCGCTGCCCGACGTAGGCTGACGGCGCTCGGGGTCCAGGGCCGCAACCTCTTCTATCGCGCCCTCGCCGACGCCTACCGGGAGGCGATCCTCGCCTACGCCCGCTCCCGCGGCGCCGAAGGCGTCGTGTGCGTCGAGCGTGACGGTGTCCTCGAAATCGAATTCAACCTGCGGGGGTAGCCATGGGGTACCGAGTCCGCTTCCGATTCCGCGTCGACACCGGCGAGGTGGAAATGTTCCTCGTCGAAGACACCGGCGGCGGCACCACCGCCGACCATGACGCCCACCACGAGGCGGTCGCCCGCGACGTCGCGCGCATCGTCGCCGCCCATCCCCAGATCAGCGAAGTCACCGACCCTGCCCGCATCGATCCGCAACCCCAGACCACCACCCCCGACACCGCAGAAACCGAACGCCCCCCGGATCGGCGTATCCGTGAGTGACATCGAGATGTGGCGAATGGCCAGCAGCTGCTACGAGGAAGCCCACGACTACGCCGACGCGGCCCGCTGCGCCGAACATGCCGGCGAGCACCGCCGCGCCGCCGATTTGTACATCCGTGCCGGGCGCTACCACGACGCTGCGGCCAGCCACACCGCCATCGGCGGTTACGCCGAAGCCGGCTGGCTGCTCGCCCACCATGGCCACGATCCGGCGGCCGCCCGCGCTGTCCTTTCCGCCGCACCGGCTGTGGACAGCATCGCCGACCTGCAGGTCCGTGCCGCCGAAACCCTGCTCCGCCGCCTCGCCGCCGCGCGCTGCGACCTCATCGACGAGAACTCCACGACGGCCGCGACACACATCCTCACCGAGGTTCAGGACGCCCTCGCCACGGGCGCCGTCAGCCGCAGCCAGCAAGTCGAGGACCGCGCCGTCACCCTCGCCGAGACGATGCACCGCTACGACCAGGTCGCGCTAGTGTTCGCCGCGGCGGTCCGCGCCGGCCGCCCCGGCGCCGCCACCCGATGGCGCCAATGGGCGCAGAAGACGCTCGGCACCGACATCATCCTGCCCACGGTCGTGACCCGATGAGCGAACCCCAGGCGGGCGGTTTCTTCGCCGGACTCCAACCGATCACCAACACCCCTGCACCCGAGCCACGACCTGCTCGCCGGCAACCCGCCACCCGCGTCACACCAACCGCACCGGCCACGAGGCCGGTGACCGCCGACGTCGCCGTCCAGTTCACGACCGCCGACTGCGCCCTGCGCTTCGCCGCCGACCTCGCCACCACTGCCGGTGCCCACGACGCCACCCAGATCCTGCGAGACGGCGACACCTGGTGGATCGCCGCCCGAGACGTCGACCTGCCCTTCGCACGCGCCGCGGCCCACGCCGCCGAAGGAACCACCTACCTCCGGACCGGCGACCTCTTCACCCGCGACGCCATGATCAGCGATCACCTCGCGAGCACGACCGACCGCGCCGTTGATCTCGATGTCTTCGAACAGGCCACCATCCTGGACCTGATCCAACAGGCAGGACTACAACCGCAGACCCCCCGGCCCCAGCGGGAGGCGGTGATCCTCCTGCCTGGTTCCGTCGCACCCGGCGTCATCCGCCGCGCCATGGACCTCGACATCTCCGTCAGCTACCGCGCGGTCAGCCTCACCCCGCTCTTCAACCCACCGCACCCGCCGCCCGACCCGAACCTCACCATCGAGCTGGTCCTCTATGCCACGCAAGACCGGCCGATCCCCTCATCACTGCTGGCCGCGATCGCCACCCGGCCTCTGACCCTCGTCACCCGGCCGGCCGACACCGACCACCGCGTGCTCCTCCAGCGCGGCCGAAGCGCATCGCTCGCCGAACACAGGCTCGCCGCGCTGGCAGGAGACGACAGCACCTGGATCCTCGCCGACGCCGGCTACGGCTGTTGGCGGCTGAACAGCCACAGTCCCCTGGTCTCAGGCGCTGAACTCGTACGACTCGGTGACGACATCACCTTGGAGAATCTGCCCAGCGGCGACGACCGCACCCGCATCGAACCGCGACCCGTCCGGCTCGTCCCTGCACCGGTACGCCGGTCCGACGTCGACGCGGTCTTGCTGAACCCCGCCGACCTCGATGTGCTAACGCTGCTCCTTGAAGACGACCCGCTCGCCGACATCGCCATCCTCGTCCCCGGTACGTCCCGCCACCTCCTACTCGCCCCCGGAGGAATCCTGCGGGAGATCGGGATCGGCGAACCGCTCGCCTGCATCGGACCGGGTCTGCTCTACGTGCCGCTCGGACGACGGATGAGCCCGCGAGTGCCGCTCGAAGCCCGGCAACGGCTGTACCAGCCGGACGCGTCACATGCGGTCGTCGTGACTGATCACAGTGCTCTCCGGTTCGACCTCGAAGGCCGGCGCCCGGCCTGGACACTGTGGGTCGGTCCCGCCCCCGCCATAGACCAGCAGCTCCCCGCGGATACCCTCACCGTGCTCCGTGGCATCGATGCCGACCGCACGCCACCACCCGCACCCGCCGCGAGGCCCTGGCCACGACCCCGCATTCAACCGGAGGCGCCCGCGGACTGGCGCGACGAGGCCCTCCAGGCCGAAAGCCGTGGTGATCTCGCTCGTGCGGCAGCCCTGCACCGCCAGCACAAGGACCCCCGGCGCGCGGGCCATCTCTACGAACGAGCAGCCATCGACGGGGCCTCACCGCCACCGAGCCCATCGCGGTCTCTCTGGAACCCGTTCCGGCGTCGTCCACCCGCTAACTGACGAGGTGCACCAAATGATCGAACTAGACGCACCGCTCCTGCCCGAACAGGACCTAGTACTAAAGATCGACACTGAGCAGACCACCCGCCCGGCGCCCGACGAAGTCGACACCCCGCCGATCACCGGACGGTTGCGCTTCGGTGGCCCGCGGGCCACTCCCCTGACCAACACGTCTCCACTGACGGCCGGCGACGACGCCTTACGCGCCTATCTCGCGTCACAGGCCGGCGACCTCTACCTCCTGGCGGCTGCCGCCACCTTCGTGACCCGCGACAGTGATCCACCATTCGTGGAAAGCACCGTTTCGATCCACCTCACCTGCCCCATCGGGAGACCCCAGGTCCTCAGCATGGCCCCGATGCGCGTCCAGCATCCCGTCGAACGCACCAGGTCGTTCCGGCTCGGGCCGGAGCTCAATCTCGCCGAGGTCACCGCCGGCCTCGGCAGCCTCACCGCCGGCCGCGACTACACCGAGGCGCAGCCGTTCCTCACGGCGCTCGGGTTGCTGACCAGCGAACCTGGATGGCACTTCCGCCCTACCCTGTCCGCAGGCATCGACGGAAGCCATCCCCTGATGATGATCGTTCGGGTCCCGCCGGATCAGCCGATGTCAGCGAACATCACCGTCAGCGCGGTTGTCCGTCGCCGACGACTGCTGTGGTATCGCGCCGAACCGATCAGCCCCGTGGTCATCGTCCAGCCGGCGATATGAATATCAGCATCCTGGCACCTCGAACTGCTGGAGGAAAACCATGGCCGAACCACGATATGTCCAGCATCTGCCGGACCTCATCATGCCGGAGGAATACGCCGACCACCCAGACGGACGGCTCGTGCGACTTAGGATCAGCGTATGCCCGGATGGAGTCGACATAGTCGGCGACGCCTTCCGTCCAGAGGCCCTCGAACGTCTTCTCGCCGCGATTTCCGAAGGTCCCATCGATCAGATGCTCTGCGGATGAAACTCGCCGTCCCCACGCTGCCCGCGGCGCGATCCACGCACCACGTCATGCCTGCGAGCAGTGGTCCATGCCTGTTGCCGGTGTCCTGATGGATCAGGCTTCGACGCAGGAACTGCGGGAATGGGCCGAACTCCAAGTTCGCACGCTGGGTCGCTCGTGGGCAGCCGTCCCCTCCGCGCAAGGCAGGCCCGTAGGTGCCGTCAAAGATGCGGGGCAGCATGCCTCGGTAGTCGTAGACCATGACGACCAAATATGGTCCATGGCAACAATCACACTGCCCAACTTAACAACCCTGCTCGCCACCGGCAGCCGCGACAACACCGTACGCATTTGGAACGCCACCAACGGAGAACACCTCCACACCTACACCGACTTCACCAGCCCTGTGCACACCGTCGCGTTCACCAACCTGCCCGACGGCACCACCCTCCTCGCCACCGGCAGCAACGACGACGCTGTCCGCATCTACAACGCCACCACCGCGCTACACCTCGACACCCACGACGACCACACCGGCCCCGTGTACTCCGTCGCGTTCGCCAACCTGCCCGACGGCACCACCCTCCTCGCCACCAGCAGCGCCGACCGCACGGTACGCATCTACGACGCCATCACCGGACAACACCTGCACACCCACGACGATCACACGGGTGCCGTATGGTCCGTCGCGTTCGTCAACCTGCCCGACGGCACCACGCTCCTCGCCACCGGCAGCTACGACCGCACGGTGCGCATCTACGACGCCGCCACCGGACAACACCTGCACACCCACCACGACCACACGGGTGCCGTATGGTCCGTCGCGTTCGTCAACCTGCCCGACGGCACCACACTCCTCGCCACGTCCGGCGAGGACAGCACCGTGCGCAGCTACGACGCCACGACCGGACAACACCTCCACACCCACACCGACCACACCAATGGCGTGGGCTCAGTCGCGTTCACCAACCTGCCCGACGGCACCACCCTGCTCGCCGCCGGCAGCTACGACCACACCGCGCGCATTTACAACGCCACCACCGGACAACATCTCCACACCTACCACGACCACACCAGCCCCGTGCAGGCCGTCGCTTTCGCCAACCTGCCCGACGGCACCACGCTCCTCGCTACCGGCAGCGACGACCGCACCGCTCGAATATCGGCGATTAGCTTGGCCTCGACCGCCGGTGGATCCGGGCCGTTGAGACCTGCGGAAGTCGTCTCTGAGGTAGTGGCCGGCCTATTCGAAGGTCATATGGACTACGTCGGCGCGATCGCGTTCACCACGCTGCCCGACGGCACCACCCTGCTCGCCACCGGCAGCTACGACAACACCGTCCGCATCTACAACGCCACCACCGGACAACACCTCCACACCCACACCGACCACACCAGAGCGGTGCGCGCGGTCGCTTTCGCCGACCTGCCCGACGGCACCACACTGCTCGCCACCGGCAGCGACGACAACACCGTCCGCATCTAC
>NZ_BONI01000105.1 GCF_016862635.1 Catellatospora coxensis | reverse complement strand
CGATCATGGCCGAGGCGGCGCGGCGGAGGCCGCGATATCGTCGCCGGTGGGGGCTGAAACGCCGCGCGTAGGATTGATCTTTCTGATCGGGGGCGTGCCATGCAGCCGATGACGCCGATGTACCGCGACGAGGAAGACCTGCGCCACGACGTGCGGGCTGCCTGTGTGCGGGCGTGCAACCTGTGCGCGGAGGCGTGCAACTCGTGCGCCGACGCCTGCCTCGGCGACCCGGCGGTGGCCGAGCTCGTGATCTGCATCCGGACGAACCTGGACTGCGCCGACATGTGCGCCACCGCGGCGGAGATCCTCGACCGGTTCCGGGGCTACCACCCCGAGCTGGCGCGTGCCGTGATCGACGCGTGCGCGACCGTGTGCGACGTCTGCGCCCGGGAGAGCCGCAGCCATGCCGACCGGCACCGGCACTGCGAGATCGCCGCGGACGCCTGCGAGACCGCCCGGGACACCTGTCGGCAGATGCTGGCGGAGCCGGCGCTCGCCTGAGCCGGCGCGGCCGGAATGTGTGCTGCGTCGCATCCGTGCCCCGAATTGTCACGTCCGGACCCGGCTGTCGTGTCGTTCCTGCGGCGGCGACCGCCGGTTGCCGCGACAATGGACCACGGAGGGGCACGACTGATGACTCGGCGGATGAATCTGGGCGAACTGGCGCCCGAGGGCTACCGGGCGGTGCTGGGCCTGGAGAAGTACCTGGCCAAGAGCCTGGACGCCCGGCTGCTGGACCTGGTGAAGCTGCGCGCGTCGCAGTTGAACGGCTGCGCGTACTGCATCGACCTGCACGGCACAGACCTGGTCAAGCAGGGGGCCGACCTGCGCGAGGTGCTGGGGGTCGGCGCGTGGTGGGAGTTCCCGGGCTTCGACGCCCGCGAGCGTGCCGCGCTGGCGCTCACCGACGCGGTGACCAAGCTGGGCGAGCACGGCGTCTCCGACGAGGTCTGGGACACCGCGCGGTCGGCCTTCACCGACAAGGAGGTCGCCGATCTGATCCTGGCGATCGGCACCATCAACCTGTGGAACCGCGTCGGCGTGACCACACGAATGCATCCCGAGGTGTGATGACGGCACATACCGAACTGCGTCCCGCGGACGCGGCGGTCTTCGAGCAGCACCGCGCGGTGCTGCTCGGAGTCGCGTACCGGATGCTGGGCAGCTGGTGGGACGCCGAGGACGTGCTGCAGGACGCCTGGCTGCGCTGGCACGGGGCGGACCGGGCGTCGATCGCCGACCCGCGCGGCTGGCTGGTCACGGTGACCACCCGGCTCGCCCTCGACCAGCTGCGCTCGGCCCGCCACCGGCGGGAGACCTACCCGGGCACCTGGCTGCCCGAGCCGATCCCGGTCGGCACGCAGGTCGGCGACCCGGCCGAGACCGCTCAGCAGCGCGACACGCTGTCCCTGGCGGCGCTGCGGCTGCTGGAGCGGCTCACGCCGCCCGAACGCGGGGTCTACCTGCTCCGGGAGACGTTCGAGCTGCCGTACGCGGAGATCGCGGACACGCTCGGGCTGACCGAGACCAACGCCCGCCAGCTGCACCGCCGGGCGGTCGAGCGGATCGGCGACGACCGGCAGCGCTTCGCGGTGGACGACACCGGACACCGGGCGCTCGTCGACCGCTTCCTGTCGGCCGCGGCCACCGGCGACCGGGCCGGCCTGCAGGCGATGCTGGCCGAGGAGGTCACGCTGTGGAGCGACGGGGGCGGCAAGGCCCGCGCCGCCGTCAACCCGGTGGTCGGCGCGTCGCGGGTGGCCCGTTTCCTGACCGGGGTCAGTGCCAAGGCCGGCGACGTCGAGTGGTGGCTCGTCGAGGTCAACGGTGGCCCGGCCGCGCTGCTGCGGCTGGGCACGCGGTGGTCGCTCGTGAGCTGGGAGAGCGACCACGGCCGGCTCGCCGGCATCCAGCTGCTGGCCAATCCCGACAAGCTGCGCGCCGTCGGCCTGTTCGCCGACGACCGCACGCACCCGGCCGCGGCCCGTACCGCCTGGGCCCGCCTCTGACGCTCAGGTGGCGGTGACCTGGTCGGCCAGGGCCGGCTCGGCGGGGGTGCGGGGAGCCAGCACGGGTGCCGTACGCAGCGGCAGGCCGTGGCGGCGGCGGGCCAGCACCCAGGCCGCGGGGATGAGCGCGACCAGGACGGCGGTGGTGACGCCGACGGCGACGGTGCTCGCGCCGAGCAGCTTCAGGCCGCTCGCGGTCAGCACGACGGTCAGCGCGGCGCGGATCAGCCCGCCCGGCGCGCGGGAGGACACCGCCGCGCCCAGCAGCACCCCCGGCACCGCCCCGGCGACCAGCGCGACGGTCAGCGCCAGCTGGAAGTCCCCGAACAGCAGGTGGGCCAGCGCGGCCGCGCCGACCAGCGGCACCGCCTGCACCAGGTCGGTGCCGACGAGCTGCTGCGGCCGCAGCGCCGGGTAGAGCGCCATCAGCGCGATGACGATCAGCGAGCCCGAGCCGACCGAGGTCACCCCGACGACGAGCCCACCCACTGCTCCGACCAGCACGGTCGGAATTATACGTACGCGAACGGGCGCCGGGGCGCCCTCGACGACCTCCCGCAGCGACGGGTCGGCGATCGCGCGCGCCTGGTCACGCAGCCCGAACCAGGCCTTCACGACCAGGCCGGAGGCGGCCAGCAGCAGCGCCGCGCCCAGCAGCGACTGGATGACCTCGGACATGCCCTCGCCGTCGACCGCCTTGGCGATGAACACCCCAGCGAACGCGGCCGGGATGCTGCCCGCGCACAGCCACAGCACCAGGCGCTTGTCCACGGTGCCGCGCCGCATGTGGACCGCCCCGCCGAACGGCTTCATGATCGCGCTGGCGACCAGATCGCTGGACACCGCGCTCAACGGGGCCACCCCGAACACGAGCACCAGCAGCGGGGTCATCAGCGCGCCGCCGCCCATGCCGGTGAGCCCGACGACGACACCCACGCCGAACCCGGCGATCGCCACCCAGAGATCCATGCGGTGACCCTATCGGCGCGACGTCGGTGGCGCGCGACGGCGTCCCAGCAGTCGAAATGTCCTGAACCTGCCCGCCGCCTTCATTAACTCGCAGTTCACCAGGCATGCATCGGTCCTGGATCCGGCAGTGTGGGACGGCGCAGCGTCGGAAATGAGACCGTCGGGACCTGCCACGCCGGACGTTCGTGTGATCCACCGACTGGACGTTCCGGCGAAAGGAAGGGCACCTTCACATCGCCCTGCGTAGCGGAAGGGCACCTTGTTAACGGGTGACCTGGCCTGAGCTGCGGTGCGGCAGGGGCCGGCAGGCGAGGGCCGGTCGGGTACGGCGCTGCGCGTTAATCTCGGCCGGATGCGTACCGCCGCGCTCCACCGTGCCCTGACCGAACCGGCCGAACCCGACCTGCGCGCCCTGCCCGGCACCGTCGCCGCGCTGCTCACCGAACTCGACGCGCCGCCGCGCCTGGGCGCGCACCTGCGCGCGGTGCACGACGTCGCCGCCCACCTGCTCGACGCGCTCGCCGAGGCATACCCCGGGCTGGCGGTCTCGGCCGAGGAGGTGCTGTTCGGCGCGGCCACGCACGACATCGGCAAGGTCGTGTTCCCGTCCGAACTGTCCGGACCCGGTTCCGCGCACGAGCCCGCGGGCTACGAGCTGCTGGTGGCGCACGGGGTCGAGCCGTGACTGGCCCGGTTCGCCCGCGACCACGGGTCCGGGGCGTACGCCGGGCACAGCACCGAGGACCTGCTGGTCGTGCTCGCCGACAAGGTGTGGAAGGGCAAGCGGGTGACCGCGCTGGAGGACGAGTTCACCACCCGGCTGTGCGCGGTGACCGGCGAGCAGCCCTGGGAGGCGTTCCTGCGCCTGGACGACCTGCTGGAGCGGCTGGCCCGCGACGCCGACGCCCGGCTCGCGTTCCAGGCCCGCCACCCCGTGTAGGTATTTGCCGTTTCGGCAACAGAAGTTGCCGGAATGCGGGCGGCGCGCGCACGGTGGTCGTGGAGGTGGTCGAGATGACCCTTGAGGCGTACGACGTGGTGGTTATCGGCGGCGGGGCCGCCGGGTTGAACGGCGCGCTGACCCTGGCGCGGGCGCGGCGCTCGGTGCTGGTGATCGACGGCGGCGAGCCGCGCAACGCGACCGCGGCCCACATGCACGCGTTCCTGTCGCGCGACGGCATGCCGCCGGGCGAGCTGCTGAAGATCGGCCGGGAGGAGGTGCGCGGCTACGGCGGCGAGATCGTGACAGGCCATGTGATCTCGGCGGTGCGCGAGGACAGCGGTTTCGCCGTGACGCTGGCCGACGGCCGGGTGGTGCGAGCCCGGCGGCTGCTGGTGGCCACCGGCGTGGTCGACGAGCTGCCACCGGTCCCCGGCCTGCGCGAACGCTGGGGTCGGGACGTGCTGCAGTGCCCGTACTGCCACGGCTGGGAGGTCCGCGACCAGGCCGTCGCAGTGCTCGCGACCGGCGCGCACGCCGCCCAGCAGGCGCTGCTCTACCGGCAGTGGACCCCGGACGTGACGCTGCTGCGCCACGCCGGGCCGGAGCCGACCGAGACGGAGCTGACCCAGCTCGCCGCCCGGGGAGTGCGGCTCGTCGCCGGCGAGGTGGCCGGGCTGGAGGTGGCCGGCGACCGGCTGACCGGGGCGCGGCTGGCCGACGGAACGGTCGTGCCGTGCGAGGCGCTGGTGGTGTCGGCGCGGATGACGCCGCGCGCCGCGGTGCTGGAGTCGCTGGGCGTCACGCTGACCGAGCACCCGTTCGGCGCGTACGTCGCCGCGGACCCGACCGGCCTGACCGAGGTGCCCGGCGTGTGGGTCGCGGGTAACGTCACCGACCTCGCCGCGCAGGTCATCCACGCGGCGGCCGGCGGCTCGCGCGCGGCGGCCTTCATCAACTTCGACCTGGTCACCGAGGACACCGCGGCGGCGGTCGCCGCAGCCCTCGCCGCGTGACCGCCACGCCCGCCATGCCCGCCGCATGACCGCGGCCGCGTTTCCGCAGGCAGCGGGCGACTGATGTTGGGAAGGGCACCTTCTACATCGCATAGCGATGTGAAGGTGCCCTTCCTTTCGCCAAGCGCTGGTCAGCGGGGGCGGTAGCGGAGGGCGTCCATGAGGAGGTCGAGTAAGCGGGCGGACTGCTCGGCCTGGGTGGGGTCGGGGGTGGCCAGGGAGACGCCGCCGAGGCTGGCCAGGACGTCTTCGGGGCGGATGTCGGTGCGCACGGAACCGGCTTCGGCGGCTGCGGTCAGCAGGCGGGTCACGGCTTCGATGAGGCGGTCGCGGCTCTGGGCGAACGGGTTGCCGCCGGAGGCGATGACGGCGCGCAGGGCGTCGGCCATGCCCCGCTTGGTGGTCATGTACTCGACGAACAGGTCCATCCAGGCGCGTACCGCCTGGTCCGGCGGCATGGTGTCGAGCAGGGTGGGGGCGGCGTCGCACAGGCGCGCCAGCTCCTTGCGGTAGGCCGCCTCGACCAGCGCCTCGCGGGTGGGGAAGTGCCGGTAGAGGGTGCCGATGCCGACGCCCGCCTGCTTGGCGACGGCGTCCAGGGAGACCTGCGGCCCGTCGTGCGCGAACGCCTGCGCGGCGACCTCCAGGAGGCGCTCGCGGTTGCGCTGCGCGTCGGCGCGCAGGGGTCGGCTCACGGCTCCTCCTTCCAGGTGGTGACGCAGCTCATTGTGCGCATCGGCGTTCCGGTTGCAAAACGGAGGATGCTCCGGTTAGCGTGGAGCAGGTAACGGAGGGACCTCCGGTTGTTGACTGTACCGGAGAGCCCGACCCGGCATCGCCGATCAGAACGGAAAGATCATGAGCACACGTATCACCACCCCGTTCTCCGCCACCTCCACCGCCGCCGAGGTGGTCCAAGGCGTCGACCTCACCGGCCGGCGGGCCGTGGTCACCGGCGGCGCCTCCGGCATCGGCGTGGAGACCGCCCGCGCCCTGGCCGGGGCGGGCGCGGAGGTGACCCTGGCGGTGCGCGACACCGCCGCGGGCGAGCGCACCGCCGCCGACATCACGTCGACCACCGGCAGCAAGGAGGTCCACGTCGCCCGGCTCGACCTCGCCGACCAGGACTCCGTGGCCGCGTTCACCGCGGGCTGGGACGGCCCGCTGCACATCCTCGTCAACAACGCCGGGATCATGGCATCGCCGCTGATGCGCACCCCGCAGGGCTGGGAGATGCAGTTCGCCACCAACCACCTCGGACACTTCGCCCTGGCCCGCGGCCTGCACGGCGCGCTCGCCGCGGCCGGTGGCGCCCGGGTGGTCTCGGTCAGCTCCTCGGCGCACCTGCGCTCGCCCGTGGTGTTCGACGACATCCACTTCACCGAGCGCGAGTACGAGCCCTGGGCCGCGTACGGGCAGTCGAAGACCGCGAACGTGCTGTTCGCCGTCGAGGCGACGAAGCGGTGGGCCGCCGACGGCATCGCCGTCAACGCGCTGATGCCCGGCGCGATCCAGACCAACCTGCAGCGGTACGTCACCGAGGAGGAGCTGAACCGGCTGCGGGCGCAGATGGGCGGCGGCGACTTCCTGTGGAAGACCGCCGAGCAGGGTGCGGCGACGTCGGTCCTGCTGGCGGCCTCGCCGCTGGTGGACGGGGTCGGCGGGCGCTACTTCGAGGACTGCGCCGAGGCCGAGCCGAACGTGGCGGGCAGCCGGCGCGGAGTGGCGGCGTACGCGCTGGACCCGGCCGCGGCGGCTCGGCTGTGGGAGGTCACCGAGCAGACCCTGGCGGCGTGAACGCGGGCGGCCCGTCCCGCTTCCGGGCGGGGCGGGCCGCGCTCCGGGGCTGTCTGATGCGTCACGACCCCTGCCCGGCGGGGGCATTTCGGTCAAAATTGGGGCATGGACGGCTCGGCGCGCCACGCGCACATCCGGACTCCGGACCAGCGGCTACGCGTGTTCATCAGCTCCACGCTGCGGGAACTGGCGGCCGAGCGGCGTGCCGTGGGAAAGGCGATCAGCGCGCTGCGGCTCACCCCCGTCATGTTCGAACTCGGCGCGCGGCCCCACCCGCCCCGTGACCTGTACCGCGCCTACCTGGCGCAGAGCGACGTGTTCGTCGGCCTGTACTGGCAGGAGTACGGCTGGGTCGGCCCCGACATGGACGTCTCCGGCTTGCAGGACGAGCTGGACCTGTCCCGTGACCTGCCGCGGCTGCTGTACGTGAAGACCCCCGCCCCCGCCCGCGATCCACGGCTCACCGACATGCTGAACGGCCTCGAAGAGGAGGCCGCCACGTCGTACCGCCTCTTCGAAACGCCCACCGAGCTGGGCCGGCTGGTCCGCGACGACCTGGCGACCATGCTCAGCGAACGCTTCGTCACCGCGTCGGCCGCACCCGCCGCCGCGCCGCCGCAGCCGACCCCGGTCCGCGGGACACGACCCCTGCCGATCGGCGTGACCTCCTTGATCGGGCGCGAGGAGGCGATCGCCGAGGTGGCGGAGCTGCTCGACCGGCCCGACGTACGGCTGGTGACGCTGACCGGTCCCGGCGGCATCGGCAAGTCCCGGCTGGCGCTCGCCGTCGCCGAACGGGTACGCGAGCGGTTCGACGCGGGCCCGGTGTTCGTGTCGCTGGCCGAGTTCACCCAGCCGGAGGCGGCGCTGGCCGCGATCGGGCGGGCGGCGGGCGCGAGCATGGGCGCGCAGGCCTCACCGCTGCAGCTGCTCGGCGACCACTTCGGCGACGGCCGGTGGCTGCTCGTGCTGGACAATCTGGAGCAGGTCGATCTCGCACCCAGCCTCGACGACCTGCTGGCCCGCTGCCCTGGCGTGGTGATCGTCGCGACCAGCCGCCGGGTGCTGCGGCTGCGCGCCGAGTGGGAGTACGAGGTGCCGCCGCTGGCCGTGCCGGAGGAGGCCGACGTCGACGCCATGCCGCTGGCGGAGCTGGCGGAGAGCGCGGCCGTGACCCTGTTCGCCGAGCGGGCCCGCGCGGTGCGCCGCTCGTTCGCCCTCACCGAGGCCAACATCGGCGCGGTGGTCCGGATCTGCCGCCTGCTCGACGGCATCCCCCTCGCGATCGAACTGGCCGCGGCGCGTATCCGGCTCAAGGACCCGGAGACCCTGCTGGAGAAGCTGACCGCGTCGCTCGGCGTGCTCGGTGCGGGGCCCGTCGACCTGCCCGAACGCCAGCGGACCCTGCACGCCACGGTGGAGTGGAGCGTGGGCGTGCTGCCGGAGACCGAGCGCCGGATGCTGCAGACGATGGCGGTGTTCGTCGACGGCTGGACCGTCGAGGCCGCCGCGCACGTGGCGGGGCTGGCCGAGCACGAGGCCCTGGAGCTGATCGACACGCTGCACCAGCACAGCCTCGTGCACGTCGACATCACCGAGGCCGGGCCGCGGTCGCGGCTGCTGGTCATCGTGCGGGAGTTCGCCGCGGAACAGCTGGCCGCCCGCGACGACGGCGCCGAGATCGCCCGCCGCCACGCCGAGTACTTCCGCCGGCTCGTCGAACGCGCCGACCGGCCGATGCGCGGCACCGGACACCGGGAGTGGGGCGACCGGCTGGAGGCCGAGACGGGCAACCTGTCCGCCGCCGTACGCTGGCACCTCGATCACGACGAGGCGCGGCTGCCCGGCATGTTCCGCCAGCTGTGGCTGTTCCTGTCGCTGTGGGAGCACCTCGCGCAGGCCCAGCCGTGGGTCCGCCGGCTGCTCGCCGACCTGGACACCTTCGACCGCCGCTCGCAGGTCGAGCTGCTGTGGACGGCGGCGGTGATGGGGGACAACCTGGGCGACGACACGGGCGCGCTGTGGGCGTACGAACGCCTCAAACCGCTGGCAGTCGACGTCGAGGACCCGTTCCTGCGGGCGCTGGTGCACCTGGCGCTGGCCTGGACCGCGCCCGTCGACGACGATCTGGACACGGCGCTGCGCGAGGCGATGCTGAGCCTGGAGCTGTTCCGCGGCCAGGACGAGCCGTTCTGGACGGCGCTGGTGCTCACCGCGGCCGGCACGATGGAGTGCGTGCTGGGCCGCTACGACGACGCCGGACAGCACCTGGCCGAGGCGGACGGGCTGGCCCGGCGCATCGACAACGCCTGGCTGACGTCCTGGGCGTGCGCGCAGCGCGGTGTGCTGTCCGTCCTGCGCGGACAGGCGACGCAGGCGCGGCCGCTGCTGGAGGAGGGCCTGCGGCTCAGCCTCCAGATCAACAACGCCCGCAGCCTCAGCCTCTGCCTGGCGGGCTTCACCCAGCTCGCGATGGTCGAGGGCGACTTCGTCCGGGCGGCCGTGCTCGGCTGCGCGGCCGACGGCCTGCGGGACCGCACCGGCATCCAGCTGTGGCCGATGCTGCGCCGGCACCGCGCCGACCGGCGTGAGCGCATCCGCGCCGCGCTCGGCGACGAGCGCTTCGACCGCCTCTGCGCCTTCGGCGGGCAGCTCAGCCGCCGGGACGCGGTCGCCGCGATGCGCGGCGAACTCGACTTCACCACGGCCCTCGCCTGACCCCGGCCGCTCGGGCGCGGGTCACTCGGCCAGGAAGTCGACGATCGCGGTGGTGAAAGCGTTGGGGGCGTCGCGGCGTACGCAGTGGCCGGCGCCGGTGACCCGGAGCGCGTCGAAGTCACCGCCGGCGGCGTCGGCGCAGTCCTCGGCGTCGGACTCCGACAGCAGGCCGCCGCGGGCGACCTCGCCGTAGAGCAGCAGCGTCGGGCAGGCCACCCCGGCCAGCGACTGCAGCAGCGACGGGCCCGGCTCGTATGGCAGGTCGTAGAAGCGCGAATCGAACTCGCCCTTGCTGACGGCCCACGGCTCGTACTCGGCGTCGGGCCAGCCCGGGTTGTCGGCGCGGCCCTTGGCGATGCGTGCCTCCAGGTCGAGCGCCTGGAGCTCGGCCAGCCAGGACGGCATGCCGTCGGCGGCCAGGGTGTGGTGCGGGCCGGGCGGGTCCTCCAGCACCAGCGCCCGGACCAGCTCCGGGCGGGCGGCGGCCAGCGCGGCGGCGGCCAGCGCGCCCATCGAGTGCCCGATCACGACGACCGGCGGCAGCTTCAGCGCGTCGAGCACCAGGGCCGCGTCCGCGGCGTTGGCGGCCGTGCCGGTGGGCCCGTCGGGCAGCTCGGACGAGCCGTGGCCGCGGGCGTCCAGGGTGATCGCGCCGGTGTGCGCGGTCAGGGCCGGCAGCACCGGGTCCCAGCACGCGCCCGAGTCGGAGAAGCCGTGCAGGAGCAGCAGACCCGGCTCGCCGCCGTGGCGCTCCCAGGCGAGGTGAGCGGTGCGCACCGAGGACCTCCCAAGAAGATGATCCGGCCGACCATACACCGGAAGATCGGTGACGGGGTCGCAGCGCGCGGGAGGCCGGGCCGACGTGCGGCGGAGCGGGGCTCCGCCGCACGTCGGAGGTGATTACGAAGCGGTGCAGGAGAACGTGGTCGGCAGGGCGGTGTTGCCGTTGGGACGGCTCGCCTGGAAGCCCCACGAGGCGGTCTGGCCCGGCGCGAGCGCGCCGTTCCAGTTCTGGTTGGTCTCGGTCACGTTCTGGCCGCTGACCACGGCCGGCTGCGGCCAGGAGCCGGTGTGGGCGTGGCCGGACGGCAGGGTCGCCGTCGACGCCCAGCCGTTGATCGTCGACGAGCCGGTGTTGGTGACCGTCACCTGCAGCACGTACCCGTTGTTCCACTGGCTCTGCACCGAGGCGGTCGTCGTGCAGCCCGACCCGCCGCCGCCACCGGAGGTGGTGGTGACGTTGACGATGCCGGAGTAGCCGGACGTGCCCGCCGAGTTGGAGGCGCGTACGCGGTACCGGTACGTGGTGTTGGCGGCCAGGCCCGAGTCCGTGAACGAGGTCGAGCTGGTGGTACCGACCTGGCTGAAGCTGGTGCTGCTTGCGCCGGTGGCCCGCTCGATCAGGTAGCTGCTGACCGTGCCGGAGGACGCCGACCAGCTCAGCGAAGCGCCGCTGGAGGTGACCCCGGACGCGGTCGGCGTGCCCGGCGTGCCCGGGACCTGCGTGCCGCCGCCGGTGGTGGTGACGTTGACGATGCCGGAGTAGCCGGACGTGCCCGCGGAGTTGCTCGCCCGCACCCGGTAACGGTACGTGGTGTTCGCGGCGAGGCCCGAGTCGGTGAACGACGGCGAGGACGACGTGCCGACCTGGCTGAAGCTGGTGCTGCTCGCGCCGGTGGCCCGCTCGATCAGGTAGCTACTGACCGTGCCCGACGAGGCAGACCAGCTCAGGGACGCGCTGCTGGAACCCACGTTGGACGCGGTCGGGGTGCCGGGCGTGCCGGGCGGCTGGGTGCCGCCGCCGGTGGTGACACCCGCCGAGAACGAGTTCACGGTCAGGCCCACGCCGCCGATCCACGGCTCGAATCCGGCCTGGACGCTGGTCAGGTACCAGTTGCTGTTGCCGTACTGCGAGCCGCGGGTGAACGTGTCGCGGACGAAGTCCATCACGTCGAAGCTCAGCGAGTTGATGACCGAGCCGGTGAACAGGTACGACACCACGTTGTTGGCGCCGTTGCTGCCGGTCCAGACGGCCCAGCTGCGCCCGGCGATGCTCGCGGTGCCGGTCTGCGAGCCGATGGGCTGGATGCTGCCCTGCCGGTTGAACCAGATCATGATCTCGGTGTCCTGGACGCCGGAGACGTTGGTGTCCGCGTTCAGCCAGATGTCGTACGACGCGTTGTAGGTGCCGCTGCCGGGGTACGAGTAGCTGATGCTGCTGTTGGCGGTGCCGATGGTGCTGAGCTGCTTGGGCAGCGGGGAGCTCGGGCTGCAGTTGGAGTAGTGGCAGCCCAGGAAGATGGACGGGTAGGACACCGGCGCACCCGAGGTGCTGCCGACGCCGTCCTGCTGGGTGATGCTGAACCCGTTGCTGGTGGTGTTGATGCACTGGGTGGCGCTGGTGCCCCACCGGTTGTTCTGGATCACGTAGCTGCCGGCGACCACGGTGCCGTACTGCTCGCAGATGGTCGCGGCCTGGGCGGGCTGCGCCGCGAGCAGGCTCATGGCGGTGGCGGCGACGGTCAGCGCGAGGGCGGACAGGGCGGTGGTGAGGCGATGCCTTCTGCTCGTCGTGGCGTGCATGTCACTCCTTGGGCAGGGGAGGAGAGATCGGGATGTGCCAGGACTGGGAGCGCTTCCACCGGACACCATAGGCCATCGTCGAACTGCCTGTAAACAAAACCATTGACGGTAATCAGTTTCGTGGAAGTTACACGCGCGCCAAGGTTTCGTTACCTTTCGGACCGCTGCGGGCCACCCGTGCACCGGATGCGAGGATGCGGGTTCGAGTCTGGGGAGGGGTACGACGGTGGGAGATCTGCAGCGGCTGCGCGAGGTCGCGGCACAGGTGTACGGCTGGACGGAACTGCGCCCGGCGCAGGAGGAGGCGATGGCCCACGTGACCGCGGGCCGCGACACGATCGTGGTGTCGCCGACCGGCTCCGGCAAGTCCGCCATCTACCAGGTCCCGGCGCTGGTCGTCGGCGGGCCGACGATCGTGGTGTCGCCGCTCATCGCGCTGCAGCGCGACCAGGTCAAGAACCTCGTCGACCGGGGCGCGCCGGACGCGCACGTGGTCAACTCCGCGCGCAGCGCCCGCGACAACGCGGCCGCGTTCGACGCGATCCAGGCCGGTGACGCCGAGTTCCTGTTCCTGGCGCCGGAGCAGCTGGCCAAGGACGAGGTCGTGCAGCAGCTGCTGGAGGCCAAGCCGTCGCTGTTCGTGGTGGACGAGGCGCACTGCGTCTCCTCCTGGGGCCACGACTTCCGGCCCGACTACCTGCGCCTCGGCGAGGTCATCGAGCGGCTCGGCCACCCGACCGTGCTGGCGCTGACCGCCACCGCGTCGCCGCCGGTGCGCGCCGACATCGTCGAGCGGCTGCGCATGCGCGACGCGGTGCAGCTGGTCAAGGGGTTCGACCGGCCCAACATCCGGCTGGAGGTGTCCCGCGAGATCACCGAGCGGGAGAAGCGCCGCGAGATCATCGAGCGCATCATCGCGCTGGACCCGCCGGGCCTGCTCTACGTGCAGACCCGAGGCGAGACCGAGGAGTACGCGCAGGCGCTGCGCGAGGCCGGGGAGGAGGCGTACGCGTACCACGCGGGCCTGAGCTCCTCGGAGCGCTCGGCGGTGCACGACGCGTTCCTCGCCTCGGACCGGGTCGTGGTCGTCGCGACGTCGGCGTTCGGCATGGGCATCGACAAGCCGAACGTGCGCTTCGTCGTGCACGCCGCGCCCGCCGAGTCGCTGGACTCCTACTACCAGCAGATCGGCCGCGCCGGCCGCGACGGCGACCCGGCCACCGCCGTGCTCTACTTCCGGCCCGAGGACCTTCGCCTGCCGCGCTTCTTCTCCTCCGGCACCGTCGACGAGGAGCTGCTCACCCGCGTCGGCGCGGGCGTGCTCGCCGCCGACGGCCCGGTGCGCATCGACGACCTGGTGGAGGAGCTGGACGTGACCCGCGCCCGGGTCACCCGCTCGATCAACCTGCTGCAGGAGGCCGGGGCCGTGCTCACCACCGGCAAGGGCGTGCGGTGGACCGGCGGCGAGCTGGCCGACGCGGTCGCCGCGGCCGCGGTCGAGGCGGCGCAGATGCGCACCATCGAGCTGACCCGGGTCGAGATGATGCGGGGGTACGCCGAGACCGACGACTGCCGCCGCCAGTTCCTGCTCGGCTACTTCGGCGAGGACCTGGTCGACACCTGCGGCAGCTGCGACACCTGTGCCGCGGGCACCGCCGACGCGCAGTCCGACGTGGACACCGGGTTCCCGGTGCAGTCGCGGGTGACCCACGCCGAGTGGGGTCCGGGCGTGGTCATGCGCGAGGAGAACGACCGCATCACGGTGCTGTTCGACGAGGTCGGCTACCGCACCCTGTCCCTGAAGGCGGTCCGCGCCCGCAACCTGCTCAACCCGGCCTGACCCGGGCGAGCCGTGTGACATCGACCGATGTCACACGGCTCGGTCAGGGTGCCGGCGATGCTGTTCCACGGAGTGTTCAGCACGACCGGACCGGACGTCGAAGCTTCGAAACATTTACGAAAACCAGAGACCTCCGATCGGAGGCGGGTTTAGCGTCGGGCACCCGCACGGCTCCACCGACCATTTCGGAGTAGTGATGACCCGTTCCCTCTCTGGGCGTGGGCGGCTCGCGGCTGCCCTCGCCGTGGCGGCCACCGCCCTGACGATGCTCGTCGCGCCGCCCGCGCACGCCGCCGTCAGCGGCCGCAACCTGCCCGCCGACGGCAAGGTCCGGCTGTTCATGGGCCAGGATTCCACCACGCTGGCCGACTACAAGCGCGACGTGCTCGACCCGACGCCGTCCGCGCCCCGTCCCGGCGGCGTCACCCTGTACACCAACCTGGTGCTCGGCGGCACGCCCGGCCCGCTGGGCGGCTTCTACGGCCCGGTCGACTACGGCTCGGGCGTGTACGACTTCCCGGCCACGCTCAGCCAGTACCCCGGCGCGTCCCTCGCCGTGGGCCTGTACCTGTCGGACGCGACCTCCGGCTGCGGCAACCAGCCGCTGCGCGCCATCATGGGCCGCAACGACGCCGACGTCACCAGCGGCAACCCCAACCTGATCACGTCGTACCGGGCCAAGGTCGACGAGATGGTGAACTGGCTCAAGAACACCGGCCGCGAGGTGTTCCTGCGCATCGGCTACGAGTACGACGGCCCGTGGAACTGCTACAACGCCGACTTCTACAAGGAGGCGTTCCGCTACATCAAGGGCCGCATCGACGCGCTCGGCGCGACGCGGGTCGCCACGGTGTGGCAGTCGGCCGCGTGGCCGCTCGACGAGCACCCGAACAACCCGGAGTACCACTACATCGTCACCGCGGCCAACCACTTCGACGTGTGGTACCCGGGGGACGCGTACGTGGACTGGGTCGGGCTGTCGGCGTTCTACGGTGCGACGTACAACCAGGTGCAGTGGGCCTGCAAGACGCCCGCGACCTCGCCGCGCGCGCTGCAGGACCGGGTGCTGAACTTCGCCCGCGCCCGCAGCAAGCCCGTCATGATCGCCGAGGCGTCGCCGCAGGGCTTCACCACCGGCGCGAAGACCCGCAGCTGCATCTTCAACAAGAGCCCGCAGGCGACCACCGCCGACGCCATCTGGAACACCTGGTACGCCGACTTCTTCGGCTACATCGCGGCGAACACCGACGTGATCCGGGCCGTGGCGTACATCAACACCAACTGGGACGCCCAACCCAACTGGCAGTGCAACGGCGCCCCGGCGGGCCAGCCGGGCTGCGCCAACGGCTACTGGGGCGACTCGCGCATCCAGGCCGACGCGACGATCCGCAGCCGCTTCCTGGCCGAGCTGGCCAACCCGCGCTGGGTCAACGGTTCCGGCAGCACCAACCCGGAGCGCACCATCCGGGGCGTCGGCTCCAACCGCTGCCTGGACGTGTCCGGTGGCCGCACCGCCGACGGCACGAAGATCCAGCTGTGGGACTGCCTGAACAACCCGGCGCAGAAGTGGCGGATCGAGTCCAACGGCTCGCTGGTCAATCCGAACTCGGGCAAGTGCCTCGACGTGGCCGGCGGCGCGACCGCCAACGGCACCATCGTCCGGCTGTGGACCTGCCTCGGCAACGGCGCGCAGCGCTGGACGGTCAACGCCAACGGCACCATCGTCAACCCGCAGTCGGGCAAGTGCCTCGACGCCGACGGGTGGGGCACCGCCAACGGCACCCAGATGATCATCTGGACCTGCGGCAGCCCGGTGCAGTCCAACCAGAACTGGGTCGTGTCCTGACATACCACCGGTGACACCGGCGCCCGGTGCCGGTGGGCAGGACGACGCCCGGCCGCGGTGGAACCGCACCACCGCGACCGGGCGTCGTCGACGCGGCCGGCGAGCCTCGGGGCAGGGGCCCGCCGGCCGCGGGCTCAGCTCGCGCAGACCGCGAACGCCCGCACCTTCCAGTTGCCGCTGAAGCCGTTGTCGTCCTCGGTCGCGCTCGCCGTCACCGAGGTGCTCGACACGGCGTGCATGGCGGTCAGCCGCACCTGGCCCTCGCCGCCCAGGATCTCCGCGCCGACCCCGTGCACCTTGCGCCCCGCGGAGCAGGTGACCGTCACCGACTGCGTGCTGCTGGAGCTGTACGCGCTGTCGTCGAGCAGCCGCTCGTAGCCCGCCGGCTGGTCCGCGCAGATCGCCCGCGCCTGCACCTGCCAGTCGCCGGCGAAACCGGTGCCGTCCTCGGCACCGGTGACCGTGACACTGCTGGTGTCGATCCGCAGGTCCTCCAGGATCAGCTCGCTGACCGACGCGCCGCTGACCGCGCCGCCCACCCCGAGGGCCACCTTGCCGAGCGGGCAGCTGACCAGGTGCGATTTGTCGGACGGCGAGGACCAGGCCGAGCTGCCGGCGACCACCTGGTAGCCGGCCGGAGCCGGCGCGCACAGCACGGTCGTGGTCAGCGACCAGCGCAGTCCGGTGCCGCTCTCGTCCTCGCGGCCGGTGACCGACCAGGTGGTGTTCTCGGACACGGGCAGCATGAAGTCCATGCCGATGTGGCCGGTCGCGCCGGACACGGCACCGCCGCCGCCGAGCGCGACGGTGCCCGCCGGGCAGGTCTTGTTCTGGGTCTTGGGGACGGTGTCACTCGGGCCGGTCGCCGTCTGGCGGGTAAGCCCCGAGACCGCCGTGGCCGGTGCCGCCAGGGCGAGCTGGCTCACCGCGAGGGCGCTCAGCGCCAGACCGGCGGCCAGCGCCGCGCGGGTCAGTCGGTGGTGGGTCGCTCGTGCCTGCATCGAAGCCTCCTGTATCGGTTAGGAGGCTTCAACGTATGAACGCGAGCGGGATTCGTTTGTGGACTTATCCACACAGCGGCGGTGGCGATGATTACAGCGACAGGTTTCTGACCTGCGCAAAGTCGCCGATCTGACGGAACGGCAGGGCTGCGCGCGGGCCGCCCCCGCGCGCAGCCGTGCCTCACTTCTGCGCGGCGCGCAGCTGCAGCCCGTGCCCGCCGGGGCCGGTGAGCGTCAGCCGGTCGGCGGTGACCTCCCAGGTCACGTCGCCCTTCAGCGTCTCCAGCACGGCCCGCTCCAGCCGGTTGACGTCCTCGGCGCAGGCCATCCTCGTGGTGAAGAGGTCGCCGAAGGTGATCGTCTTCTCGGCGAGCACGGCCGGGCCGCCGAGGGTGTTGCAGCCGGTGTTGCCCTGCACCCTGCCGTCGGCGAACTCGAGGTAGGCGGTCGCGCCGTTCGGGACCGAGCTCGCGCTCTGCCCGTCGAGCACGGTGTCGACCTGCCAGCGCACGCCGGTCAGCGGCCGGTCCGGCTCGGCGGACTCCTGGTCCAGCATGGTGACCTCCATGGTGTCGGTGCGCAGGGTCAGCTTGTCGCCGGACAGCTCCCAGCGCGGCCCGGCCTGGAGGAAACCGGAGACCAGTTCGTCCTGCTGGTGCCGTGCCGGGTCGCAGCCCATGTCGGTCATGCTCACGTCGCCGGTCATCCGCAGGCGGCCACCGGACAGGTCGGCGTCGCCGCCCATGCCGTTGCAGCCGGCGGTGGCCCCGACGTGGCCCTTGTCGTCCACCGTGAGCCGGATCCGGGTGTTCTTGGCCAGTTCGTAGGGTTTGCCGTCCTTGACGACGGCGGTGGACAGGAACGTCCGCCCGGCCAGGACGGCGCCGTCGTCGGGCGGGCCGTCCGCACCGGCGTCGAGGGGCTGCGCGCACGCGGCGAGCAGCAGGACAGTCAGCAGCGGCACTACGCGCACGGGTTTCACGTTACCTTCGACCGCCGAGACGCCCGATGGGTTCCACGGCCCGCCCGGACGACCGGAGTGGCTGTCGCCTCCGGGCGTCCGGGCGCGCTACGGCTCTCGGGTCAGCAGTACTCCCGCTGCACCCGCACGGCCACCGCGGGAGCGTCCGCACCGAGGGTGAGGCCGCAGCGGACGGCTCCGATGTCGGGCATGGCCCAGGAGGTGACGGTGCCGGTGAAGCTCCGCCCGTCGGCGCACGTCGCGGTGACGCCGTGGGACTGGCGCAGCACGGCGGCGTAGCCGAGGAGCGTTCCGGGCTTGCGCTCGATGCCGCTCAGGAACGCGTCCACGCTGGGCAGTCCCTGGTGCGGTGCGGCGGCGACCGCGTCGCCGTGCTGCAGGGCGAGCGCTTCGAGCACCGCGCGGGTGTCCGGCCCGGGCCCGGTCAAGGTGACCGCGGGGACGACCGGCTGGTCGATCAGCACGGTGTTCTCATACTCCGCCGTGTCGGCGACCTTGATCCGGCGTACGGCGGTGAGCACCTGCTCGGCGGGCGCGGCGCCCTTGGTGAGGGCCACCTGCTTGAGCAGGCATGCGGCCTGCGGGGACGGCGGGGCGGAGCCGTCCGGCGCCGGTGATTCGGGTGCCGTGCAGGCCGCCACGGCCGCGAGGGCGGCCACGGCCACGGCGATCATCGTTGTCTTCATGGGTGGGCTCCTGAGCACGGCCGGGCGGCGGGGGCGCCGCCGCCCGGCGGAAACGGGTTGTTACCAGGTGCCGTCGCAGAGGCGGGCCTTGGCGACGTAGGCCATCGAGCCGGACGGAGCCGACAGGTCACAGCGCTGCACGCCGGTCTCCGGGACCTCGTTCCACGACTTGACGCTGCCCTCGCCCTTGGTCTGCATGGTGCCGCTGGTCGTGCAGTAGTACTTCCCCCAGTTGGCGGAGACCGTCAGGTAGCCGCGGTAGGCGATGAGGTACTTGCCGTGCGGGAGCGTGGCGGTGATGCCCACGTCGGTGCCGGACGTCGAGGCGTACTCGCCGGCGACGGTGACGCTCGCCGAGGCCTCCAGCTTGGCGAAGATCGTGCCCGCCTCGCCCTTCACCCCGGCGGTGACGCTGATCGACGCGGTGATGGTCGAGTGGTGCTTGGCCACGAAGCTCGTGGTCACGTTCGAGCCGCTGCCGTTGTAGTAGCGCTCGCCGTGGGTCAGCTCCTTGGGTTTGGAGACGTTGGTCATCGAGTACCAGGTCTCGCCCAGGTTGTCGCAGAGCAGAGCCATCGGGGTGACGTCCTCGGCAGCCGCCGGGGTGGCGGCGATGGCCGAAGCGCCGAAGGCGAGGGCGACGGCGAGGAGTACCTTGGATAGGGTTCTCACTTCGATCCTCCAGATCGCGTAAGGGAACAGCGCGGCTGCGGTGTTTGCCCACCGCAGCCGCATTTCGTTCGTACGGCGACCGTCGTTCGATCGCCGTGCCGGGGATCGTAGGGCGACCGCAGGTCTTCTTTCAGCCCCTGCCGGCGGCGGAACGTCATCACGCAGGGTCACCATCACCGATCGTGGCTGCCCATTCAAATGTCCTGATGTCCCCGGCTTTCACGGGGACAGGAATCGGACAGCGCCGCCGACCGGAATCACGCCGAGTCAAGGTCACGAATTGGCAACAGGAGGCGGCCGAACTGCGAGGACGCCCGGACCGCGGCAACGGTCCGGGCGTCCTCGCAGTTCATGCGCGGTGCGTGGTTGGCAAGGGCACCTTCCTCTACGTATGGCGATGGGAGGGTGCCCTTCCTTCGGTCAGGCGCGGCAGGGGGTGCCGGCGGGGTGGGTGGGGGTGCCGGTCACGCCGGCCTTGGCTTCGCCGATGACGAGGTCGGTGAGCAGGGTGTCCAGGACCAGGGCCTGCTGGGTGACGCCGGTGGCGGTGGTCGTGGTGCTGTTGAGCTTCAGGCTGCCGACCACGAGCGGGATGGTGACGGGGCCGCTGCCGACGGTGACCGTCGCGCCGTTGATCTTCAGGTTGGTGATGGTGGACGAGCCTGCGAACTGTGGGACCAGGCCGCCGGGTCCGGTCGCGCAGGTCGCCGAGGCGGTCGCGTTGATGTAGCCGACCTCGATGGTGACCAGGCCCGCGACGGTGATCTTCGTGGAGCCCGCGGCCGACGTGGCGACGGCCTTGTCGCCGGCGGCCGGGGTGGCGCTCTGGCTGTCGGGGGTCAGGTCGGTGCTCGCGGACAGGCCCGTGGTCTTCACGGTGACCAGGCCGGCGTTGAACGTGTTGTCGGGGCCGGCCGCGGTGGCGTCCACGCACGGCGAGTTGGCCGGATTGGCCTGGGCGGCGAGCTGGCCGGCCAGGTTCAGGGCGGTCGCCGAGCAGGTGAACGCGCCGTCGCGGTCGTTGTCCACGATGGTCGCCTCACCGGACGGGTCGGTCAGCCCCGCGCCGCTGGGTGAGCTGAGGCCCAGCTTGAAGGTCTCGTTCAGCTCGTCGACGGCGTCGTCGGCGATCGGCACGGTGACCGTCTTCAGGGTCTCGTTCGGGGCGAAGGTGAGCACGCCGCTCTTGGCGGTGTAGTCGGCCGCTCCCGCGCTGCCGGTCGTGGTCGCGTAGCTGACGCTCACCGGGAACGGGGCGGGCACGGACAGGGTGACGGTGAAGTCGACGGAGCCGGCTCCCTCGTTGACCTGGACGTCGTACACGCTCAGGCCGGGCACGTGCACGGTCAGGGTCTGCACGTAGCCGCGGCTGGTCCCGTCGATCAGGAAGTCGACCTCGCAGTGGTACGTGCCGCCCGCGGCGCCGCCGTCCACCTCGACGGTCTCGCTGAACGCCGCGTCGTCGCCGCTGGTCACGGTGCGCGAAGCGGGGGACAGCGACAGCGACAGCGGGTCGTCGCAGTCCGCGCTCGGCGTCACCGTCACCTCGATGGCCTGGATGCCCGCCAGGATCGCGTCGGAGACCTCGCCGGCGGGCACGTTGTCGAGGAACACGCCGTCGGTGGCGTCGGTGACGGCCTTGATCTGGCCGCCCTGGTTCAGGCCGCCGCCTGCGCCGACGTTGACGGCGACCACCCGTACGTCGGCCGCCTGGAGTGCGGCGATGACCTCGGCGCGGGTGTGGCCGTTGCTCGGCTCGTGCGACGGCGCGTCACCGAAGATGACGACGATGCGGGTCCCGTCGGGGCGGAACGTGACCGCGCCGGTGGCGAGCTGGTAGAGCGCGTTGAGCCCGTCCTCGGCGAAGTCGCCGCCGCCGCCGGCCGTCCAGGCGTTCACGCCGGCCTGCACCAGCGCCGGGTCGGCGGTGAGCCCTTGGTCGACGGCGAACGGCACCGCGTCCCCGGCGTCGCGGTAGTTGGCCGCCGCGAACTGTGCGCCGGACTGCGCGCCGCTGACTGCGGTGACGATGTCGGCGGCGTTGACCTTCACGTTGGCGATGGCCGAGCCCATGCTGCCGGTGGTGTCGGCGAGCAGCACGATGTCGGGCTTTGGCGGCACCGTGGGTGTGTGCACCACCTTGGCGATCGTGGCGGTGCCGCCGGGCGGCAGGGTGCGGGTGACGGCGGCCGGCTCGACGCCGGGTTCGGCGGCGTGCGCCGGCGGCGCCGGCTGGGAGAGCAGACCCCACGCCGCCAGGGCGGCCACCGCCAGAGCGTTCACGCCCCACCGGTGCGTAGCCTTCCGCCTGTGCAGGTGCAACATCTGGCACATCCTTTCGGGCAGCCTGCCGCCTCCGGCGGTCGCCGGAGCGGGTGGCTGCTGGGTGTGCCTAGAGTCAAATCGATGAATCTCCGCCCCATCAACGCTTGACTATCCGGTACGGCGCGATTAAGTGACTGGGTGTGCGAGCGTGACCGCGATGTGTGACGGCGGCCGATCGCTCCGTTCGGCGTAACCTGATCGGACTACGCTGGGCCCGACCCCGGTGACGTGAAGTGAATGAGGGCCGGGTGCACGGGTGACGGCTATCGGATAGCGGGGAGTGGCGATGGAACGCGGGCCGCTGGTGATCGCGGTGGCGCAGCCGCCGACCGTGGCGTACGACGTGGCCGCCAACGCGGTCGAGCACGCCGCCGCGGTACGGGCCGCGCAGGCCAGGGTGGTCGTGTTCCCGGAGCTGTCGCTCACCGGCTACCAGCTCGACGCGCCCGCGATCACGCCCGGCGACCCGCGGCTCGCCCCGCTGTCGCAGGCCTGCGCCGAGACCGGCACGCTGGCGCTGGCCGGCGCGCCGGTGTGGGACACGGCCGGTCACGCGTACATCGCGACCCTCGCCGTGGACGGCGACGGGGCCCGGGTCGCGTACCGCAAGGTGCACATCCACGACTCGGAGGAGCGGTTCAGCCCCGGCGACGGACCGGCCGTGGTCGAGGTCGACGGCTGGCGGCTGGGCCTGGCGATCTGCCGCGACACCAGGTTCGCCGAGCACGACGCCGCGACCGCCGAGCTGGGCATGCACGTGTACGTCGCCTCCGTGCTCGACCATGCCCGCGACGCGCACGTGCCCGCCGAACGCGCGCGCCGCGTCGCCGCCGACCGGGGCGTCTGGGTCGCCACGGCGAGTTTCGCGGGCTCCACCGGCGGCGGCTTCGACCAGGCCGCGGGCGGCTCGGCGATCTGGTCCCCGGACGCCACGGCACTGGCCGAGGCGGGTCCGGAACCGGGCGCGATCGCCCGCGCGACCCTGGGATAGCGCTTTAGCGGCAAATTTGAGACAAGCCTTCGTGTGGAGCTGAGTACAAAGGAGCTCTCGAGGCAGACAGCACCGATCTGACGAACTGGCTTCTACTCGGCTACCTGCAGCTGCTGCGAGGGTGCGAGGGTGCTGCCCAGCAGACATGGCTGCAAGCTGTCGAACCATCGGCAAGGACACCGTCGGTGCAAATCATCGGACCATCGCTCGGGCGGCGAACTCTACGCCGCCACCCATGACCGGACCACCGCCGTGAAATGCGTCGACTACCTCGTCGTCAAAGACACCAACGGCTACATCCGCTACCGACATTTTCATGCGCTCGCCGAGCTAGGCGACGCAACCGCAGCAGTCGAGATGCTCGACTCCGCCGTGACCTGTGGATTTATGTCCCTTCAATTACTGCGCCAAGAAGAGATCCTCGGGCCGCGGCGTCTTGATGGGCCGTGATCCTTGCCGGCTGGAAAGCCCCGCTGGGCAGGCTGCATGCTCTCGCGGGTCAGATCCTGCAGATCGGCGCCCGATGGCGGCCCCATCCGGACCTGGCGGTGCTGCTCACCGACGACCTCGACGTCTGCGTCCAGCGGTTCACCGAGCGCACCGGTACCCCGGTTACCGGGCACGACCGGCAGCTGCTGGCGACGGTGGAACAGCTCTACCGCTCGCGGGCGGCCGCCGACGACCGCTGGTGGCACTGCCCCGTGGCGGGGCGCAGCGACGACGAGGTCCTCGATGCGCTGCAAGCGGCGTGCGACCGGCTGCTGACGGCGCCAGTGTGGGGAGGGTGACCATGATCCGCGACGTGGATGTGCTGTGGGCGCTGCGCTCACCCTGCAACCTCGGCTGCAGATACTGCTACTTCGGCACCCTGCTGGAGCACCGCGAGCAGCCGGTCGTCCAGATCGGGCAGCTGTCGCACCTGTCCAGAGCCGATCTCGGCTTCGCTGACCTCGCCGCCTTCGCGGACACCCTGGCGCAGTCGCCGGTGCGGAGGGTGTTTCTCGCCGGCGGTGAGCCGCTGATCTGGCCACCGGTCTTCGACCTCATCGAGCGGATCAAACGCGCCGGGGTCGAGGTGGTCGTCTGCACCAACGGCGTCCCCCTCAACCGTCCGGAGACGGTGCTCCGGCTGCTCAAACTCGACATCGACGCGGTGTCGGTGTCACTGGACTCGGCCGAACCGGGTCACAACGACCGGTGGCGGCCGTCGCATAACGGCAAGGACGGCTGGGACAGGATGATCGCCGGTATCACCGCGCTGCTGGCCGCGCGGGGGAGACGCACTGCCCCCGCGGTGGGCATCTACAGCGTGATCACTGCGCAGAACCTCGATGCCGTCACCGAGGTCGCGCATCTGGCAGCCGACCTGGGCTGTGACTACTTCGTGCCGCAGCCGTTGTCGCTGGAACCCGGCCACGCTCTGGACACCGAGCTATCCCTGACCGCCGCGCACTATGACGTGCTGGCCGCGCAGTTCACCAGGCTGTACGAGACGTCGCAGCTGAGGCTGCCCGACCGTGACTACCCGGGTCGGGTGCTGGAGGCAGTCTCCGCCACCGAGCCGGGGTTCGTCGCCCAGTGCTTCGCGGGCCGTTACCTGTTCTTCGTCGAGCCGGACGGCAGCGTATGGCCGTGCCCTTCCAGCCTGAAGATCGGCTCCCTGTCCAGCGTTGCCTCAGGCACCTCACACCAAGGTCCGATGCGCTCGGGAGCGCAGATGGACAGATCGCACCAGGCGCAGCACCCCGATCAGCCGTCAGTTGTCGTCCATTCAGAGGCGCGGACGGAACCGCCTGTGATCCTGTTGGCACCTTCACCCGAACGCCAACACGGCGTCGACGCGCCACCGGTATGGTAGGCGCAATGCCGCCACCGCCCCCGTACTCGGTGTTGCCCGACGGCGACCCTATCGGTGCCATGATCTTCGACTGGGACGGCACACTCGTGCAGTCCGCCACAATCACAGCCCCTTGACTGGGGGTCAAGGGGTCGTCGGTTCGAATCCGGCCAGCCCGACAGCTAAGAGGGTTTCCGCTGGTCACGGACCACGGAGACCCTCTTTTTGTGTACCAGGATCGTCGGCCGAAGTCGAGTACACCGTTGGTGGACCCCTTGACTAGGCAAGGTGCAAAGTGACGACTCTCAATGTCGCGAAGGTCTTCGAAGGCCTCCCGCGGACCTGGGCCGGCTTCCTGCAGGACTGGGACCGCACCATGCGCTCGCGCAACCACCCCGACACCACCCGCTACAACTACGTCCTGGCCGCCGCCCAGCTCGCCCGCTATCTCAAGGAGCACTCGCCCGACTTCGAGTCCGATGCCGCGGCCGATGACCCGACCCAGGTCACTAAGCGTCACGTAGAGGCATTCCAGGCATGGGTGATCGAGACCCGGTCGGCGTCGACGGCGTTGAACAAACACAAGTCCCTGCAGCAGTTCTTCAAGTGGCTGGTCGTCGACGAGGAGGAGCTGGACCGCTCGCCGATGGACCGCGTCGGCCAGCCCAAGACCCCGCAGAAGCTCATCCCCGTGCTCAGCGACGACGACACCAAGAAGGTCCTCGACCTGTGCAAGGGAAAATCCTTCGCGAACCTTCGCGACCAGGCGATCATCCGCCTGCTGTGCAACACCGGCGCCCGCCTGTCCGAGGTCGGCGACCTGGCCCTCGACGACATTGACCTCGCCACCGAGTCGGTGCGTTTCCGAGGTAAAGGAGCCAAAGACCGGCGGGTGCGGTTCGGGCCGAAGACCGCCCGAGCGCTGAGCCGATACCTGCGGGCTAGAGCGACCCACCGAGGCAACGAGCTGCCATTCCTGTGGCTGGCCGACCGCGGCGGCCGCCGGCTCGCCCCGAACGGCATCAAGATCATGCTGCGCCGACTGGGGGAGAAGGCTGGCATCGAACGCCTGCACGCCCACCGCTGGCGGCACAGCTACGCCCACGAGTGGAAGCGGGCCGGCGCCGACACCGGCGACCTCATGCTGGTGCTCGGCTGGACCTCCGACGCGATGCCCCGGCACTACGGGCGCAGCGCCGCCGCCGAACGTGCACTGGAGACCCAGCAGCGGCTCGGCATCGGCGAGCGCGTCTGACCAGCCAACCGGCGCAGTAAAGGGTGCGCTCCGCGCAGAGCGCACCCTTGCGTGTGTCATTCCGACCGCCGTGAGCGGCTCGATCGTTCGGCCAGCTGCAGCATGTAGGCCTTGATCGCGTGCTTGACACGATCGTCCCGTTCCTCGGCGGGCAGTACGCCGTCCGGGTCGACCTGACGTTCGAACCTGGCTCGGAACGCCTGCCGAGCAGGCGCGGTCCGCGCCGACCGATCGGCGGTGTTGGCCCACGAGGTGTGCACGGCAACTCGAGCGCGTCGACGACGTTGGGCAGCGGTGAGGCCGGTCTTCGACTCGAGGGAATCGGCGGTGTC
>NZ_BONI01000104.1 GCF_016862635.1 Catellatospora coxensis | reverse complement strand
GGGCGGCCGCCGTCGCGAGCGCCACCGCCGCCGCCGCGACGCTGCTGGCGGCGCTGGTCGCGCCGGGTCCGTCGTGGACGTTCTGGACCTCGACGTTCGGCGACACCGCCCGGATCGGGGACCTGTTCTACATCTCCAACCAGTCGCTGCGCGGCGTGATCGCCCGGCTCGATCCGGAGACGTCGCATCCGGGGTACTGGCTGTTCGCGGTCGGGTGCGTGCTGGCGCTGTGGGCGTGGCGGGTGCGCCGGGCCGTCCTGGTGGGCGACGTCTGGGGCGGGTTCGCCCTCACCGGGCTGGCCGCGTGCCTGGTCAGCCCGGTCACCTGGGTGCACCACCTGGTGTGGGTGGCGCCCGCCCTGATCCTGCTGGCCGGCGCGGGGCTGCGGGAGCCGGAGCCGCGCCGCCGCCGCAGGCTGCTGTGCTGGGCGGGGACCGCCTACGTGGTGCTGTGCAGCAGCGTGGTGTGGCTGTGGGCGAACAGGTCCGGCGACCCGGACGGGTTCGTCGGCGGCAGCGCGTACGTCTGGATCACGCTCGGGCTGCTCGTCTTCCTGCCGCTGCGCACGCCGACGCCCACCGTTCACCGGGCGGCGGCGCCAGAGTCGATCACCGTACTCGCCGCGCGGTCATGATGCGCGCACGCCGTCCGGCCGTGACGGCGTGCGAGGGGAACCATGACCATCCTCAGCACCATCCTGGGACTGCTCGCGGCGGCGCTGTTCGCGGCGGCCGCCGCGCTGCAGCACCGGGTCACCCGGGCCGTCGCGCAGGCCCGCGGCGACACGGCCGGGCACTGGCTGCCCGTGCTCGGTTTCGCCGCGCGGCTGCTGCGCGACCCGGTCTGGCTGGCCGGGCTCGGCTGCAACGTGCTGGGCTTCGCCGCGCACGCCTCCGCGCTGCACACCGGTTCCATCGCCATCGTGCAGGCGCTGCTGGCGGTGCAGCTGATGTTCGCGCTGCCGATGGCGTACACGCGCACCGGCCGCCCGCCCGCGGCCCGGGACTGGCTCGGCACCGCCGCGGTCTGCGCGGGCCTGGCGGTCCTGGTGCTGGCCCGGGGCGGCGTCGCGCAGACGGTACGCCGCGGGCCGCTGCCCGCCGTGCTGCTGGCCGCGGTGGTCCTGATCCTCGTGCTGCTCACGCTCGCGCGCAGCCGCCCCGGGCGCACCGCCCGCACCGCGCTGACCGGCGTCGCCGCGGGCACCGGGTTCAGCACCACCGCCGTGCTCACCGTCGTCGTCGCCGACCAGCTCGCCACCCGCGGCCCGCTGACGGCAGCGCTGGACTGGCCGGTGTACGCGCTGGGCCTGTCCGGGCTGGTCGCGGCGGTGCTGGCGCAGGAGGCGTTCGGCAGCGGCTCGCTGCCGGCCGCGCTGACCGCGATGACCGTCGCCGACCCGGTGCTGAGCTGGCTGTGGGGCGCGCTGCTGTTCGACGAGGCCCCACCGGCGAGCCTGGCCGCGCTGTGGTCGCTGACCCTGGCCGGGGCCGCGATCGCGGCCGGCGTGGCCCTGCTCGCGTACTCCCCCACCCAGCGCGTGGCCGCCGACGCGACCCGCGCCCCATGATCGCTCGACTTGCCTGGCACCTGGGCGAAAGCGCGTCCAAGATACGCACACCTGCCCGGCAAGTCCGATGACCTTGGGGCGCACCGGGGCGTGCCGAAGAGTTCTTGCGGCGTTAGCCGGAAGTACGTCCGCTACGCGCCGCGCGGCCGCCCCGGATCGGCCACAGTTGCCGCCATGGCATGGGACCTGCACGACTACCGCCTGGTGACCGCCAGCGCGTACCCCGGCATGATGGCGCCGCTGACCGAGCACCCCTCGTGCGTCTGCGTGCTGTCCGGCGACGCCGACGCCGACCTGCCCGGCACCCGGGCGCTGTCGCTGGAACGGCTCGACGGCGTACGCCGCCGCTGGCGTTTCGGCGACGTGGCCCGGCTGGCCGACTTCGTCCCCAAGGTGCTGGCCGAGGCCCCGGCCGACGACCGGCCCATCCTGCTGGTGCCGCCGCGGGCCAGCACCGCGTGGGAGGCCGCCGCGGCGGCCTGGCCGGGCCGGGTGCGGCTGGCCGCCGGGCCGCCGGCGGTCGTGGAGCGGCTGGCCGAGGACAAGGTCTACATCCGCGCGGCGCTGCAGGGACTCGGCGTGCCGGTGCCCGAGGCGCTGGCGCTCGACCGGGACGAGCTCGACTTCACGGCCGTGGCCCGGCGGCTGGACGCGCCGTTCATCGCGCAGACCCCGAACGGCGCGGGCGGGCAGGGCACCTACCTGGTGCGCGACGCCGCCGACCTGGCCGCGGCGCGGCAGGCGCACCCGCACGTCACCCGGTGGCTGCTGTCGCGCTACGCCGGGGACGTGACGATCAACGTGGCCGGGGTGGTGCACCCCGACGGGGTGCGGCTGCTGCCCGCATCGTTGCAGATCAGCGGCATCCCGCAGCTCGGGTACGCGTTCGGCGGCTACTGCGGCAGCGACTTCGCCACGCCGCGCGTCGACCCGGGCGCGCTGGCGCAGGCCTACCTGCACACCGGGCGCATCGGGCACTGGCTGGCCGAGCAGGGCCACCGCGGCCTGTTCGGGGCCGACATCGCGGTGTCCGGCGGCGACGTGGCGTTCCTGGAGGTCAACCCGCGCATCCAGGGCTCGTCGTGGCTGCTGAGCCGGCTGCAGGAGCGGCACGGCCTGGACCCCTGCCTGCACCAGCACCTGCGGGCGCTGCTCGGCGAGCCGCTCGACCCGGCCGGCGCGGCCCGGCCGGTGCTCGCCACGGCGGGCAGCCACCTGCTGGTGCGCTGGACCGGGCCGGGCGGGGTGGTACGGGCGGTGCCACGGCCCGACTCGTACGCCGGAATCCAGGTCACCGGCCTGCCCGCGCTCGGCGTGACCCTGCTGCCGGGCGCGATCCTGGCCCGCCTGGAGTCGAGCGCGAGCCTGTCCGCACCGGACGGACGTGCCCTGCTGCCCGCCACCGGTGCGCTGGTCGCCGCGCTCACCACCGCCGTGGCCGTCGAGCCGCTGCGCTGAAGGAAGGGCACCTTCTTATCGTTTTCCGTAGCGGAAGGGCACCTTCTTAACGCTTCGTGCGTGGGGTGGCTTGGCTCGGGTCAGGACGTGGCGGTGGCGAGCAGGCGGGACTGCACGCGGTTCGCGGCGGACCGCAGGTAGGGTGCCCGGCCCTCGTGGGCGGCCGCGTGCGGCGAGCACGCCCCGTGCCGGCGCAGCACCTCGGCCAGCCGGTCCTCCAGGAACACCGGCTCCCCGCGTACCCCCGTGGTCTGGTCGGCGCAGGCCAGCGCGTCGGTGACCGCGGAGCGCTCGTCGTCGAACTCGGCCAGGCTGCCGATGCCCTGGGCGGCGGCCAGGAATGACGCGCCGGAATGGTGCGCCACCAGCGCGCACAGCCGCGCCGGCCAGCCGCGCCGCCGCAGCAGGCGCGCCCCGTCCAGGGGGTGGAAACCGGTGTCGCGGGCCGCCGCCGCGTATCCGATGTCGTGCAGCCAGGCCGCGCACAGCAGCAGGTCGCGGTCGGCCGGGTCGACCGCGGCGGCCAGGTCGGCCGCGCGCCCGGCCACCCCGGCGGTGTGCGACCACCGCTGCGGCAGGTCGCCCAGCAGCTCGTCGGCCAGGCACATGGCCTGGGCGGGCACGAGACGATCGATGATGATCAGCGACACGTGGCTGACGGTATGCCCGTGCACCGCCCCGCTCAACCGATGTCGTCCACCGGCCTTCGACTGTTCGCCTGCTGTTCACCTGGCCGGTGTGCGCACCCGGGCACACCCACCGCACGGCCACGGCCACGCCGCCATCGACCGAACGCCTCGGTTGTTCGCTCCGCAACGATGTCCGATCGGTGGGCGCGCTGAAACACTTACGTATTTAACGTCCACATCGCACTGTCGGGCGATCACGGGGAGAGCGCGCCATGAGACCACGTCCATACGTGCGCTGCCTGGGCTGCGACCTCGTCGGCCCGGCCGAGCGCCTCGACTACGAGCTCGGCGACGACGGCGACGTGGCCTGGGCGCAGCGGGTGACCTGGCAGTGCGCCGAATGCGGCTACCTCGACGCGATCACCGCGGACCAGGTGCTCGACCTCGACGACGTGCACACCTGCGTCGGCTGCGCGGCGCGGACGCCCTGCCCGGCCTCGGCGGCACGGGTGGAGTGCGAGCGGTGCGGGCTCATCGGCCTGGGCCCGGCCACCGCCGACCCGGAGATCGCCGGGCAGTTGCGGGCCATCGAGGCGCTGCACGACATGGAGCTGCGCGTACAGCAGGCGCTGCGCGCCAGCCGCGACCCCTCCACCGGACCCCACCCCGCCTGACGGGGCCGGGTCCGCGGATTCGGGGAAGGCGCGGGAATCCGGCGCGAGTTTCGTGCACTCTCCCCGAACCCGTCGGGCCGGGCCGCCCGAGAGGAACGGCCGGCCGGCGATGCGTGGCATGATTCGCTGCGACGGCCGGGGCCCGCCCGGGCGGCGGTGATCGTGCCCGGCGGCGGCCGTGGCCGGAGAGGCGGCAGCAGCGTGCGGACCGCGGTGATGGGAGCCGGTTCCTGGGGCAGCGTCTTCGCCAAGATCCTGGGCGAGGCGGGTGGCGAGGTCACCATGTGGGCCCGCCGGGAGTCCATCGCGGACGCGATCCGCGCCACCGGCCGCAACCCCGACTACTTCCCCGAGGTGACGCTGCCGCGCAACGTCACGGCGACCGCCGACCCCGCGTCCGCCCTGGCCGGGGCCGAGCTGGTCGTGCTCGCGGTGACCTCGCAGACGCTGCGCGCGAACCTGAGCGCGTGGGCCGGGCTGATCCCGGCCGGCGCGACGCTGGTCTCCCTGATGAAGGGCATCGAGCTGGGCACGACCAAGCGGATGAGCGAGGTCATCGTGGAGACCACCGGCGTCGACCCGAGCCGGGTCGCCGTGGTCACCGGGCCGAACATCGCGCCCGAGCTGGCCGTACGCCAGCCGGCCGCGGCCGTGGTCGCGTGCACGGACCTGGACCGGGCGGCCGCGGTGCAGGAGGCGATCACCACGCCCTACTTCCGGCCGTACACCAATGACGACGTCATCGGGGCCGAGCTGGGCGGGGCGGTCAAGAACGTGATCGCCCTGGCGTACGGCATCGCCACGTCGATGGAGCTGGGCGAGAACATCAAGGCCACCCTGATCACGCGCGGCCTGGCCGAGACCACGCGGCTCGGCGTCGCGCTGGGCGCGGACCCGCTCACCTTCGCCGGCCTGTCGGGGCTGGGCGACCTGGTCGCCACGTGCTGCTCGCCGCTGACCCGCAACCGCACGTTCGGCGAGCACCTGGGCCGCGGTCTGAACCTGGAGCAGGCCCAGGCGGCCACCCGGTACACCGCCGAGGGGGTCAAGAGCTGCCTGGCCATCCGGGACCTGGCCCACAAGCACGGGGTGGAGATGCCGATCACCGAGCAGGTGGAGCGGATCTGCCACGAGGGCGTCGACCCGAAGGTCGCCCTGGCCACCCTGATGAGCCGGCAGACCAGGCCGGAGTAGCGGTCAGCCGGCGGGCTCCCCCTGCCAGTGCCGCTCGAACACGATCTTGTGCCGGTCGCCGGGCAGCACGTTGAGGGTGCACTGCACGGGCTGCCCGGCCGCGGTGTAGCCGGTGTCGTAGTGAGCCGCGACCGGGGTGCCGGGGCCGAGGCTGAGGCGGTGGATCTCCTCGGGCGTCGGCATCCGGATGAAGATCTCGTCGATGGCCCGGTCCTGCCGGTAGCCGAGGTCGGCCAGCACCTGGTCGGTGCCGCGGGGCAGGTACGCCGGAGACATGATCTCCGAATCCTTGACCAGGTCGATCGGGAAGTGCGAGTCGTTGATGTTGGTCGGCTCGCCGTTGATGAACCGCACCCGGCGGCGCGCCACGACGGTCTCGCCCGCCGCGATGCCCAGCCGCTGCGCGAGATCGGGCGCGGCCTGCACCAGTGACACCTCGATCGCCTGGTGCGGGGTGCGACCCTCGGCGACGATCTGCTGCGAGAACCGGTCCATCTCGGGGGTGGCCGGGCGCGGGCGGGACTTCTCCTGCGGCCGGTAGACCATGTGCTCGCGGCGGCGCACGAAGTAGCCGTGCGGGCGGCGGGCGACGATCAGCCCTTCGGTGACCAGGATGCCGAGGCCGGTGCGCACGGTCTGGCGTACCACGCCGAACCGGTCGGCGATCTCGTGCTCGGTCGGCAGCCGGTCGTCGGGCCGCAGCTCCCCCGACATGATCATGCCCCGGTACGCGGCGGCGATCCGCTGGTACGCGGGCATCGCCGAACTCCGGACCGTCTCCACGTGCCCGCCTTCCCGACGCTGCGACGCGTCTGCGATCGATGTCTTGACAACCGATCCAAGTCCACCGCACCATCATACGCAACATCTACATTGTCTAGTCAATGTAGATGATCTAATGCTCTGCCCAAGGAGGCGCTCATGTCGGACTTCGTATCCACCCTGCGGGCACGGCTCCCCCGGATGATCGAGGACCTCGCCGCCCTGGTCGCCGTCGAGTCGCCGTCGGAGGACCCGCGCGCCACCGCGCACAGCGCCGACGCGGTCACCGCCCTCGGCAGCCGCCTGCTCGGCAGCTCCCCCGAACGCCACGGCGCGCACCTGGTCTGGCGGCACGGCGGCACCCGGGTGCTCCTGGTCGGCCACCACGACACGGTCTGGCCGGTGGGCACCCTGGCCCGCTGGCCGTTCCGGGTCGACGGCGACCGGGCCACCGGGCCGGGCTGCTTCGACATGAAGGCGGGCCTGGTCCAGCTGTTCCACGCGCTGTCCACGCTGCCCTCGCTCGACGGGATCACCGTGCTGGTCAACGCCGACGAGGAGGTCGGCTCGCCGGTCTCCCGGGCGCTCATCGAGCAGGCCGGACAGGGTGCGCGGGCCGCGCTGATCGGCGAGCCCAGCGCCGACGGCGCGCTGAAGACGGCCCGCAAGGGCATCGCCCGCTACCGGCTGGAGGTGACCGGCCGGGCCGCCCACGCCGGGCTGGACCCCGCCCGCGGGATCAACGCCGGGGTGGAGCTGGCCCACCAGGTGCTGGCCGTGGCCGGGCTCGGCGGCGGCGACACCTCCGTGACACCGACCGTGCTCACCGCGGGCACCACCGAGAACACCGTCCCGGCGGCGGCCGGGCTCGCCGTCGACGTGCGCGCCTTCCACCAGGCCGAGTTCGAGCGGGTGGACCGGGCGATACGCGGGCTGCGCCCCGTCCTCCCGGGCAGCGGCCTGGCCGTGCACGGCGGGGTCAGCCGGCCCGCGCTGCCGCCCACCGCCTCGGCCGGCCTGTACGAACTCGCCCAGGTCGTCGCGGCCGAACTGGGCCTGGCCGCGCCCGCGGGCGTCGCCGTCGGCGGGGCCTCCGACGGCAACCTGACCGCCGGGTTCGGCATCCCGACCCTCGACGGCCTCGGCCCCGTCGGCGGCAACGCCCACGCCGAAGGCGAATGGGTCCACCTGCCCGCCATGCCCGAGCGGGCCGCGCTGCTCGCCGCACTCGTCGATCGGGTGCTGCGCCCCCGGGCCCAGGCGTGATCCGCCGCGGTGCCCGGCCGCGGGCGGGCCGGTCCCGGCCCGCCCGCCTTTTCCGCCCCGGCCGCCCACTCCCCCTCCCTCCGCGTGAATCGAGACGACCCATGTGGACCCCGCAGGCCGGTTTCCAGCACTCGCAGTACGGCAGGATGCCCGCGGCGCAGCGGCTGTTCCTGCAGCGGTGGATCGAGATGCTCTCCCCCGAGGTGAACTTCCGCCGGCGGCTGCGGCCCGTCTCGGACGGCCTGCTGCGCAAGGAACTGGCCGCCGTGGAGACCACCGGGGCCGACAAGCGGCGGCTGAACGGCAGCACCCTGTACGCGGCGCTCCTCGACGAGGAATGGGCGGCGACGCCCAGGGCCATGTTCCAGCGGCTGTCCGCCGAGCAGGTGGCCGCCGACCCGGTACGCAGCGCCGAGCGTATGGCGCACGGCCTGATGCTCGCCGGCTACAGCCCGCAGACCCTGCACGGCGCGCACCGGGTCCTGCTCAACGGGCAGCGGTTCCAGGACCAGCTCGACGAGATGCAGCAGTGGCACGCGGAACGGACCGCCGCCCGCACCTTCCGGCTGGCGGTGCCGGTCGCCCGCAGCGGCACGATGATCAAGAGTTTCGGCTGGGAGCAGCCGCACTTCGAGACGCTGGAGCCGGCGTTCCAGCAGCTCGTCGTCGCCGCGGAGACCGCCGGGCACGCCCCGCGCAGCGCCCGCTACCTGCTCGTCGAGGTGACCGCGCACGATCCGACCGCCGCCGCGATGACGTTCCTGGAGCACTTCGAGCGCTACCAGCTCCAGCTGCGCCCGCCGAACAAGCCGTTCGCCATCGGGCACCAGCTCGTCATCGTGCACGACGAGTACCCGGCCCCGCAGGGGCGGACCGTGCGTTTCCCGATGCCGCCGCGGTTCGCGTACGAGCAGCCCGAGCCGGTGGACGGCAAGGTGGCCCAGCGTGTGATGGCCGCCGCCGAGCGCGACCCGGTCCTGCACACGCTACTGCTGCAGTACCTGCTGGCGCTGCGCGAGCTGGCGAAGGGCTCGGTGCGCGACGCCTTCCAGGCGCTGCTGCCGCTGCTCGACGTCGGCTTCGAGTGCGACGAGGGCCCATGGGCGCAGCGCACGGCGTTCGCCCGCACCATCGAGATCGCCGCCATCCTCATCGCGGCGCACACGCCCCGGGCCCACTTCGGGCACCTGCGGCGCTACCTGCGCCGGCCGGTCCCGACCAACCCCAAGGGCGCCCGCGGGCCGTGGACCACCGGCGCCGACAGCGCCGACCTCGCGCTGCTCACCGGGCCGGGATGGGCCGAGGTCGCGGCCGCGTACCAGTGGAACGGGCTGCTCCTGCGGCGCCGGGCCGAGCTGCTGGACCTGCTCGCCGCGCCGGGTCGGGCGGTCGCCCGGACCCGGCGCACGGCGCGCTGGGACATGGCCCGCGCGGTGCGGGCCCGGCACGCGTTCGCGCACCGCGGCGAGCCGATGACAGACGCGTACGGCCTCTCGGTCGCCCTGGAGGCGGCCTACCTGTGCCTGGTCGCCCGCTGCTCGGCCGTGGAGCGCGGCATCAGCTTCCCGGACCTGGTGACCCGCCTGGACACCGCCACCGGCGGCGAACCGGCAGCCCTGGACTGGCGGCGGCTCGTCGCCGAGGGCGAATGGTCACTGGCCTGGTGCGTCAACTGACCACACCACCCCGAAACGAAGGAAGAGCACCGCCTCGGCGGCCGCGGCCCACCTGCGGTCCGGCGGGCTCCAGGTCGCCGAGACCGTCCAGGAGGTACGGGTGACGACCACCGTGCCGTACGGCAGCCGCCACCGGCGCGACGGCACCGGGCCGCCGGTCGACCCGCCGACGGGTCCGAACACGGCGACCGCCTCGGCGACCAGGTCCGCGAACGCCGTGTCCAGCTGCGCCTCGGTCTGCTAGGTGCGCCCGGTGACCCGTACCGTGAGCATGATGTCCACGTAGTGGACCTCGTCCCCGGGCGGCGGATCGGCGACGCGCCGGACGTGGCTCACCGGGCTTCTCTCCGTGGCGGCCGGCCGATCCTAACGCCGCTCGGCGGGCTGCGCGGGGCCACCGCCGCACGCCGATATGTGATCATGGCCGTCATGACCATGGCTCTGCACAGCATCACCGTCGACTGCCACGACTGCTACGCGCAGTCCCTGTTCTGGACGGAGGTCACCGGCTGGCAGGAGGATCCGCAGGACCCGAACGGCCCCGGCGACCCCAACGGCCGCCTGGTCGGCCCGCACTGGATCAACCTGCTGTTCATTCCGGTTCCGGAGGGGAAATTTGGCGAACCAAGAACCGGTCACCACCGTATGCACCTCGACTTGATGCCGACTGTCGGGACTCGTAATGAGGAGGTCGAGCGGCTTCTGGGGCTCGGGGCGACGCTGGTCGGCGATCATCGGAAGCCGGACGGTACCGGCTGGGTTGTGCTGGCCGACCCTGAAGGTAACGAGTTCTGTGTCGAGCGCAGCCCCGCTGAGCGCACCTCGGCAATTTGAGGTTATGGCATTGATAAGGAGGTCGGCCCATACGTAGCCAGCTAGCCGTAAGTCCATCGTCGACGTTCGGTTTACTCCGTATGGCTCATGTCGATAGAACGTAAATTAATTGGTTGACTGACCGTGGCTGTGCGGTAACCCAACTAAGCCGAACGATGGTGCCGAGTCATTTCTGCAGCCTACAGACTCTCGAGGTGACTAGCTCTCGTCTACGAGTCTCCGCTGCCTTGGCGACCTGCGTGCTGATCGCGGGTGCTGCAGGGTGCAGTTCTCCGCCACCGGCACCAGTCGCGGCTTCATCTGCTTCTCCAACGGCACAGCCATCCGCCCTGACGACTGCTGCTGCGAGCCCGTCCCCTTCCGTGTCTCCTTCGCCGTGGACCCCGCCGCCGGTGACGGTCGACTTCACCTGCGACGACAAGACCTACACCATCGCTATGGACGCCAAGGGCGCTCCCATGTTCACCAAGGTCTGGGCGGCAAAGATCGATCATTGCGAGGGATACGGAAGCGACGACAAGATCGCGCGGAGCACTCCTGCCTTGACCACATTCGAAGCCGCCGTCGATCGTCTGCTGGGCCACGAGGAATACGACAGCACGCTTGCGGACATCTACGTCGTATGCGCCATGGTGGATCCGAACACCGACTACGCGGGGACCGGCGAGATGGCACTCACAGACGAGAGAGAGATGAAGGCTGCACTCACTCTCTGCCCTAAGCACCCTCGCGCCAGCCAGTGGAAGCTGGTCCTTTCGGGCCGGATCTTCGAAGATGGCACCTATCTTGTCGGGCAGCAGTCCAAACCTGGAGAGTACGTCAAGCCTGGGACCTACGTGATCCAGCTTGGCCCAGACGACGGGGTCATTGATGGCTGCTACTGGGAACGCACGAACAAGTCGGGGAACATCATCGACAATAACTTCATCCTGAGCGCGAAGCGTGTGCAGGTCACGATCAGGTCTGGCGACTACAGCTTCACGTCACGGGATTGCGGTACTTGGCGCCCGCTGTGACTTGAGGATGGAACCCGCGTCTGTCTGACTTCCCCTCGCCGACAGCCATGTCATGATCTTTAATGGAGCCGAGCAGCAAAGAAGTCCAAGCAAGCAGGGCCGCGAAGTAAGAAACGGGCCATGTGTACGGCTCTCAGGGGCTGCGAGATCGAGTGCCCGGCAACGAAGTGGTGCTGGCGAACGGTTCTTGGTTCGACCTCATCGTCACGGGTCTCTGGTCAGTCGGGTGGCCTGAACCTGAGTGGGACTTGAACTTGCGTCCCCGGCTCCGGAGGGACCGCGCCCGATCGCCTCAGAGATGGCACCGACAAGGACGAACGTTGAGACCTCGGTCAGCGATCTTTCGGATGTTATAGGAACCATTCTTGCGGCTTGGAGTGTGCCTCATGGCGGACGTGTGCGTTATAGCACCGAACTGAACGACATAGTCGTTGATGGCCGCCCCCGATCCGTTCGAGGCAAAGGAATGCGCGCTATTCTGCATGGTGCGTTCACGACGGGCTTGGCGCAGTATTGCTTCGATCGTAATCTTGAACATCCGGGATTCGTCATACTCGATTCCCCTTTGATCACCTACCGGGGCCCTGATCCGGAGGTGATCGTAGGGCAGGAGGATGACGAGTTGATGACTGTCACAGTGGGCCAAGCGCTGTTCCGTCATCTCAACGAGCATTTCGACGGACAGGCCATCGTCATCGAGAATACGGATCCTCCGTCAGGTCTGGACGGAGCTGTCACGATTAAGTTCACAAAGGTACTAGACTCCGGCCGCTACGGATTCTTCCCAGTTCATGAGCGGTCGTAACCAAAGGCGGCCGGAGGGCTGCCCGAAGCCGTTAACTTGACACTCCTACTTTGCCGGACGCCGTACCGAACACGTAGACGCCGTCGATGGGAGCGACGTCGGATAGTTCCTGTTTACCGAGAAGGTGGCCCCAGCTACTGTCGACGGCAACGAGAGCGACGAATCGTCGGCGTCATTGCCATTCCACTAGCCCGAACGTCGCGCCGGTGAGCTTGAGGGCGACGCCGGCGGCGGTGTAGGGCACGGTGTTGTTTGGGAGCATGTCGAGCGGGAACCATTCGATCTTCGCGCATTTGTGAGGCTCGGCGTTGACCGGTTCACCGTGGCGGGTCGGGTCGTGCTCGACGGTGAAGAACAGTCCGAGGCGGCGCTGGCCTTCGGGGTTGCGGGCCTGCACGGTGGCTACGTGCTGCAACTCCTCTGCCGTTAGCCTGATGCCGATCTCCTCATGCGCCTCCCGCACGATAGCGTCCAGGATGCTTTCGCCTTCTTCGAGCTTGCCGCTGGGCACGTTGTACCTGCCGTCGCAGTAGCCGGTGCCTTCTCGGAGGGCCAGCAGGACGCGATCCGCATGGGTGAGGATGAGCATGGCGTCGACGATGCTGGTGTACGGCACCGGCAGACTTTAGCTGGTCATGGCCCCGAGCATGGGACTGACGCGCTGGGTGATCCAGGCAACCCGCGCTTCGACGGACATGCCTCGCGGCAGATCGTGCAGCTTCGCACCGGATTGGGTGCAGGCGTCGTGGACGGCTATCGCGGTGGCGTCCTGAAGATGGGTGACCTTGGCACGGAAGGGGTCGTTGGGCTGTTCGTACTTGTCGGGGCAGAAGAACACCGCGTCATAGACCGGTGACCATGCCCGGCAGAAGCCCCGCATAGCGGCGAGCACGTTGGCCTCCATGCTCCCGGGCTCGGTGTTGAGGACCAGGCCGGCGTATGCGAGCACGTTCATGACGGTCTTGTCGCAAATCAGCAGTTGGTGGTGGCGGGCGGCGCGTAGCTGGGTGGACAGCTGCGCTCCGAACAGGTCTACCTCGAAGGCGAGGTCGAAGTCACCGCGGCCGTAGATGACGACCTCTTCGGAGAACGGGCTGGTCCGGGCGGGTTCGCCAGTGCAGGCGACGTTGACGCCTTGGGCGCGATAGTGAGCGGTGAGGGCGTGGACGAGTGTGGTCTTTCCGCAGGCATGGGTGCCTTCGATGGCGATGACGATGCATCCGCGCACCGGCATGAGGGGCTCCTAGAGTAGGCGTTGGAAGGCGGGATCTTGGGTCCAGGTGAAGGTTTCGCCGAGGCCCTTGACCAGCAGACGGTTGACGTTGAGGCTGCCGGTCCAGTGCCCGCGCCGGGCAGCGCGAAGCGCGACGAGAGCAGCCGAGAGGCTGTGGCGCAGGTTGAGGACGCTGATGCGTTCGCGGGCCTGCGCGTCGGCGCTGGTGAGCCAGTCGCGGTGTAGGGCCGTCATGGACTTGCGGGCCAGTTCGGGTTGTGTGACATCGAGGGAGAGCTCCGTGCACACGTCGACGAGGCGGCGCGACGTGCCCTCGAGGATCGCGCCCGCGTCGTAGCGGGTGTCGATGATCTTCTTGTCGGTTCGGCGTTGCCGCCATGCCCGCCGCGCGGCGGCGATGGCGTCGAGTGGAGTGGCGGAGTTGGCGTCGAGTACGGCGAGGTCGCTGGAGAGCTGGTGTCCGATGATCAGGTCGGCGTCGGTGATGGCCCGGTGCAGGTCGGTGGCCGCCAGCGCCACCAAGTCGCCGGTCTCAGCATCGTTCTCGACGTAGGCGCTGGTGAACGTCCAGTCGATCGCGGCCAGGTCGAGGGGGCCTTTGCGGCGTGGGAGCTGGAGCCAGGCAACCGAGTAGCAGAACGCTCTATTCCCATTCTTGATCTTGTAGTTCTTTGACCACTCAACATCGACGGATGCCACGAGCATGGTCTCGTCGCCGGGCTGAGGCAACTGACCCGGCCCGCCTGCAGTGCTCTTGATGATCATCGAGATTCTCCTGGTGGCGAGTCCGCCGTCGATGCGACGGCGGACTCGACGCTAGCGGTGGCGGTTAGGCGGCCAAAGCGTGACGCGCCTCGGCGTCGAACATGTCCCAGGCGGCGTTGGCGACGGCGGCGGTGACGCGAAAGGTGTCCGCCCACGTCATGCGGTCTGCGTGGACCGCAGCCATGAGCCCGATCGCCAGGCAGCGCTGTAGCCCCTGCTGGGCGACCTGGGTGATCTCCGCGGGAGTCGCCGGGACCGACACCGGGTGCGAGGCGAGCGGCACGTCCAGCGGCGGGGGCAGGCCGTCGAGGTCGAAGCCGGTGTCGACCATGGTCGCCAGGCCGCGACCTTTGACGGAGCGGTCGGCCCATGCCTCCCGGACGCCGGCCACCCCGGGCAGCCTCCGATGGCTCGTCTGATCGAGCCGGTCCAGGTCGTCTTCGAGGATGTGGCCCGCCAGGATTGTGGCGTGTCGCCGTGCGCCGACGAGGCAGCGATCGAACGCGCTCACCTGGTCGGCTACTCCTGCCGTCGACTCCACGACGCTCGTGCGGAACCCGATCGCCAGGCTGCTTTCGTCCACCTGGAGGGTCTGGGCGGGCTTGACCCGCAGGTAGACCACGCTGGTGCAGACCGGCACTGGCCCGCTTGCGGACTCGGCCCACTCGACGGCGACCGAGGCGAGCATCTTGCTCGGCTTGCCGAAGGGTCGGAACTCGGCTCCGAACGGGCCGTCGGGCCAGTTGAGGTTGTTGTAGTCACGCATCGGGCGCTCCGGCCTCGACGGTCTTGATGCTGGCGCCGAGGTACTTGGCGAAGTGGTTGCGCTTGAACCGGTAGCGCTTCCAGATCTCGGTGATCGGCTCCTCAAGCACGTTGCCCAGCGGTTCGAGCAGGTCCTTGCCGTCGTAGACGGGCCAGGCGCTGGCGTTGCCGTTCACCTCGATCAGGATCATGTGGCCCTCGGTGTGCTCGTTCCACACCGTCATCCGCAGCGCGGGCCGCCACTGGTGCTCGGTGCGCAGCTCCGACAGCCGGGCGAAGGTCTGCTGCGCCTCGGCCTCGGTGATGAACTCGTGCTCGGCCAGGTCCAGGGCATTGCCCTTGCGCAGCGGGAGGATCATCTTGACCTTGCCCGCGCCGAGCACGTCGGCGATCTGGCAGGTGAACGGCAGCGCCGAGAGCGTTGAGCGGTAAACCACGGCCGACAGCGACAGCGGCAGCCCGTGCTCGGCAAAGGCGCGGACGCCTGCCATGACCTGGTCGTAGTCGCCGCGTACGCGGTTGGTGGTGGCGCGGGGTCCTTCGAGGCCGACGTTGACGTAGGCGATCTTCCCGGCCATGTTCCTGGCGTGCTCCAGGCCACGGGTTGCGTTGGTGGGGATGCCCAGGATGTACTCGTGGTACATGTCAACGATGTCGCCGAAGTCCCTGCGCATCAGCGGTTCTCCGCCGGACAGGAACACGCGGCTGGTGCCGGCGAGGTTGGCTCGGATCGTGTCGAGCTGCGCGAGGGTCGGGTCGGGAAGTTGCAGCGTCTCCGAGCAGAACGAGCAGTCGAAGTTGCAGCGCTTGGTGACTTGAAGGATCACCGACAGCGGCGTGGTCGCCGCCGTGACCAGATCATCCAGCGAGGCGTTCTTCGCCATGCTGAAGTGGTGCCCGCGGCCGAACGAGATTGGCCCCTCCGGCGCTGGTGCATGGCGTGGCGGGAGTACTGGGATTCCGAGGTTTGTACTCATTTTCATCCTCCTGGTAAATGCCGGGCTTGGGTCAAGCCCGGTCTGCAGCCCGGACACGCCAGGATCGGGCTGGGAAACATGAGCGCGGCCTGGCCTCCGCGAGGGTGGGGTACCTGGCTACGCAGCGGTCCCGCACGCGCCCGTGGCGCATGATCTGGACCTCGGTGCCGGGCGCTGGACGCCGTTGCGCAGGGGTAGCGCCGATGGCCTCGCCCGCCGGAAGTTCGGGAGCGCCTGTGCTGGGGCCGTAGTTGTGGGTTCGGTGAACCGCGCGGTGCGCAGCTCCGCGCTGTTCACCGCCCGGCCGCCCGGGGGTGCGCCGGGCGGCCGGAGCTATGAAGTTCATCAGCGGGTCCGGAACGCGGAGAACGGTACGGCGTTGCCGAAGTCGCCGCGTGCGCCGATCAGCTCCAGCGGGCGGCGGCGGGGTAGCTGCCGGTTGTGGCCGAACAGCGCCGCGTGTGCGGTGGCGCGCTGTGGGCACGGCTCCAGTTCTCCGCACGACAGGCACCGCCCGCCGACGTCGGAGCGAAGGTGCTCGGCGATGACTCGATGGGCGGCGGCCGGACCCAGGAGTGCCGCGGCCGGCACCGTTGCTCGGATCGCGCTCATGGTTGTTCCTCCACTGCCGCGCCTACGGTGGTCCACCGTCTGGTGATCTCTTCTATCGTCGAGCGGCCCTCGCTGGTGAGCCGCAGCGTCAGGCTGCGCTGGTGCGGAACCGCCTCGACTAGCCGGTCGCCCAGCAACAGGTAGAGGGTGGTGCGGACCGCCTCTACCGACACGTCCGGAATCTCCTCGGCCAACTGGCTGACTCGCCAGTCACGCGCCGGATGGGCAAGCAGCGCCCGGTAGATCTGCTCACGAGGCTCGCTGTACGCGGCCAGAATCGACGTATGCGGCGTCCTCACGGCTGACCGCCTGCCGCATCGCGCGCGGTCACCCTCAGCGCCCACCTCGCCTGTGTACACGGGTAGACCGCAAAGGTGCAGGTGAACTCCAAACACCCGGCGCACAACCCGTCCGAGGCGGAGCGGTGCACCAGCAGAATCCGCCGAGCATCAGCTCCAGCATCCGCGCCGGGCTTGTCGCTCTCGATCATCATGACCATGGCCCCGTCCTCACATCCAAGCCTTCGATCTGCTCGGCGCTCCAGCCCGCATCCGCGAGGACATCGAACGCCCAGCTGTAGGCGGCGCAGGGAAAGCGCTGATGGCAGTTGAGGCACAGGTCGCCTTCGGGCCACTCGATCGGGCAGTGCACCCGCGCGATCTGCTTCGCGCTGGCCAGGCGTGAGACGACCCGTTCCGGTGAGCGCTCCAACCTCCATCACCTCCCCCGCGTCGTTGGAGCACCCGACCGGACGGAGGCTTCTGTCACGCCCGGCCGGGGCAGCTCGCGAAATGACTCACCGTGCTCACCACGGCACTATCGATGATCAATGCGCATGGGCTCAGGCGGTAGTGAGAGCAGCCGGCACCATGGGTGCGGCGACGCCGCACTGTCGCGACAATGATCAATGTTTCACGCTACGGTGATGGCACGTCTGACGGCCCTGGCCCACAGTGGAGCGGCGAGAATGACCGATGGCAGGCCCCATCCGGCCGCGTGTGCATTGAGCCTGCGCGCCCAGATGATCTATGCCTCCGGCGTGACCGAGCCTGTGCCCGTCGAGATGCTGACCGACATCGCGGCGCAGATCATCGAGCACTGCGGGCACCAGCCGCTGAAGGCGTTCCGGCTCGCTCACAACTGGACCGTCGCGCACGCCGTGAGCGAGGTCCACGCCCTGTGCGAGCGCGAAGGACTCGGACGGCGAGGACTTCACGAACGCTCGTGGAAGGAGTGGGAGGCTGGCGGCAACACCGGCCATGACTACCGCGACCTGCTCTGCCGACTGTTCCAGACCGGACCTGTCCAACTCGGCTTCGCCCACGACTACACCCCGCGGGCCTCCAGCGCCCCGCACCCGACGTATGTGGATAAGGTGGTGTCCTCCAGCGAACCTTGGAGTGACATGCACCGGCGGACGTTCTTCAAGGCACCGGCCTTGGCTGCTTTCGCCAGCTCTCCCGATCTTGACAGCGTGTTCCGATCCATCTCCCCAGCGCGGCGATCCGGAGCCGTCGACCCCGCTCGTGTGCACGACCTGGCGCTCGTATCCTCCGCCTACCGGCGCAGCTACCAGGACATGCCAGCCGGGGAGTTGCTCGACGCCGCGCTGGCGCATCTTCGCCTCACCTACGCTCTTGATCCCCGCTTCCAGCCGGAGCCCACCCGGACGGCGCTGCTCACCGTCATCGGTGAGATGGCGGCCTTGATCGGAGCGCTCTACCTACTCGACCGCGGCGACCAGGCCAACGGATGGCGCTACGTCGACCTCGCCTGGGAGGCCGCGAAGGCCGCAGACAGCGCCGAGCTTCAAACGATCATCCTCGGCGGGCGTTCGTTCGGCGTCGCCCACTACGCGGGCGACCACCGCACCGGCCTGGAGCTTGCGGCCTACGCCTGCGAGGTAGCCGATGGCGGGGCCAGCAACGAGACCCGCGGATGGGCCGCCGCCGTCGCCTCCGAGCGTGCGGCGTCCATCGGTGACCTGTCCGAGTGCCACCGCAGGCTCAGCGCCTCCAGGGCCGCCCTAGCCGGCGCACCAAGCGAGACCGTCCCGCTGGGCATCGGGATCTTCAACGCCGACAAGCTGAACGCCTACGAGGGAGGAGACATGGTCCGGCTCGGAAGGTACCGCGACGCCGAACCCGTCCTCGACGCCGCCATCAGCCGCCTCGACCCCGCCCTGCAACGACACCGCTGTACCGCGCTGATCGACCGTGCCGAGGCGCGGCTCGGTGCCGACGAGGTCGACGGAGCCTGCAGCGACGGGCAGGCCGCCCTGGAGTTGGTCGCGCAGGTTCAGCACTCCGGCAATCTCAAACGCCTGCGCGCCCTGGCCACCAGAGCCAGAGACACAGGTTCGCAGGCTGGTAGAGACCTGTGGCGCAATGTCATCACCGCAACGGCAGACACGAAAGGCGCCCTGTCTTGAAGGCACTCGTACTCGACTTCGGCGGCGTGCTCACCAACGACTTCTGGGAGGTCCTGCGCGGCTTCGCCCGCCGTGAAGGACTGGACGAGAACGCCCTTGTCGACCTGGTGACGAAGGACGCCGAAGGGGTCGGCCTGCTGCGCAACCTGGAACGAGGCAGCATCGGTCAGGCGGAGTTCGAGCGCGAGATGTCGGTGCGGCTCGGCGTGCCCGCCGACGGCCTGCTCGCCCGAATGGCAGCCGACCTGCGACCGGACGACGAGATGCTCTCGGCCGTGGCAGAGCTTCGCGCGGCCGGCGTCAAGGTCGGAATCCTGTCCAACTCCTGGGGCAGCGACTACTTCGACCCCTACGCCCCTTGGAACCTCGAAGAGCGTGCCGACGTCGTGATCATCTCGGATCAGGTTCGCCTGCGCAAACCCGATCCAGAGATCTTCGACCTCGTACTCGACAAACTCGGTGTCCCGGCCGCAGAGTGCTTGTTCATCGACGATATTGCGGCGTATCTGGAGCCTGCGAGAGCAAAGGGCATGGCGGTGTGGCATCACGCCGACAGCGCTGCCACAGTCGCCGAGCTTCGCCGCACCTTCATGTCGACGTCCCCAAGCTAGCGGCTCTCACCGGGCATGAACGACGGCGGGTGTCACCGAGTTCCGGTGGTGCCCGCCGTCGTCGTGCTTCTGTGCGCCGTCGGCTAGCAAGCTCCGTGACCACGGCGACGATTTCTGACGCACCGACACACTCGGCACGTGCGGCTGAGGCCGCGTGTCAGGTGCGGCGGGATGTGAAGCCGATCACCCAGAGTCCAGATTCGCTGCTTCAGCGCATACCCGATGCGGTACTGCCCGGTGGACACCCCGGGGCCGCCGCCGAACCGGTCGTACGCCGAGGCCACGCCGTCTATCCCGGTGCTGTTCTGGGTGAAGATCTGGTCGTTGACGGTCAGCAGCCGCAGCACCGAGCCGTAGAGCACGTTCACCGCGCCCGAGCCGGCCAGGCCGCCCTCGGCCTCGCCGGGCGCGGCGGCGGCCAGGTCGGCGCGGCCGTTGCCGTCGAAGTCGCCGGTGCCCAGCGCGTACCCGAGGCTGTCCCCGGCCTCCAGCGCGCCCTCGACGCCGAGCGTGCCCTGGCTGACGACCTGGCTGGTGAGCAGGGACAGCCCGAGCCCGCTGCCGAACGCCACCGCCACCGCACCGGCGGCGACGTTGCCCGCCACGGTCGCCCGGGGGATGCCGATCGCCAGCTCGTCGTGGCCGGAGCCGTTGAAGTCGCCGCAGGCGGTGTCCGAGCCGAACGCGTCGCCCGCCTCGGCGACCCCGTCCACGCCCGCGCTGTCCTGGTGGAACAGCTGGTTGCCGGTCGCGGTCACGCCCCCGGCCGAGCCGTACAGGATGTTGACCGCACCGGCGCTGTCCAGCGTGCCGACGCTCTCCCCGGGCACGCCGACCGCCAGGTCGGACCGGCCGTCGCCGTTGAAGTCGCAGGCGGGGCCCGCGATGCCGGTGGCCGTCGCGGCCCCGGGCGCGCCGAGCACCGCCCCGGCCAGGACCAGGGCGACGGCGGCTGCGCGCAGCGCTCTCATCGTCGTTCGTTGCATGCGGATCTCAGAACCCCATCTCGTCGTCGGGGGTGGCGCCCGTACGGTAGCCAGCACCGACAGACGCATCCGACATCCATCGCGTGTCCCTGATGTCGGAAATAGGACGAGATAGCGAAAGGGCTTCAGTCCGGCGTACGGTCGCCCAGCCCGGCCAGCCGGGTCAGCGCGGCGAAGCCGTCGTCGGTGCCCGGCCAGTGCCGGCGGACCGCGTCCAGCCCCGCGCGGCGCACCGTCGAGCGCAGCACCAGCGCGACGATGATCGCGTCGTCGGCGTAGCCGATGATCGGCAGGAAGTCCGGGATCAGGTCGAACGGGATCGCCAGGTATGCCATCAGCAGCGCCAGCCGGACGCGCACGCCTCGGGGCAGGGTGCGGTCGGCGGCCAGCCGGCGCAGCAGCCGCAGCAGGTCCGGCAGCAGCCGCACCGCCTCGCCCAGCAGCGGGCCCTTGGGCCGCACCAGCAGCAGGCCGACGACCAGCGCCAGCCACGACGCGAGCAGCCCGACCCCGACGCCGATCAGCAGGTTCCGCAACGCGGACCCGCTCAGTGTCCGACGAGGTCGGAGTCGACCGCCGCCCGTTCACCCTGGTCGAGGCCCGAGATCCGGTCCAGCTCCGGCTCGCTCAGCGTGAAGTCGAAGACGGCCAGGTTGTCGCGCATCCGCTGCGGATCGGCCGACTTCGGCACCGCGGTCAGGCCGAGCTGGAGGTGCCAGCGCAGCACGACCTGCGCCGGGCTGCGGCCGTGCGCGGCCGCGATCTCGCCGATCACCGGATCGGCCAGCAGCTCCCGGCCCTGGCCGAGCGGGCTCCACGACTGGGTGACGATGCCGTGCTCGGCGTGGTAGGCCCGCGGCAGCTTGCGGGCGATACGCGGGCTGAGCTGCACCTGGTTCACGTCGGGCAGCACCCCGGTCTCGGCGCGCAGGCGCTCCAGGTGCGCGGGCTTGAAGTTCGACACGCCCACCGCGCGCAGCCGCCCCTCCTCCAGCAGCGCGACCATGCCCTTCCAGGCGTCGACGTAGCGGTCCTGCCCGGGGTTCGGCCAGTGGATCAGCAGCAGGTCGACGTAGTCGACGCCGAGCCGTCCGGCGGACGCGTCGAACGCCCGGCGCACCAGGTCGCGGCCATGCCAGCGGGCGTTGAACTTGGTGGTGACGAACAGGTCCTCGCGGGGGAGGCCGGTGTCGCGCATGCCCTGGCCGACGCCGCGCTCGTTGCCGTAGTTCTCCGCCGTGTCGAACAGCCGGTAACCCGCCTCGACGGCCTGCACCACGCACCGCGCGGCCTGGGCGTCGTCCATCGGCCAGGTGCCCAGCCCGATGCGCGGCATCACCGCGCCGTGGCTGAGCTTCACCGTCGTCTCGTTGCTCATACCGCCATCCTCGCGCTCTCGGGCCGCGCCGTCACGTCTCACCGCGCCCGGCAGTGGTCAGCTCAGAGCGTTCTTCGCCGCGGCGCAGGCGGAGGAGGTGATGGGGCGCTTGCCGCGGATGCGCGAGACGAGCGCGACGTTGTCCTCGTAGAGGTGCATCGAGTGGATGCGGCCGGCCGACACGCTCAGGTGGATGGCGACCGGCGTGGACAGCCGGCGGCCGGTCGGCTTGATCACGTGGATGAAGTGCCCGAGCACCACCGCGTCAGCCCCGTCGACCAGCACCTTGTCCGCCTCGACCGTGCTCTGGCCGAGTTCGAACCGCGGCATGGTGATCCGGAGGAAGTCCGCGGCCAGCCCGCGGCTGGCCATCCACGGCGCCGCCTCGGTCGCGGCCACGTAGCACTCGACCTCTTCGGCGAACATCGCCGCGATGTGGTCCGCGTCGCCGCCCGCCAGCCTGGCCAGATACTCGTCGACGACCTCGCGGGTGCCGGGCGCCACGGGCGCCGCCGGACGGCGCGGTGGGGCGATCCCGGGCGACCGGCCGATGGCAAGGCCGGTCCATGGCGCGGACGCCACAGCCTGATCCTGGATCAACATGGGCGGAACGCTACCTGCGCGGCGACCCGGATCCCCAGCTTGCGGGTTATCGGGTAGATCACCTGGTAGGCGTGGAATGAGACGGACGGTCCGCGCGGTTTGAGGGTCACCGGCTCGGATCAAAAGGACAAAGGACTAAAACAGACCAAAACAGTTAATATGGTATCGCCCGCCGAGTTGCCGGCACGTCGGCAGCTGCCGAAATCGCGTTGACCCGGGCTCCGGACCAGCCCCACCATCGGCTCATGCTGATCGATCACTTCCCGCCAGCCGGGCTGCGGTTGCGCACCCCTCGACTGGAGCTGCGCCTGCCCGGCACGGAGGAGCTGGCCGCGCTGGCCGACGTCGCCGCCGAGGGCGTGCACGACCCCGCGTACATGCCGTTCCGGATCCGGTGGACCGAGCTGCCGCCGGCCGAGCGGGCCCGGTCCGTCGTGCTGCACCACTGGAGCCTGCTCGGCCAGTGGACGCCGCACGCGTGGAAGCTCCCGCTCACGGTCTTCCGCGACGGCGCGCCGGTCGGCGTGCAGCTGCTCAAGGCGAGCGACCTCGCGGTCACCACCGAGTGCTCGACCGCGAGCTGGCTGGGCCGGCGGCATCAGCGGCAGGGCATCGGCTCCGAGATGCGGGCCGCCGTCGCCCACCTGGCCTTCACCCATCTGGGCGCGACGGAGCTGGTCTCGTCGGCGTTCACCGACAACGCCGCGTCGCTCGGGGTGTCGGCCAAGCTCGGGTACGCCGACGACGGCATCGAGCGGCACGAGGACCGGGGCCGCCTGCGGGTGATCCGCCGCCTGCGGCTGACCAGGCAGGCCTGGCTGGAGCGCGAGCGCCCCGAGGTGACCGTCGACGGCGTGACGCCGTGCCTGGAGCTGATGGGACTGGGCCTTCCGGCCGCCTCCGATCACGACCGTCCACATCCCGGCGCCTGATGTCTTCATAGGTTGCATATGTTTGTTGGACGTATATGCTCCCGGCATGGCTGATGTACCCATGGGGGAACCCGCCTTCCTGATCCTCACGGCGCTGGCGGCCGAGCCCAAACACGGCTATGCCGTGATCGAGGACGTGCTCGACATCTCCGGCGGGCAGGTCCGCCTGCACACCGGCACCCTCTACTCCGTACTGGACCGCCTGCGCGAGGGCGGCCTGATCGCCGTCGACCGCGAGGAGGTCGTCGCGTCCCGGCTGCGGCGCTACTACCGGCTCACCGGGGTCGGGCAGGAGCGCCTGGCCGCCGAGTCGGCGCGCCTGCGCCGCAACGCCGACGCGGCGACCGCCAGGCTGTCCGGCTTCGCCCTGCGCCCGGGGACGGGGGCGGCGTGAGCGAGCCTGACACGACGCTGGAACGCCGCTACGAGCGCCTGCTCGCCCTGTTCCCGCCCGCGCACCGGCAGAAGTACGAGGACGAGATGATCGGCGTGCTCATGGCCGGGTCGAAGCCGCAGCAGCGCTTCCCCGGCCTGCGCGAGACGGCGAACCTGGTGCGCTGCGCGGTCTGGATGCGGCTGGGCGGGCGCGGCGCGGGCGCCGCCGACGGGCGCTGGGCCCCGGCCGCCGCAGCTTTCGGGCTGGTCGCCACGTTCATGATGTTCACCTTCTACGCGGGCGTCGTGAGTGCGTGGACGGCCGCGGCGTGGCGCTTCGACAACCCCCTCCGGCTGCTGCCGTCGTTCTGGGTTCCGCTGCTCGGGTGGACCGTGGCCGTCGTGTTCGCGTACACCGGATGGCGGGTCCTCGCGGCCACCGGGGCTTGGGCTGCGGCGCTGTGCGGGCTCGGGCTGGCGGTGCGGGACTACCCACGCTGGCCGACCACCCTGGTCGACTTCTGGTGGATGCTGGTGCTCGGCGTCAGCGCCGCGCTGGCGCTCACCGCGCGCGGGCGGACCCGCCCGTGGGCGGGCCTCGGGGTTCGCCGGACCGTCGTGGTGTCACTCGCGTTCGCGCTGCTGGCGCTGCTGCCCGTCGTCGAGGTGCTGCTCGCCGTGGTCACGCCCGACGGCAGCACCGGGGCGTTCGGCGGCTACAACACGTCCGGCGGTTTCGGCGGGTATTACGTCAGCGGCATCATCTCCGAGGTGTCGGGGCTGGTGCTCGTGCTGCTCATCCTGGCCTGCCTGCTCAGCACCGCCGGGCCGGTGCGCCGTCGGCTGCTGGCCATGGCCGCGCCCGCGCTGACGTTGTGGCTGCTGGTGCCGCCCCTGTTCAACGGGTTCATCATGTCGTCGCAGCAGTTCGACCCGCCCGTGCTGCTCGAACCGCTGCAGTGGGCTTTCCTCGTCGGGCTGCCGGTGCTGCTGTTCCTCGGCGGGGCGGGGCTGGTGGAGCGCGGCGAGCGGCACGCGTACCTGATCGGGCTCGGCCGGGCCGCCGAGCGCGAGGCCCTGCTCAAGCGGGCCGAGTCGTCCTGACCCGACGGCGGCGGGCAGCACCCCGGGGGCGCTGCCCGTCCCTGGCTACGTGCTGTTCACGGTTGGGAAGGGCGCCTTCCACAACGCTCCGCGTTGTGGAAGGCGCCCTTCCTTTCATCAGGTGGGTGAGCAGGTGAGGGTGGGAGCGCCGTTGGCGCTTCCGGTATAGCTGCCGAGGAAGCCGAAGGTGGTGCTGGCTCCCGCGGACAGCGCGCTGTTGTGCGCGACGCTCTTGGCCGTGGCGGTGGATCCACTCGTGGTGACCGTCGCGTTCCAGGCGTTGGTGATCTGCTGGCCGTTGGTCCAAGTCACCGTGACCGTCCACTTGGTGATCGCGGACGAGCCCGCGGTCACCTTGACCTCACCCTGGAAGCCGCCGGGCCACTGCCCGGTCAGCGCGTACGTCGCCGAGCAGCCGCCGGGCGGCGGCGGGGACGACGAGGGCGAGACCGACGGGCTCGGCGACGGCGGGCGGCTCGGCGACGGGGACACCGACGGCGAGGGCGGAGCCGACGGCGAGGCCGACTGGCTCGGCGTGACGCCGCCGAAGGTCACGTCACTGCAGAAGTAGTACGACTGGTCCAGGTGACTGGCCTGCCAGATGGTGTAGACGATGTGCCGGCCGGTGCGGCCGTTGGCGCTGCCGCCGACCTGGATCGACACGCCGCCCGCGCTCTCCGGGGTCCACTGCGAGGCGGGGGTGTTGCCGATCTGGCCGACCAGTTCCAGGTTGCCCCAGCCCAGCGGTTGCGTGATCGGGTTGTACCCCTGCTTGGTCACGTACACCCGGATGTAGTCCGCGCCGTGGCTGGCCTGGTCGTACAGCTTGACGCTGAAGTTGTTCGAGATGGACTGCGCCTTCCAGTCGCCGACCGTGTCCATCGCGTTGTAGCGGCCGCTCTGGGTGCGGCCGGCGCTGCACAGCTGGCCGTCCGGGATGGCGCCCTGGTGGTTGCCGGCGACACCCTCCCGGAACAGTCCGTTCCAGTTCCACATGGCCTGCGGGTCGGCCTGCCAGGCCTGCCAGCACATGGGGTCCTGGGTGGCCATCGCCGGGTTCTGGAAATCGCTGCCCCAGCGCTGCCAGCACCCGTAGTTGCGCGAGGCCGGGCTGACGATGTTGCCGTGCGCGTCGGCGATCTTCGCCAGCGCCGTGGTGAGCAGCAGGACCGAGGCGACGGCCACGATCAGCGCGGAGATTGCGGCCCGCCGCCGAGCGGCGAGTGTGGTGGACATGGGAGCTCCTTCGTACGGAGTTGCCATGCACGCGCCGGGCAGGGAACGAGGGAGCCCGGGGCCGTCGCACCGCCCGCGAACGCACGCATGGTCGGACTTCGACTTCAGCCGCGGAAGGCTGCCCCACTTCCGCGCTGCTACGTGGCTCCCGTAGCGGTCGAGTCAGACCTTACGCATTACCTTGAATATGTCAATTTATCACTCTGCGTGCATGCCGTTCCGTCCCGTGGTGACCGGCGCGCCGCCACCCCGGCAGAGCGGCGGTTCAGCGGAATTCATCGCCTGAGGACTATGCTCCACCCGCTCGGACGCAGACAGGAGAAGCGCCATGATCACTCAGCGCACGGCCGGCGACGCACCGGCGGAGCAGCCCCCGCAACGCCGCCCCTGGCTCATCCTGTCCGTACTGTGCCTGGGCTTTTTCATGATCCTGCTGGACACCACGATCGTGAACATCGCGATCCCGGACCTCATCGACGACCTCGGCGCGACGCTGAACCAGATCCTGTGGATCCTCAACGCCTACATCCTCGTGTACGCCGTCCTGCTGATCACCGCGGGCAGGCTCGGCGACATCCACGGCCCCAAGCGGCTGTTCATGATCGGCCTCGCGCTGTTCACCGTCGCCTCGATCGCGTGCGGGTTCGCCCAGGACCCGGCTCAGCTGGTCGTGTTCCGCATCCTGCAGGGACTCGGCGGGGCGCTGCTCACCCCGCAGACGCTCGCCGTCATCACCACCATCTTCCCCGCCGAACGACGCGGGGCCGCGTTCGGCGTCTGGGGCGGCGTGGCCGGGCTGGCCACGGTCACCGGGCCGACCCTGGGCGGCTGGCTGGTCTCCGAGTGGGGCTGGCGGTGGATCTTCTTCGTCAACGTGCCGGTCGGCGTGATCGCCCTGGCCATGGCCGCGGTCATCATGCCCGACCTGCGCTTCAACCGCCGCCACCGGCTCGACCTGCCCGGCACCGCGCTGGTCACCGCAGGCCTGTTCCTGATCTGCTACGGCCTCATCGAGGGCCAGTCGCACGACTGGGGACGGGTGTGGGGCCCGATCACCGTACCGATGGTCATCGTGGCCGGGCTGCTGGTCCTGGCCGCGTTCGTCTGGCAGTCGCACGCCCGGCGCGACCGGGAGCCGCTGATCCCGCTGCGGCTGTTCGCCGACCGCAACTTCTCCGTGATGAACGCCGTGGTCGCCGCGGTCTCCTTCGGCATGCTCGGGCTGTTCCTGCCACTGACCATCTACCTGCAGTCCGTGCTCGGGCTCACCGCCCTGCAGGCCGGGCTCACCACCGCGCCCATGTCACTGATCTCCATGTTCGTCGCGCCAGTCGCGGGCCGCCTCGCCGACCGCCACGGCAAGTACGTCCTGCTCACGGGCATGGCCCTGTGGACGGCGGGCCTCACCTGGGTCGTGCTGGCCGCACAGGCCGGCTCCGACCGCGGCGACCTGCTGCCGGGCCTGCTCGTCGCGGGCCTCGGCCTCGGCGGCGTCTTCGCCCCGCTGCAGACCATCGCGATGCGCGACATCGAGCCGCGCCTGGCCGGCGCCGCCTCCGGCGTCTTCAACACCACCCGCCAGCTCGGCGCGGTCATCGGCGCGGCGGCGGTCGGCGCGCTGCTGCAGGCCCGGCTCGCCGTAGACCTGGCCGCGCAGGCCCGGACCAGCGCCGCCGCGCTGCCCGAGGGGTTCCGGGAGCGCTTCGTCGCCGCGTTCGACGAGGCGGGATCACGCGGTATGGAGGTCGGCGCGGGCCAGAGCGGCGCGCACCTGCCCGCGGGCGCGCCGCCCGAGATCGCGCAGCTCGCGCTGACCACGTTCCACGAGGGCTTCACGGCGGCGATGAAGTCGACGATGACGCTGCCGCTGATTGTGCTGGCCGTCGCGGCGCTGTCCGTGCTGCTGGTCCGCCGGCGCAAGGCGTCCGCCGCCCTCCCCGTCGAGCAGCGCGCGGGCGGCGGTGCCGGAAGCACCGAGGAGCTGGGCGTGGGCGTACAGGGCTGACGGGCCGGCCGGCGCGACGCTCGGACTGAGCCATCGCGGGCTGCTCGGCGGCGGGCAGCCGCTCAGCGGGCCGAGTTGCGGGGGTGGTTGCGCGCGGCGCGCTCGTTGCCGCGCCGGTAGTTGCCGGTCCAGCGGGCCATGACCTCCTGAGGGTCACCGGCCCGCACTTCGTCCAGGAAGCGCCGGCCGCGCTCGCCGCGCAGCAGGGTCACGACGGCACGGTGATGCGACACGGCGACGGTTCCGTCGGCGCGTACGGCGTAGTCGAATCCATGAGGGGCGGGCACGCGCCCGATCCTGCCACCGCTCCACCCCGCCCGCACCTGCATAATCCGCAGCCCCGCGCCGGTGGCACGAAAGGAAGGGCACCTTCACAACGCTATGCGTTGTAGAAGGTGCCCTTCCCATCGCTTTGTCAGGCGGCCTCGACGGCGGCGCGGACGTCGGCGGCGGGGGCGGGAGTGCCGTTCTCGTCGTCGAAGGTGCCGTACGGGGTGCCGTAGGCGGGGGTGCCGGGCTGGTACTTGCGGCCGGCGGACAGCGGGCCGGCGTCGACGGCGTCGTAGCCGATCGCGTCGAGGAACGCCGTGACGGCGGCCTTGGCGGCGGGGTCGTCGGAGGCGATGGGCAGGGCGGAGCGGTCGGGCGAGCCGGCCGGGCGGGCCAGCGAGCCCAGGTGCTTGTAGAAGATGTTGTTGAACACCTTCACCACGTGCGCGCCGGCCAGGTGGCGCTGCAGCAGCTCGCTGCTGGTGGCACTGCCGTCGTCGAGCACCTCGATCTGCCCGTCGCGCTCGGGGTAGTAGTTGTTGGTGTCCATCACGACCTTGCCGGCCAGCGGCTCCGGCGGCACGCTGTCGTAGGCGTGCAGCGGCACGCTGACCAGCACCAGGTCACCCGCGGCGGCGGCCTGGGCGACGGTGCCCGCGCGGGCCCGCGGACCCAGCTCGGCGGCGAGGCCGGCCAGCGTCTCCGGGCCCCGCGAATTGCTCAGCACCACGTCGTACCCGGCGGCCACGGCCAGCCGGGCCACGGTGCCGCCGATGTACCCGCTGCCGATGCACCCGATCGTCGTCATCGCCCACTGCCTTCCGCCGTCACCCGGCATGATCGCCGGCACCACGGTGGTCAACGGCGCACCGCCGCCGACGGTTCCGGGCGAATCGGGTGGACCGCACGAGCACCGCGCTCGTAGGGTCGCGGCATGATCAGCGTGCGCGAGGCGACGGGGCAGGAGACCGAGCAGTGGCGGGCCGGGTGGGTGCCGCGGCTGCGGGAGCGATACGCCCGCC
>NZ_BONI01000103.1 GCF_016862635.1 Catellatospora coxensis | reverse complement strand
GATGAACCTGGCCGAGCTGCGCGAGTCGGTGCACGTGATCCGCGAACTCGGCAACGGCCGCGAGATCGAGCACCGGGGATCGGCGCTGCGCTTCCCGTGGGTGACGGACTCGCGGCTGGAGGTGTGGGTCGCCGCGTACGGCCCCAAGGCGCTGAAGCTGACCGGCGAGGTCGCCGACGGCTTCATCCTGCAGTTGGCCGACCTCGACATCGCCGCCTGGATGATCAAAGCGGTGCGGGACGCGGCAGAGCGCGCCGGGCGCGACCCGATGGCGGTGAAGTTCTGCGTGGCCGCCCCGGCGTACGTCGGCGACGACCTGCCCTACCAGCGGGCGCAGACGCGCTGGTTCGGCGGCATGGTCGGCAACCACATCGCCGACATCGTGGCCCGCTACGGCGACACCGGCGCGGTGCCGCAGGCGCTGACCGACTACATCAAGGGACGCACGGGCTACGACTACGCCGAGCACGGGCGGGCCGGCAACAGCCACGCCGACTTCGTGCCCGACGAGATCGTGGACCGGTTCTGCGTGCTCGGCCCCGTCGAGGCGCACGTCGAGAAGCTCAGCCGGCTCAAGGAGCTGGGCGTGGACCAGTTCGCGGTCTACCTGCAGCACGACGCCAAGGAGGAGACCCTGCGCGCGTACGGCGACCAGGTCATCCCGGCGCTGCGAGGCTGACCCGGCACCCGCCGCCGCACCCGCACTCCACAGACGTCGGCCTATCTCATCGAATCCGACGCACGTTTTTTCGATGAGATAGGCCAACGTCGACCGAAGGGGCGGGCCGCGGCAGGCGGGGCGTGTGGAGTTGGTAACTGTCGAGGGGTATTGATGCTCGCTGTGCGGGGTGACCCGCGCAAGTGTGGCTTCGATTACTCGGCGCGTTCATTGACGACCGCTGTGTCGTGGCCACAACATGACTGTCATCTCGATTGATCTAGTCAGTGCCGACAGGAGTCGTGGTGGGACAGCAGCATGACCTGGGGGAGCCGGGCGGGCTCCCGGGTACCGGAGAAGGTCCGGCCACGACGCAGCGGCTGGGTGTCGCCGCCGAGTCGGCGGCAGGGGAGACCCGCGTGGCGGTGACGCCGGCGGTGGTGCGGCAGCTGGTCGAGCTCGGCTACGAGGTCGAGGTCGAGTCCGGGGCGGGCCGGCGGTCGAGCTTCTCCGACGACGCGTACGAGGCGGCGGGCGCGAAGATCTGCAGCCGTGAGGACTGCTGGCAGGCCGACGTCGTGCTCAAGGTGAACGCGCCGTCCCCGGCCGAGGTCGAGGCGCTGCGCGCGGGCACGACCCTGATCAGTTTGATCGGACCGGCCGTCAACCCCGAGCTGGTCGCCTCGCTGGCCGGCCGCGGGGTGAGCGTGCTGGCGATGGACGCGGTGCCGCGCATCTCCCGCGCCCAGTCGATGGACGTGCTCAGCTCGATGGCGAACATCGCCGGCTACCGGGCCGTGGTCGAGGCGGCGCACACGTTCGGCCGCTTCTTCGCCGGGCAGGTCACCGCCGCGGGCAAGGTCCCGCCGGCCAAGGTGCTGGTCGCCGGGGCGGGTGTGGCCGGGCTGGCCGCGATCGGGGCGGCGAAGAGCCTGGGCGCGATCGTGCGGGCGACCGACCCGCGGCCGGAGGTCGCCGAGCAGGTGCGCTCGATGGGCGGCGAGTTCCTCGCCGTCGCGGCCGAGCAGCAGGGCGGCGGTGACGGCTACGCCAAGCAGACCTCGGCCGACTACGACCGCCGCGCCGCGGAGCTGTACGCCGACCAGGCCGCCGAGGTCGACATCATCATCACGACGGCGCTGATCCCGGGCCGCCCCGCGCCGCGACTGCTGAGCGCCGAGCACGTGGCGAGCATGCGCCCCGGCAGCGTCATCGTCGACATGGGCGCGGCGCAGGGCGGCAACGTCGAGGGCACGAAACCCGGCGAGCTGGTCGTCACCGACAACGGCGTGTCCATCATCGGGTACACCGACCTGCCCGCGCGGCTGCCCGCGCAGGCCTCGCAGCTGTACGCGACGAACCTGCTCAACCTGATGAAGCTGCTCACCCCGGGCCGCGACGGCCGGCTGGCGCTCGACTTCGACGACGTCGTGCAGCGGTCCATGACCGTGGCCCGCGACGGCGCGGTGACCTGGCCCCCGCCGCCGGTGCAGGTGTCGGCCGCACCGCAGGCCGCCGCGCCCGCGCCGGCGGCCGCACCGGTGAAGAAACCGGCCTCGCCGGGGCGGACCTTCGCGTACGTGGGTCTGGGCGCGGCCGCGCTGTTCGGGCTGACCGCGTTCGCGCCGAAGGAGTTCGTCGGCAACTTCACCGTGTTCGCGCTGGCCGTCGTCATCGGCTACTACGTCGTCGGCAAGGTGCACCACGCGCTGCACACGCCGCTCATGTCGGTCACCAACGCGATCTCCGGGATCATCGTGGTCGGGGCGCTGCTGCAGATCGGGCAGGGCAGCAGCCTCGTGGTCACCGTGCTGGCCGCCGCCGCGATCCTGCTGGCCACCGTCAACATCATCGGCGGGTTCGCCGTCACCCGGCGCATGCTCGGCATGTTCTCGAAGGGCTGATCAGATGACCGCCATCACCGCAGTGCAGGCCGCGTACATCGTCGCGGCGCTGCTGTTCGTCCTGAGCCTGGCCGGGCTGTCCAAGCACGAGACGGCCCGCGCCGGTGTCGTGTACGGCATCGCCGGCATGACCGTCGCGCTCGGCGCGACCATCACGCTCGCCGTCCGCGACATCACCGCCGCGGCCGCCGCGCTGCTGGTGCTCGCCATGCTGGTCGGCGGCGGCATCGGGCTGTGGCGGGCCCGGGTCGTGCAGATGACCGGGATGCCCGAGCTGATCGCGGTGCTGCACAGCCTCGTCGGGCTGGCCGCCGTGCTCGTCGGCTGGAACGGCTACCTGGAGGTCGAGCACGCCGCCCCGGCCGGGCTGACCGGTTCGCTGCTGCACATCCACCACGCCGAGGTGTTCGTCGGCGTCTTCATCGGCGCGGTCACCTTCACCGGCTCGATCGTGGCGTACCTGAAGCTGTCGGCGCGCATCGCGTCCCGGCCGCTGATGCTGCCCGGACGGCACGTGCTGAACCTCGGCGCGCTGGTCGCGTTCGTCGCGCTGACCGTGTGGTTCGTCATCACGCCGCAGCTCGGGCTGCTGATCGCGGTCACCGTGATCGCGCTCGCGCTCGGCTGGCACCTGGTCGCCTCCATCGGCGGCGGCGACATGCCGGTGGTCGTGTCGATGCTGAACAGCTACTCCGGCTGGGCGGCCGCGGCGTCGGGCTTCCTGCTCGACAACGACCTGCTGATCGTGACCGGCGCGCTGGTCGGCTCGTCGGGCGCGTACCTGTCGTACATCATGTGCCAGGCGATGAACCGCTCGTTCGTGTCGGTCATCGCGGGCGGCTTCGGCACCGAGCAGGTCGCCGCGTCGGACGCCGACCTCGGCGAGCACCGGGAGACCTCGGCCGCCGACGTCGCCGCGCTGCTGCGCGACGCCACCTCGGTGATCATCACGCCGGGCTACGGCATGGCGGTGGCGCAGGCGCAGGGTCCGGTCGCCGAGCTGACCCGGCGGCTGCGGGCGCGGGGCGTGCAGGTGCGTTTCGGCATCCACCCGGTGGCCGGGCGGCTGCCGGGGCACATGAACGTGCTGCTCGCCGAGGCGGACGTGCCGTACGACATCGTGCTGGAGATGGACGAGATCAACGACGACTTCGCGGGCACGTCGGTGGTCCTGGTGATCGGGGCCAACGACACGGTCAACCCGGCCGCCGCCGACCCGGGCAGCCCGATCGCGGGCATGCCGGTGCTGCACGTGTGGGAGGCCGAGCACGTGATCGTGTTCAAGCGGTCCATGGCGGCGGGCTACGCCGGGGTGCAGAACCCGCTGTTCTTCCGCGACAACACCCGGATGCTGTTCGGCGACGCCAAGGCACGGGTCGAGGACATCGTCGGCGCGCTCGGCCCGGTGGTCGGCGCGCAGCGCGAGGCCGCCGACGCCGGCCGGGTGCCGGTCGGGGCGGGCCGGTAGGACTTCCCGCTTCACGGTCTGCGTCCGCCGCCTTCGCGCTACTGTGCGAAGGTGGCGGACCTGTTTTCGCAGGCCGTGCGGGCTGCCGGACGTTGACCGGGGCCCTGGGCGTCGGGAAGGGCTGACTCGGGTGAATGTGGACGGGCTGCTCGTCGAACTGTTCGACCGGATCCCCGAGATGGTGCACGAGGCGGTCGACGGGCTGACCGCCGAGCAGCTGCACTGGGCGCCCGCGCCAGGGGCGAACACCATCGGCTGGCTGGTCTGGCACCTCACCCGCATCCAGGACGACCACGTCGCGGACCTGCTCGGCGAGGACCAACTCTGGGTCACCGGCCCGTGGGCCGAGCGGCTGGGCCTGCGCGCCAACCCCGGTGACACCGGCTACGGGCACACCGCCAAGCAGGTCGCCGCGGTACGCCCGGACGGGCCGGACGTGCTGGTCGAGTACTTCGACGCGGTCTCCGCCCGCACCCGGGACCTGCTGCGCGGGCTGAAGCCCAAGGACCTCGACCGGATCGTCGACGAGCGCTGGGACCCGCCGGTGACCATGGGCGTGCGGCTCGTCAGCGTCGCCAACGACGACGTCGCCCACGTCGCCCAGGCCGCCTACGTCCGCGGCCTCCTGCGGAAGTCCAAGCACTGACCTGACCGGCCCCGCGACACCGGACGGCCGCCGCGGTCAGGCGACCGCCAGGGCCTCGGCGAGCCGCTCCAGCGCGGTCCGGAAGTCCGGCGCGGGCAGGTGGCCGAAGCCGAGCCGGAACACCCGGTCCGGCTCGCCGAACCAGCCGCCCAGCCCGACCCGGGTCTCCCGCTTCGCGAGTTCTTCGTGGAAGCGGCGTACCGCCTGGTCGTCGTAGCGGTCGGCGCGCAGCCGCAGGCAGCACAGCGCACCGCCGTCGGGGCGGACGAACTCCACCGCGTCGCGGTGTCCGGCCGTCCACCGGTCGAGGGTGTCCAGGGCGGTGGCGAGCGCCGTGCGGCGTACGCCGAGGATCTGCTCCTCCCGGCGCAGCACCTCGGCGGCCAGCAGCTCGTCCACGCCGGAGCCGGTGATGAGCGTGTTGAACTTCGCCACCCGCAGCGACTCGTACAGCGCGGGGTCGGTGACGGTGAGCCAGCCGACCCTGATGCCGGGAGCACCGTGCGCCTTGGACACCGACGAGCAGGTCACCACCCGCGGGGACAGGCCCGCGGTGGACCGGGGCACCGGGGCGGCGCCGTAGCAGGACTGCCGGTACGTCTCGTCGACCAGCAGCACCGCGTGCGGGGCCGCTACCGCCATCCGGCCGAGCAGGGCGCGCAGCTCCTGCTCGGTGAAGCGCACCCCGGACGGGTTCTGCGGCGAGGCCAGCGACACCAGCCGGGTCTGCGGCGTCAGCGCGGCGGCCACCGCGTCGACGTCGAGCCGGTACCCGTCGTCGAAGCTCAGGGCGACGGGCGTCACCCGGCAGCCGAGCGCGTCGAGGGCGGCGCGGGCCGGCGGGAAGCACGGCGTCACCACGACCGCGTGGTCCTCCGGCCGGCACAGCGTGAAGGCCAGCAGGAACATCCCCGAGCTGCCACCGGCGGTCACCAGGACGTCGGCCGGGGACACGCCCGCGCCCGCGGCGATCAGGGCGCGCAGCTCGGCGTCGCCCTGGCTGGTGCCGTACCCGATCTCCAGCGCGCCGAGCCGGTCGGCGACGTCGCCGTCGAGCAGCTCGTCCAGGCGCAGCGGCGGGGACGTGCTCTCGGCCAGGTCGTACCGGACGGGCCGGTCCACCAGGTCCGACATCGACGCCACCGGGAACCTCGCCGGGCGGCCGGACTCCGGGCCGTGGGAAACGGTCATGCCGTCGATGATCCCCGGCGGCGGGTACGGCAGACAGGACCAATCCGCGACCGGTGGCTCGTGTTCCGGGGCCGGCCGCCGGTTACCGCAGGTGGACGCGCGCCGGTAGCCTCTGCCGGGTGAACCAGTCCTTCCAGGTCGACCTGCGTGGCATCGTCGACCTGCTCAGCCACCACCTCTACAGCAGCCCGCGGGTGTACGTGCGCGAGCTGATGCAGAACGCCGTGGACGCGATCACCGCCCGCCGGGCGCTCGCCCCGACCGCCCCCGCCTCGGTCTGGCTGGAGTCGCCGAAGACCACCGGCGACGGCACCCTGCGCGTGCACGACACCGGCCTGGGCCTGACCGAGCAGCAGGTGCACGAGCTGCTGGCCACCATCGGCCGCAGCGGCAAGCGCGACGAGCTGGGCTTCTCCCGGCACGAGTTCCTCGGCCAGTTCGGCATCGGCCTGCTGTCCTGCTTCCTGGTCGCCGACGAGATCCGGGTGCAGACCCGCCACGAGGGCCACCCCACGGTGTACTGGACCGGCTACGCCGACGGCCGCTACGAGACGAAACCCGGCCCGGACCGGCAGGAGGTCGGCACCACCGTCACCCTGGTGCCGCGCCGCGACGCCGCGGCGTGGCTCGACCACGAGCGGGTGCGCGACCTGGCGCGGCTGTTCGGCGAGATGCTGCCCTACCCGGTACGCGTGGACGGCGACCTGGTCACCGCGGAGACGCTGCCCTGGCAGGCCGGGCGCGCCGAGCTGATCAGCACCGTGGAGCAGGCGTTCGGGTTCACCCCGTTCGACACCATCGAGCTGAACGTGCCCGAGGCGGGCCTGACCGGCGTGGCCCTGGTGCTGCCGACCCCGGCGAACCCGGCCGCGAAGTCGGGCCACCGCGTCTACCTCAAGCGCATGCTGCTCGCCGAGGGCGCCGAGGACCTGCTGCCGGAGTGGGCGTTCTTCGCCCGCTGCATCGTCGACGCGTCCGAGCTGCGCCCCACCGCGAGCCGCGAGGCCCTGTACGAGGACGGCCTGCTGGAGTCGGTGCGCGAGCAGCTCGGCGCGCAGCTGCGCGGCTGGCTGGTGAACCTGGCCCGCACCGACGCCGACCGCATGCACCGGTTCCTCGCCGTACACCATCTGGGTGTCAAGGCCCTGGCGATGCACGACGAGCAGATGCTGCGGGTCGTCGACCAGTGGTGGCCGATGGAGACCAACATGGGCCGGATGCCGCTGGAGGAGTTCCGCCGCCGCCACGGCACCGTGCGCTACAGCGCCGACAACGACGAGTTCCGGCAGCTCGCGGCCGTCGCCGCGGCGCAGGGCCTGGCCGTGGTCAACGGCGGCTACACCTTCGACGCGGAGCTGATCGAACGGCTGCCGCTGCTCGACAACACGATCATGGTGGACCGGCTCGACCCGAGCGACCTGTCCACCCGCTTCGACACCCTCGACCCGGCCGCCGAGCTGGCCCTGCGCCCGTTCACGGCCGCGGCGCAGCGGGCCATGGACCCGCTCGGCTGCGAGGTCGTGGTCCGGGCGTTCGACCCGCCGGGCATGCCCGCGCTGTACCTGACCGACCGCCACGCCACGTTCCAGCGGCGGCTGCGCGAGACCGCGCAGCGCTCCGACGACCTGTGGGCGGGCGTGCTGTCGTCGTTCGAGCAGGCCGAGGCGCAGGTGCGCCCGCAGCTGGTGCTCAACCACCGCAATCCGCTGGTACGCCGGATGAGCGCGTTGCCGACCCCGGAACTGGTCGCCGTCACCGTGTCCTCGCTGTACGGGCAGGCCCTGCTGTACGGCCACCACCCGCTGCGCCCCGCGGACATGGCGCTGCTCAACCGCTCGTTCCTCGACCTGATCGACCTGGCAATGCCCACCGCCGCCCCCGGGAGCACACATGACGACGTATGACGAGGTCCACGAGCTGATCCACCGCTCCTGGAACACCCCCGACGGCCCGGCCCGCATCGCGGTCGTGGAGCAGACACTGGCCAAGGCCGAGGCGCTCGGCGACGCGGACCTGCTCTACGCCGCGCACGCGGCCGCGACCAGCGGCTACCAGGCCGGCGGCGAGCCGATGAAGGCGATGATGACGTTCGCCCGCTGCCTGGCCGACTACGACGCCGACCCGGGCCGGCGCAGCCAGCACGACGAGCATCTGCTGCTGTGGCACTTCAAGCACATGGTGTCGTCGATGACGCTGTTCCCGCAGCTGCCGCTCGCCCGCACCATGGCGGTGCTCGACGACATGCAGCGCCGCTACCAGTCCGGCGGGCACAGCATGCAGGCGGTGTACGCGTACCGCCACGACGTCGCCGCGCACCTGGGCGACGAGGAGCAGGCCGACCACTGGTACCGGCTGTGGGACACCGCGCCCCGCGACGCGCTGTCGGACTGCGCGGGCTGCGACCCGTCGTCGAAGGCGCACCACCTGGCCTGGCGCGGCCGCGACGAGGACGCGATCGCGCTGGCGCAGGAGGCGCTCAGCGGCCGGCTGACCTGCTCGGAGCAGCCACACGGCATCCTGACCACGCTGCTGTTCCCGTACCTGCGCACCGGCCGCCTCGACGAGGCCCGCGACGCGCACCGGCGCGCCTACCGGGCGCTCGACGACAACAAGGCGGAGCTGGGCCGGGTCGCCCGGCACGTCGAGTTCTGCGGCGTCACCGGCAACGAGGCGCGCGGCCTGGAGCTGATCGAGCGGCACCTGCCGTGGCTGGAGCAGGCCCCGACGCCGAAGACCGAGATGGAGTTCGCGGCGGCCGCCGCGCTGGTGCTGCGCCGGCTCACCGAGGCGGGCCGTGGCGACCTGCCGGTCCGCCGCGCGGCGGGCGAGATCTCCGCCGCCGACCTCGGGCGGCAGCTGGCCGAACGCGCGGTCGCCCTGTCGGTGTGCTTCGACGAGCGCAACGGCAACACGTACCAGAGCACCCGCGTCGCCGCGCTGATCGAGTCCAAGCCGCTGGTGGAGTACCTGCCGCTGTCGGTCACCGCGGCCCGTGCCGCGGCCGCCGTGCCCGAGCCCGCGCCCGCCGCCGAGCCGCCCGCCGACCTCGTCGAGCTGCCCGCGGACCTGTCCCTGGACGGCTGCCTGGACCTGGTCGACGACCTGTTCCACGCCGAGGAGCGGGAGCGGGGCCGCGCCCTGACCTGGCTGCTGCTGGCCGCGTACGACCGCACGCCGCTGACGGACCTGCAGCGTGGCCGGCTGGCCCGGCTGCGCGCGGTGGCGCTGCCCGACGACGAGCTGTCCGCGACCGCGCACGCGTTCGCCGAGGCCGTGGCCGCCTTCGAGCGGGCCGGTGACCAGGCCCGGGAGTACGCCGCGCGGCTGCAGTGGCAGATCGCCACGCTGCAGCTGACCGGCGACGGCTCGCTCGTGCCCGCCGTGTACGAGGCCGCCGAACTGGCCGTGGCCGCCAACACCGACCCGAGGCAGCGCCGCGCCGCGCTGATGCGGGCGGCGTGGGTCGCCGCCGCGTCCGGTGAACTCGACCTGGCGACGTCGCTGCTCGACCGGGCCGACGCCGAACCCGGCGCGCTGCCGCCCGCCCGCCACGCGGCCATGCTGCACCTGCGCGCGGGCGTGCTGCAGGCGGAGGACCGCCTCGACGAGGCCGCCCGGCAGATCCGTGCCGCCGCGACGCTGCTGCGCGGCACCGCGCACCGCGACCAGCTCGCGAACCTGCTGCGGGCCCTGGCCGACCTGTGCGGCCGGCTCGGCGACAACACCGGGGCGATCGCCGCGTTCGAGGAGGCCGCCGCCGTCGCCGAGGACCCGGAGCTGCGCCGCAGCGCCCGCGCCAACGCCGGCTTCATGCTCGTCACGACCGACCGGGCCGGCGAGTTCGTCGACGACATCGTCGAGCACGTGTGCCTGATGGAGGCGCAGGGCGATCCCGGCCCGGCCGCGTACACCCGGCACCGGCTGGCGCTGGCCCTGGGCACGCTCGGCCGGTTCACCGAGGCGGCCGAGGTGGGCGAGGAGGCGCTGTCGTGGTTCCTCGCGCAGCGCGACCCCGAGCACCACGAGATGATCGTCGAACTGCGCGACATCCTGTCCCGGACGTACGCGCAGCTAGGTGAGGTGCACGTCGCCGTCGGGCAGCTCGACGCCCTGCTGGAGCTGGTCGGCGGGGTCGAGCGGCTGGCCTACCGGGGCGACGTGCTGGAGCGGGCGGGGGAGCTGCTGTGGCAGGTCGACCGCGATGCCGAGGCCGCCGACCGGTTCGACGCCGCCGCGGCCGCGTACGGGCAGGCCGATCTCGCCCTGGCCACCGTGCACGCCCGCCGCCGCCAGGTGATGGCGCTGTTCCACGCCGGGCGCCACGACGAGTCGATCGCGCTGTGCCGGCAGCTCGCGGAGCTGATCGAGGTAACCGAGGTGCCCGAGGAGCAGCAGCCGGGGTTCACCTGGGAGCGGGCCATGGCCGGCTACGAGGCCGCCCAGGTGCTGTCCAACAACGACCAGCCCGACCACGAGACCGCGCTGGCCCGGGTCGCCCCGGCGGCCGCGCTGCTCCGCTCGATCGGCGCGTTCGAGGAGGCCGCGCTCGCCGAGCTGCGCCACGGTCAGGTGCTGGTCGTGTCCGGCCGGACCGCCGCCGGGCAGGAGCAGCTGCGCCGGGCGTACGAGGCGCTGCCCGCCGGCCACGGCGCACGCCGCGACGCCGCCGCCTGGCTCGCCCGCGCGCTCGACGAGCAGGGCGACCCCGGCCAGGCCCGCAAGCTGCGCGAGGAGCACGACCTGCCCGAACCCGAGTGAGCACGGCAGCGGGTGGGACCGGCGCGTCCCACCCGCCGCCTCCGCTGTGGACCGGGCCCGGACCGGTGGGGCAGAATGCCGGACACCGCCCGACGCGAGAGTCCGTCATGTCGTGCGGCTTTCTGCTGCCGCCACGAGGACGGGACCCGCCGATGCGACGTTTCACAGCACTGCTCGCCGCGCTGCTCGTCGCCGGGAGTGCGGTGCTCACCGCGCAGACCCCGGCGTACGCCGCCCCGGCGCGAGCCAACGGGCAGGCCAACCGGGTGATCTTCATCCACGGCTGGAGCCCGGACGGCAACGCCGACTGCGACGCCTACTGGTCGGCGGTGACCGCCCAGTTCGCCAACGCGGGCTGGACCGGCGAGTTCACCCAGTTCGGCTACTACTCCGGCGACACGAACTGCGACATCACGTTTCCCGGCGACACCATGAACACGTCGATCAAGACGGTGGGCAAGGCGCTGGCCAACGAGATCTACAGCCGGTACTCGGTCAACGGCGAGAAGGTCGACGTGGTCGCCCACTCCATGGGCGGGCTGGTGATCCGCTCGGCGCTCACCGAGGTCGCCAAGGGCACCGCAGGCTACCCGCCGTACGTCTACGTCGAGGACGTCGTCACGCTGGGCACCCCGCACGCGGGCGCGACGTTCGCGGGCTGGTGCAGCCTGACGCTCTGGTTGCAGTGCAAGGAGATGCAGGCCGGAAGCAGCTTCCTCAACGGGCTGGCGACCCGGCCCGAGTCGGCGATGGGCACCGACTGGACGGTGATCTCGTCCTTCGACGACGGTGACGTGGACGAGGCGTCCGGGGTCGCCATGAACGCCCAACACAAGATCCAGTACGACGCCGATCTCGACCATACCGAGCTCAGGACCGCGGTCGGCAGCTTCCAGGCGCGATACTGGCACACCGCGAGCGCCACCACCTGGAGCGCCTGGGGCACCCGCGTCGGCCCGCTGCAGTGGGCCAAGAACGCCTGCTACTACTCGACCTCCACCTGACGGCGGGACGGGCGCGGCGGTCAGCCGCGGGTGAAGAAGCAGCCGCCGCGGCAGAACCCACCCCGCGGGAGACCCCGTCGGCGCGGGACGGTGTCGGGATCGGACGGCGCGTACCGTATGGGGTGGCCCAGGAAGGGATCACGGATGGACGTGCGCGACGCGCCCCGCCGCTACGCCGACGCCCTGCTGTTCGTCACCGAGGTCACCCGGGCCGCGACCCGGTCGCCCGGCGGCTGGCTGTACGAGGAGGGCCTGACCGATCCGCTCTACACCAGCCTGCTCGACGGCCAGTCCAAGTGGGAGTGGTCCGACGACCGGCAGGACGTGGACCTGATCGCGGGCGGCCCGCTGCGGGCCGTGGTCGACTTCACGGCCCGCCGCCACGCGACGGCGGTGCCGTGCACCGGCCCGCCCCCGCTGGAACTGTGGCCGGACTGCGCGGAGCGGCTGCGGCTGCTGCGCGAGGCCCTGGCGTTCGGCACCGGCGCGGCCACCGACGCCTGGCGGTTCGTGCTGAACGCGGTGCTGACCGAGTGGTTGTCCGGGCGGCTGGACGTGCTGCTCGCCGCGCCGCCGCCCGGCGAGACGCTGGGGCAGCTGGAGCGGCGGCTGCGCGAGGCGGTGACGGTCTGCCACCGGTTCCGGCTGGCGGTGCACGGGCTGTTCGGCGACCACCACTGGACCGGCCGCGAACCCCAGCCGTGGTGGTGCATCGCCGACGACCTGGCCGCGCACGCGACATTCGCGATGCCCGCGACCGCGCCGGCCTACGTGTTCCGGCTGGACGAGGGCACCGCCCACGACGGTCTGGCCACCCTGTTCGTCGCGACCGCCCCGATCCGCCCGGTGCTCCGGCACGAGGTCACCGTCACGGCGGGCCTGCCCAAACTGCCCGGCGACGCCGGTCCGGAGACCGTCCAGGCCGCCCGCGGGGCGCTCGCCGTGCTCGCCCGGCACGGCACGGCCTGACCGGCTGCCGGACTCCGCCACGGTCGAGCCGGGTGGCATGATCTGCGGACCGCCGCACGGCGGACCGCCGACGCACCCTGCGAGGACCCGATGGACGACTCCGGCCAGCCGCTGCCCGCCGACGACACCGACCCGGCCGTGCGCGCCGCGGGCGGCTGGGGCAGGCTCCGGCAGGGCGTGATCTACCGCGACGGCGTCAGCGGCGGCCGCCCGGCCGTGCCGACCGCGTTCCCCGAGCTGGAGCGCCGGGCCGCCCGGGTGCTGTCACCCAAGGCGTACGCCTACGTCGCCGGCAGCGCCGGCCTGGAGGGCACCGCCGACGCCAACCGCCGGGCCCTGGACCGCCACCGCATCGTGCCCCGGATGCTGCGCGACGTGTCGGCGCGCGACCTGTCCGTGGAGCTGCTCGGCCGCCGGCTCGCGTCGCCGCTGCTGCTGGCCCCGATCGGCGTGCTCGAACTGGCCCACCCCGAGGCCGACGTCGCCGTGGCGCGGGCGGCGGCCGCCGAGGGCGTGCCGTACATCCTGTCCACGCAGGCGTCCCGGCCGATGGAGCAGTGCGCGGCGGCGATGGGCGACGCGCCGCGCTGGTTCCAGCTGTACTGGAGCAAGTCCGAGGAGCTGGTCGCGAGCTTCCTGCGGCGGGCGGAGGCGGCCGGCTGCGAGGCGCTGGTGGTCACCCTCGACACGACCGTGCTCGGCTGGCGGGTCCGCGACCTGGACCTCGGGTCGCTGCCGTTCAGCCAGGGCCAGGGCATCGCGCAGTACACCAGCGACCCGGTGTTCCTGCGGCTGGCGGCCGAACGGGCGGAGCAGCCCAAGACCGGGCCGAAGCCGAAGGTCACCGCGGCGGCGGTGCGTTCGCTGCTGTCGATCGCGCGTACCCATCCCGGGCCGACCGGACGCAACCTGCGCTCGCCGCTGCCCCGGGCCGCGGTGGAGACGTTCCTGGACATCTTCTCCCGGCAGGACCTGACCTGGGGCGACCTGGCCCGGCTGCGCACCATGACCCGGCTGCCGATCCTGCTCAAGGGCCTGCAGCACGCCGACGACGCGCGCCGCGCGCTCGACGCGGGCGTGGACGGGGTGATCGTGTCGAACCACGGCGGCCGCCAGGTCGACGGGGCGATCGGCTCGCTGGACGCGCTGCCCGGCATCGTCGAGGCGGTCGGCGGCCGGGTGCCGGTGCTGTTCGACAGCGGGGTGCGCGGCGGCGCGGACGTCTTCAAGGCGCTGGCCCTGGGCGCCCGCGCGGTCTGCGTCGGGCGGCCCTACTTCTACGGGCTGGCCCTGGCGGGCGCGGACGGCGTACGCCAGGTGCTGCAGAACCTGCGCGCCGAGCTGGACCTGACCATGGCCCTGACCGGCTGCGCGAGCCTCGCCGACGTCACCCCGGAACTGCTCGCTTCGGCCTGAGCGACGGCGCGGGCCCGGACCGCGTGGTCCGGGCCCGCGCCGGTTCAGCTCAGCTTCGGCTTCTTCTTGCCGTACAGCCACGCGTCGAACAGGTCGTCCAGCTGCTTGCCGGAGACCTTCTCGCACAGGGCGATGAACTCCTCGGTGTTGCCGTTGCCGTCGGTCTTCTCCGCGACCCAGGTCTTGACGATCTCGAAGAAGGCCTTGTCGCCGACGGTCTTGCGCAGCATGTGCACGGTCATCGCGCCGCGGTCGTAGACGCTGGAGCTGAAGATGTGCGCGGCGCCCGGCGCGCCCGGCGGCGTCGTCCACACGTCGGCCTCGGACTTGGCGTAGTACTGGTCGAAGGTCTTCTGCACGCTCTGCACCTTGGCGTGCGCGTTCCACAGCCACTCGGCGTAGGTGGCGAAGCCCTCGTTGAGCCAGATGTCGTCCCAGTTCTGCACGGCGACGCTGTCACCGAACCACTGGTGCCCCAGCTCGTGCGCGACGACCCAGTCGTTGACGCCGTTGCGGAAGAAGCCGGCCGAGTACACCGGTCGCGACTGCGTCTCCAGGGCGAAGTGGATCCGGTCGTCCTTGATGACCACGCCGCCGTACGCGTCGAACGGGTACGGCCCGAACTGGGTCTCCAGGAAGTCGGCGATCTTCAGGGTGTGCGCCATGGAGGTGTCCGCGCCGCCCTTGGCCACGGTCGTGGTGACCGCCGAGAAGACCGGCTTGCCCTTGTGCGTGCCGGTGGTGACCCGGAACCTGCCGATCACCATGGTGCTGAGGTAGCTGGCCATCGGCTTGGTCTCGTTCCACGTCCAGGTGGTCCAGCCGCCGGTGCTGTTCTTCGGGCCGGGCACACCGTTGCTGATCGCGGTCAGCCCGTCCGGGACCGTGATCTCGAAGGCGTACCGGGCCTTGTCGAGCGGGTGGTCGTTGACCGGGAACCAGCTCGCGGCCGAGTCGGGCTGGCCGAGCACGATCGCGCCGTCAGGGGTGGCGAAGAAGCCGCCCTCGCCCAGCGACTTCAGCTGGTTCTTGACCGGCTTGGGCTTGCCGTCGTACCGCACCCGGACGGCGAACTTCGCCTCGGCGTCGATGCCCTTCGCCGGGGTGATCACCAGCTCGTTGTCCACCCGGGTGTGGGTGGCCTCGGTCCCGTCGACGGTCACCGACTGCACGGTGAGCCCGGACAGGTCCAGGTTGAACTGCGACAGGTCCTGCGTGGCGGTGGCGTTCACGGTGACGTCGCCGGTGAGCACGTCGGTCTTCGGGTCGTACTTGACCTTGATCGCGTAGTCGGCGACGTCGTAGCCGCCGTTGCCGTAGGCCGGGAAGTACGGATCGCCGACCCCGTCCTTGCCGGGCTGGTAGTCGCGGACGCGCTCCGGCGACGGCGCTGCCGACGGGCCCGGCTTCGGCGACTCGGACGTGCACCCGGCCAGCAGCGTGGCGCCGGCGGTGATCGCGACGAGCGCAGCACGCATCGCCGTCCCCCGTGTGTACATGCTTCTCCCTCGTGCAGGCGGGCCGGTCCGGCCCAGGCCGCAGCGTAGAGACCGCAGACAACACGTAGATCACGAGGAAGCCGACAGTGGCGACCGTCACCTCGGTCAGAGCGCGGGGGCGGCGGCGCGGACCTGGTTGCGGCCGTTGCGCTTGGCGCGGTACAGCTCGACGTCGGCGAGCCCGACCAGGTCGTCCGGGTCGCGGTCGGGGCGCGGCGTCATCGCGGCGACGCCGATGCTGACCGTGACGATGCCCTCGCGGGCCAGCACGTGCGGCTCGTTCAGGTCGGAGATCGCGATGCGCAGCCGCTCGGCGGCGCGGCTCGCGGCCTCGGTGTCCAGGCCGGGCATGACCACCGCGAACTCCTCGCCGCCGTAGCGGGCGACCAGGTCCCCGGCGCGCAGGTTACGGGTCAGCTCGGCGGCGACCCGCTGCAGGCACTCGTCGCCGGCCGGGTGGCCGTAGTGGTCGTTGTAGAGCTTGAAGTGGTCGATGTCGACCATCGCCAGCGCCAGCGGCCGGCCGTTGTGCAGGGCGGTCTGCCACTCGGTGTGCAGGATGTCCTCCAGCCGCCGCCGGTTGGCCAGCGCGGTGAGCGCGTCGGTGGTGCTGAGCAGCTCCAGCCGCTGGTTGGCCGCGGTCAGCTCCTCGGTGCGCTGGGCGACCTTGCGTTCCAGCGAGGCGTACACCGACGCGTTGTCCAGCGACACCGCGAGCTGCCCGGCGACGAGCCGGACCGCGTCGAGCCGCTCGGCCGGGAACGCCTCCCGGATGAGGTGGTTCTCCAGCACCAGCAGCGCCTGCCGGACGCCCCGGTTGAGGATCGGCACGACCAGCAGCGAGCAGCAGGCGAGCTCGGCGAAGTAGGGATCGCGGGAGAAGCGGTCGTCGCGGGTGGCGTCGCCGACGACCAGCGGCTCGCGGGTGCGCTCCACGTAGCGGATCACCGAGGCGGGCAGCGCGGGGGCGCCGCCGTCCGGGGGCGTCACGGGCATCGACCAGCGCTGCCGGTCGTCGTCCCAGAGCAGCAGGTGTACGGCGGTCGCGCCGGTCATCTCACTGAGCACGTCGACGACCCGGGCGCGTACGCCCTCGAAAGTGGTCTGCGAGCTCAGCGCCTGGGAGGCGGCGAGGATGGCGAGCAGGTCGATGGTGCCCGACAGCAGCGGGGCCGGCGAACCTACCTCCGGCGGCGGCCCGCCCGTCGGCGGCCGCAGCTCCGGCAGCCACGGCGCGGCCGGGTGGGTGCGGTCGAGCTGGGCGACCTTCGCGTCGGCGCCCCAGGCGTGGTAGGCGTGCCGGGCCGAGTTGAGGATGCTGGTCCCCGCGACCTGCATGCCGTGGGCCAGGTAGAACCGGGCGGCCCGCTCCAGGGCCAGGGCTCGGTGCCACGGCCGGCCACGGTCGGCGACCTCGTGCTGCGCGGCGTCGTAGGCCTGCGCGGCGGCCTGGAAGTCGCCGCCGGCCCAGGCGCGCTCGGCCTGCAGGAGCAGCAGGGTGTGGGCGAAGTTGACCGGGGCGTCCGCGGCCCGGGCGGCGAACCAGGCCACGATCTCGTCGAGTTCGGCCAGCCGGGCGGCGCGCTCGCCGGGCGGCCCGCCCCGGACCTGCTCGGCCAGGTCGAGGCCGCGCAGCAGCCGGGCCAGGGCGACGGGGTAGGTCGACGGGTTGACCGGCAGCAGCGCGGTGGCGGCCTCGATGTGGTGGTGCAGGGCGGGCAGGTCGTCGAGCAGCGCCGCCGCCAGCGCCCTGGTGACGTGCACGTTCGACACGGCCACCGGGTTGCCCGCGAGCGCCTCGGGCAGCGGGTCCGCCCCGCTGTCCGCCTCGGCCGGCTCGCCGCGCAGCATGCCGGCCAGCCGCCGGTACGGCAGGTACACGTCGGTGGACTGGTCGTTGCCGGTGCGGGTGGCGAACGCGAGCCCGGCGTCGACCTCGGTGAGGTAGCCGTCCAGGGTCGGGGCGTAGTCGAGCAGCTCGTACACGGAGACGTAGTAGGTGTGGCAGGCCTTCTGCAGGTCGCCGCCGTGCAGCAGGCCTTCGCGGGCCAGCTGCGCCTGTTGCACCGTGTCCTCCAGCGACTCGTACCAGTGGCCGGTGCTCAGCGCGTACAGGAAGCGGGCCTGCGAGGTGTCGGGCTCGTAGCCGCGGGCCTCGCCGACGGCGATGACGCGCAGCAGGGCCCGGTGCCCGGTGCGGTAGTCGCCGCACCGGCCGACGGTGACGAAGGTGAGGTGGGCGAGCGGCCCGACCAGGGTCGCGATCGGACCGTGCCGCACCCACAAGTGCAGCGCCTGCAGGGTGAGCCAGGACAGGGTGGCCTGGTTGCTGAAGAACGCCGGTGCCATCATGCGGTTCATCAGCGCGGCGGTGGCCAGCAGGTCCGGGTCGGCCGGCTCGGGGCGGCCCAGGTCGTCGCGGGTGTCGCCGTCGAGCCACCGGTGCAGCAGGGCGAGCCCGTCGTCGATCTCGGCCTCGACGCGGTCGGGCGGCGGCGCGGCGAAACCGAGGTGCCCCAGCATCTCCAGGCCCAGCGCGACGGCCTCGGCGGCCCGGCCCTGGTTGGTCAGGCTGCACACCTGCACCAGCGTCGCGTCGGCGTGCTGGGCCGGCCGGTCGCACAGCCGGTCGATGGCCTCGTACACGGCGTCGGCCTCGTCGAGGCGGCCCAGGCTGTACAGCGAGGCGTGCCGCCGGGTCTGCAGCATGATCAGGTTGTGCAGGTCGGCGGGGTCGGCGAAGTCGGCGGCGACCGCCAGGTAGCGCTCGGCCGAGGAGTGGTTGCTCACCACCAGGGCCTGTTCGGCGGCGTAGCCGAGCAGGACGCTGACCCGGCGGCGCTCGGCCGGGTCGTGCACGTGCTCGGCGACCGCGAAGTACTGGTGCGCCGCGACCTCGGCGTACTCGGGGCACGGGGCCAGCCGGCGGCCCAGGCCGAGGTGCAGGGCGCTCTTCGCGGACGCGGTGAGGCTGTCGAGGATGGCCTGGTGCACGCGGTCGTGCCGGAACCGGACCGCGTCGGCCGGCTCGCCGGACTCCAGCACCAGCAGCCCCTCGTCCAGGGCGGGCGCCAGCATCTCCTCGGTCTCGGCCGGGGGGTGCCCGTCGGCGACGGCCAGCAGGTCCAGGTCGGCCCGCCCGCCGAGGCAGGCCATGATCTCGACGAGCAGCCGGGTGCGGGTCGGCAGGCCGCGCAGCCGGGTGGTCCACGGGTCGACCACGTTGGCCTGGCGCAGGTGGCGCGACAGGTTGCCGGAGTCCCACGTCCAGCCGTCGTCGCCGAGGACCAGCACCCCACTGCGCCGCAACGAGTTGACCAGCTCGACCGTGTCGTACGGGTTGCCCCCGGTGCGCTGGGCGATCGGTTCGGCCAGCGCCTCGGCGTCGGTGGCATCGAGTTGCAGCATCTCGCCGACGAGCTCGGCGGTGCTCGCCGGGGGCAGGTTGGCCAGCGTGATGCGCTGTGGTTCGACGCCCTGCTGCCGCCAGCGCGCGAGCATGGCGGTGAGCCGGTGGGTGGCGTCGATCTCGTCGTCGCGATATGCCAGCACCAGCAGCAGGCCGTCCGGCGGCCCCTCGGAGACCAGCATGTCGAGGAAGCCCAGCGGGGTGCGGCTGGCCCACTGCACGTCGTCGACGAACATGACGATCGGGCGTTTCGGCGACGCGACGGTGGTCAGCACGTCGATGCCGATGCGCTGCATCCGGGCCTGGGCGAACAGCGCGTCGCCGATGGTGGGATCCGGCTCGACGCCCATCAGCAGCCCGAGCTCGGGCTGCACCGCGGCCAGCAGCCCCGCGTTGCGGCCCAGCACCTGGCGCAGCCGCTGCCGCAGGTCGGCGACCTCCTCCTCGGGCTCGGCCAGCAGCAGCCGGCCCAGCGCGCGCATGGCCTGGCGGGCGCCGTCGAATTCGAGGTCGCGCCGGTGCTGGTCGTACTTTCCGGACACGAACCAGCCGCTGCTGCCCGAGGCGATCGGGCGCAGCTCGTCGACGAGCGAGGTCTTGCCGACCCCGGCCGGGCCGCTGACCAGCAGGCCGTGGCTGAGCCCGGTCATCGCGTCGGCGAACGCCGCGCCCAGCGCCCGGATCTCCGGGTCGCGGCCGATGATGCGGGACTGGGGCAGCAGCCGCAGCGGCACGTCGCCCGCGCCGATGCGCAGCGCCATCGGCTCGCCCGGCGCGGCGGCGCGCAGCTGCGCGAGGTCGTGCGCCAGCCCCTCGGCGGTCTGGTAGCGGTTGTCCGGCTCCTTCTCCAGCAGGTGCATGATCACGTCGGACAGGGCGGCGGACACCTCGGGGTCGACCTCGGCCGGCGGCACCGGCACCCGGGCCAGGTGGGCGTGGCTGAGCCGGAGCGGATCGCCGGTGCCGAACGGCGGCTCGCCGGTGACCATCTCGTACATGGTCGCGCCGAGGGCGTAGAGGTCGGCGCGCTGGTCGACGGGGCGGCCGGTGCGGCCGGTCTGTTCCGGGGCGAGGTAGGGCAGCGTGCCCACGATCTCGTTGTGGTGCGCGAACTCGGGCCTGATCTCGGCGAACGTGGACGCCAGCTCGAAGTCGATCAGCAGTACGCCGCCGGCGGCGGTCAGCACGATCTTGCTCGGGCAGACGTCGCGGTGCACCACGTGCCGGTGGTGCACGGCCGCCAGGGCGTCGGCGAGTGCCGAGGCGATGCCGAGCACCTCGGCGGGCGGCAGCGGCATCGGGCGGCGGTCCATCGTCGTGCCGCCCGCGTCCTGGAGCACCAGTGCGCCGTCCAGCTGGGGTGTCGCGGCGAGCTGCACGACGCCGTCCGCGCCACGGAGCCGGCGCAGGATCGCCGCCTCGTGCTTGAGCCGCTTGGGCCCGTCCGGCCCGAGCGGTTGCTTGACGACGACGGACCGTCCGCCGGGCAGGCGCATCCGGTAGGCCCGGGTCCGGTCGCTGTCGAGCAGCACCTCGACCCGGTCGGCGTCGACCGGCGGGCCTCCTGCCGGATGCTCGCCGCTGATGCCCATCATCCGCCCCGGAATCCGTCAAACGCCCCAGCCTCGCCGAGAAGTAGCCGCTCAACCTGAATTGTCTTCAAGAACCAGAATAGAGCTTTTGTCACGATCATGCGGGTGCGTGGCGGGCAGGGTGGCCCGCAGATGTGCCAGGACCTGATCCGCGACGTCCTGGTAGGGGCGCAGGTCGCGCTCGGCGCGGGCCAGCAGCAGTGCCCCCTCGGCCGACGCGATGACCAGGGCGGCGAGCGCCCGCGCGGTGGCCTGCGGGCAGCCCTCGGCGGCGAAGGCGCTCTCCAGCACCCCGCGCCAGTCCGCGAACGCCGCGGCGACCACGGCGTGCAGCGGGTCGTCCTGGCCGACGTCGAGGGCCACCCCGGCCACCGGGCAGCCCGCCTGGAACTCGTTCTTGCGCAGCCAGTTCGCGGTGGCGGTGAAGTAGCCGGCGACCGCGTCGAGGGCGGGCGCGCCGCCGATGCCGGTGCGCGTGCGTCCGGCGTACCAGCGTAGTGCCTCGGCCGCGAGCTGCTCCTTGCCGCCGGGGAAGTGGTGGTAGATGGAGCCGCGGGGCGCGCCCGACCGGGCGATCACGTCCTGAAAGGACGTCGCCGCGTAGCCGCGCTCGGCCAACAGCAGCGCGGCCGCCCGCACCATCTTCTCGCGACTGTCGTTCGTCATGCTCTCCCCTTGACTATGACGGCCATCATAACGCAGCATCGGATTATGATGCTCGGCATAGAACGTCAGGTCGCGGCGGTCGAGATCGTCTACCGCGGCGCGGGGGAGCGGGACCTGAACCGGGTCGTCGAGCTGCACCGGCGCTGCTCGCCGGACAGCCTGAGCCGCCGCTACGCCAGCGCGGCCGGGGCGCCGGCAGCGGCCGCGCTCGCCCGGATGCTGCGGCCGGAGGCCGGGCACACGCTGCTCGCCGTCGTGTCCGGCGGGGCCGACGACGGCGCGGCCGTCGCGGTCGGACACCTGCTGACCTGCCCGGACGTGCCGGGCATGGACCTGGCGCGGCCCGTGGCCGTGGGCGAGGCCGCGGTCCTCGTGGCGGACGCGTGGCAGGGGCGGGGGATCGGCGCCGTGCTGGCCCGGCGGCTCGCCGTGCTGGCGGCCGTCGCGGGCTACACCCACGTGCAGGCGCACGTGCTGGCCGGGAACCGGGCCGCCCTGCGGACGATCCGCCGCCTGACCGGCGACGGCGGCCCGGCCGGCGCGCCGGTGTGGGAGTACGACGGCCCGATGCTGACGATGACCGTCCCGGTGGCCGCAGGCGCGGCCTGACGCCGGCCCCGGCGGGGCGGGGTGGTGTCAGGGGTGGTGCAGGAGCAGGTCGGCCAGGTGGTGGATTCGGGTCATGGTGATGCCGGAGCGCTGCTCGACGGCGAGCGGGTGGTCGGTGGGCTCGACCTCGACGTAGGGCTTCTGGCCGACGGGCCGGGTGTGCACGTTCGTCTTGAGGTTCAGCGTGCTCACGGGGTATCCGGCCAGCTCCGTCGACAGCCAGCCGAAGTGCGGCCGCTCGGCCTCGCGGCCCGGCTCGTCCCACAGGTCGGTGGTGCGGGCGAAGCTGTCCGGGCTAAGCGACACCCAGACGCCCCAGGCGAACACCTCGTCGCCGCCGAGGATCGGGATCTCCAGGCTGCCCTGGATGAAGAAGTGTCGGCCCGCGATGACGCACAGGTCTGAGGTGAGTTCGCTGTTCGGGTCGTCGGCCAGGTCGTCGGTCCAGTGCGCGGGCGCCGCGGTGCGGTACGACAGCGGCGGGTCCTCGTGCCGCCGACCGCACGATCCGCAGGTGTGGCCCGATGTGTTCCGCATTCGGAGACTGTAGGCCGTGCGCCGCCGGGACCGTCTCAACGGCACCCCGGCCCGGTGCGTATTTCCCGCGCAGGGGTTTCGAAAGGCCGCCGGACAGCAATTGCGGCGATCAAGGTCAACCGGTTCAGTCCAGCCCAATGCGCATGCGATCGATTTCCACGTTGACCTGCGCAGAAATTACAAACGACCTTGGAGAGAGCGCTCCCTGGAATACCTGCTATAAATGACGTCATGACGATCAGCCGACCTGACGGCCAGCGGTCCCCGACCCTGGAAGAGGTCGCCGAATGGGCGGGGGTCTCGCGCTCCACGGTCTCGCGGGTGATCAATGGCGTGTCCACCGTCGACCCCGAATTGCGTGAACTGGTTCAGCGCGCCATCGACGCCACCGGCTACGTGCCCAATCTCGCGGCGCGCTCCCTGGTCACCCGGCGCACCGACTCGGTCGCCCTCGTGGTGTCCGAACCGGACGACCGCACCGAGCAGGCGGAGCCGTTCCTGAACCGGATATTCACCGACCCGTTCCTGGGCCGGATCACCGCCGGGGCGCTGGAGGTGCTGCGGCCCGAGGGCATCCACCTGGTGATCATGCCCGCGGAGTCGCCCGCCCACCACCACGTGCTGCGCTACCTGCGGCAGGGCCACGTCGACGGGGTGCTGCTCATCTCCAGCAGCGACGAGGACCCGCTCCCGCAGCAGCTCTGCGACCTGGGCATCCCGGCCGTGCTCTCGGCCCGGCCCGGCAAGCCGCTGCCGATGAGCTACGTCGACGTGGAGCAGCAGGTCGGCGCGAAGCTCGCCGCCGAGCACCTGCTCGCCATCGGCCGCCACCATCTGGCGACCATCTCCGGCCCGCTGGACATGCCGTCGAGCCAGGACCGGCTGGCCGGGTTCCGGGCCGCGCTCGCGGTGCACGGGCATGCGTACGTGCCGTCGGCGGCCGGCAACTTCACCCGCGCCAGCGGCGAGCAGGCCGCGCGCGAGCTGTTCGCGGCGCACCCGGAGATCGACGGCCTGTTCGTGGCCAACGACCTGATGGCCGAGGGCGCGCTGCAGGCGCTGCGCGACCTGGGCCGCCGCGTGCCCGAGGACGTCGCCGTGGTCGGCTTCGACAACAGCATCGCCGCGCTGCAGTGCCGCCCCCAGCTGACCACGATCCACCAGCCGCTGGAGGAGATGGCGGCGGAGATGGCCCGGCTGCTGCTGGCTCGCATCGGCAAGGCCGACCCGAAGCCCCGCTCGGTGATCTTCCACCCCCGCCTGGTCAAGCGCGAATCCGCCTGATCGGGGAGCCGGGCGGATCCGGGGGAGTCCGCTCGGCCGGGGCGCCGGTGCGGTCGCGCCGAACGCGCCCCCCGCGACTGGTGGCCGTGCCCTAGCATGAGCGGCACTTCGCCCCCCAGCCCGGAAGGCAACCATGAGTCTGGCCGATGAGCTGCAGAAACTGCAGCAACTGCGCGACGCCGGCACCCTCACCGAGGAGGAGTTCGAGCTCGCCAAGGACCGGCTGCTGCAGGCCCCGCCGGCCGCCGCGGCCGCGCCCCAGATCGTGGTGCCGGAGATCAACCTGCTCAAGGAGGTCGACCCGGCGGTGACGCGGGTCGCCGACAAGGCGGTCAACATCCAGGGCGTCACCGGAGTGATCACTACGATCATCGGCCTGGTCGTCGCCATGTTCATCCTGCTCGTCGGATGTTCGATGATCAGCAAGATGGACGAGGACTTGCCGGGCCACCGGAACAACAGCCCGTTCGGCAACAGCGGGATCTGCGACCAGCCGAACGTGACCTGCCGCTGAGCCGTGCCACGGCCGGGCCGCCGGGCAGCGGTCACCGCGGGCTGGTCAGCGCCGCGAGCTGGTCCAGGTCGGCCTGGCGGGTGGTCTCGACGGATGCGGCGAGCGCCTTGACGGCGGGGTCGGCTCCGGCGGACTGCTCGGAGCCGGCCAGCATGCGGCACTGCTCGAAGTGCGCGCGCAGGCTGTCGGCGAGCATGGCGTCGAACTCCGCTCCGGACCTGCCGGCCAGCAGCGCCAGGTTCTCCTTGGTGATCATGCCGGGCATGTCGTGGCCCTCGTGCGGATTGCTCTCCGGCATCCCGGTCGCCTGCAGCAGCTCCCGCAACCGGACCACCTCGGCCTCATGCCGCCGGGCGACGTCCGCGGCGAACGTGCCGAGATCCTTGTCCCCGGTCCGCTGCGGGGCCAGCCGCAAGGCCGCCAGCATGCGCTCGTCCAGGGCGATCATCAACTGCGTCCACGCGACGTCGGTGCTGATCGCCCCCGCCTCGGCCACCGCCGGCGGGCTGACCGCCGGGCCGCCCGTCGGAGCCGCCGCCGGCACCGCACCCCCGCACCCCGCGAGCAGCAAAACCACGGCCCACCCGTACACCCGTGTTCTCATCGCGGACCTCCCGCTGCCGACGGCGATCTTGCGCGAACTGTTGCCCTTTTGCCCGTTCGGAGTGTGTCGTCCCCACAGTCCGCGCAAGATCGTCGCATAAGAGGGGCACCGGCCGGGGCGGGAGAGGGGGGCCGTCCCGGCCGGTGCGGGTTCAGGTGCGGGTCAGGGTCAGGGGCGACCGTTGGCGCCGCACTTGATGATGGGGCGGATGCAGTCGCGGACGCGGCGGTCCATCTCTGCGGCGGGCCAGGCGTTGAAGAAGTCGCCGTGCATGGTGTAGCCGCGGCCTGAGGACAGGCGGATGCGGGCGGGGTCACCCGTTACCGGGTAGCGGAGCACCTGGCGGAGCTTCGGGACCGGGACGGGGTGGGAGGATGGGCAGGCGCCCGCGACGGGGTACGCCATGTGGCTCTTGTGGTTGGCGGAGTCGAGGTTGACGCCGTCCCAGCACTGCGGGAAGTCGAGGTATGACTCCAGCATCGAGCCGGCGGGGCAGTTGACGAAGTCCTTGCCTGGCGGGATCTCGTTGTGGTGCAGGCAGGACCAGCGGGCGATGCTCTGGTCGCCGCTGGTGGCCTGGGCGTTGCCGGCCACGATGCGCAGGCCGACGGGCAGGGACTGGATCTGCGCGATGATGTCGTCGCGCACGCCCTCACCCAGGTAGTAGAAGGTCGTGCCGGTCGGGGCGACCGCCACGTTGTCGACGTACATGGTGGGCACCCAGTACGACGACAGGTCCTCGATCGGGTTGCAGTTCGTCCCGGCCGCGGCGAGGCTCGTGTAGGTCGAGAACGCGTTGGTGGACGTGTTGCCCATGAAGTCGTGCATGTGCGACCCGCCGGGCAGGTTCGGGAAGACGATCGGGTCGTCGGGCAGGCGGTGCGTGAACGGGCAGTCGGCCAGGAACTCCGACACCCGCACGATGGGGCCGGGCGTCCCGCCGCCGCCGCTGGACTGCCCGAACACCTGGAACTCCCATAGCGAGACACCCCACTGGGTGGCGCGCGCGGTCGCGTACAGGCGGACGTAGCGGGTCGTCACGTTGACGGTGAGGGACTGGTCTGCCCCGTTGTGGTTGGTCGTGGTGTGGAACGTGCTCCAGTTGCTGCCGTCGGCGGAGCTCTGCAGCTGGAAGTTGCGCGCGTACGCGCCCTCCCAGTCCAGGAAGATCCGGGTGATCGCCTGGCTGCTGCCGAGATCGATGCGGATCCATTGCGGGTCGGAGAATGCGCTGGACCAGCGCGTGCCGGCGTTGCCGTCGACCGCTGCCGAGCCGGGCGTGCCGCCGTTCTCGGTCGAGGAGACCGTGACCGGCTTGCCCTGGGAGAGCGAGATCTCGGCGGCGGCCGCGCCACCGGTGGTGGCGACCAGGTAAGTTGCGAGGACGGCCGTGACGGTGGCGATGAGCCCGGCGGCACGTAGCCGCCGGCGGCCAGGAATCGGTGCGAGACGATTCATGGTGAGCTCCCTACGGGAATGGGACGGACGGGTTTCCGTTGGGGGCAGGGGGCCCTGCGGGGCTGCGGGGCCCCCTGCCGGCGGTCGCCTACTTGTAGACGCGCACGTAGTCGACCAGCATCTGCGCCGGGAACGGGGTGGAGGCGTCCGGCGGACCGGGCCAGTCACCGCCCACGGCGAGGTTGAGGATCATGTAGTGCGGGTGGTCGTAGACCCACGGGCCGCGGGTCGCCTCGACGGTCGCCTTGCTCGCGTAGAACACCTCCGTGCTGTCGACGAAGAAGCGGATGCCGTTGCTGTCCCACTGCGCGGCGTAGACGTGGAAGTCGGCCGAGAGGTCGATGCCCCAGACCTTCTCCAGGCCGTAGCCGCCGCCACCGTTGTAGGCGGGGGCGTGCAGCGTGGTGTAGCTGCGGGTGGTGTCGCGGCCGAGGATCTCCATGATGTCGATCTCGCCGTTGTACGGCCACGGGCGGCTGGTCGGCGGCAGGAAGTCGGCGCCCATCATCCAGAACGCGGGCCAGAAGCCGTTGCCCTTGGGCACCTTCACCCGGGCCTCGACCCGGCCGTACTGGAAGTGGAACTTGTTGCCCGTGTTCATGCGGTGCGAGGTGTACTGCATCCCGCCGACCGCCTCGCGGCGGGCCTCCATCACCAGCGCGCCGGTGCCGTTCATGTTCGCGTTGGTGTTGTTGGTGTAGTACTGCAGCTCGTTGTTCTGGCCGGTGCCGGTGTCGATGGTCCACTTGGCCGCGTCCGGCTTGCTGCCGGCCGGGCCGTTGAACTCGTCCGAGAAGACGAGGTTCGTGGCGGGGAAGGTCGGGTTGGCGGGCTGCGCCGGAGGCGTGGTCGGGGCGCCGCCGGTGCCGTACACCTGGAACTCCCACAGCGAGTATCCGTAGCCGTTGGACCGCGCCGTGCCGTACATGCGCACGTAGCGGCCGGTGCCGTTGACCACGATGTTCTGCTTGAACCCGGTGCTCGTGGTGGTGGTGTAGATGGGCGTCCAGTTCACCGCGTCGGGTGAGGTCTGCAGCTGGTAGGAGGTGGCGTACGCCGGGTCCCACTGCAGCACGACCCGCTTGATCTGCGCGGTCGCGCCCAGGTCGACGTAGATCCAGCCCGGGTCGGTCCAGGCCTGGGTGGCCCAGCGCGAGGCCGGGTCCAGGTCGAAGGCCCGCACCGGGAAGCACTGCCAGCACGCGCCGTCGTCCTGCGAGGAGGAGGCGAAACCAGGCTTGTTGTACGACAGCAGCACCTCCCCGCCCGGGTTGGGCGACGGCGAGGTGGGCGGAGACGCCGACGGCGACGCCGGCGGGGGTGAGGACGGCGGGTTGCTCGGCGGGGTCCCGCCGACGCGCACCGCGAACTCCCAGAGCGAGTAGCCCCACCCGGTGGCCCGCGCGGTGCCGTTCATCCGCACGTAGCGGCCGGTGCCGTTGACGGTCAGCGTCTGCGTGCCGCCGGTGCCGGTGGTGGTGCTGTAGATGTTGGTCCACGGCCCGGTCGCCGAGGCCGAGACCTGGATCTGGAAGGCCGTCGCGTACGCGCCCTCCCAGGTCAGGGTCACGCCGCAGATGTTCTGGCTGCTGCCCAGGTCGACCTGGATCCACTGCGGGTCGCTGAACGCGCTGCCCCAGCGGGTGCCGGCGTTGCCGTCGACGGCGTTGGCCGCGGCGAACGCGCCCTCCTGCGAGGAGGCGCTTGCCGGGCGGCCCAGCGCGGCGTTGGCCGAGCCGCAGCCGGTGCCGCCGCCGATGACGCCGTACACCTGGAACTCGTAGAGCGAGTAGCCGTGCACGGTGGCGCGGGCGGTGCCGTTCATGCGCACGTAGCGGCCGGAGCCGGCGACGGTCAGCGTCTGCACGCCGCCGGTGCCGGTGGTGGTGCTGTAGACGTTGGTCCAGGGGCCGGTGGCCGAGCCCGAGACCTGGATCTGGAACCCGGTGGCGTAGGCCGCCTCCCAGCGCAGGACGACCTGGCTGATGGTGGCCGTCGCGCCCAGGTCGACCTGGATCCACTGCGGGTCGGAGAACGCGCTGGACCAGCGCGTGCCGTTGTCGCCGTCGACGGCCGCGGTGGCCGGGAAGACGGCGTTCTCGACCGACGACGCGGTGACCGGCTTGCCCTGGGAGATCAGCGGATCGGCCGCGCTGGCCGAGCCGGCGACCACGGCCAGGTAGGACGAGGCGAGCACCGCGCCGACGGTGGCGAGTACGGCGTACCAGCGCCTGCGAGTGGGGACGGAGCGCGGCGGGGCTGCCGCGTTCGGGACGGATCTCATGTCATCTCCTGTGGGATGGCTCGAGACCGCGAGGGCCGTGCTCCTCGCGGAAGGCCCGGAGGCGCTCCCGCCGATCGCGGATCCGTGACCCGCGGCAGCGCTTCCGGTACGCACGCGACGGCCGCCTGCCGCCGGGACCGGTGCGTCGGGGCTGACGCCCGGTCCGGCGGCATGGCGACGCCGTGGTGAGCGGCGGGTCGCCGCGTGCAACGACCTGCTGCCCGAAAGGGCGTCAAGCCGGACAAACAATGTGGGGGAGCGCTCTCTGAGAGAATCGTCCTTGACCGCCCGGATGTCAATGGCGGTCACTGGACGGGCCGTTGCGGCGAATGCCGTTAACGTTCCCGAAATCGGGCGGTGACGTCAGGACGGGCAGCTGGGAGACCGTGTCGCGGTTCCCGAAGTCGCGCAGAAATCGGCACGATCGATGGCCCGCAACGGATCGCGGGTCACGACTGCCTGCTCACGACGCATGCGAGTGGACCGGCCCCGGAGCCCGCCCGCAGGCCGGACCGGTTGTCGGGATCGGATCGGCGATGGCTCTTTGTAACGAGACGGCAACGGCATCTTGACAGCCGCCCGGCATGAGACGAAATTCAGAGGCCAGACCAGGGAGCGCTCTCTGGATGATCAACAGTGCGTGACCTGCGAATCTGTTCGTGCTTGTGCCCCGAATACCTGTCCTGGAGGAGCTCCGATGCGTTCAGCACTATCCGGCGCCGGCCCACGGCGCCGTCTCGCGGCCGTGGCCGCTCCGCTGCTCGCCGCCGCGCTGGTGCTGGGCACCGCCGCGTGTGGT
>NZ_BONI01000102.1 GCF_016862635.1 Catellatospora coxensis | reverse complement strand
CTGCGAGCGAATCAGCAGACTCGGTCATGCCGCCGACGAGCGCAGCGAGGAGAAGGCGTGAAACCCTATCTGGGGCTGCTGCGCATGTCGACGCGGCGCATTCTGACCTATCGCCTGAACTCGCTGATCCTGTGGATCGGCGGGGCGACGTTCCTGGCCGGCTCGCTGGCGGTGTGGCACGCGCTGCTGTCCGAGGGCGCGATCGGCGGCTACGACTGGGCCCAGATGAAGGCCTACCTGCTGGTGGGCTGGGCGACCGCGTCCATCGGCTCGGCGTACGGCGACTGGTGGATGGCCTCGCGCATCTTCGAGGGCCACGTGGCCACCGACCTGACCAAGCCGCTGGACTACCAGTGGGCCCGGTTCAGCGAGCACATGGGCGGCCTGGCCACGGAGTTCATCGCGATCGCGGTCGCGGCGACGGCGATCGTGACCTTCACCGGCGGCCTGGTCGTGCCCGGCCCGGGGCAGGCGCTGCTGTTCGCGGTGAGTTTCCTGCTGGTCGCGCCGCTGAAGTTCACCATCGCGTACATCACCACGATGGCCTGCTTCTGGACGCAGAACTTCATGGGCGTCTCCTGGGCCAAGGACGCGATCGTCACCCTGTTCTCCGGCGCGCTGATCCCGCTGGCGCTGCTGCCGGCGTGGCTGGCGGGCCCGGCGGCGGTGCTGCCGTTCGCCAGCATCACCGCCACCCCCGCCGCGCTCTACCTGGGCCAGGCCACCGGCTGGGCGGCGCTGAAGCTGCTGGCCATCCAGGCGGCCTGGGTGCTGGCGCTGTGGTGGGGAGCCCGGCTCATCTGGCGGCGCGCGCTGCGGGCCCTGACCGTCCACGGAGGATGACGTGCGTCGCACGCTGCGGATCTACCGGCGCAGCCTCGGCGCGCACCTGCGCGCGGTGCTGGAGTACGAGGCCGACTTCTGGGTGCTCATCGTCGCCGGGCTGCTGTTCCAGGTGCTCAACCTGATCTTCCTGAGCGCCGTCTTCGCCCACGTGCCCGCCCTCAACGGCTGGACGTACCCCGAGGCGGTGCTGCTCGCCGGGACGTACGGCCTCGTCAACGGCCTCGGCCCGCTCTTCTTCGAGGGCACCTGGCGGCTCGCCGGGAAGATCAACCACGGCGAGCTGGACTACCCCCTGGTCCGCCCCGCCCCCGTGCTCACCCAGGTGATCAGCGCCGGGATCGGCCTGCACGGCATCGGCGACTTCATCGGCGGCGGCGCGATGATCGCCTGGGGCCTGGCCAACTCCGACATCACCTGGAGCCCCGTCCGGGCGGTCGGCGCGCTGATGCTGCTGGCCTCCAGCGCCGCCATCCTGCTCTCACTCATCGTCATCGGCAACGCGGCCTCGTTCTGGGTGGGCGGCAACCACCCCGTCTTCGCGATGACCCTGATCCGCACCGGCGACATGGCCAAGTACCCGCTCAGCATCTACGGCCTGGCCGTCCGCGCCACCTTCACCCTGCTCGTCCCGTACGCCTTCATCAGCTACTTCCCGGCGTCCTGGCTCCTGGGCAAGGAATCCGCCTGGATCGGCCTGCTGACACCCCTGGTCGCCCTGTACTGCGTCTTCCTGTCCCGCCTGATCTTCCGCCTAGGCCTACGCCGCTACGACTCCGCAGGCCACTGACCCCCCCCCCAAGATCGCGACGATCTTGCGAGAACTGTTGGGGATACGGGGCTTTTGCCCGTGTCATACCCACAGTCCGCGCAAGATCGTCGGGGTCTGGGTCAGGCGCGGGAGAGTTCGGTGGAGCCGGCCAGGCGGGCGGCGCGGTCGGCGGTGGTGAGGGCTTCGAGGACGCCGTCCATGTCGCCGCCGATGGCGAGGTCGAGGTTGTAGGCGGTGTAGCCGATGCGGTGGTCGGTGATGCGGTTCTGGGGGTAGTTGTAGGTGCGGATGCGTTCGGAGCGGTCGACCGTGCGGATCTGGGCTTTGCGGGCGTCGGCTGCGGCGGCTAGGGCCTGTTCCTCGGCCAGTTGGGCGAGTTTGGCGCGGAGCATGCGCATCGCCTTGTCCTTGTTCTGCAGCTGGGAGCGCTCGTTTTGGCAGGTGACGACGGTGCCGGTGGGGATGTGGGTGATGCGGACCGCTGAGTCCGTCGTGTTGACGGACTGGCCGCCGGCGCCCTGGGAGCGGTAGACGTCGATCCTCAGGTCATTGGTGTCGATTTCGATCTCGGTGTCTTCTGCCTCGGGCATGACGAGGACGCCTGCGGCGGAGGTGTGGATGCGGCCCTGGGATTCGGTGGCGGGGACGCGCTGGACGCGGTGGACGCCGCCCTCCCACTTGAGGCGGGACCAGACGCCGTTGCCGCCGTCGGGCACGCCGCGGGTCTTGATGGCGACCGAGACGTCCTTGACGCCGCCGAGGTCGGAGTCCTGGGAGTCGAGGACCTCGGTGATCCAGCCGCGGCGCTCGGCGTAGCGCAGGTACATGCGCAGCAGGTCGCCCGCGAACAGGGCGGACTCCTCGCCGCCCTCGCCGGACTTGATCTCCAGGATCACGTCCTTGGCGTCGTTGGGGTCCCGCGGGGCGAGCAGCTCGGCGAGCTTCTCCTCCAGCTCCGGCAGGCGCTGCTCCAGGGCGACCGCCTCGGCCGCGAAGTCGGGGTCGATCGAGGCCAGCTCGCGGGCGGCCTCCAGATCGGCGCGGGCCGACTCCAGCTCGTGCGCCGTCTTGTGGATCGGGGTCAGCTCGGCGAAGCGCCGCCCCACCTTGCGTGCCGCGGCCTGGTCGGCGTGGATCGACGGGTCCGCCAGCCGTGCCTCCAGCTCCGCGTACTCGGCCAGGAGCGCGGTGAGCCGTTCGTTACTCATGTCCGAATCCTCACTCGACAGCGGTAGGACCTGCAACAGCACAACGCCCGCTCCGTACGTACGGAGCGGGCGTCGTCACGACAGCTACTTGGCGTCCTTCTTCTGAACCTTGGCGTACTTGGCCTGGAACTTGGCCACCCGGCCGGCGGTGTCCAGCACGCGCTGCTTGCCCGTGTAGAACGGGTGGCAGGCGCTGCAGGTCTCCGCGTGGATCGCGCCGCCCTTGGCGGTGCTGCGGGTGGTGAAGGTGTTGCCGCAGGAGCACGTGACGGTGGTCTCGTTGTACTGCGGGTGGATACCGGACTTCATAGCCTCGGTCCTTTCGTTTTCATGGGCGCTGGGTCGCTGTCATCACTGCCGGACGCCCGTCCGGACAGCTCGGGCGTGAACCAGTCCCGGTGGCCGACTGACCAGTATGCCATCCGCCCCGATCGCGATCTTCAGCGGCTAACTCGGCTGCGTTTCGCGAGCGATTCTCGTAGCGTCTCCGGCCATGTCCCCCACCACAACAACGACCCTCGCCGCTGTCTTCCCGCCCGACGCCCTGGACCGCGCCATGGCCGAGGGGCTCGTCCGCGCGCAGATCCATCCGGAGCTGCCGCTGACGATCTACAACTACACGGAGAAGTGCACGTACGCGAACGCGTGGGACGAGGTGACACTGGCGTGCCGCGGGTTGATCTGTGATGCCGCCGGGACGGTGCTGGCGCGGCCCCTGGTCAAGTTCTTCAACCACGGGCAGCCGGGCGCGGCCGTGATCGGCCTGGACGAGCCGGTGGTCGTGACGGACAAGGCCGACGGCTCGCTCGGCATCGTCTACGTCACACCGGACGGCCCGGCCGTGGCGACCCGCGGCTCGTTCGCCTCGGACCAGGCCCGGCACGCGACAGCACTGCTGCGCGAGCGCTACCCGGACTGGACGCCGCCGGAAGGGCTGACCGTGCTCGTGGAGATCATCTACCCGGGCAACCGGATCGTGGTCGACTACCGCGGCCTGAACGACCTGGTGCTGCTCGGCGCGGTGGAGATCGCGACGGGGCGCTCGCTGCCGCCGGGCGCGGTGCCGGGCTGGCCCGGCCCGGTGGTGGAGACGTTCGCGTACCCGACGTTCGAGCAGGCGCTGGCCGCCCCGGCCCGGCCGGGCCGGGAGGGCCTGGTCGTGCACGCGCTCGCCACCGACGTACGCGTGAAGATCAAGTACGCGGAGTACGTGCACCTGCACCGCATCGTGACCGGGCTGAGCGCCCGCGGGGTGTGGGCGGCGCTGGGCGAGGGCGCGACGGTCGCCGAGATCGCCGAGCCGCTGCCCGACGAGTTCCACGAGTGGGTCACCGAGCTGGCCACCCGTCTCACCACCGGCCTCGCCGAGCTGGAGAAGCAGGTCGCGCAGGCGCACGACGAGATCATGGAAGGGCTGCCCGAGGGCTGGGTCCGCAAGGACTACGCCGTGATCGCCGGGCGGCACCCGCTGCGCGGCTACCTGTTCGCGCACCTGGACGGCAAGCCGTACCGCCGCCAGCTGTGGGAGGAGCTCAAGCCCGACGGCGACGAGCGACCGCACGGCCGTACCTTCGACGACGAATGACCACGACGGGAGTGAACGCGATGCCCACCCTCACCATCACCCGCGGCCTGCCCGGCTCCGGCAAGACCACCTGGGCCAAGGAACAGCCCGGCGTCCGGGTCAACCGCGACGACCTGCGCCGCATGCTGCACGGCGGCAACCTCGGTGCGGGCTGGGCGGAGCGCCAGGTCACCGTGGCCCAGCGGGCGCAGGTCGAGGCGCTGCTGAAGGCGGGCGCCGACGTGATCTGCGACGACACCAACCTGCGCGCCCGGGTGGTCCGCGAGCTGGCCGAGCTGGCGATCGACTGCGGCGCGCAGGTGACCGTGCGCGACTTCACCGACGTGCCGCTGGCCGTCTGCCTGGAGCGCGACGCGGCCCGGCCCGAGTCCGAGCGGGTCGGCCCCGAGGTCATCGAGGGTATGCACGAGCGCTACCTGGCCGGCCGCCGCGAGCCGCTGGTGCTGCCGCAGCGCGGCCCCCGCCTGGTCTACGAGCCGAAGCCCGGCCTGCCCCGGGCGGTGCTGGTGGACCTCGACGGCACCGTCGCGCTGATGGGCGACCGCAGCCCGTACGACCACACCCGCGTCCACCTCGACCTGCCGCACCAGCCGGTGATCGACGCGGTCCGCGCCCTGCACGCCGCGGGCCACGCGATCGTCTACTGCTCCGGCCGCGTCGACGCCTGCTACGACTCCACCGCCGCCTGGCTCGACAAGCACGTCGGCGTCCCGTACGCGGCCCTGCACATGCGCGAGACCGGGGACCCGCGCAAGGACTCCGTGGTCAAACGCGAGATCTTCGACGAGCAGATCCGCGACACCTGGTACGTCGTCGCCGTCCTCGACGACCGCAACCAGGTCGTCCGCATGTGGCGCGAACTCGGCCTCACCGTCTTCCAGGTCGCCGAGGGCGACTTCTGACCCGCCCCGCCTTCGCCCAAAGGAAGGGCACCTTCTTATCGCTATTGGTAGAGGAAGGTGCCCTTCTTAACATGGATGGACAGACATAGGTCGAGAGGACGAGATGACCAGGCCGTCGCCGAAGGTCGCCCAGGACGGGGCGCACATCACGCTGCCGAGCGCGGTGACGGTCACCCCTGACGAGTACGACGCCCTGCCCCCGGATCCCCGGATCGAGCTCGTGGACGGAGTGCTGCACGTCATGACGCCTCCCACAGCCCGGCACCAGATCGTCATGATGAGGCTCGTCAACAGCCTGCTCCGCCGGTGCCCGGAGCACCTGACCGCGCTGCACGAGCAGGAGATCCGCATCGCCGACGACCACCGGCGCAACCCCGACGTGCTGGTGGTGCGCCAGGACGCGGTGAACCTCGACTGGTTCAGCTTCCCACCGAAGGCCGTGCTGCTCGCCGTCGAGATCGTCAGCCCCGGCACGCAGACCGCCGACCGCAAGCACAAGCCCGCGGAGTACGCCGACGCCGGCATCCCCTGCTACTGGCGCATCGAGCCGCTGCCCGAGCTGGTCGTGCACACCTACCAGCTCGACGAGACCGACGTGTACGAGTCCACCGGCGTCTTCCACCCCGGCGACCTCATCTCCGTCCCCCGCCTCGACTGGGCCACCATCCCCGTCACCGACCTCGTCCCCTGACCGGCCCGGCCCGCCTACCTGGCGCATCTCTTGAAGACTCGCGGCCTCAGAAGCACTCTGAGGCCGCGAGTCTTCAAGAGTTGCTGCTCAGGGGGTCAGGGGACGGTGACCGTCGCGGTGGCGGTGACACCGTTGACGGTCACGGTCAGGGTGGCCGTTCCCTGGCGCAGGGCGGTGAGCCGGCCGGTCGCGAGGTCGTACGCGGCGACCGCGTCACGGGGAGCCGTGCGGACCGGGCCGATGTGGACCGTGCCCGCCCAGTCCGCCGACACCGGGTAGGCCACTGGAACAGCCCGGCCGGCCTGGGTGACCACGGCGGACACCGGGCCGCTCGCACCGACCGCGAGGGTCTCGGGCGCGCTGAGATCCAGCGTGTCCACGTGCGGGCGGATCTCGGCGTGGAACCAGTCCGCCACCCCGGCCTGCGGGAACAGCCGGGGCACCAGCCACTCCAGCGGGCTGACCGGGTCGACGCCGATCATGGTCCAGCCGGTGAAGCCGCCCTCGGCGGGCGAGGTGGACGGCGCCTTGCCCGAGTTCCCGTTGATCAGGTACGCCACCCCGTCGACCTCACTGGCCGCGAACGTGCCGACGTGGCTGTTCACCATGGCCGCGCCCTTGCCCGAGGCCCACTGGAAGTCGGCCAGCCAGCGTTCCACCGTGGCCACCTCCTTCGCCTCGGCCAGCTCGCTGGCCTGCACCGGCGTGGGGTCGCGCGGCGGGTGGTGGAAGAACACCGCGACCGAGCCGACCGCCGGGTCGTCGGCCGCCTCGTCCAGCGCCTGCCGCAGCATGAGCACCTGGTCGAACCCGCCGCCGCGCAGCGTGCCCCTGGACGAGTCGAGCATGACCAGCCGGGTGCCCCGGTGGTCGACGACGCGGTGGGTCTCGCCGAACACGGCCCGCCAGTTGTCCAGGTTGCCCGGTCCCATGATCTCGTGGTTGCCGGGCACGTAGTAGTACGGCAGCGTGCCGCCCAGTTCCTCGTCGAGGATCTGCTTGGCCAGCGCGATGTCGGCGGGTGCGGCCTCGTCCACGAAGTCGCCGTTGATGACCAGGAAGTCCGGCGCGGCGGCCTTGATCTCGCGCAGCGTGCGGCGGGCGTTGCGAACCAGGTCGCTGTCCGGGTTGCGGGCCACGAACTGGGCGTCGGACATGACCGCGAAGCGCCACGGCTCGTCGGCCGCCGCGCCGTCGCGGATCACGAAATCGCGCCGGTACGCCGGGTCGGCCGGGACGTCGATGGTGGCCGGCAGTTTCACCGCCAGGTCGTCGATGACGATCGCGTTGGTGTAGGAGGCGTCCGGTTTGATCTCCGCGGGGTAGAACCAGCGGAACTTCAGCGGGTGCTGCAACCCGGCCGGGACCGGGAACTCGATCTTCTGCCAGCCGGTGCTCGTCAGATACGGCCCGCTGAACGCGGGGACGAGCGCGCCGGTGGCGTCGTACACCTGGAGCCTGGCCCACTCACCACGCCCGGCCTCCGGGTTGACCCACATGCTGACGGCGAGCGGCTGCCCCGGCAGCTCGATGAGCGCCGGCGGGGTCGCGTACGAGGTACGCGTGCCGGTGGACTGGGTGAAGTCGTACGACATGCGCAGGCCCAGCCCGTCACGGCCCGCCACGGCGGAGACCGCGCAGCTGGCGCGTGCGGTGGTGCACTTCCACGCGGCGGCGTCGTCGAAGTTCGCGACGACCACCTCGCGCGAGCCGACGGTGACGCCGACCCGGGTCGTCGTGCCGTCGACGGTCAGCTCGACCACGGTGCCGCCGTCGGCCTTGCCGGTGACCCGGAAGCCGCCCGCCCCGTCTGGGGCGATGTCCACGATCGACGTGTCGTACCGCAGGCTCACCTCGTCGGCCTCGATCGGCGCGCTCAGCGCGTCCCGGTCGAAGCCCAGCACGCCGAAGCTCCCGGTGCTGCCCGTCCCGGCCAGCGACAGCCGCCCGGTGGTCGGGCTGATCCGCTCCAGCCGATTCAGCACGGTCATGGTGAGCTGCCCGGACGCCGAGCCGCGGTACGCGGTGACGGTCGCCTCGCCGGGCAGCAGCCCGCGGAAGGAGCCGTCGGCGACCCGGCCGGACAGCACCGGGAACACCTTCCAGGACGGGGTGCCCGCGGCGGGTCCGTAGGTCTCGTCGAAGCCGGCCGCGGTCAGCCGCCGGGAGTGCCCGGGGAACACCCGGTCCGGCCGCCCGCCGCGTACGTCGTTGAGCGTCGGCGCGGTCATCGGGGCGGTCGCGGTCTCGACCCAGTAGCCGGTCAGTCGCCCGGTGCCGACCGGCGACAGCACCGCCAGGCCGTTGGGCGTGGGGCGCTCGCTGCCGTCGGAGGGCGCGTTCTCGATCTGCGGCGCGGTGGCGCCGGGCTCCCGGGCCAGCAGCGTGGACGAGCCGCCGCCGTCGAGGTTGAGCGCGTCGTGCGCGCCCAGGCGCTGCATCATCACGGCCAGGTCGCGCAGGGTCAGGCCGTGGCTGTCGGCCTGCCGGCCGTCCACGGTGAGCAGGTACATCTTCGTGCCGGTGGCGTCGAAGCCGACCGCGGTGCGCGGGTTGTCGCTGTCCACGACGGCTCCGTCGGCGAGCTGCCCGCCGCGCAGCAGCCAGGCGTTGCCGCCGATGGCGGTGCTCAGCTCGCCGCCGTCGGAGCTGCGCGGCCGGTACGACACCGCGACCCGGGTGCCGGGGGTCAGCGCGGCCAGCGCGTCCGCGCCCGCCTCGCGGCCGAGCAGCACCTGCGTGCCGTCGGCGAGCGGGCCACTGCCCGGCGTCGCCGAGACGGACTCGACCGCGCCGTCACGCAGCACGACCTCGGTGACCCGGTTCGCGCCGGTCACCGGCCGGGTCCGGCTGAAGTCGCCCCACAGGCCGGTGTACACCCCGACCGCGTTCGCGCCCAGGACGTGCGTGTTGAAGCCGCTGAGCGCGAGCGAAGCGCCGCCGTCGGGCGTGGCCGTGCCCTCGAAGTACACCTCGACCAGGCGGCCCACGTCACCGGTGGTGAAGCCGACGGCCTTGTGGTGGCCGGCGATCGGGGCCTGGATCAGCTCGCCGCCCTGGATGCCGACGCCCTGGGCCGCGCCGGAGTTGTTGATGTCGAAGAAGTCGCCGTTGACCGCGCCGACGACCCGCTTGTCGTCGCGGGCGGCCAGCTGCTGCGACAGCGGCTGGGTGGCCGCGACCGCGCCCGGGAACACGTAGTCGACGGTGGCGCTGCCGGACAGGTCCACGCTGAGCGCGTCGGCGCGCAGGAAACCGCGGGCGTCGTACCGGTCGAACGAGGTCAGCGTGACGCCGGGCGCGACGGGCCGGGTGCTGGTCGGGGTGTCCACGTAGTCGGGTCCGGTCACGACGCCGTCCGGTCCCGCGCCGGCGGCGGGCAGGGCCGCCACCGCGGGCTGCGGCAGGGCCGTGGCAGCGGTCGCGCTGAGCGCGGTCAGGGCTATGAGCAGGGGGTGTATCCGCCTTCGCGAAGGCACGGTTCCTCCCGGGGGTGTGGGGTGCTGCCGCCAGTGCAGTCCCCTCCGGGGAGGCGCGCGCGGCAGTGCGAATGCCTGAAGGAAAACTTCAGACAAACAATAGAGCTTGAAAGGTAGTTGCACATCCCCCGATGCCGGCCCGATTCCGGCATCGCCGATCCGCCCCCGGCGGCCTCACGCCGGACCTAGCCTGAGGACATGGCAGACAAGCCGACCATCGTCCTGGTCCACGGCTTCTGGGGCGGCGCGGCCCACTGGGCCAAGGTCATCGTCGAGCTGCACCGGCGCGGCTACGGCGCGCTGCGCGCGGTGGAGAACCCGCTCACCTCGCTGTCCGACGACGCCGAGCGCACCCGCCGCATGGTGCGCCAGGTGCCGGGGCCGGTGCTGCTGGTCGGCCACTCCTACGGCGGCGCGGTGCTCTCCGAGGCCGGTGACCTGCCCAACGTGACCGGCCTGGTGTACATCGCGGCGTTCGCGCCCGACGCCGGGGAGAGCCCCGGCCAGATCACTCAGGAACTGCCGCCCGCGGCCATCGCGAACATCGGGCCGCCGGACTCCGACGGCTACCTGTGGGTGCACCCCGACAAGTTCCACGAGAGCTTCTGCCACGACCTGCCCGCCGACGAGGCCCTGGTCATGGCGGTGACGCAGAAGGCGCCGCCGGCCTCCACCTTCGGCGACCCGGTCACCGCCCCGGCCTGGCGGGCCAAGCCCACCTGGTACCAGGTCTCCACCCAGGACCGCATGATCAATCCGGACAACCAGCGCCGGATGGCCGAGCGCATGGGCGCCCGCCGGACCATCGAACTGGACGCGGGCCACGCCTCGCTGGCCTCCCAGCCCGGCCCGGTCACCGACCTGATCGTCGAGGCGGCCGAGGCGGGCTGAGCCCGTACACACGAAAGGGCCGGCACCTCGCGGTGCCGGCCCTGCGCCGTTCTTTCGCTCAGGTCACTCGCCGGGAGTGGTCTTCGCGATCTGCATCAGGAACTCGATGTTGGTCCGGGTCTGCTTGAGCTTGTCGAGCAGCAGGTCCAGGGCTGCCTGCGAGTCCAGCGAGTGCAGGACCTTGCGGAGCTTGTGCACGATGACCAGCTCCTCCGGCGCCAGCAGGATCTCCTCCTTGCGGGTGCCGGACGGGTCGATGTCGATGGCCGGGAAGATGCGCTTGTCGGCGATCTTCCGGTCGAGCTTGAGCTCGGCGTTACCCGTGCCCTTGAACTCCTCGAAGATGACCGTGTCCATCATGGAGCCCGTCTCCACCAGCGCCGTGGCGAGGATGGTGAGCGAGCCGCCGTTCTCGATGTTGCGGGCCGCGCCGAGGAAGCGCTTGGGCGGGTACAGCGCGGTCGAGTCGATACCACCGGACAGGATGCGGCCGGAGGCCGGCGCGGCCAGGTTGTACGCCCGGCCCAGACGCGTGATCGAGTCCAGCAGCACCACCACGTCGTGACCCAGCTCGACCAGGCGCTTGGCCCGCTCGATCGCCAGCTCGGCGACGGTGGTGTGGTCCTGCGGCGGCCGGTCGAACGTCGAGGCGATGACCTCGCCCTTGACCGAGCGCTGCATGTCGGTGACCTCTTCAGGCCGCTCGTCGACCAGCACGACCATCAGGTGGCACTCGGGGTTGTTGTTCGTGATCGCGTTCGCCAGCGCCTGCAGGACCATGGTCTTGCCGGCCTTGGGCGGGGACACGATCAGCGCACGCTGGCCCTTGCCGATCGGCATGACCAGGTCGATGACCCGGGTGGTGAGGATGTGCGGCTCGGTCTCCAGGCGCAGGCGCTCCTGCGGGTACAGCGGAGTGAGCTTGTAGAACTCGCCACGGCGGCGGGCCTCCTCGGGCTCCATGCCGTTGACGGTGTCCAGGCGCACCAGCGGGTTGTACTTGTCCCGCCGCTGCTCGCCGTCCCGGCTGGCCTTGACGGCGCCGGTGATGGCGTCGCCGCGGCGCAGGCCGTACTTCTTCACCTGCGACATCGACACGTAGACGTCGTTGGGGCCGGAGAGGTAGCCGGTGGTGCGGACGAACGCGTAGTTGTCCAGCACGTCCACGATGCCCGCGACGGGAACGAGCACGTCGTCCTCGCCCACGTGCGGCTCGCCGCCGCCACCGCCGCTCGCGCCGACGGTCTCGCCGCGCTCGCGGCCGCGCCGGCGGTCACGGAACCGGCTGCGCCGGCCACGACGGCCGTCGCCGTCCTCGTCACCGTCGAAGCCGCCCCGGTCCGGACCGCGGTCGTTGCCCCGGTCGCCACCGCGGTCGGCGGCACGCTCCCCGCGCTCCGACCGGTCGCCGCGCTCGGCACGCTCCCCGCGCTCGGGCCGGTCGCCACGCTCCCCGCGCTCGGCACGGTCACCGCGCTCACCGCGGTCGGCGTTGCGCTCGCCGCGCTCGGCACGGTCGCCCCGGTCGCCTCGCTCGGCGCGCTCGCGGCGGGACTCGCGACGGTTCTCGCGGCCCTCCGCCGGCGCCTCCGCCTCACCACGGGGCTCCGGAGCGTTGCGGCGGCTACGGCGCTCGCCCCGCGGCTCGGTGCCCTCTGCTGCTGCCGGCGCGGACTCGCCCGCCGCCGCCTCGCGGACCTCGGCCCGCACCTCCTCGCGAGCCGGCGCGGCGGCCGCGGCGACGTCAGCACGGGGGCGCGGTGCGCCACCGCCCTGGCTGGCCGTGATCGCGGCGATCAGCTCGCCCTTGCGCATGCGTGCGGTGCCCGTGATACCCAACCCCGCTGCCATGGTCTGCAACTCGGGCAGCAGCTTCGCGGAGAGACCGCTGCCGGCGGAGCGGCGGCGCCGGCCGGTGGAGGCGTCGTCAGCGACGTGGGAGACATCCGACGTCATGTCGGTGGTGTCGCTCAATGGATTCCTTCCCTCGATTGGCCGGGGCAGCCCGGGTCTTCTTACGACAGTTGGCGGCCGGGCGGCCTCGGAAACCCGTGGTGCTCATCCAGAGCGCTACGGGAGTTTTCGCGCAGTCACGACGGCGTTCCGGCGCCGTCCACATTCGACGGCGTGGACACGCCTGGAGCGTGCGATCAGTCTGCGGCAGGCATAGGACTGGGGGTGGACGGCCGTCTGGCTAACGTGTCCGTCTGAACCGAGCTCCGGTAACGCCGCCCCGCAAGATCGGGCGCTTCGCGGCTGTGCTGCCCTAGAGCGTAATCAACGACTGAGACCAGCGGCAACACCGGGCTACTCGGCGTGTCTGAAATGCTGCAAAAGACGAGTGATACGCCCCGGTTTCTAACCAGGGATCCTACCCGCCGAAACGCGGGCGCCACCAGCGAACACCGCAAGAGTGTGTGCCAACCAACTGCCGCCGGCCGCGAAACCGGACGGCACGGGCGAAAGCGCCAGGACGCTCGGCCCGGCCCCGCTCACCACGGCGGCCACGCCGGCTTCCCGCAGCTGTGCAACCAGCGCGGCGGTCTCCGGCATTCCCGCGGCCCGGTAGCCCTGGTGGAGGCGGTCCTCGGTGGCCTCGAAGAGCAGGCCCGGCGCGCCGGTCAGGGCATGGGTCAGCAGGGCGGCCCGGCCCGCGTTGAAGGCGGCGTCGGCGTGCGGCACGGTGGCGGGCAGCGCGGCCCGCGCGTGGGCGGTCAGGCCGCGTACGGCGGGCACGAAGACCGTCGGCCGGATCTCCGCGGCCACCGGCAGCGCCACGGCCCGCGCCCCGCCCGCCTCGGTCCAGGCGATGGTGAAGCCGCCCAGCAGGCACGGGGCGATGTTGTCCGGGTGCCCCTCGATCCGGCCCGCGATGCGCACCTCGTCGGCCCGGGTCAGCCGGCCCCCGGCCAGCGCGTTGGCCAGGGTCACCCCGGCCGTGATCGCGGCGCTGGACGAGCCCATGCCGCGCGCCTGCGGGATCCGGTTGACGCAGCGCAGTCCCAGGCCGGCGGGCTGGACACCCAGCTCGCCGAAGGTCTCCCGCATCGCGCGTACGACCAGGTGGGTCTCGTCGGCGGGCAGCTCGCCCGCGCCCTCGCCGACCACCTCGACGGCGGTCTTGCCGTCCTCGGCCACCCAGGCGGTGACCTCGTCGCAGAGGTCCAGCGCCAGGCCCAGGGCGTCGAAGCCCGGCCCGAGGTTGGCGCTGGTGGCGGGCGCGTGGACGGTGTACGCCCCGGGCGCGAAGGAGATCGTCACGGTGGTCATGGTAGGGCCGCGCCGGCCCCCGCCCGCCGATGCGGTGCCCGGCCCGCCCACTCCTCGGGAGGACGCTCGCGGGCCGCCGGATGGCGGACGAGCCCTTCGGCCCGCGCGGCGACGCATGGCAGAAGCTCGATACGGTGTGCGGGTCGCCCACCCCTCGGGAGAAGCCGTGGAATCGTTCGAACTGTCCATGCTCGGCGCCCTGCTGCCGCAGACCGTCAGCGCGGTCGTGCTCATCGCGGCCGGAGTCACCGCGCTGGCGCTACGCGCCCGCCTCGGCTCCGCCGCCACCTGGCTCACCGTCGCGGCGGCCACGATCGGCGCGGTCGACTTCATGGCCGGCGCCTGGTGGCAGGTGTACGGGATCCGCTCCGTGATCGAGGACGGCGGCGACTCGCGCTACACGGTGATCAGCGTCGTCAGTCTCGTCTTCTGGTTCTTCCACCTGGTCTGGACCAGCCTGCTGATCGTGGCGGTGTTCGTCGGCCGACGGCGGCCGCCCGCGGAGATCGCCGTCAAGATCTCCTGAAGCGGCACCGCCGCGAGCCGGTCCACTGTGGAGGTCGACTGCTCAGTCGCCGTCCTCGTCCTGGTCGCCGTCGGACACGGCCGCGGTGGGGCGGTCGACCGGCCGCCCCACCGACTTCAGCGCGGCCCGCAGGGCGTACTCGATCTGCGCGTTGACGCTGCGCAGATCGTCGGCCGCCCAGCGGGCGATCGCGTCGTACACCGCGGGATCCAGCCGCAGCAGCAGTTTCTTGCGTTCAGGCACGCTATGTCCTCAGTAGAGGGTGCCCGCGTTGACGACCGGCTGCGCGTTGCGGTCACCGCAGAGCACCACCAGCAGGTTCGACACCATCTGCGCCTTGCGCTCCTCGTCCAGCTCGACCACGCCCTGCTCACGCAACTGCTCCAGCGCGCTGGAGACCATGCCGACCGCGCCCTCCACGATGGTGGACCGCGCCGCGACGATGGCCTGCGCCTGCTGGCGGGCCAGCATCGCCTGCGCGATCTCCGCAGCATAGGCGAGATGGGTGATCCGCGACTCGACCACCTCGACGCCGGCCAGGGTGACCCGCTCGCGCAGCTCGGCGGTGAGCTCGTCGCTGACCGACGCGCTGTCGCGCAGACTGGCCCGGCCGCTGGCGTGCGCCTCGTACGGGTAGCTGGTGGCCAGGTGCCGCACCGCGGTCTCCGCCTGCACCTCGACGAAGTGCGCGAAGTCGTCCACCGCGAACTTGGCCGCGTAGGTGTCCACGACCCGCCACACCACGACGGCGGCGATCTCGACGGGGTTGCCGTCGGCGTCGGAGACCTTCAGCCGGTTGGACTCGAAGTTGCGCACCCGCTTGGAGATCTTCGTCTTCTCGGTCAGCGGCCAGGTCCAGTGGAAGCCGGGCTCGCCGATCGTGCCGACGTACTTGCCGAAGAACTGGATGACCCGGGCGTCGTTGGGGCTGATCACGATGAACCCGGTCGCGATCAGCACGAGCAGCAGTGTGCCGACCACGACGGCAGCGCCCATGACGCCGTCGGTGCCGGGCACGCCCACGTTAGCGGCGATGATGGCGATCATGGCGGCTGCCACCAGCAGCGCCACGACGACCATGATGAACCCGGAGACCCGGAACGCCTTACGCTGCATGGCGACTCCTCATATCGAAGTGATATCACCAAGCTAGCAGGAGGTGTCAAGCGGCTTCGTCGTTCCCGTCAGTCGGCGAGCGCGGGCACCGGGGCCTGGGCCGGGATGCGCCGGGTGACCAGGAACCAGCCGACCGCGTACGACAGCGTGGTGACGCCGCAGCAGGCGACCAGCACCCGCCAGTCCACCGTGTCCACGAACGCGCCTACGACCAGCTGGGAGGCGGTCACCGCGAGCATGGCGATCATCGTGTCGGTGGCGTTGACCCGGCCGCGCAGCTCGTCGGGCACCTCCTGCGCGATGGCGTAGTTCGACATCACCCAGTTGCCGCCGCCGGCCGCGTGCGCCAGGAAGATGCCCGCCAGCACCAGCGGGAACCAGCCCGCCGCGGCCACGCCGACGTACACCAGGCCGTAGGTGGACATGGACAGCGCCAGCGCCGGGAACAGCCAGTGCGGCCGGGCCAGCGCCGCCCGGAACAGGAACGGGCCGACCACGCTGCCCAGTCCGCGTACCGCGAACATCAGGCCCAGCCCGCGCGCGCTCACCCCGAACGTCGCAGCGATCAGCGGGAACGTGGCCAGCAGGCCGTTGCCGGTGCCCACCGCCGACTTCACGGTGACCAGGGCCAGCAGCCGCGGCTCGCGGCGCAGGTAGCCCAGCGCCTCCCGGATCGCCGCGAACGCCGGGCGGGACACCGCCGGCAGCGAGTCCTGGGTCGGCCGCTTGATCCGCGAGGTCAGCAGCGCCGAGGTCGCCAGGCTCACCGCGACCAGGCCGAAGCAGTGGTACGGCGACAGCCACTCGGTGACCAGGCCGCCCAGGGAGGACGCGACGACGGTCATGGTGCCCCAGGCGGTGCCGTTGACGGCCATGGCCGGGCCCATGTCGGCGGGGTCCACCAGGTTCGGCACCGACGCGTTGGCGGCCGGGGTGTAGAACGCTTTCGCCGCTGCCAGCGCACCGAGGGCGACCAGCGCGATCGGGCCCGCGCCGGGGCCGCGTACCAGGAACAGGCCGCCGACGGCGACGAGCGCGGAGAGGTTCGAGGCGATCAGGATGTGCTTGCGGTTGAACCGGTCCGCGATGGTGCCCGCGTACGGCAGCAGCAGCGCCACGGTGCCGGTCTCCACGGCCAGTGCCAGCCCGCCCCAGAGTCCCTGGCCGGTCTCCCGGTTGAGCAGCACCAGCAGCGGGACCATGACGAACCAGTCCGCCCCGAAGACGATGACCTCGGCGAGGAACAGGCGGCGGAAGTCGGCGCTACGCGTAAGGACCCTGAGCACGTAGGCACCGTACACCTGAGAGCGATCTCACGGACGCCGGGCACGCTGTGACGTGCACCCCGATCCGTGTGCGCCGAACTCCGCTCGGCCGGCTGTCGCCCCGCTCCGCCCTCAACAGACGTTGGCCTATCTCATCGAAAATGCGGGCGGCGCAGTCGATGTGATAGGCCAACGTCGATGCAAAAGGCCGGCGGACGCCGCGCGAGCGGTCACCCCGGTCGGGTCAGGCGAGGCCGAGTTCGCGGGCGGCGGCGAGCGGGTCGTTGCCGATGGTGGTCGGGGCGGGCGCGGTGGAGATGGCCCACTCCGGGTCCTTGAGCCCGTGCCCGGTCACCGTGCACACGATGCGCGAGCCGTGCGGCACCTTGCCGGCCGCCGACGCCTGCAGCAGACCCGCCACGCTGGCCGCCGAGCCCAGCTCGACGAAGACGCCGACCTCGCGGGCCAGCAGCCGGTATGCCGACAGGATCTCCCGGTCGGTGACCGCGTCGATGAGACCGCCCGACGCGTCACGCGCGTCCAGGGCCTTGGTCCACGAGGCCGGGTTGCCGATCCGGATCGCGGTGGCGATCGTGGACGGATTCGGCACGACCGCGCCGTTGACGATCGGTGCGGAGCCGGCGGCCTGGAAGCCGTACATCTTCGGGGCCTTCGTGGCGTTGCCCGCCGCGACGTCCTCGTTGTAGCCCATCCAGTAGGCGCTGATGTTGCCCGCGTTGCCGACCGGCAGGCAGTGGATGTCCGGCGCGTCGCCGAGCGCCTCGACGATCTCGAACGCGGCGGTCTTCTGCCCGTGCAGCCGGTCGATGTTCACCGAGTTGACCAGCGCCACCGGGTAGTCCTGGGACAGCTTGCCGGCCATCGCCAGGCAGTCGTCGAAGTTGCCGCTGACCTGCAGCAGCTTCGCCCCGTGCACGAGCGCCTGGGCCAGCTTGCCCAGCGCGATCTTGCCCTGCGGCACGAGCACCGCGCAGGTGATCCCGGCGCGGGCGGCATACGCCGCGGCGCTGGCCGAGGTGTTGCCGGTCGACGCGCAGATGATCGCCTTCGCCCCGTGCTCGACGGCGGTCGACACGGCCACCGTCATGCCCCGGTCCTTGAACGAGCCGGTCGGGTTCGCGCCCTCGACCTTCAGGTAGACGTCACACCCGGTGCGGTCGGACAGCACCGGCGCGGGCACCAGAGGCGTGTTGCCCTCGTGCAGCGTGATCACGGGCGTCTTGTCCGTCACCGGCAGCCGGTCCCGGTACTGCTCGATCAACCCACGCCACATGCTGGCCTCCTTACCGAGTGTCATCGAGTACCTTGCCGTCTCTCCGCCCGTAACTCCACTCGGGTTCCACGCAGCGAGACGCGCGCATCCTCCAACGTTGATCATGAACTTGTGCCACCGACACGCCGTCGAGCCGTGCCATAAGTTCATGATCGACGCCTCGGCCCGCGGGGCGGGCCTGGGCTAGAACTCGACGCGGAGGACGCTGGCTACGGCGCGGACGAAGTCGAGGGTGCGCAGTTCGGCGACGGTGGCGGCGAGGGCGCTGTCGGGGGCGGAGTGGGTGACGATGACCAGGATGGCCTCGTCGCCGCGGCCGGACTGGTTGACCGTGGCGATGGAGACGTCGTGGCTCGCGAAGACGCCCGCGACCGCGGCCAGCACGCCGGCGCGGTCGGCCACGTCGAGGGAGACGTGGTAGCGGGTGCGGACCTCGCCCATCGGGTGGACCGTCAGGTCGGCGTACGCGGACTCGCTGGCGGCGCGCACCCCGGCCAGGCGGTTGCGGCCCACGGCGACCAGGTCGCCGAGCACGGCGCTCGCGGTCGGGGCGCCACCCGCGCCGCGCCCGTAGAACATGAGCTGCCCGGCGGCCTCGGCCTCGACGAACACCGCGTTGAACGCCTCGCCGACCCCGGCCAGCGGGTGGGTGCGCGGAATCATCGCCGGGTGCACCCGCACGCTGACGCCGCCGTCGGCGGTGCGGCCCGCGATGCAGAGCAGCTTGATCGTGCAGCCCATCGCCTTGGCGCTGGCCACGTCGGCGGCGCTGACCTCGGTGATGCCCTCGCGGTAGACGTCCTCGGCCCGGACCCGGGTGTGGAAGGCGAGGCTGGCCAGGATCGCGGCCTTCGCGGCGGCGTCGAAGCCCTCGACGTCGGCGGTCGGGTCGGCCTCGGCGTAACCCAGCGCGGTCGCCTCCTCCAGGGCCTCGGAGAAGCCCGCGCCGGTGGCGTCCATCGCGGAGAGGATGAAGTTCGTGGTGCCGTTGACGATGCCGGTGACCTGGGTGATGCGGTCGCCGTGCAGGGACTCGCGCAGCGGGCGCAGCAGCGGGATCGCGCCCGCCACCGACGCCTCGTAGTACAGGTCCGCGCCGCCCTCGGCGGCGGCGTCGTGCAGGCTGCCGCCGTCCTCGGCGAGCAGCGCCTTGTTGCCGGTGATCACGGACTTGCCCGCGCGCAGCGCCTCGACCAGCCAGGTGCGGGCGGGCTCGATGCCGCCCACCACCTCGATGACCACGTCCACGTCGTCGCGCTTGACCAGGCCGAGGGCGTCCGTGGTGAACAGGTCCGCGCTGACCGGCAGGTCGCCCCGGTCCCGACCCGCTCTGCGTACGGCGATGCCGACCAGCTCGACGGGTGCGCCGATACGCGCCGTCAGGTCGTCGGCCTGCTCGTGCAGCAGGCGTACGACCTCCGAGCCGACGGCGCCGCATCCCAGCAACGCCACCTTGACCGAGTCAGCCACTTCGTCTCCCGTAACGCTATTCAGGCAGGGGCGGGATCGCGCCCTACCCCACGTCCAACGCCAGGAGATCGTCCTCGGTCTCCCTGCGCACGATCACCCGCGCCTGCCCGTCCCGCACCGCCACGACAGGCGGCCGCGGCACGTGGTTGTAATTGCTGGCCATGCTCCGGCAGTAGGCGCCCGTACCGGGCACCGCGATAAGATCTCCGGGCCGGACGTCGGCAGGCAGGAATTCATCCTTCACCACCACGTCCCCTGCCTCACAATGTTTTCCCACCACGCGGGCAAGAATCGGCTCCGCCTGTGACGCACGTGACGCCAGCGTCGCCGAGTACGACGCGTCGTACAGCGCGGTGCGGATGTTGTCGCTCATGCCGCCGTCCACGCTCACGTACGTGCGCAGGCCGTCGAGCGGCTTGACGGTGCCCACCTCGTACAGCGTGAAGGTGGACGGGCCGACGATGGCGCGGCCCGGCTCGACGGACAGGTGCGGCTGGGCGATGCCCAGGCCGCGGCACTCGTCCGCCACGATCTTGAACATCCGCTCGGCCAGGTCGGCGGCCGGCGACGGCGTGTCCTGGCTGGTGTACGCGATGCCGAAGCCGCCGCCGAGGTCCAGCTCGGGCAGCTCGGCGCCCAGCTCGGTGCGGATGCGCTCCTGCAGGGTGAGGATGCGCCTGGCGCTGACCTCGAAGCCCGACGTGTCGAAGATCTGCGAGCCGATGTGCGAGTGCAGGCCGCGCAGCTCCAGCGTGTCCTGCTCCAGGATCAGCCGGGCCGCCTCGAACGCCTTGCCGCCCGCCAGCGAGAAGCCGAACTTCTGGTCCTCGTGCGCGGTCGCGATGAACTCGTGGGTGTGCGCCTCCACGCCGACCGTCACCCGGATCATGACGCGCGGGCGGACCCCGCGCTCGCGGGCGATCGCCGACAGGCGCTCGATCTCGTCGAACGAGTCGACGACGATGCGGCCCACCCCGTTCTCCACGGCGCGGGTCAGCTCGCGTACCGACTTGTTGTTGCCGTGCAGCGCGATCCGGGCCGGGTCCATGCCCGCGGCCAGCGCGGTGCGCAGCTCGCCGCCGCTGCACACGTCGAGGTTCATCTCCTCCTCGACCAGGATGCGCACGATCGCCCGGCACAGGAACGCCTTGCCCGCGTAGTACACGTCCGCGCCCGCGAAGCCCTGCTTGAAGTCGCGGCAGCGGGCCCGGAAGTCCTCCTCGTCCAGCACGTACGCCGGGGTGCCGAACTCCTGCGCCAGCGACGCCACGTCCCGGCCGCCGACCTGCAGCACCCCGGCCGCGTCCTTGGTCGCGGTCCGCGGCCACAGCGGCGCCATCAGCTCGTTCACGTCAGCGGGGGTACGCAGCCAGGAAGGTCCCTGGTGCCCGAAGTCTCCGTGCAGGGCACCGGCCTCATGAGCCCTCATGCGGCGAACCCGCTCCGCGCGTTCGCCGCATGAGGCACAGCCCTGAGCCTCATGATTCGTTCGCTGCGCTCACTCATGCCTGTTCACATCCGTTCAGGGGCGGTCACGCCGAGCAGGCCGAGGCCGTTGGCGATGACGGTGCGGGTGGCGTCGTTGAGCCAGAGCCGGGCGACGTTGCCTGGCTCGATCGGGGCGTCGCCGTGCGGCAGCACGCGACAGGCCGGCTCGTCGTAGAAGCGGTGGTAGTCCCCCGCCAGGTCCTCCAGGTAGCGGGCCACCCGGTGCGGCTCGCGCAGCTCGGCCGCGCTCTTGACCACGCTCGGGTAGTCGCCGAGCGCCTTGAGCAGCTCCAGCTCCTTGGGGTGCGCCAGCAGCGCCGGGTCGAACTCCGCGGTGTCGCGGGTCAGCCCGACGTCGGCGGCGTTGCGCGACACGCTGGCGGTGCGGGCGGCGACGTACTGCACGTAGTAGACCGGGTTGTCCCGGGTGGCCCGGGTCCACAGGTCCACGTCGATGTCGATCGGGGAGTCGCTGCTGTAACGGGCCAGGGCGTACCGGGACGCGTCCACGCCGATCGCCTCGACCAGGTCCTCCATGGTGACCACGGTGCCCGCGCGCTTGCTCATGCGCAGCGGCTGGCCGTCGCGGACCAGGCTCACCAGCTGGCCGATGAGGATCTCCAGGTTGACGTCCGGGTCGTCGCCGAAGCAGGCCGACATGGCGCGCATCCGGCCCACGTAGCCGTGGTGGTCCGCGCCCAGCATGATGACGACCTTCTCCGCGCCGCGCTCCCGCTTGTCCAGGTAGTAGGCGCAGTCGGCGGCGAAGTAGGTCCAGTCGCCGTCGCTCTTGCGCAGCACCCGGTCCTTGTCGTCGCCGAAGTCGGTGGTGCGCAGCCAGGTCGCGCCGTCGGCCTCGAACAGGTGGCCCTGCGCCCGCAGCCGCTCCAGGGCCAGGTCCAGCTCGCCCTTGGTGTGCAGGTCCTTCTCGTTGAAGTACACGTCGAAGTGGGTGCCGAACTCGTTCAGCGACGACTTGATCTGCGCGAACATCAGCTCGACGCCCTCGACCCGGAACGTCTCCAGGTCGTCGGCGCCCGGGTGCTTGGCCTTGACCGCCTCGGCGATCTCGGCGATGTACGCCCCGCCGTAGCCGTCCTCCGGCGTCTCCTCGCCCCGCGCCGCGGCCAGCAGCGACTTGGCGAACCGGTCGATCTGCGAACCGGCGTCGTTGAAGTAGTACTCGGTGGTGACGTCCGCGCCCGCCGCCTTGAGCAGCCGCGCGAGCGCGTCGCCGACCGCGGCCCAGCGCACCCCGCCCAGGTGGATCGGGCCGGTCGGGTTCGCCGACACGAACTCCAGGTTCAGCCGCAGCCCGGCCAGCGCCGTGCCGTGCCCGTACGCCTCACCCTGGGTGACCACCAGGCGGGCCAGCTCGCCCGCCGCCGCCGCGTCCACCCGGATGTTGAGGAAGCCCGGCCCGGCGATCTCCACCGCAGCGATCCCTGTGAATTTGCTGAGTTCCGCGGCCAGGGCCGAGGCCAGGTCGCGCGGGTTCGCGCCGACCTTCTTGGCGACCTGAAGAGCCAGGTTGGTGGCGTAATCCCCGTGCTCCGGGTTGCGCGGACGCTCCACCGTCGCCGCCGCCGGCAGGGCCGCCGGATCGAGGCCGCGGGCCGTGAAGACGGCTTTTGCGGCGGTCAGGACAGCATCGGCGATATTCGCGGGAGTCACCTGGCCATGCTAACCGGGTAGACTTCGGCCCTCTGCGTCCCACCGCACGGCGGGCGCGCCCACCCCTCGATGTGACGGACACCACGATGAGCATCAGCACGCAAGGCGGCGAGCAGCACCGCCCCAATGTTGTGAAGGTCGGCGGCAAGCCCGCGGCCGGCGCCAAGCCCGCCACCGGCGGCGGTGCCAAGACCCCGCCGAAGGGCGGCAAGGGCGGCCCCAAGAAGCCGATCGCGCCTGTCAAGGTCAACCAGGGCCGCAACTGGGGTCCCATCGCCATGTTCGCCGCCGTCGGCCTGATCGCGGTCGGCATCATCGGCTGGGGCGCCTGGGCGGCGTTCAAGCCGGGCGGCGCCGGCTACGACTGGGAGACGCGCGCCGCCGGCATCGACGGCATCACGCACGTGACGACGGAGCTCAAGAGCAACCACACGTACAACCCGGAGAAGTACGACCAGAACCCGCCGGTCGGCGGCACCCACAGCTACGTGTGGCAGCAGTGCATGGGCAACGTCTACGACGCCCCCATCCCGAACGAGCACGCCGTGCACAGCCTGGAGCACGGCGCCGTCTGGATCACATACCGCAAGGACCTGCCCGCCGACCAGGTGGCCAAGCTGGCCGCCAAGGTCGAGGGCAAGGAGATGATGCTGATGAGCCCGGTCGAGAACCTGGACAAGCCGATCTCCCTGCAGGCCTGGTCCTACCAGCTCAAGGTCGACGACGCGAGCGACTCCCGGATCGACGACTTCATCGGCGCGCTGCGCGTCAACGCGACCCAGGAGCCCGGCGCGATCTGCTCCGGCGGCAACACCGCCACTGGCGACAAGCCGCTGACCGAGGAGCAGGTCGCCGCGATGCAGCAGCAGCAACAGGGCTGACGGGAGCGACATGACGGACGTGGGGAACAGCCCTCGGTTCAGCACACGGGGGCTGGCCCTCGCGGTGGCGCTCGCGCTGCTGGTCGGCCTCGCGATCGGGTTCGGCGTGAGCCGGCTGGCCGCCGCCGGCTCCCCGGCCGACGACTCGGCCGCGGCCGGCTTCGCGCGTGACATGACCGCCCACCATGCCCAGGCCGTCGCCATGGGCATGATCGCCGCGAAGAAGGGCAACTCGCACGAGGTCCGCACCATCGGCGAGGACATCGCGCTGACCCAGCAGGGCCAGATCGGCATCATGGGCCAGTGGCTGCGGGACTGGGGCCTCAACCTCAACTCCACGGCCAAGCCGATGGCCTGGATGCCCGACGGCGACAAGGCGCTGAACGGCAACCTGATGCCCGGCATGGCCACGGCGCAGGAGATGGCCGCGCTGGAGAACGCCACCGGCAAAGAGGTCGACCGCCTGTTCCTCGAAATGATGATCAAGCATCACCTGGGCGGCGTACACATGATCGACGGTGTGCTGGAGCAGACCGACGACCCTGGCGTGCTCTGGCTCGCCAAGGGCATGAAGACGCGCCAGCAGATCGAGATCTCCGACATGCAGCAGCTGCAGGCGACCCTCGCCAAACGCTGAGGATCCACGACGAAGGGCCCCGCCGGAGTTCCGGCGGGGCCCTTCGCTCAACTCACCCGATCCGCGTCAGCGCGATCGCGGGCCGCTCAGACCTCGGTCGGCAGGTCCCGGCGACGGCGCACCAGGAAGATCGTGCCCGCCCCGCCGACGACCAGGGCCAGGCCCACCGACGCGAACACGGTCACGGCCGCGCCGGTCACCGGCAGGCCCGGCTCCGACGGCGACGGCGAGTCACCGGGAACGTCCGGCGTGCCGCTCGCGTCCGGGGATCCGGACGTGTCCGGGGTCGGCGTGCCGGGCGTCGGCGTCCCCGGCGTGGGGGTGCCGTTCGGCGACTCCGACGGGAACGGCGACGGGGTGTTGCCGCCCTCCCCCGCGCAGGTGTGCGTGACCACGATCCGGTCCACGTTCTTGCTGCCGACGCTCTTGCCCTCGGCGTCCAGCAGCGTCCAGCCGGCCGGCACGACCACCCAGGCCAGGTGCTTGTTGGTGGCGTTGGCGAACCCGTGCGGGTACGCGTCGGCGTCGCCGTCCTTGATGTAGGTGGTCACCGGGCCGCCGGGAGTGTCGAACTTCGCCCACATGCCGATCGTGGTGTCGAACTCGTCCGGCGCGATGTTGAACACCCAGCCGTCCTTGTCCGCGGCGGCCAGGTTGCCGATCTCCGTACAGCCGCGGGTGAAGATCTTCGCCTTGGTGTTGTGGTGCGCGTGGTGCAGCACCGCGTCGTAGGGGGCCGTCGGCGCGTTGTGGGCCTGCGCGGGCAGGGCGAACAACGCGGCGATCCCAGCGCCCACGGCCGCCAGCGAAACGGTGGCCAGCGGCGCCAGCAGACGCTTGTTCATGAGTCCTCCGGAGGGTGGAAGTGGTGCAACGCCACATCGTCACCCGGTGCGAAGAGGGCTCGGATCGGATTAACCGGCCGTGGACGGATGATCGACGCGACACGCCATCGGTCGAACGGACGACCCGGATACCGATTCGATGCCGCGAAGGGGACCTGCTACTCTTTGTCGGTCACTGAGCCCCCGTAGCTCAGGGGATAGAGCACCGCCCTCCGGAGGCGGGGGCGCAGGTTCGAATCCTGCCGGGGGCACCACGCATCACCAGCCAAAAGAAGCCGCTGACCTGGGGAACCAGATCAGCGGCTTCAAACGTCTGTACGACTGTGTCCGGTGAAATCCGGCGCTCTACGGCTGTCCGCGCCAACGTTTCGGCCTGGTACCGCCGTTTCCCAAGCCGGGTTGGAGCCACCCATTGATCGCGGCGATTGCACGGGGGTCTGGTGACGGACGGCGAGTTTGGCCCTAGCGGGTGGCCACTCCGCCACACCCGCGCGCTGCCAGCGACGGACTCGCTGTTGTTTGGCTTCGGAGGACGGCCTGACTTGCTGCCGCTGGGCAACAACGGTTGCAGCGCTGCCCACTGCGCAGCGGTCAGGTCGCGCCGCGTCGCCGCCAGCAAGGTGGCCACGATGTCTCTGGTTTCAGTTTCTCTCGGCCGTTGAGCAGCCCATCCGCGCGTCAGCAGATTGGCTTTGTCACGCCCGGTGGGCAGAGCATTCGTCGACACTTCTGAGATACGCGCTAGGTAGCCCGATCTGCCGAAGCCGCCATGACCGTGCGCACATACCCATTTATTCGAGTTCGCAGGCAACCACTTTAAGCCTGGACTTAATATCCCTAGCCAGCACGTCAGTACCATTCGAACTGTGCATCGCTCCCTTGCCACTCGCCTCATTTCATGGCAATATCCGTACGGAATCTAGGTTAACCAACCTATACGGGGAGATGAGATGAAGCGCACCTTGCTAGCAGCTGCATTGGCCGCTGCAGCAATCCTGAGTACGGCTTCGCCAGCTGCAGCCGCCGACGATGCGTACAACCTTAAAACTCAGGTCCTCTCGTCGAGTCCGACAGACTCCATGGCGACGTCGTGCTTTTCGAGGCATATCGTCGTGGACGACGGCACTGCAGCTCAAGCCTACGACTGGTATGCGTGGGGTGGATACTTTGGGGGTTCGATCGCTGAGGCGCGCATCATCCTGCTGGCAGATGGTGGATATACGTGGAAAGACTGCCTAGATCCCCGTGGCCCCAATGGAACATACACTCACGGTTACTACCATCACACCTCAACTCTCGACCCTGACGCCGCAGGATTAGACACCGCGACCTACGTTAGGGATTTCAGTATCTCCACCACCAAGGAATGGACCTGGGGTTCTTACCTGTGGCCCGATGTCTGATACGAACAAGATAGCCTGCTAAATTCATCCGAAGAAGGGCTGGCCCCCTCTATGGCCAGCCCTTCTTCAACCTGGCCGACAGTGACCAGGTTCAAGTTTGTCCACTGCCCACCGTTTCGATGGTGCGGGAAAGCGGTAGCGCAGCCTCCTCTGATGGCTACCGATCGACCAGCCGTCAGCCGGACGCGATGCTGAAGGCTTGCGCCACCGCTTGTACAGTCTTAGCCTTAGCTTTCCTTCGCCTCTGAACGCCACGAGTAACTACACAGGTGAGGTACGGCGATAGATGCTCCGCCTCGCTAAGGGCTAGCGCAGATAGATCGTTCGCAAGACGATTTATGGACGACCGCAATGGCCCCGAGTCATCCCGTCCCCGCCGCCGTCCGGCGTACCTGCGGGCATGCGCTGAAGGTTTGGGTACGACCGTACGAGCCTCGCCTGGCAGAGCATTTGAAATTGCTCAGGGCTCAGTGCCTCGTATGAGCGGCTTAGCATCGCTTCCTCGCCAACGAGTAGCAGCTTTGCTTATCTGCTCTCGCACGACCGTCTAGCCATATGTCGGGTAACGGGCAGTTGATGGACACGTGCAGTTCGTCGGGCGGAGCGGGTGAACCGCGGCTTACCGATGGCGCCGTCCAAAGTGGCTGCATCAGGCGTTGACTGCCGGATCTTCGTCCAGTTCAAGACGTCTCAGCGGACAGACGTACACCCTCCCTCCGGCGGCGGGGGCGCAGGTTCGAATCCACCGGGGGCACCACCAGCAACGTGAAGCCGTTGACCCGCGACCGAGCAGATCAGCGGCTTCAATCATGTGTACGCCGTCGTCTGTAACGTGAGCTGTATGGACATCAAGGTCTCACACTGCTTCATCATCGTCGACGATCACGACAAGGCCCTCGGCTTCTACCGTGACGTGCTCGGTTTCGAGGTGCGCACCGATGTCAGCTACGAGGGCATGCGCTGGGTGACTGTCGTGCCGCCGAGCCAGCCCGATCTTGAGATCACCATCGAGACCCCCGAGTCTCACCCAGGCGCCTCCGCCGAGGACAAGCAGAAGCAGTACGACCTGCTCGCCAAGGGCCTGCTGCGCGGGCTCATCTTCACCACCGACGACGTCGACGCCGCCTTCGAGCACATCCGCGCCTCCGGTGCCGAGATGCTCCAGGAGCCCACCGACCAGGCGTACGGCGTACGCGACTGTGCGTTCCGGGACCCGGCCGGGAACATGATCCGGCTGAACCAGCCGCGCAAGGGGCAGGGCTGAGCAAGCCACTGCCGATCTCAGCACAGCCGACCCGCCCTTGGATCATGCGCCACGGTTCATCGGGTGAACGAATCGACGCCAGATCCATTCCGCCCGCGCGAGACCATCAGCGATCGGTAATGTGCCGGATGTGACGGAGGCAACTTTGCATGGGGCACCGATGGCATACCGCGCAGTAGACCGCGCAGTACACGGCTTCCAACTGGTGGGTACGTGGTTGTCCAGTCCGGCGATGTCCGACCTGCTCGCCCTCCTCGACGAAGAAGCCGACGCCTTCCCCCACGAGCTGGCAGCCGGTCGGTTTCATTTGAACGAGGAGCTTCCCGCATGGCTGGCTCCTTTGTTGCTCGACGCCCACGACATCGCTGCAAGCCTGCCTGGCGAACTGGTCGAACTATTGCGCCGGGTTCTCACCGTCGAGCAGGCAGCGGCAGCCGCGTTCAATTTCCGCAGCCGCGACGGCGTCAACTACAAAGAACGTTCGCAGGCGGTGAAGGCTGACTTCAGCGAGCAGACCCGTAGTCGTGTCCTGGACCTGACCACCGACCTCGGCCTCGTCACCCCGCAGCCGACCCGATTCAGCAGCTACGCGAAGACGATCGTGCTGGGCGGTGGATACCGGTCACCATTGCTTCGATCGCGATACACGGCCCAGGTGCAATCCACCGGCATCGACCTAGGCGAGCTCAGCTTCCTCGGCAGCCCACGTCCGCTGATCGAGGAGCCACCAGAGCAGGTTGTGACGCAGGCTTATGCGCCCGAGGCAGTCGACGAGTTCGATCTGATGCTGGCCGCAGCCAGGTCGGAGTTCGGCCTGGAGGCCGCCAAGACCCTGTTCTTGTGCGGATGTGCCTCTTCTGAACATCCCTGTCCGGCGTGGAAGGCACGCGACGCCGCAGGCGCCGCAGGGACGCCTGCGGCGTTCACGCACGAACGGCAGACTCACCTCATCGACGACGGTGGTGAGGCGGTCGGCTCGGTCTTCTCGGCCTCCACCGGACGTCCGCCCTACCGCCCTGACACGTCGGACACATTCGCCCTGTGGGCGCGATACACCCAGCCACGTCTTGGCCAACGAGTGCTCGTCGTGACCACACAGATGTTCGTCCCCTTCCAGCTGTTCGAGGGACTGCGCTGGCTCTATCTCCCGTTCAGCCTGGATCTCGACGTCGTCGGTCTCGGCGTCGAGTGGGGCGACCGGCCGCAAACGGCGGAGTCCCTGCTTCAGGAGGTGCTCTCGGCGATCCGTTCTGCTCGTCGGCTGCTCGTCGACTGTGCCGAGGTACTGGTCAAGCGCGGTCCTGACACGTCGGAGTGATACGCGACCACATCGCGCACGGCCGGGACTTGGGGACGGCCGATGGAAGCCGCCTGCTGATCACTAGGTAGGCTCCATACCCGTGACCACCACGTTTGCAGACCTGACCACGATGCGGGTCGGAGGACCCGTCGGGAGACTCGACGTCGCCACCAGTACGCCGCACGCTGTCGAGTTGATCCGGAATGCGGATGCCACCGGTGAGCCGCTGCTCGTCATGGGCGGAGGCTCGAACCTGGTGGTCGGTGACGTGGGTTGGGACGGCAGCGTCGTCAAGATGGGGTCCGCCGAGTTCGTCATAGACGGCGAGCTGGTCACTGCTGCTGCGGGCATGGAATGGGACACGCTCGTCAGCGCCGTCGTCGCGGACGGTTTGTCCGGCATCGAAACGCTGTCCGGCATTCCAGGATCCGTAGGTGGCACACCGGTGCAGAACGTAGGCGCCTACGGAACGCTGACCTCCGACGTACTCGAGTCGATCACGGTTTTTGACAGGTCCGCCGGCACGATCGAGCGCTGGCTGCCCGAGCAGTGCGGGTTCGGCAGCCACCGGCAGTCGGTCTTCAAGCACAGCGACCGCTGGATCGTTCTCGACGTGACCTTCCGGCTTCGCCGCACCGCCCAGTCGGTCCCGATCACGTTCGCGCAGGTCGCCGAGAGACTTCAGATCGAAGTGGGCGGCACGGCCGCACCCGCCGACGTACGTGAGGCGATCATCGCGCAGCGCCGGGACCGCAAGATGGTCCTCGACGAGCACGACCACGACACCTGGAGCGTCGGATCCTTCTTCATCAACCCGGTGCTCGCCGAGGTTCCCCGCCGGGCGCTCGACTGCCCCAGCCTGCCGGACATCAAGGGCACGAAGTTGCACGCCGCGTGGCTCATCGACCAGGCCGGCTTCGGACCAGGTTACGGTCTCGACTGGGGCAACGGCTCCGTTGCGCTCTCCAGCCGCCATGCGCTGGCGGTGACGAATCGCGGGGGCGCGACGACAGCGGACGTGATGAAGTTCGCCGCCCATATCCGCGACGGCGTTGCCGCGCGCTTCGACATCCGACTGAACCCCGAGTGCCATCTGGTCAACTGCTCGTACTGACATGTCGGCCGGGCAGGCAAGACGGATGAGGTCCGGCTGCCTCATCATCTCGTGGAATCCGACGGGCTGCCCCATCGCATTCCATGAGATGAATGCAACCACACGCCACGCGTCTTACGATCACCTTCTGGTGCTCGGTGGCGGTCTGCGGCTAGGCCTTCTCGGCGC
>NZ_BONI01000101.1 GCF_016862635.1 Catellatospora coxensis | reverse complement strand
AGTGGTCTTGGAGGTCAGATGAGGTCCGCGAGGGTCACCTCGTTCGGCGGCGTCGTGACGCGGCGGGTGACCCGGCGGGCGCGGACGTTCGCGGCGTGGGCGGCCGCGCGCAGGGACGCCGCCGCGGCGGCCGCGGCCTCGGTGGCCAGCCAGGCCTGCTTCTCGCTGTCGGCCGCCCGGCGGTACGCGGTGCGCAGCGACGCGCGGGCGAACTGCGACAGCATCGTCTCCTGCTCGATCGGGTGCCGGCGCGGGTCCCAGCCGGCGCGGTGGGCCAGCGCGTCGCTCAGCTCCAGGGCGGACAGCTGCTGGTGCGAGCAGGCCGACATGGCGGAACGGTGCAGGTGGCGCTCACGGAAGGCGTACTCGGCGGGGGTCTGCGGGGTGCGCGGCAGCGGCAGCGCGGCCGCGGTCAGCTTGCGGCGCGCCTCGGAGTCGGCCTCGTCGTAGCGCTGCCAGGCGGTCTCCGCCACGTCCTGCGCGGCCAGCCACTCCTCGCGTCGGCGGCGGGCCGTCGCCGCGGCGCGCTCCGCGGCGACGGTCGCCTCGCGGGCCTTGCGGACCAGCGTCTGCGCGTGCGCCGCCAGCAACGCCTGCTGCTCCGCCACTTCCGGTGCGGGCGTCGCCGGCCGGGGCTCCGGCTGGCGGGTGTACAGGGTCAGCGCGCCGATGGCCACGACGGCGAGCACGGCGAGCAGCGACCAGACGAGCGCGGCGTTCGGCAGGTCACGGAGGAACAGGTCCAGGACGACGTTCATGATCGACACCTCGGGGTGGTGGAGGGGTGGACGCGACACCAGGGTTCGTCGCGAGGCGAGGGAAGTGCGGTGATCGGGCACGGCGACAGGCGGCCACGAGAAGGCGGTACGCCGCGACAGGAGCGCGGCGGTGAGGGTGACGGGAGGTTACGCGGGCGGGGCGCGGCTGCCCTGCGCCCGAAGGTGCGCCGACGCCGGCAGCGGGCCGGTGTCCACGACGATGCGGGCCGTCGGGGCCGCCTCGGTGGTTCCGATCCGGACGGGCGCGGCCGCCGGGGCGGGCTCCGCCTCGTGCCTGTCGGACGCGGCGCTCTCCGCGACCTGTTCGGCCTGCGGCCGCGGGGCCAGCTGGGCCGCGGCCTGGGTCGCCGAGGGGGCGAGCAGCAGGCTCATCAGGGCCAGCGCGGTCAGCATCCGCGCCGAGAGGCGCACGACCCACCGGATTGGACCGGTGAGCGCGCTGAATGTCACGAAACGAAAACTACCCCGTTCGAGCGAACGTCGCATCCGGAGTGATCGAGACCACAGGGCACGGCGGCGCCGGTTCTCTGACAGACTGGCGACCGTCGCTGCCCGACGAACCCGGGGGGATCACATGAGCAGCACCGCCTCGCCGATCGTGGAACCCACGCCGACGCTGACCCGCCTCGCGCCGGACGTGTACGCCTACCTGCAGCCCGACGGCGGCTGGTGCGTCAGCAACGCCGGAGTGCTGCTCGGCGAGGACGCGGTGACCCTGATCGACGCGACCGCCACCGAACGCCGCGCCCGCCTGCTGGCCGAGCACATCGCCGCGCTGACCTGGGCGCCGGTGCGCACCCTGGTGGTCACCCACCGGCACGGCGACCACCATTACGGCGCGCGCACGGTCGCGCCAGACGCGGTCGTCGTCGCGCACGAGAAGGCGCGCGCCGACATCATCGGCGACGGCCTGAACCTGCCCGGCATCTGGCCCGACGTGGCGTGGGGCGAGGTCGCCCCGGCCGTGCCCACGCTCACCTACGCCGACCGGCTCACCCTGTACGCCGGGGCGCTGCGGGTGGAGCTGTGGCACCCCGGCCCGGCGCACACCACCGGCGACACCCTGGTCTGGATTCCCGAACACCGCGTGCTGTTCACCGGGGACGTCACGTTCTCCGAGGTCACGCCGCTGTGCCTGATGGGCTCGATCGAGGGCTCGCTGGAGGTGCTGGGGCAGCTCGCCGCGCTCGACCCCGCGGTCGTGGTCAGCGGGCACGGGCCGCTCGCCGGGCCGGAGGTGTTCGAGGCCAACGCCGCGTACCTGCGCCTGGTCCAGGAGCTGGCCGCCGACGGCCTCGCGGCCGGGCTCACCCCGCTGGAGACCGCCACGCGCGCCGACCTGGGCCGGTTCAAGACCTGGCTCGACGCCGAGCGCCTGGTCGCCAACCTGCACCGGGCGTACGCCGAAGCGCAAGGCGCCGAACGGGGCGCCGAGCTCGACAACTACACGATCCTCGCCGACGTGGCCGCGTTCAACGGCGGACGCATCCCCACCTGCTTCGCGTGACATGGCGGGCTGGTTCCCGCCACCGGGTGAGCTGCGTGACGCCGCCTACGCCACGTTCGCCAACACCATCGGCGTCGGACTGTGGACCGCGGGCGGCGCGCTGTACCTGACCCGGGTCGCGGGCCTGCCCGCCACCGTGGTCGGCGCGGGCCTGTCCGCCGCCGCGCTGGTCGGCCTGGCCGCGAGCGTGCCCGCGGGACGGTTCGCCGACCGCCGCGATCCGCGCACGCTGCGCGCCGTGCTGCAGGTGCTGCAGGCGGGCGCGGCGCTGCTGTTCCTGCTCGTCGACTCGGCGGCGAGCTTCCTGGCGGTCGCCGCCGTCGAGGCGCTGCTGGTCACCGGCAACCTGGCGGTGCGGGCCGCGCTGGTAGGCGCGCTCGGCCGGACCGCCGGGCGGGTGCACGTGTTCGCGACACTGCGCACCGCCGCGAACACCGGCACGGCCATCGGCGCGGGTCTGGCCGCGCTGGCCCTGGCCGCCGACAGCCCGGCCGCGTACCGCCTGCTCGTCGTCGCCGACGCGGCCACCTACCTGATCTCGGCGGCGTTGCTGATGCGCCTGCCCCGCTACCCGGCCGCCGACGCCGCCGAGCGGCCACGCACGTGGGAGGTCTGGCGCGACGGCCGTTACCTGGCGGTCACCGCGACCACCTCGGCGATGTACCTGCGCCGGGTCGTGCTGACGCTGGTGCTGCCACTGTGGATCGCCACGCGCGCCGACGTACCCACGGTCGTGGTCTCGGCCGTCCTGGTGACGTACACCGTGCTGACCGTGGTGCTGTCGGCCCGCTTCGGCCGTCGTGCGGAGCAGGCCGAACCCGCCGCGCGGATGGTCCGCCGCGGCTCGCTGGTGCTGGCCGTCGCGATGCTCGGGTTCGCCGCCGCGACCACCCTGTCCACGGCTGCCACGGTGGCCCTGCTGCTGGCGTCCACCGCGGTCTACTCGGTGGGCGAGCTGTGGCACGTCAACGGCGCGACCGGCCTGTCCTACGCGCTCGCGCCCGAACACGCCATCGGGCAGTACCAGGGCGTCACCGTGCTGCTCAACGGCCTGGCCATGGCCGCCGGCCCGGCCCTGCTCACCGCCGTGATCGTCGGCTCCGGATCGCCGGCGGGCTGGTTGCTGCCGATCGGCCTGGTGACCGTGTGCGGGCTCGCCGTGCCACCGCTGACCCGCTGGGCCCGGACCGCCCCGGCACGACCGGCCCCCGCGGCCGAGCCGGTCGCCGGCTGACCCCGCGCGATCCGGCATCGGCAAACGCCCGCGCCGCGCCGCGCAGCGCTTCTAGGCTCAGGGCGTGGAACTGCGCGTGTTCACCGAACCCCAGCAGGGCGCCACGTACGAGCAGTTGCTCGCGGTGGCGCGGGCCGCCGAGGACGCCGGGTACGGCGCGTTCTTCCGGTCCGACCACTACCTGAAGATGGGCGACGTGACCGGGTTGCCGGGGCCGACGGACGCGTGGACCACCCTGGCCGGGCTCGCCCGCGACACCAGCCGGATCCGGCTCGGCACCCTGATGACCGCGGCGACGTTCCGCCTGCCGGGGCCGCTGGCGATCAGCGTGGCGCAGGTGGACGCGATGAGCGGCGGCCGGGTCGAGCTGGGTATCGGCGCGGGCTGGTACACCGAGGAGCACGAGGCGTACGGCATCCCGTTCCCGCCCGTCGGCGAGCGCTTCGACCGGCTCGGCGAGCAGCTGCACATCATCACCGGGCTGTGGTCCACCCCGGCCGGCGGCGCGTTCGACTTCCACGGCAAGCACTACACGGTGACCAGGTCGCCGGCGCTGCCGAAGCCGGTGCAGCGGCCGTACCCGCCGATCCTGCTCGGCGGCGGCGGCAAGCGGCGCACTCCGGTGCTGGCGGCGCGCTTCGCCGACGAGTTCAACATGCCGTTCGCGAGCGTCGAGGACTCGGCCGCGCAGTTCGGCCGGGTCCGGGACGCGTGCGTGCGCACCGGCCGCGACCCGGGCGCGCTGCGCCTGTCGAACGCCCTGGTGCTGTGCTGCGGGCGTACCGACGCCGAGGTGGCCCGCCGCGCGAAGGCGATCGGCCGGGAGGTCGACGAGCTGCGGACCAACGGCCTGGCCGGCTCACCGGCGGAGATCGTCGACAAGCTCGGCCGGTACGCCGGGATCGGCGCGCAGCGCGTCTACCTCCAGCTCCTCGACCTGACCGATCTGGACCACCTGGACCTGGTCGCCTCGGCGGTGGCCCCGCAGGTCGCCTGACGCCGGGCCCGGGCGCGGTTCCGGGGCGCGAAGCGCACCAAGATCGTTCGACTTGCCTGGCAGTCGGGCGATTAGGCGGTGAAGATACGCCCAGGTGCCAGGCAAGTCCGACGATCTTGGCGGTGCCGCGCCGGGTTCAGCCCGCCCAAGCGGGCAGCGGCTCGCGCGAGGCGAGCCACTCGGGCGGGATGCCCGCCAGTCCGGTGTACGCGGCCACGATGCCGCCGACGATCGCCGCCGTGGTGTCGACGTCCCCGCCCGCCTCGACGCAGGTGCGGATCGCCGCCGGGTAGTCGTGCAGCATCCGGGCCGCGACCCAGATCGCGAACGGCACCGTGTCCTGGGCGGTGATCGCCGCGCCGTTGCCCAGCTCGTACGCCGCCTCGGCTGCCGGCAGGTGCAGCATCCGCCGCGCCCGGCCGAGCCCCCGGTGCACCCGGCCGGGCGGTGTCAGCGCCCGCACCGCGTCGACGAACGGCCCCGGTTTGGGGCGGGTGCCCGCCAGCCGTCCCGCGCAGGCGTGACTCGCGGCGACGGCGACGGCGACCGCCCCCGCGACCCCCTCCGGGTGGGCGTGGGTGACCATCGCCGACGCGACGGCCTGCTCGGCGGCGCGGGCCGGATCGTCGGGGAAGTACGCGCCCAGCGGCGCTACCCGCATCGCGGCTCCGTTGCCGCACGAGCCCTGCCCGTCGAACGCCTCGGTGGCGGCCTGCTGCCAGGGCGCGCCGCCGCGCACCCGCCGCAGGATGATGAACGCGCCCACGCCGTACCCACGGTTGGGTTCGCAGCGCTGCGCGAACGCCTCGACGAGCCGGTCCGGGTCGATCCGGCCCGCCTCGTTCAGCATCCAGGTGATGGAGCAGGCCATCTCGGTGTCGTCGGTCCATTCCCAGACCGGCGGCGGGACGACGCCCGCCACGAGGTCGGCGACTCTGCGACCGACCATGAAGTACTGCGCTCCCAGCGCGTCCCCGACGGACAGTCCCGCCAGGCTCTCGGCGGCGTATCCGCGCCGCGTGTTCTCGTGTAGGACGAACCTCATCGTGCCGCCGATCATGTCCCACCACGTCCACCCCGGCAACCGGGTATGCGGCCACAGTTCAAGATCTGTTTTCATGGACGCCGGCCGATGCCGGAACGACGTCCAGCGTCCACAAAAACGGATCAACGCCGCTGGCTCAGGTATCCAGCACGGCTTCGATGAACGGGGCCTTGCCCGCCCGGTAGGCGACCCGGTCGTGCCGGTCGCGTGCGGCGAGCTCGGTCTTCAGGGCGGCGTAGCGCGCCGCGGCGGCAGGGTCGGCGCGCAATCGGTCGCGAAAGACCAGCCAGGTCGGCCAGCCGTCCGAGGCGTGCTCGACCACGTGCAGGTGGTGGCTGCGCCGGGCGACGTCCGGGAAGCAGTACGACCACCGCCGCAGCTCCCGGTCCGTCGGCTCGGGCGCGGCCACCCAGCCGATCTCGGCCAGCCGCTCCGCCACCGGGCCCGCCGCCGCGTGATCGGTGACCCGGGCCAGCATGTCGATGATCGGCTTGGCCGGCAGCCCCGGCACCGACGTGCTGCCGATGTGCTCGACGGGACCGACGAGCACCGGCGCCAGCACCGCCGCCACTCGGTCCCGCTGCTCCTCGAACAGCTCCGGCCAGCGCCGCTCGTACGGCACGATCACGATCTCGTCCAGCCGGATCCCTGGTGTCTGCATCCGACCAGACTGCCTCATCGAGCCGGTGTGCCGGTCGCGGTCCGGACCTGCGCCAGCAGCTCCGCCGCCGCGTCCACATCGGTGACCGCCGCCTCGGCGAGCTCGGCGAACCCGGCCGGCGCGATCGGCAGCCGGGCGGCGGAGGCGATGATGCCCTTCTCGTTGACCGTCCAGCGGCCGGCGCGCCCGTGCAGCGCCTGCGCCATCACGCCGACGGCACGGAACAGGCAGCCCGCGACGTACACCCGGTCCTGCGGGACCTTGCGCGCTCCCACGATGGAGAACTCCGCCTCCCAGAGCCCCGCGACCAGCGCGTCCCCGAGCGCCGCCGGGTAGTCGAGCGTCTGCTCCCGCAGCTCGGCGAGTTCCCCGGTCGGGTCGGCGAGGACCCGGCACAGCGCGACCTCCCCCGCGTACGCGTGGCTGTAGAACCCGAGCGGGTGCCCGACCTGCCGCTCGACGGTGTACCGGCCCGCACGGCAGTCGTCCCATACGGCCCGTACCCGGTCGAGGTCCCGGTAGATCCAGTCGACGGCCTGCCCGTCCACGGTGAGCCAGCCGCCGCCGTCGACCCACGGCCCCCACTCGCCCGGCCGGTACACGTCGTGCGCGGTCGCCACCTGGGCGGCCAGCGACCGCAGCGCGTCCACGTCGAGCGGGCCGCGGTAGTACAGCCCGAGGTCGGTGTCGCTGTCGGGCCGGTGCTCGCCGCGGGCCCGGCTGCCGCCGAGCACCACCGCGACCACGCCCGGCACCGCGCGCAGCCGCTGCGCAAGATCCATTTCCACGGCAGGTCACATTACCCGCGCAGCCCCGAGCGGGCCATCGCGTTACCGCGCCCAGCACCAGCCGCCCTTTACCCGAGCAGCCGTCACGTCCGGTCCGGGCAATCCGCGTACGCTCGCGGCGCTGCCGCATAACGTGGAGATACGCCCTGGTCACCTGCCGGGCGAATCGGCGCGAGAGGCGAGCGATGACGCCGAGCGGGGCGGTGCCCGACGGCGCTCCCCCGCGCCCGGCCCTGGTGCTGGGCACGCTGATCCTGGTCGCCGCGGTCGCCAACCTGAACCTGAGCGTGGCCAATGTGGCGCTGCCCGCGATCGGGCGCGCCTTCGACTCGTCGCAGACCATGCTCGACCTGGTCGCCGTCGGCTACTCACTGGGCCTGGCCGCCTCGGTGCTCTACCTGGGCGCGTTCGGCGACCGGTACGGCCGCAAGCTGCTGCTGATCCTCGGCGTCAGCCTGTCGGTGCCCGCGTGCCTGCTGGCCGCGCACGCCGGCTCGGACGTGATGCTGGTGTGCGCCCGGGTGCTGGGCGGCCTCGCCGCCGGCATGGCGTACCCGACGACGCTCGCCCTGATCGCCGCCCTGTGGCGCGGCGGGCCCCGCATCCACGCGATCGCGCTGTGGTCGGGCATCGGCGGCGCGATCTCGGCGATGGGCCCGCTGCTGGCCGGGGCGGCGCTGCAGCGGTGGTGGTGGGGCTCGGTCTTCCTGCTCACCCTGCCGCTCGCGCTCGTCGCGCTGATCCTGGCGGTCCGCTGCGTCCCGGCGCACGTCAACGAGTCCACCGAACCGGTCGACCACCTGGGCGGCGTGCTGTCCGTGGTGCTGGTCGCGGCGCTGGTGCTGGCCGTCAACTTCGCGCCCTCCCCCGGCTCGGGCGCGGCCGCCGCCGGGCTGGCCCTGGTCTCGCTCGCCGCGACGGTCGCGTTCGTGCTGCGCCAGCGCAGAGCGAGCAATCCGCTGTACGACCTGACGATCGCCGCCCGCCGCACGTTCTGGGTCGCGGCGGTGGCCGGCACCATCGTCTTCGGCTCGCTGATGGGGGCGGTGTTCATCGGCCAGCAGTTCATGCAGAACGTGCTCGGCTACACGGCCCTGCAGGGCGGGGCGGCGATCCTGCCGTCGCCGCTGATGATGACGCTGGTCGCGCCGTACTCGGCGAAGCTGGTGGAGCGCCGCGGCTCGCGGTTCACGCTGCTGCTCGGCTACCTGTTCTGCCTGCTGGCGTTCCTCACCATGCTGCTGCTGTGGCACGAGCACATCGCCTACTGGCGGGTCGGGCTGGCGTACGCGCTGATCGGGGTCGGGATCGGCCTGGCCGGCACCCCCGCGTCGCGCTCGCTGACCAGCTCGGTGCCGGTCCCGCGCGTCGGCATGGCGTCGGGCACGGCCGACCTGCAGCGCGACCTCGGCGGCGCGATCATGCAGTCGGTGCTCGGGGCGCTGCTCACCGCCGGGTACGTCCGGTCGATCTCCACGCAGGTGCGGGAACTGCCGCAGTCACCGGAGATCGCCCAGGCGGTCGTGTCCGAGCTGCAGAAGTCCTTCGCCAGCGCCGCCGACACCGCGCAGCGCTACCCGCGCCACGCCGCCGAGATCATCGAGGGCGCCCGCAACGCGTTCCTGGCCGGCGACCGCTGGGCGTACTCCGCCGCGATCATCGCGATCCTGCTCGGCATGGCCCTGGTCGCCCGGTACTACCCGCGCCACCCCGAGGAGAACCGACTGCTCGCCTCCTACCAGGACGAGGACGGGACGCCGGCCGGCGCGCCGACGCCTGCCCGCGGTGCGGGCTGACGAAGGCGCGGCCGTCCGTCTCAGGCGGTGGTCGCGTGGAACTCGTGCACGACCTCGATCAGGCCGACGATGTGCCGGTTGAACTCGTCCAGCTCCTCGGCCGGCACCCACAGCTCCAGGATGTCCCGCCCGCCGACCTGCTGCACCGGATAACGCTGCGCGAACCCGCGGTCCACGGCGAACCGGGTGACGTAGCCCGAGCCGCTCGCGGGCACGTTCCAGTCCCGAGCGATCATGATCGCGTACTGCTCGTTGAGCACCGGATAGAAGATCGGCTGGTCGGGCAGGCGCGGCGGCCAGGCCCGCCAGCCGGACTCGCGGACCAGCTCCAGCTCGTTCGGGCCGGTGGGCCGCCACAGCGTCAACGTCTCGGTCATCACGCGCTCCTCTCGCCGCGGCGCACGTTACCGATCGGCGTGGCAGCCGGCCAGCGGGTTTGCTCAGGCGGCCGGTGCCGGGCCGGTCGAGGCGCGGACCACCAGCTCGGGTTCGAACAGCAGCTCGTCATCGGGCACCTGCTCGGCGTCGATCTGGCTGAGCAGCAGCGCCACTGCGGCCTGCCCCATGGCGACGATCGGCTGGCGCACCGTGGTCAGCGGCGGATCGGTGAACGCCATCAGCCCCGAGTCGTCGAAACCGACGACCGACACGTCGGCGGGCACCTGCTTGCCGGCCCGGCGGACCGCGCGCATCGCCCCGATGGCCAGCACGTCGCTGGCGCAGATCAGCCCGGTCGCGCCCTCGCCGACCAGGCGGGCGGCGGCGGCGTGGCCTTCCTCCATGGTCAGCGCCCCGTACGCGACCAGCTCGGCCGCGCCCTTGCGGGCGGCCCGGTAGGCGGCCAGCTTGCGGGCCGACGGCACGTGGTCCGGCGGCCCGAGCACCAGCCCGATCCGTTCGTGGCCGAGCGCCGTCAGGTGGGCGTACGCCTGCTCGACCGCGTGCTCCTCGTCCGTGCACACCCGCGGGAACGCCAGCCCGTCCGCGCTCGCGTTGATCAGCACCGTCGGCAGCCCCCGCTCGCGCAGCCGCGCGTAGTGCTCGTGCGCCGCCCGGGTCTGCTGGTACAGCCCGCTCGCGAAGATCACGCCCGACACGTTCTGCTCCAGCAGGATCGTGATGTACTCCGACTCGGCAACCCCGTCGACGGTCCGCGCGCACAGCACCGGCGTGAACCCCTTCTTCGCCAGCGCCCCCGCCATGACCTCGGCGAACCCCGGAAAGATCGGATTCTGCATCTCCGGCAGCACGATCCCGACCAGCCGCGCCCGCTCGCCCCGCAGCTTCGTCGGCCGCTCATACCCCAGCACGTCCAGCGCCGACAGCACCGCCGCCCGGGTGGCCTCCGAGATCCCCGGCTTGTTGTTCAGCACCCGCGACACGGTGGCTTCGCTGACTCCGACATGTTGGGCCACCTCGGCCAGCCTCCGCGCCATCGCGCAAGTGTAGAACACCCCCATGCAAGCCACTTGCAGAAACCGAACAGAGAAAGGAAGGGCACCTTCACATCGCTATGCGTTGCAGAAGGTGCCCTTCCCAACCATCGTTGGCTTCTGGTCTGCGGAAACGCGGGCGGTCAGGCGACGCGGTCGTAGACGTCCTGGTTGATGAACCGGGCTTCGGCCCGGTACGTGTTCGGGCCGGGCACGCCGTCGACCGGCCCGCCGTAACCCCACGTCTGCGCGTGCCGCTGCTGCGCCTTGTACGTGTTGATCCCCGGCACGCCGTCGATCGGACCGCCGTAGCCCCACCCGGTCAGCCACAGCTGGAACGCCTTGTACGTGTTGATCCCCGGCACGCCGTCGACCGGGCCCGTGTAGCCGTAGCCGCGCAGGAAGTTCTGGAACCGCTGCCAGTAGATCGGGCCGGGAATGCCGTCCTGCTCCGTCGCCGTCTTCGGCAGGATCCAGCCGCCACCGCCCCCGGACGAGCCGTTCGCGTACGGGGCGCCGTTCAGGTAGGGCCACGGGTCGTAGCTGGTCCAGCCGCTGCCGGTGTAGAAAGCCAGGTGCAGGTGCGGGCCGGTGACGTCGCCGCTGGCGCCCATGGTGCCGAGCACGCTGCCCGACGACACCGAGCCGCTGCTGATGTAGACACTGCCCAGGTGCGCGTACAGGCTCTCGTGCCCGTCGGAGTGCCGCACCCGCAGGTAGGTGCCCAGCGAGGCGCTGGAGGAGTGCAGGACGACCGTGCCCGGCCGGACCGGGTGGACCCGGCGGCCCATGACCGTGCCGGAGGTGCCGGTCGCGTTGAAGTCGATGCCGTTGTGGAACCCGTCGCCGACGTCGCCGCCGTTGGCTCCGTACGGGTAGGACGAGTCGTAACGCGGCACCACCGTCCCGGCCTCGGCGAGATTCGTGAACGGCAGGTTGTAGCCCGCGACGGCCGCCGAGGCCGGACGAGCGCTCAACAGCTGCCCGCCGGTGACCGCGATACCGGCCGCCGCCGCGCCGACGATGAAACCGCGCCGCGACAGCTCGGTACGCGGTGCTCCGTGATGTGATGCCACGCCTTGCCTCCTCGATCTCCGAAGGATTTGACCTCGGCCATCGTGGCGCAGCAGGGGGTTCGCTGTGACCCAACGAATCCGCGGACTTCGCTCCCGCCGCGAGCCCGGACGCGCGTCGACCGACCGGTCGGCTGTTGCGCCCTGAGTGACGGGCGGGTGACCCTGGTCTCACATCGCGCTCAGTGGTTCCACGACAGACAGGAAAGCCGACGAAGATGCCGGACGTCCCTCAGCGCCATATTGCCGATCGCGTCAAGCAGTTCCTCGATGACAAGAAGACCGACCCGGAGCTCGTCCGGGAGTACCTCGGCCTGCTACTGGCGGAACAGCGCTCGCTTGTCAGCCAGATAAACAGGTCGTTCGGGCTCATGTTTCTGCTCGCCACGCTGTTCGTGCTCATCGCGGTGCAGGGAGTTCAGGAGCTGAGCATCGGCGGGGTGAAGCTCGGGAATCTCCACTTCATCAGCGCGTTGATCCCGGTTGTCATGGCCGGGCTCTTCGCCCGGGCGGCCATGCTCAACGCTCGGCGCTCCGTGGTGGTCGAGACCTACAACAAGCTGAACGAGCAGGTTTGTCCCGGGCTGTACCAGTCGGATCTCGACACGCTGCTCATACCGAACCTGTTCTTCGTCACTTCCGAGCCCCTGATGTTCGGCTGGAGCGGGCGGATGAAGAAGGTGGCCGAGATAGCGTGGATCGCCGAGATCTGCGTGTTCATAATGCTGCCGATCGTGTTCTATGTGTACGCCTACATACAGATCTTCTCGCTGCTGCCGGTGACCAGTCCGCCGGCGTGGATCTCGTTTCTCCTGACCGTGGCCATGTATTCCCTCGCAGCTTTCGTGCTCTTCGAGCACATGAATGCCAAGCGACACGTCACAGACAAGGCGGCCGCCGGCCATACCGAGCCGATGGCGGGCGGAGCCTGATCGAACCCGCGGCGGTGGTCCGCTCAACCACCGCCGCGGGCGGCTTTCATGCGGTGCGCAGCCAGGCGGCGGCGTCGGCGGGCAGCCGTCCGCCGGCCGGCTCGACGCTGGCCAGCAGGACCGCCGAGTGCTCGGGCAGCTCGACCGCTTCGGTGGACAGGTTCACCACGCAGGTGAAGCCGCCGGGGCGGGTGAACGCCACGACCTGCTCCGGGGTGTCCAGCCAGGTCATCGGACCGTCGCCGAGTCCCGCTTCGGCACCCCGGACGGCCAGCGCCGCCTGGTAGAGCCGCAGCATCGAGCCCGGGTCGGCCTGCTGCGCCTCGACGGTCAGGTGCGCCCAGTCGGGCTGCGGCAACCAGGCCGGGGCAGCTCCGGACGGGCTGAACCCATGTGAGGAACCCGCCGACGACCAGGGCAGCGGCACCCGGCAGCCGTCGCGGCCCGGGTCGGTGCCGCCGGAGCGGTGGTAGATCGGGTCCTGGCGGGTGTCGTCGGGCAGCTGCTCGACGTCGGGCAGGCCCAGCTCCTCGCCCTGGTACACGTACACCGAACCCGGCAGGGCCAGCGTCAGCAGTGCCGCCGCGCGGGCCCGGCGCAGGCCGAGCGCCTCGTCGGTGGGCGTGAGGTGGCGGGCCTGGCGCAGGCCGTGCTCGAAGCCGGTCTCGGCCCGGCCGTAGCGGGTGACGGTACGGGTCACGTCGTGGTTGCACAGCACCCAGGTGCTGGGCGCGCCGACCCCGGCGTGCGAGGCCAGCGTCGCGTCGACGCAGTGGCGCAGCGCCTTGGCGTCCCACGGGCAGCCGAGGAAGTCGAAGTTGAACGCGGCGTGCATCTCGTCGGCGCGCAGGTACTGCGCGAACCGGTCGATGTCGGCGAGCCACACCTCGCCGATCAGGGCGCGCGGGGTCTCGTACGAGTCCGCGACCGTCCGCCACGACCGGTAGATGTCGTGGATCTCGTCGCGGTCGACGAACGGGTGCGGGGTCGGCGGCGCGGCCGGGTCGAAGTCGGCCAGCTCCGGGTCCTTGACGCACATCGCCGCCGAGTCGATGCGGATGCCGTCCACGCCCCGGTCGAACCAGAACCGCAGGATGTCCTCGAACTCGTCGCGGACCAGCGGGTTCTCCCAGTTCAGGTCGGGCTGCTCGGGGGCGAACAGGTGCAGGTACCACTCGCCGTCGGCGACCCGGGTCCAGGCCGGGCCGTTGAAGACGGAGTGCCAGTCGTTGGGCGGCAGCTCGCCGTGCTCGCCCCGCCCGGCCCGGAACCAGAACAGGTCCCGGGCGGGCGAGCCGGGCCCCTCGGCCAGCGCCCGCTGGAACCAGGCGTGGGCGTCGGAGCAGTGGTTGGGCACGATGTCGACGATGATGCGGATGTCGAGTTCGTGCGCCTCGGCGATCAGCGCCTCGGCCTCGGCGAGGGTGCCGAAGGACGGGTCGATGTCGCGGTAGTCGGCCACGTCGTAGCCGGCGTCCGCCATCGGCGACGGGTACCAGGGGCTGAACCAGATCGCGTTGATGCCGAGGGTGTGCAGGTACCCGAGCTTCGCGCGGATCCCCGCCAGGTCGCCGACCCCGTCGCCGTTCGCGTCGGCGAAGGAGCGCGGGTAGACCTGGTAGATGACGGCGTGCCGCCACCAGTCGCGGGCGTCGTTGTGGAACACGGGTACCTGCCTTCAGTTCAGTGGACCGGTCAGAAGCCGCTGTTGCCGGGGCCGCGGTTGAGCGTGTAGCCCAGGCGGTTGATCAACCCGCCGCTCGCGGCGCCGGAGACGGTGACGTACGTGACGTACGCGCTGCCCGCGGCGTTGAGCTCGATCCCGTACGTCCCGGCGCCGTTGACGGTGACGTGGTCGAGCGTGAGGTTGGTGATGTTGCGCTGGAAGCTGAGCAGGATGCCCTGGTACGTGGAGTCGACGATGTCGACGTCCTTGACCAGCACCGGCGCGGTGATGTCGGTGGCCTCCGCGTAGATCCACAGCCCGCCCAGCGACGAGTTCCAGTTGCGCTCGAAGCTGGAGGTGCGGGTCAGCGTGTTGCGCTGCACGGACGTGGTGTTGCTGAACGGCAGCGCCCCGTGCCAGGTGCTGATCGCGATACCGGACCCGGCGTACACCGAGTCGCTGATCAGGTTGTCCTCGATGCGGTTGCCGTTGCCGCCGTAGATCGCCGCGCCGTTGGCCAGCATCGGCAGCGCCACCGTGTTGAAGGTGAACGCGCTGCCGGTCACCGGCGCCGAGTTGGACCACATGGCCAGCGCGTCGTCGCCGGTGTTGCGCAGCGTGCTCTGGTCGACGCGCACGTTGGTCGCGCCGCCGTTGACGTTCACGCCGTCGGCGAAGATGTCGCGCATCCGGGTGCCGACGACGTACAGGCCGTTGGTGCCGGTGGTCGGCCACATGCCGACCTTGGTGTGCTCGATCCAGACGTTGCTGACCAGCGAGCCGGTGCCGAAGTTGCCCTCGATGCCGGCGTCGAACGCGCTGTCGTCGCGGTAGCGCACGTCTCCGGCCAGGGTGAAGTCGGCCAGCCGCACGTTGGAGCCGGTGGCGAAGAAGCCACCCTTGCCGTTCGTGCCCTTGATGACGGTGTGCCACACGCCCGCGCCGCGCAGGCTGACGTTCTGGATGTTGAGCCGGGCGTTCGTGACGAACGTGCCGGCCGGCACCCACAGGCCCTTGCCCTGGCTCTGCGCCGCCGAGATGGCGCTGTTGAACGCGTTGGTGTCGTCACCGGCGTCGTTGGCGACGGCACCGTACGAGGTCACGGTGAGGTAGTCCGCCGGGGCGGACAGGGCCGCCGGGGCGACCTCGGCCTCGATCAGGTCGATCGTGTAGTACGACGCCGACGAGGTCGCGTCCTTCTGCAGCTTGATGACCGTGCCCGCCGGGTACGTGGTGCCGAGCAGCACCCGTACGTCGTCGAAGAACCGGTGCGGCTCGCCGCCCGCCGGGTTGTTGTTGTACGGGTACGCCCCGTACACCCAGCTGTAGACCGAGCTGAGGGTGACGTCCTGGATCTTCGTGCCGCCCGCGTACAGCGCGAGCGGGTTGGTGTTGCCGGTGCCCGCCGCGTTGTCCGGGATCGAGTAGCGGATCACGAACGCGTTGGCCGACTTGGTCAGCGTGACCTGCACGTATTGGCCGGTCGAGGACAGCTTCACCGCGCGGCGGCCGGACGCCTCCGACGGCTCGGACAGGTAGGCCCGGTTCGGCCCGATCAGCGCGGCGTTGGTGCTGCCCGACTCGGCCTCGTAGACCGTGTACGGCAGCGTCGCGCCGCGCGTGGCCAGCGCCGTTCCGCTGCCGACGGTGACGTTGTCCAGCAGCACGTTGCCCGAGTCGCCCGAGTCGTACTGGTAGGCGATGATGTTCAGCCCGGCGCGCAGGGTGAGGCTCTGCGCGGCGGTGAGCCAGCCGGACCCGGCGGGCAGCGAGAGCTGGCCGGTCTTGAGGTCGTTGACGTACACCGACACGGTGCGGGCGGCGCCGTTGGTGTTGGTGTAGCGCAGCGTCACCGTGGTCGCCCCCGCCGTGGTGGCGTTGACGGTCCGGATGACGCGGGCCCCGGCCGTGGTCAGGCCGGTCACGTAGCCGGTGCCGGTGTAGCCGCCGGTGCCGGTCGCGGTCGAGGTGCCACCGGAGATGAAGCCGGTCTCCAGCTCGTACGACACCCCGGTCGGCGGCGGCGTCGGGCTGGTGCTCGGGGTCGGCGTCGGGCTCGGCTGCGTCGTCCCGGACACGGTGATGTTGTCCAGGTTGATGTTGCCGGAGTCGGTGCTGTCGAACTTGAGCGCGACCGTGTTGTTCCCGGCGTTCAGCGACACCGACTCGGCGATGGTGCCCCAGGTGTCCCAGTTCGCGGTGGCCGGCAGGGTGATCTGGCGCAGCTTGCCGCCGTTGACGTACAGCGACAGCGTCATGTTCGCGCCGGTGCCGTTGGCGTAGCGCACGGTCACCGTGGCGGTGCCCGCGCTCGCGACGTTCACGGTGAACGACGTGTTCGCGTTGCCCTTGTTGCCGTCGGTGTAGCCGCCGACGAACCCGGAGCCCGTGTAGCCCGGGTGGTCGGCGGCGACCGTCGCGCCGCCGGACAGCGACGCGGACTCGGCCTCGTACTGGCCCGCGGGCGGGGCCGCGATGTCGGCGACGGTCAGGCTGTCCAGGTTGACGTTGCCCGAGTCGGTGCTGTCGAACTTGTACGCCACCGTGCTGTTGCCGTTGGCCAGCGAAACCGTCTCCACCTGGGTGCCCCAGGCGTCCCAGTTGGCGGTGGCGTTCAGGCTGATCTGCTTGATCTTCGTGCCGTTGACGTACAGCGACAGGGTCTTGGCCGCCGTGGTGCCGTTGGCGTAGCGCAGGGTCAGCGTGCGGTTGGCGGTGCCGGACACGTTCACCGTGAACGTCAGGTTGGCGTTGCCCTTGTTGCCGTCGGTATAACCGCCGACGAATCCGGAACCGGTGTACCCGGTGTGGTCGGTGGCGACGACGGTCCCGCCGGACCGGGCGGCGGACTCGGCCTGGTACGTCGTGGTGGCGGCGGCCGCGGGCAGGGCCGTGAGCAGGCCTGCGCCGAGGGTGAGCACGGCCGCGGCGAGGGCGGCCAGCAGGGTGCGAGCGGGGATGCGTGGAGCGGTGCGATGGTGCAGCGTCATTGCGTACTCCCTTCACTTGCGTCGGTGTGTCCCCCGTGGCGGAGCAGCACCGACCGGCCCCCGGGCATGGCGGAGCCGGGCGGCGGTGCGTGAGCGGATCTCTTTCCGGCTCGGGCGGCCGGAGGTCTCAGTGGTGCCGGGTCAGCCCTTGATGGCCCCGGCGGACAGGCCGTTGAGGATGCTGCGCTGGAAGACCATAAAGATGATCACCATGGGTATGCTCGCGATCGCGAGACCCGCGAACATCTCGTTGTTGGTGACCCGGCCGGTGCTGGCCAGCCGGCTCAGGGCCACGCTGATGGTCTGCCCCTCGGCCTCCTGCAGCACCAGCAGCGGCCAGAGGAAGTCCTTCCACGAGCCGATGATCGCGAAGATGGAGACCACCGCGAGCACGGGCCGCGACAGCGGCAGGATGATGTGCCACAGCAGCCGCAGCCGCCCCGCGCCGTCGATGCCCGCCGAGTCCAGCAGGTCGTTGGGGATCTGGTCGAAGAAGCGCTTGAGCACGTAGATGTTGAACGCGTTCGCCGCGCCCGGCAGCCACAGCGCCCACGGCGTGTTGAGCAGGTTGACCCCGAAGATCGGCACCTCGGCCACGGTCAGGTAGGCGGGGACCAGCAGCGCCGCGGCCGGCAGCATCAGGCTGGCCAGCATGCCGCCCAGCACCACGTTGCCCAGCACCGGCCGCAACTTCGACAGGGCGTACGCCGCCGCCACGTCCACGATCAGCTGGAACAGCCAGCCGCCGAGCGCGTAGCCCGCGGTGTTGAGCAGGTAGCGGCCGATCTCCAGCCGGTTCCACGCGTCGAGGTAGGTCTCGGGGTGCCACTCGGTCGGCCACAGCGTCGGCGACGGCTGCGCCAGCTCGATCGGCGTCTTCATCGCGCCGGTGAGCATCCAGTACAGCGGGAAGATGAAGATCAGCAGGAAGAGCACCGCCATCGTGCCCAGCACCAGGCGGTACACGAGACGGCCGCGGCCGCGGCGCAGGTCGGCGTCGGAGATCAGGGATCGCGTCAGGGAACTCATCGGGGATCCTCTCAGTCGGCCTTGCGGGTGAGCCGCAGGTAGAGGGCCGAGAACGCGCCGAGCACGATGAACAGCAGCACGCTCATCGCGGCGGCCATGCCGAAGTCGTTGTTGATGGTGAACGCGTACCGGTAGATCAGCACCATCACCGTGATCGTCTCGGGGTTGGTGGTGCCGGTGAGCTGGTACGGCTCGATGAAGACCTGCATCGTGGCGACGATCTGCAGCAGCAGCAGGACCAGCATGATGAAGCGCATCTGCGGGATGGTCACGTGCCGCACGCGCTGCCAGACGGTCGCGCCGTCGAGCTCGGCGGCCTCGTACAGCTCGCCCGGGATGCCGGCCAGGCCGGCCAGGTACATGATGGTCGCGCCGCCCATGTTGGCCCAGGTCGAGACCAGCACCAGCGAGATCATCGCCATCTTCGGCGACTGGGTCCAGTCCGAGCCGGGCAGGCCGACCCCGGTCAGGATCGCGTTGAACAGGCCGTTGCCGGGGTCGTAGAAATACTGCCAGAGCAGCACGCTGACGATCGGCGGCAGCATCACCGGCAGGTACACCGCGAACCGGAAGAAGCCCTTGGCGTGCCGGAACTCGTTGATGACCAGCGCCAGCACGAACGGCACCGCGAACCCGAACAGCAGCGCCAGGCCGGTGAACTCCAGCGTGTTCAGCCAGGCGGTGGCGAACAGCGGGTCGTCGAGCACGGCCGTGTAGTTGTCCAGCCCGACCCAGATCGGATCGGTCACGAAGTTGTCCTGCTGGAAGCTGAGGATGATGCCCTTGACCAGCGGATACCAGGAGAACAGGGCGAAGCAGAGCAGGCCTGCGGCCAGGAAGGCGTACGCCTGGAGGTTGTCGCCGATCCTGCGGCGCAGCCGCGCCGTGCGGGCCGATCGCGGCCCCTCGGGCGCACCGGCGCGCCCCGTCCCCCGTGTCACCGCTGCCGAGTTCTGCGGCGCGATCACCGTCATCGTCGTGCTTCCTTCCCTGCTGTGCTGAACCTGGGAGGTGGGTCCCGGGCCTGCGGCCCGGGACCCCTACCGCGTCACTTGACGGTCGACAGGATCTGGTTGACCTGCTTCTCGGCGTCGGCCAGCAGCTTGCTGATGTCGGCGTTCTGGTCCGTCAGCACCTTCTGCATCGCCGTGTCCAGCACCGCGTAGATCTGCTGGGCCAGCGGCGGCTCCAGCTTCAGCGGGATGGTGGTGGCGGTGGCCAGGAACGGCCCGAAGTTCTCCGACGGGATGTTGGCGTGCTTCTTGGTCGCCTCCTCCCACTTGGCCAGCGAGGCGCCGGTCCAGATGTTCGGCTGCGGGAGGCCCACCGGCTGGCCCTTGGCGGCCGCCTTCTCGTTGTCGGCCGCGATGCGGTCCGGGTCGAGCGCGCCGCCCTTGAAGGACAGCCAGGTCAGACCGGCCTTGATCTTCTCCGGGGCGAGACCGGCCTTGAACATGTAGCCGTCGCCGCCGCCCAGGGTGCCCTGGCCGCCCGGGATGCCGCCGAGCCCGAAGTCCTCGTACTTGGCCTTGTACTGGTTCACGATGACGGGGAAGTTGTCAGCGGAGCCGATGTACATGCCGAGCTTGCCCGAGGCCATCATCTGCAGCAGGTCGGCCCACTCCAGCAGCTGGCGCTGGCCCATCGTGTTGTCCGTCCAGCGCATGTCCTTCAGCTGCTGCAGGACCTGCTTGCCCTTGTCGTTGTTGAAGGCGGCCTTCCAGGTGTCGCCCTCCTTCACCGCGACGTCGCCGCCGACCGAGTACATCTCGGCGGTGAAGTGCCAGCCACCGGTGTTGTTCTTGCTGTAGTCGCCGTAGCCGACGACGCCGTTGCCCAGCGCCGTGATCTTCTTGGCCGCCTCGCGGACCTCTTCCCAGGTCTTCGGCGGGTTCGTCGGGTCCAGCCCGGCCTTGGTGAACAGCGTCCGGTTGTACACCAGGCCCAGCGAGTAGTTCGCCACCGGAACGCCGTAGATCTTGCCGTCGCCGCCGGTGAACACCTTCATCAGATCCGGCTTGACGTCCTTGATCGACGGGAAGTCCGCGAGCTGCGCCGAGATGTCCTGCACCTGACGCTTGGCGATCAGAGCCGCCGGGTCGGTCAGGTAGACGTAGAAGACGTCCTCCAGCTGCCCACCGGCCAGCTTGGTGGCGAACGTCTGGGGGTCCATGAACCCCTCTTTGGCATCGATCTTGATGTTCGGGTACTTCGCCTCGAACGCCTTGACGTCGGCCTCGAAGTTCGCGCGGTTGACCGCGTCGGTCGCCGGGGGCATCCCGTTGACGGTGATGGTCACCGGACCACTGGGGGTCTCCGGCTCCTCGGCGGCGCACGCCGCGCCGAGCATCGTGGTGCCGGCCACCAGCGCGAGCGCCAGCGACTTGCCGAGCAAACGTCGGTTCATCGGTTCTCCGATCCCTTCTGTATGCACACTCCCGGCAGCGGCGAACGCTCCGGTTCTGTTAATCGCGCATTGCAGCCGCGTCGCTCGGGGGTTACCGCGCCGTGGCGTGAGCAGAAGGATAGGCGCGCTCGCGCGCGGAAGTCCAGAGGATGACGCAAAAACGTGATCGCTGGTCTGCTATCTACTTGCACAGTGTCGCAAGTTCGTGACTCATCAATATGATGCCAACCGAAGGGCGCGACCTGCGCAATCCCTTGATCGCTCCGGCCCGATCCACCTCATGATCGTTGGGCCTGCCAGGCAGGTGTGCGTATCTTGCACGCCCATACGCCCAGGTGCCAGGCAAGTCGAACGATCACGCCGCCGGCCCGCCCGCCCCAAGGCGCAACTCTTGAAGAGTCGTGTCCTCACCGGGCTCGTGTGGGCGCGACTCTTCAAGAGTTGCGGCAGGTGGAAGGTCGCAGGCGGCCGGGGGGAGCAGGTCAGGCGGCCACGGGGCAGGGGCCGGTGGTGCTGCGGACGATCAGTTCGGGGTCGAAGAGGACCTCTTCGGCGGCCGCGGGACGGCCCTCCAGCTGCGACAGCAGGGAGAGCACCGCGGCGCCGGCCATGGCCCGGACCGGCTGGCGCACCGTGGTCAGCGGCGGATCGGTCACGCCCATGAAGGTCGAGTCGTCGAAACCGACCACCGACACGTCGTCCGGGACGTCCAGGCCCTGCTTGCGTACGGCCCGCACCGCGCCCAGCGCCAGCGCGTCACTGGCGCACACCAGCCCCGTGCACCCGGCCGCGAGCAGCCGGTTCGCCGCGCCGCGACCGCCCTCGACGGTGAACACCGTGTGGTCCACCCACCGCCGCCACCGGGTCTCGCCGCGCTCCTCCCAGAACTTCGCGAACCCGGCCAGCTTGCGGGCCGACGGCACGTGCCCGACCGGCCCCAGGATCAGCCCGATCTTCTCGTGGCCGAGCCCGGCCAGGTGCGCCAGCGCCTGCTCGGCCGCACCCGTGTCGTCGACGCAGATCCGGGCCACGCCGAGGTTCTCGTCGGCCGCGTTGATCAGCACTATCGGCAGCCTGCGCTCGGTCAGCTGCTTGATCGCGGCCGGCCCCGCGTCGGCGTAGCTGCTGCCGACGAACACGATCCCGCCGACCTGCTGCGCCAGCAGCATCTCGATGTAGTGCGCCTCGGACACCCCGTCGGACGTACGCGTGCACAGCACCGGCACCAGCCCGCGCTGGATCAGCGACACCCCGATCACCTCGGCGAACGCCGGAAAGATCGGATTGCTGAGATCCGGCACCACCAGCCCGATCAGCCGCGCCCGCTCACTGCGCACCGGCTCCGGCCGCGCGAACCCGAACACGTCCAGCGCCGTCAGCACCGCATCCCGGGTCACCTGGGAGACCCCCGGCTTCCCCCGCAACACCCTGCTGACGGTCGCCTCGGACACCCCCGCGAACTTCGCCACCGCCGAAAGCCTGCTCGTATTCACCCCCGCTACCTTACAGCAACCAGTGCAAAAACCAACCCACCCCACGCAACCCGTTGCACACCCCCATCCCCCAGCCCAACCCGCTCCCCTCCGCGTTGATCATGAACTTATGGCACGGATCGGCGGCATGTCGTGTCCACAACCTCCTGTTGACCATTCGCACAGCGGCCCACCGCCCCCGGGCAGCCATCGCCCGCCCGGGACGCAATCGATCATGAAGTTAGGCCGGTGACACGCCGTCGAACCGTGCCATAAGTTCATGATCAACGCGGACGGAGGGCGGGGTGGGGTCAGGCGGGTGGGCCGAAGGAGAGGGCCAGGCGGAGGGCGGCGTCGCGGAGGGGGAGGAAGCGGCGGGCCTGGGACATGTGGTTGACGAGGAGGGAGGCAACCGCCAGGCGCTGGGTGGGGCGGCGGCGCTCGCGGTCGTACGCCCGCAGTCCGGCCGCCACGTCGCCGCCGGACAGGCAGCGGGCCAGCGCGACCCCGTCGATGATCGCCTGGCAGGCGCCCTGCCCCAGGTCAGGTGTCATGGCGTGGGCGGCGTCGCCGAGCAGCGCCACGTTGCCCGCCGTGTACGACGGCAGCGCCGGGGCCAGGTGGTGCAGGTCGTGGCGGATGACGTGCGAGGTGGCGTACCGGTCGAGCACGGCCGGGATGGGATCGTGCCAGCCGCCGAAGACCCGGCGCAGCTCGTCGGGGTCGTCGAGCGCGGGCCGGTGGTCCTCGGGAGCGGTCAGCACGGCGTACCAGTTGGTGCGGCCCGGCCCCTGCGGCGTGATCCCGAAGCGGGCGCCGACGCCCCAGGTCTCGCCACCGGACTCGATGTCCAGGTCGGCGGTGCCGCGCCAGACGGTCGCGCCCGCGTAGCGCAGGCCGTGCCGGTCGCCGAACAGCGCGCTGCGGATCCGGCTGCCGATGCCGTCGGCCGCGACCACCACGTCGTTGTCCCGGCACAGCTCGGCGATGTCGCCGACGGGGTGGCCGAAGTGGACCACCCCGTCCGGCAGGGCCTCGCTGAGCACGCCGAGCAGGGCGGGCCGCGCCACCAGGTGGACCGGCTCGCCGTGGCGTTCGCGCACCTTGTCCATGTCGAGGGTGACGATGCGCGACCCGTCGGGCCGGCGGATCGCGCCGTTGCGCTGGGGCAGCCCGGCCGCGCGCACGGCCGCGCCGACGCCTATCCCGTCGAGCGCGCGCAGTGCCGAGGGCCAGATGCCCAGGCCGGTGCCGGCGGTCGGCAGGGTGTCGCTGCGCTCGTACACCTTGACCTGCCAACCTGCTGCCCGCAGGCCGATCGCGGTCGTCAGACCGCCGATGCCGCCACCCACGACGGCCGCTGTTCTCGTCATGCCCCGAACGTACTACAGCTGTAGTGCCGACGACTACAGCTGTAGTATGGATCTCATGTCCGACCGCCGGGAGCAGATCCTCGACGCCGCCATCGCCGTACTCGGCACGAAAGGGCTCCGCGCGCTCACCCACCGCGCGGTCGACGCTCAGGCCGGGCTGCCGGAAGGCTCGACATCGAACAGCTTCCGCACCCGGGAGGCCCTGGTCGGCGGCATCCTCGACCGGCTCGTCGAGATCGAGACCGCGGTCTGGCTGCGCCTCGCGGGACAGCGCCCGCCCCGCTCGCTGGAACAGTTCGCCCAGCTCATAGGCGATATGGTCGGCGAGGTGACCGGCCCGGCCAAGGCACTGACCCTGGCGCGGCACGCGATCTTCCACGAGGCGGCCTTCCACCCCGGACTGCAGGAGAAGATCCGCGCGGCACGGCATCGCCTCGCGGCATGGGGTGAGCCGTGGCTCGCCCAGTTCGGGTCCACCGCCCCCGCCGCCGACTACCTGACCGTGCTCGCACTGATCGACGGCCTGGTGGCGATCCAGCTCGCGTGCCCCGAACCCGACTTCGACCCGACCCCGTCCATCCTCACCACACTGCGCGGCATGACCACCGCCTGACCTGCCGGTCGCTAGTCGCGGCCGAGCCAGGTCGTCACGCAGGCCTCGTTGCCCTCGGGATCGGCGAGCACCCGGAACGCGGGCGCCTCCTTGTCGTACACCACCCGCCCGCCGGCGGCGACCGCCGCCGCGACGCGCCGGTCGGCCTCGTCGTGCGGCACAGAGATGTCCAGGTGGATGCGGTTGCGCTGGGTACGCGGCCGATCCATCTGCTGGAACCAGACCGTCGGACCTTGACCGTACGGGTCGACGACGGCCGCTCCCGGATCGTCGCCCACCTCCGCGTAACCGAGAACGGCCAGCCAGAACGGGCGCACCGCGGCGATGTCGAGGGCGTCCACCGCGATCTCCAGCAACTGCACGGCGCGCCGCGGCCCGCCGACCGCGTCGGTGGTGTGCCCGGCCTCGGTCAGCGCGGCCGACACCCGTACCGCCAGCTCGGTCTCCCGGCCGGTCACCCGCATCGCACCGGGCACCTGCACCGTCAGCAGCACCCGGTCGCCCCGCAGGTCGAGCAGCAGGCGCTCCTCCGCGGCCCGGCCCGCGGCCGCGACGGCGAGCGCGGCGACCTCCGCCGCCTGGGCCAGGGACGACACCGCCACGCTGGTACACAGTGAACCGAGCACGAACCGCCAGCCGTGACCGGTGACCGCCTCGGACGCCTGCTGCCGGGTGAGGACCGCTTCGCTCATGCCCCGATGCTTCCAGGGCACAGGGCGCGCGTACAGCGTTCATGGGGTCGGCTCGGGTAGCCTTGCCCGCCATGAGCGCTGGGCACGGGCAACACGACGATCCACTCGACCGGCTCGCGGCCGAGGAGGACTGGACCAAGCGCGCCAAGGCGATCGAGAACCAGGTCATCCGTCAACGGCGGATGCCCTCGCTGCGGCCGGCCCGCACGCCCCGACCCTGGCGCGCCCAGGAGCCGCGGGGCGGGATCTCCCTCATCTTCGTCGCGCTGGTCGTCGTCATGCTGGTCAGCGCCGGCGCGATGTGGACCGGCCTCGGGCATCCGTCACTGGTCGTGTTCTTCTTCGTGCTGTCGGGCTGGCTGGTCACGCTCAGCCTGCACGAGTTCTCCCACGCGCTGACCGCCCACCGCGGCGGCGACCACACCGTCGCGGAGAAGGGCTACCTGCGGCTCGACCCGCGCAAGTACGGCCACCCGGTCCTCACGCTGCTGCTGCCGATGCTGTGGCTGCTCATCGGCGGGCTACCGCTGCCCGGTGGCGCCGTGATGATCGAGAGTCACCGGCTGCGCAACCGCTTTCGCGACGCGCTGGTCTCCGCGGCCGGGCCCGCGGTGAACATCGTCGCCTCGATCGGGCTGCTCGCGGCCCTCGCGCTGGCGGGTCCGACGTTCTTCGACTGGGAGGACACCCACCTGGTCTTCTGGTCGGGGCTGGCCTTCCTCGCGTATTTGCAGGTGGCGACGGCGATCCTCAACCTGCTGCCGGTGCCGGGCCTGGACGGGTACGGGATGATCGAGCCCTACCTGTCCCCGAGTGCGCGGCACGCGGGAAGCAAGATCAAGCCGTTCGGCATCCTGATCGTATTCGCCCTGCTGTACTTCCCGCTGGTACGCGGCCTGTTCGGCGACGCGACCGCGTTCTTCCTCGACGTCTCCGGCGTGCCGGGCGGCCTGGCCGGCTACGGCGGCCACCTGTTCCAGTTCTGGAAGAGCTGGTGACGCACCGAGCCTGATTGTCATCTGCGACGACCGGCTCTGGGCTCGCAGCCTCGTCCGGGCGCCTGCGATGAACCAGTACGAGACGGGCCCGCTCCTGATAAGGAGAGCGGGCCGTCTCCGGGGTGCTCAGACGGAAGCGAAGTCCCCCTCGTGCAGCCCCGCCGTAAAGGCATCCCATTCCTGCCGCGTGAAGCGGAGGATCGGGCCATCCGGGTCTTTCGAGTCGCGCATTGCGACAACCTGGCCGATCAGCGCCACCTCGACACAGGCGTTCGAGTCGCAGCGCTTGCTCTTGAGCCACACGGTTGTTTCAACAACGGACACTCTGATCAGCAGTTCCTTTCGGTGTTGTATGGAGTGGCAGTGTTCAAACGGCATAGCCGCCGAGAGATTGACTGGCGCGGAGCGCCGTGACACGTGCTTCGATCTGAAGCGTCGACTGCTCGGGGGTGAGCGCTCGCGCCGCGAGCTCCTCAAACATCAAACGATGGCGTGCGACCACCTCAGTGAGATGCACTATCTCATCCTGCATCTGGTTTTCCCGGTAGAGAATCGCATCCTCGCCTGCGTCCAGGTCTACGATCGTGAAAGGACTGAGGACGGCAGCCAGCGTCGCCTGCGCGAAAGGCACCACCTGCAGGGTCACCTTGCCCTCGGCGACATATCGCAAGAGGTGCTGCAGTTGCCCCAGCGCAACGTCTGATCCACCGATCTGGCGATGCAGCACCGACTCGTCGACGACAAGATGATATTCAGGAGGATCTTCTCGGTCGAAAACCTGCTCGTGACGACGCATCCGGACCTCCAGACGCGCCAACAGCTGCTCATCCGACATCTCGCCGAGTTCAGTCCAGACCCTCAACACGGCTTCTGCTTGATGGCGGGTTTGAAGGACACCCGGAAGCATGCTCTGCGAGAAGTAGCGGATGGCAGTCGCTTGACTTTCGAACTGGAGCAACTGCATCAGTGCCCCCGTCAGATGAGCACGGTAGGGGGGCTTGTCCCACCAGCCTCGCCGTCGGGAAGTCTTCGCGTCCTCGGCCAAGCTCGCAACTGTCGTTGCATCCACGACACCGAGCAGGCTCAGCAACGCTCTCAGATCGGTGCCGGAGAGGGTCACTTCACCGCTCTCGATTCGCTGCACTTTTGACAATGACCAGTCCAGCGAATCAGCGACCTGACCCTGGGTGAGCCCCTTCTCCTCCCGCAGTCGGCGGACAGCGTGCCGCACGCGACGGCGGGCTACCGCGGGCGAATCACCCGAGACCATGACGCTCCCTCCAAAGACCATGAGGCCCCAGAGCGCTGTGCGGCAGATTGAGATACCGCTGTGCGACGTAGTGCATTGAACGTACGCCGCCAAATCTCTGGATGGCAACCGTCGCCGTTGAGCGATGTCATTTCGTGTCCGCGTGGTACTCCATCGCTCGCACCAAACCCCGCCTGACCTGCTCGAACATCCGCTCGTCGGCAGTCGCGAACAGCAGCTGGTACGCCCCGCGGTAGATCCCGTACAACTCGAACGAGTGAGTCCTGGCGCCCCAGCACCCGCGGGCTCCGACCAGGATCGCCGCGGCGATGGTCGCCGCGACCGACATCGCGCCCGTCCCGAGCACCGGCCAGGCCGTCGCCACCGCGACGCCGACGGTGCCCGTCGTGTACAGCCGGGTGGTGGTGTCGCCACCGCCGCCCCGGCCCGACGGGACGCAGACGATGTGCACGCCACGCAGGCCGCTGAGGGCGAACCTGCGGGGCTCAGGCTCGAGCACCTCGAAGTATCGGTGGTCGATGCGGGCGCAAGGGCCCCGGTAGTAGACGGGCATCCTCCCTCTCCCTTGAACAGCCCTTGCAGGGAGAGAGTTGCATTCGTAAAGTTGACATGAGTCAGTCCTCCTTCCCTGCGCGGGACGAGGCCAAGAACGGCGCTCGGTGCCAGCCGGGCGCTGTTCCTGTTCCAGGAAGCACGGCCGCTTCCTTACTGCTCAGTATGAGATGGACACCCGTTGATCGCCATACCGCACTCTGCGGTACCGCAGATTTGAACGAACATTAAAGTGAATCACGTCCCATCACGACCGCCCATCGCCGATGGCCTGGCACATAACGCATCCGGCCATCGGCGATGAGATCGGCGGTGGTCACATCTGCAGACCCTCCTCGATGGTCTTGAGCTTGTGCCGCGCCATGGCGAGGTTGGCCCGAGACCGCGCGAGCACCAGATACAGGAACAGCCCCTGGGTGTTACGGCTGGTCAACGGCCTGATGACGTGATACTGCACGCCCAGGGTGATCAGGATGTCCTCGATGGTGTCCTTGAGCTTGAGCATCTCGAGGGTGCGCAGCTTGGCCCGGACCACGTCGGTGTTGCCGGCCGCGGCGATGGTCAGGTCCATCTCCTTGGAGCTGCCGAGCGCGCCGAGCGCCATGCCGCTGGTGTAGTCCACGAGCGCGACGCCCACCGCGCCCTCGATCTGCATCGCTTCCTGCAGTGAGCTTTCCATGTCAGCCATGGTGGATCCTCATTTTCGTTCGATGAAGGATGGTCGGTTGTTCAGCGGGTCTCGACGTGGTGGACGAGTTCCCCGATGCGTGCGGCCACGGGTCGTGCCTCGTGGTGCAGGCGGGCCACGTTGAGTTCGCGCCCGGCGATGACGGTGAGCAGCGCCGACGTGCCGGCCGCGAAGATCGCCACGTATCCGTTGCTGGCGGTGGTCACCGTCTCCCGGAACTCGCCCGAGCGCACCGTGGCGATGATCTGCTGCCCCAGGCCGAGCTGCGCGGCCGACATCGCCGCGAACACCTCCGGCTCGACACATTCGGCGTCGTGCGCGATGAGCAGCCCGTCGACGCTCGCCACGAGTACGCCGACCACGTGTGGCAGCCGCAGGCGCAGCTCGCGTATCTCGGCGAACACCAGACTGTCTGGGGCCAAAGGGACGACTCCTCTCCTCCTACCGCGTAGGACCGTTCTCAGAAGGTCTCGCATCACAGCGCCCCCAGGCCCGCGATGAGTCGGGTGAGGATCTGCTCGGACACGCGGAAGTCCGGCATGCCGGCGAGTTCGGGGTGCGGAGCGGGCTCCTGGCGGATGGCTCGCCGCGGCAGCGGGACGTGCGGGAACGACTCGCCGGCCGGCGGGGCAGGCTGCTCAGGCGGGTCGGGCGCGGGTTCGGGCCGCGCGTGGCGGGCCGACTGCACGATGGGCAGCGCGGTCGTGGTCATGTCGGCGGCGGCTTTCGCGCGCACCGTGGCGACGGATTCGGCGGCCGCGGAGCCGCCGGGGCGGCCCGGCTCGACCAGGCCGGTGCGGGCCATCCGGCGCACCTCGAGCATGACCGTGAACGTGTCGCGGCCGAGCAGCCGGGCCAGGTCGATCGGGCTGCGGCGGCGGTCGGCGTTGGCCACCACCTCCCACTGCAGGGCGGTGAGCGCCACGCACTGCGAGCGCAGCCTGCGCTGCGGCAGCACGGCGGCGGTGTCGATGGCGGCGTCGGGCCAGGCGTCGGCGAGCAGCCGCTTGCGCCGGTCCACCTCCTGGCACACCGAGCGCAGGTCGAGGGTGCGCAGGTGGCCGACGGGATGCCGGGCCCGGTGCTCGAAGTGCGCCGACACCACGAGGTCGAACAGGAAGAACGCCGCGTCGTGCAGGGCGATGACGCCGAGGGACTCCAGTTCGGCCTGGGTGACCAGGCCGGCGTCGACGAGTTCGGGCCCGATGCGGTGCTGGGCGCGGCCGGCGGTGACGGCGGCCCGCCAGGCGTCGGCGGGCAGCCTGCCGGAGGCGGTGAGCAGTCGCTCCACTCCGGACGCGACGGGGGTCTCGGCGTACGCGATCCGCCCGTCGACGACGTACACGACACCGCCGGGCGGGTCGAGGACGCGCAGCGCGCCGGTCACCCCGGCCGCGCACCACGGTTCCAGGGACTCCCGCAGCAGCGGCAGGCGTGAGCTCTTCGACATGCGCCGGGTCAGTTCGCGCTGAACTGGGCGGCGATCACGCTGAGCTGCCGCTGCGCCATGACCAGGTTGCCGACCGCGCGGTCGAGCCAGACGTACAGCACCAGCCGCGCTTCGACCTCCGTCGAGAGCAGCCGCATGACGTGGTATCCGTTGCCCGCCGTGATCACGATGTCCTCGACGTGGGCGGGCTGGCCGACCGTCGCGAACGCGGCGGTCTGCATGGTCGCGTGGATCATGCCGACGGCGTCGGCGGGGGTGTCGTCGCGGCTGCCCGGCCCGCGTCCGGCCGCGCCGATGACCGAGCCGCTGGGGAAGTCGATGAGACTGGCGCCGTGGACGCCCTGGAGGGCCATCAGACGGTGAAGACAGTCGTCGATGTCAAGCACACCCGCTCCCCGGAAGAACATGACGCCACCCACGATTCACGTCGCCGCCGAACGCGCGAAAACGCCGCGGCGGTAACGGGTAGCTCGGTGAAGACTACAACAGGTGACCGAGATAAAGGACGGTTCAAGTGAAAACTATTCGTTCGCAACTTCTGCCCGAAAGGCCATTGAAGTCGTATATAGACGGTTCGGCAGCACGTGGCCGAGAGCCTCGCCAACCCCCGACCGCTCGGCAGGTTACGCACGTTCCACCTCGGCGGATCGCACACGCTGTCCGTCACCATGGGGTTGCGTCGCGCAACGGACTGTCCTATGGCGACCGACGCCGTGTGCCACGCAAACGGCGGGCGGGCCGTGTCGGATGACACGGCCC
>NZ_BONI01000100.1 GCF_016862635.1 Catellatospora coxensis | reverse complement strand
TTCACTGTCCCGTCTCGGCAAGTCAGGAGGCGTTGGCAGCGGCACCTGCCGCTCGACCGAGACGGCCGAAGCCACTACCCGTTCTCGATCGAAGCCGCCGATGATCGACATTTGGAGCCGGAGCTGCTCGCAGAGTGTGCCAGAACCCAGAACTCACTCTCGAAGCCACCGACCGGAACTCGCTCGGCAAAGCCGTTGCGGCAGCGGGCTTCAAAGCCCGTGGCGTCCGCGTGGAAACGGAGACGGTAGAGTTCGCCAAACGCTGGATCGGGTCGCGCCCGAGCAAAGGTGCCGCCTTCGGCAATGAACCCTCATACGTTCCATGCCGATTCTCTCGTCGTCAAGCGCCACTCCCGGGGCGCTTTGCACGCGGCTCACCTCGACCTCCTCAAGCAGCGATCTCATCGGCTCCTCCGCGTGCCGCACCTCTCCTACGATGGCGAGCTGCAGCGCATGTTCGCACCGAGCGTCGATGGCATCCGCACTGAGCATCCCCGCAGGCGTGTCCGCAGCAAGTCGCTCGTAGAGGTCGACGGATGCCGCAACGTCCCCGGCAGCCGCATGGATGCGAGCCTGCAGCAGGCGCAGAGACAGCAGCGCGGGATGTGCCGCTTCGACCCGACCGGCCGGCGCCGCGATCGCAACGTCGGCGGCCCCGAACGCCTCGGTGGCTCCGGCCGCCCAGTTGTGTTCAGGAGCGCTGGCAGAACGGCACCTGCCGCGGGCCCTGGTGCGGCTTCGTCCGATCGCGGCCAAGGCGCAGAACAACGACCACCAGGACGCCGTACGCGCCGCGGTGCGCCGGATCGCCGACAAGCCGAACGTACGAATCGCACTACTGTCCCAGGCGATCGACTGGTCTCAGGAGGCCGAGACACGGATCGCCGGGAGGGTCTTCCCACAGGCATTGCTGAGCCCTGACGGCGCGGATGAGGTCGTCAGCGCGCTGCTGACACGGGCGGCGAGTGACGATGCGGCGCTGTTCGCCTTACAGTTCAGCTGGCTGAGGCTGCTCGATGATCTGGACGACGCAGCCATAGGCCAGGTGACCGCCGCCTGGTGCCGCGTCGTCGAGCAAGACGTGTTCGATCGCTCCACGGTTCAGGAGGTGTTCGGCCCGGTCGTGCACAACGTCTTCGGCACGCCGACATGCAGGACGTTCACCAACTGGATGAGCCCATCGATCAGGTCAGACACGCTCGACTGGCTGACCCGATGATCGCCGGTCTGCCTGCACTGGCGGTGGTAGAGCACTGCCTCCCCCGGGAGCCGGGTCAGGCACGGACCAGGGTCGCCGGGCAGACACCGTGTGTCACCTGCTCTTTCTCCCGCTGCCCTCCCCGAGGGCTGACCCAGCGGGCAAGGAGCGTGTCGGTGCTGGGCGTGCGGCCACGGCCGGGCATGACGGAAACCGTGCCGTCGGCGCGCTGCGTGCACTGCCAGGAGCTGGTGCCGCCGAAGAGCGTGACCGCGTCGCCGTCACGTTCGTACAGCACGGGTCCGTTCGTGGCGCGGGAAAGCTGCTCCCAGACCGTGTCCGTCGCCTGGACCCGGATCTCGCGGTCCAGGGGCCACGGCCGCATCGACTCGAAGTACAGCCGCTGGTCGACCTCGGCCGCTGCCGGGTCGCGCCGGAACTCCAGCCCGGCCTCCTGTATGGAGTGTTCGAAGAAGCCGACCGCGTCGTCCAGCGCGGCGGTGCCGTCCAGGCGGACACCGACCTCGATGCCGCCGGTCAGGCCCATCGTGGACATGAAGTTGGCCGAGAACAGGGCACCGCGCCGACCGTCGGCGATCGCGGCTTTGGCATGGTTCCACTCGTCGGCGTGGATCTCGACGCCCAGCGCCGCGAACGCCGCGGCCTCGTTGCGCGCCGCGTCGGAGATGTTGCGTCCGCGCAGCAGCATCCGGACCCGCACACCGCGCTGGATCGCCCGGCCGACGGGCTCGAACAGCAGCGAGGGCTCGGCACGGACGCGCCCCATGGCGTGGGCCATGCCACCGATGCTGTACGTGGCCAGGATCAGGTCCTGTTCAGCCGAGTCCACGATATCAGTGATCGCGTCGAGGATCAGCCGCTGGTCGTCCCAGGTCCAGATCAGGCCGCTGCCGGCGGTGAGCGCGGCGGGGCTGCTCGGTCGGCGCCCCCGGATCGCGTGCTGCTCCGCGGGCGGCATGTCCCAAGGGCTGGCGTGCCACATGCGGCGGAACAGCCGGCCCAGCTGCCGGACGTCGTCGGCCTGGGTGACGACGACGCCGTTCTCGCCGATGCGGTCGAAGGACCGGGTCACGAGGTTGGCGCTGGAGACCACCGCGGCCTCGTCGTCCACCAGCACGAACTTCGCGTGCAGGCCGGGCAGGCCACGGACGTAGATGCCGGCCCGGGTCAGCGACTGGAAGTTGCGGTACTCGGTCTGCAGATCGAGGTCCATACTCTCGTCGGTCTCGTTGAGGGCCTTGTCGAGGCCCTTGTCGTCGAGCGCCGCGACAACGTAGACGCCGCCGCGCAGTCGCCGCGCGGCGGACTCCAGCGCCTGGCGTACGGCGGCGTCGGCGAGGAAGAGAGTGCCGACGAAGACCTTGCGGCGGGCGCTGTCGATGAGCCGTACGACCTCGTCGCGGATGGTGGAGCCGCCGCCGCAGTAGGTGAGGCAGTGCCGGTAGCCCTCGTCGGAGCCGGCCGAGCCGTGGTATGGCGTGCGCGACGGCGGCTGGGCGCGGTACAGGAACCAGCCGCCGGGGACGATACGCTCGCCCAGACGCAGGGACGGGGCGGGAACGGAGGTCGAGTCCAGGTCAGACATCGGCGAAGTCCTCCTCGCGGCGTGCCGCGTACACGTGCTGGTAGAAGCGCCGCTGCCAGAGCTCGTCGAGCACGGAGTCGACGGTCAACATGTCTCGGGGCAGGTCGAAGGCGGTGACGGCCCGGTCGGCCGTCTGCCGCAGCAGCGCGCGCGTCACCTTCTCGGGCGCGAGTGCGCTGACCGACCGGAACGCGCTCTGGCGTGCGAAGAGCAGGCGGGCGCCGTCGTCCAGGGGCTCGAACTCCGCGTCGAGGTACGCGATGTCATCGTTACAGCGAATGAGCAGGCCACCCGGCTCGCTGAGGATGACACCCGCCGCGTCGGCGACCGCTGCCGCGCGATCGTCCAGGCCGTAGCGCCACGCGGTGTCGCCGAGACGGGTCGAGGTCACGGCTCCGCCGGTGGCGGTCCACGCCGATCCGGCGTCACCGGCTCGCTCGGCCACGCCGGTCCACCGGGCGGCCAGCAACGGCACCCCGGTCAGCCTGGCGGTGACGCGAACACGGCCGCCGAGGATCTGCAGGGTCAGCTCGGGCTCCCCGCCGTCGGTGCGCCGGACCGAGCCGCGGCAGCGGTACTGCGGGACGATCATCGGCATCCGGTCCGGTGCGTCATCCACCTCGACGATGTCGGCGGGCAGCCCCGTGACGGCACCGTCGGCTATCCGCCGGCCCAGCAGCTCGGACTGCCGCAGGGCGCTTACCTCGTCAGCGAGCCGGGTGGCACCGACCGGCGTGGTGCGCTGCAGCTGAGGGGCGTTCGTCGCCTGGGGTCCCGGTGGGAAGGCCACCATCTCGTCGGTGTCAGGCAGGTAGAGGAAGGTCATCTGCGCCGGCCGGTACTGGGGGACCGTCCTGCGCTGCAGGACCGTGCTCGCCACGTCGGCGGCATGGTAGCCCGCGGCGGTGCGCTCCAGCACGTGCAGGCCGACCAGCCGGTCCGCGATGCGCGCAACGGCCTCGCGCGGCACACCGGTGACCTCCTCGACGTCCTCCGGCCGCATCGGCGCCAGGCGCTGCGCCGCCTCCACCACGAACCGGTCGATCACAGTCAGGTCGTGGTCGACGCGTCGACGTACCGGCACGGATGGCCAGAGCAGCATCGTGACAAGCGACTCGTGTACGACGACCTGCGCGTCATGGTCGGTTTTCAACGGGGGACCGAAGGTGTGATCCAGGATCATAGCGAGTGCAGCCGGAGGAATACCGCGTCGTCATCGACGAGGGTGAATAGGTTGTCGTAGAAGGCCGTCGCCGGGGTGCGCCGTGCCTGCCCGGAGCCGGCGATCTGGCGCAACGTGTCGGCGTGCCCGACCAGGGCGAGACCGCGCCGGGCGCGGGTGCAGGCCACGTTAAGTCGCCGCAGGTCCTTCAGCCACTGGCCGTAGCGCGGCCCCACCCGGTTGCCCGCGGCGCGGGTGAAGCTGAGGATGACCAGGTCGGCCTGCTGGCCTTGGATGCGATCGATGACGTCGATCACCTCCCACCGCAGCATCGGAAACTCCGCCGCCGTCAGCTGCTTGCGCAGTGCCTGCGCCTGGGCCCGGTAGAAGGCGAGCACGCTGACCGACACCGGCTGGGCGCCGGGCTCCGTGGCCAGCTCGTCGTTGTACAGCCGGCACAGCGCCTGCACGGCCTTCTGCTCCCGCTCGTTGACGAACCCGTGCCCCACCGGGGTGTCGGTGGCGTCGCGATAGCGGCTGGTGTCGAAGAACACGGCCGGACGCGACAGCGTGCCATTGGTGATCAGGGGCCGCACTCCGTGTTCTTCGGGGGGAGGGGTCAGGTATGCGCCGCCGTAAACCGGATCGCGCACGATCCGCGCCAGCGGTTCGATCATCCGGCGCTGGTAGAGCAGCGGTTGGCGCAGACCGCCGGGGCAGTCGCGCACCGCCCGCTGGAACAGGCTCTGGACCAGGTAGCGCAGCATGGCTGTGAGCAGCGCCAGGTCGGGGTCCCGGTCCGGTTTGCGTGCGGTGACGAAACGGTCGTACGCCTCCGCGAACCGGCTGCGGAATGTCAGCGCCCACTGGTCGTTGGCGAGGAGTCCCTCGGCCACCTCGATCACGGAGTTGACGCGGAACTCGTGCGAGTCCTCCTGCTGGTCCCAGTAGGCGGCGAGGTCCTCGACGGCCTGCTGCAGGGACGGCGCGGCCTTCCGCTCGACGCGGTGCAGGGCGGTCAGCGCGTGCAAGAAGAACTCGTCCGCCTGGTCGACGTGCGGCGGAAGCTGGTGCTCGTCACCGACCAGCACCCACCGCCGGGCCTTCACAGCGCCGATGAGGAACTCGCTCTCGGTCACCCGGCTCGACTCGTCCACGATCAGGGTGTCGTAATCGGTGTGTTTGACCCACTGGCTTCCCCGACCCACGATTCCCGTGGTCGTCGCGCACACGAGGTTGGTCGCCCTGATCAGCGAGCTCTGGATGTCGTCGACCAGCTGCTCGTCGGCCAGGTCGGAGATCAGCTCCGTCCACTGGCTCTCCAGGTCGGCCAGGTGCGGCAGGACCTGTTTGCGGCGTTCGAGAGCCTGTCGCATGGGCAGGGATGGTTTGGCGGGCAGTCGCTCGGCGTAGCGGTCGCGGTCGGCCGTCGCCTCGGACTGCTGCTCCTCGTACTCCCGCGTCTCCTGCTCGGCGATGGCCAGCTCGTGCGTGAGCAGGGTCGCCTGCGCGGCGTTCCACTGCGTGGTCTCTTCTTCGGCGCGGACTGCGGCCGTCAAACCCTCGGTGTGTTCAACAACGCGACGTGACGCGCGGTCGGCTGCCCTTCGGGCGCCGCCGAGCCGGTCGAGATGATCGTCGAGTACGGCGAGGCCCGTCTTCGGGTACCCCCGCTGCGAGCCCGAATCCCACACCCGGCTGATGGCGGTCTCGATCCGTTCCGTCAGGTTCCGGTACTCCTCCCAGCTGCTGAAGGTGCCGGTGTTGACGTCGGCGGACGCGGTATAGAACGCCCCCAGTGCCGCATCTCGGCGGTGGTCGGCTTCATAGGCGGCCGCCAGAGTGAGGCGGCGGTCGTTCTCCAGCCGCGGCCGAACGGTTCTTTCCTCGGCAGCGAGCCTCGTCAACTGCGCCTGGCCAGCGGTCAACGCCCGGTCGGCCGCAGCGGTGTTGGCCGCCTGCTTGCGCATCTCGTCCTGCAGGATGGTCAGATCCGTACGGTGCTGCGCGACGGTGCCGAAGCCGAGGACTTCGGCCAGCCTGCCCAGCCCGGTCTGCTCGGCGACGGCACGCTCGAGATCGGCACGCACCGTCCGCTCCCTGCCCGCTGCGGCGGAGTAGGCAACCCGGGCCCGTTCCAGGTAGTAGGCCGCCCTGCCGATGTCGTCCTGCGTGGTGCGCTGCTTGGCGGCGAGGCCGCGCTCCCATCTCGGCAGGGCTGCCTCGGCCCGGTCCCGGGCGGTGGCGGCGTCGGCAGCGGTGGTGATCGCCTCCCGCAGCTCCCGCGCCGTGGCGCGCAGTCCGGTCAGCAGGGCCGTCAACGTCGCACGTACGGCCGCGTGCTCGTTCGCTGCGGCCTCCTCGCCCTGCCGCGCAGACGCGAGTCCGCGCTGCCAGGCCTCGACGGTGGCGCGTGCGTCGGCCTCGCTCCGGCCGGCGTACGCCGTGTGCTCGGTCAGTTCGCCGACCAGCAGCGCGGCCCGCTTGCGTGCCGCCCCCGCGCGCGAGGACGACTGCATCAGCCGGTGCTGGGCCACCCGATGCAGGTCCATCACCTCCAGCCGCTCGCTGACCGTCGCCAGTTCGTCGGCCCACTGCCTGCCGCGGCCGCGGTCCGGTCTGCGCAGCATGCGTTCGGTGAACTCGACCCCGATGTTGGCCGGCAGGTAGCCGTGCAGCCTCGGGTCGACCTTGTCGTCGTCGAAGGTGATGCGCAGGGGCCGGATGCCGGGCTTGTCGCCGACCCGGGAGAGCACCTCGTCCACGGCGACGTGGGTCGGCGCCAGCAGCAGCACTCGCTCTCCGCGCGCCACCAGCTGGCGGACCGTCTCGCAGATCACCTCGCTCTTGCCGGTGCCGGGTGGGCCCTGGATGAGAAAGGCGTGTGGGCTGGCCACGGCGCCGGCGACGGCGGCTCGCTGCGTGTCGTCCAGGACGGGAACGTCGTCGTCGAGGTCGCAGAAGAACGACTCCGGCCACGACGTGACGCCCGGGACCGACAGCCCTCGTTGGCGGCAGAGCAGCCGGGCGAGGTCCTCCCACGATCCTTCGACCTTGCCGGCCAGGAAGTCCTGCAGCGCCTGGGCGTTCTGCCGCATGCCGAACGGCTTCACCAGCTCCAGACGTACCGGTTCGCCCTTGCGTGTCGTCCAGCCCTGTGGCTCGACGACAGTGACGGTATCGGCGCGGCACCGTACGGTCCGCGTGATGTACAGCTCACCGTTCTCCCGGACGATCTGTACGCGTTTGAAGCTGAGGTCGTCCACCGGGCCGTCGACCTTCACGGTGAAGGTGGTCGGCCCGCGCCGCCGACGATCGGGCACGTCGCCCTGGACCTCGCCCCGGAACGTCTGCTCCGCCGGTTGCGGCCGCTGCTGCATCAGATCGATCAGCGCCCGCAGGTCGCCGTACTGGCGGCGGACGTCGTTGTGCAGGTTACCGTGCCGCCGCACCGCCGCAGTTCCGTCGAGCCCGCGTCGGCGGTCATCGTTGACCCGGCGGCTGTGCCTGCGCGCGTCGGCCAGCAATGCCTGCAGGTGGCAGGGATTCTCCGCCCTGATCTCGCGGAGCGTCACGCGGCGTGGCGCCAGCCGGTCGATCTTCCGTGGCACCGACTCCGCCGGATCGACGTTGAGCACGACGGCGACCACGGCCCCACCACGGCTGACCTTCTGCACCACGCGCAGCTCGAACCGGTCACCGCCAAGGCGGAACACGTCCGGGTTGTCGTCCGGCCGGGGCTGGTGGATCCAGAGAACCCCGGCCAGATCGTGCTCCACCTCGGCCACGAAGTCCGGGGTCATCGACCGGTTGCTCGGGTAGTAGCTCAGGTCCAGGCTCGGGATCTCCAGCGCGCCGATCGCGTCCTGCCAGGAGTGTGCTGGCGACAGCAGACCTTCCTGCACTGCTACGCCTCCACGACGAAGCGCAGCGTCGAGATCACTTTGTCGACCTCCTCTTCCGGCCGGTGCAGCCGCCAGAAGGAACGCAGGATCGCCTGCGCCCGCGATCGCAGATCCTGGCACTGTGCGAGGGTCACCGACTCCTCGCCGTGGGCGAGCACACTGCGATTGCGCGCGTCGACGAGATTCCGCAGGCTGCCGACCGCTTTGGGGCCGTCGAGGTGGGCGCCACTGAGCAGTTCGTCCTGGTGAATGCTGAGCAGGATCATCGCATCGATCAGAGCGACCTTGAACGGAAGAACCGCGGCGCGGGGCCCGCCATAGGCGGCACCGGCAGCGCGTGAGTACCGCTCGGCCAGGTCGTTCTCGGGCGTGCCAAAGGCGCTGTAGTCGGGCTGGCCGGGGTCGAAGCCGAACCTCAGCCGGAGCCGTTCAGCGAACGCCTTTTCGATCGTCCGGTAGAACAGCAGAGCGGCGAAGTCGTAGCGGTCGAGGTTGAGGTAGTGCTCGCCGAGCAGGAAGAAGTTCAGCAGCAGCGCCGGCCCGTCACGGGTGACGAGCTGGTCGACGAAGGCCAGCTGTTCGCTCATCCGACCGGCCGTCTCGGTGCGTACCCCGGAACGCGGGTCGGCGAGCCGTCGTTGCAGCTGCTCGGCCAGCTCAGGCAACTTCTTGACGTCGAGGTCGCACCACGCCTGGTAGAGCGCAGACAGGTCGCCCAGGAACCGTGCCCGCGCCGGCTCGGACATGAAGTCGCTCAGCTCGGTGAACCGGGCCCGGGCACCGGAGTAGAGACCAGCCCGGAACATGGCCATGGCCGCCGCCATGTCCTTGTCGCCGAATAGCGCCGTGGGGTTGGGCAGCACACAAAGCCGCTCCGAGCCCGGCAGGGCCTGGCGCATCTCCGGGTCGAAGTCGCTGTCGATGTAGCACATGGCCAGATCCAGTTGGGCCGCAGCGAGCGCGGCGCCGGCGCTCATCACCTTCTTGCCACCGGTGATGTCGATGATCGCCCGGCGCGGGGGTTCTCCTGGGCGGCGCCGCACCGCGCCCTTGACGATCTCGTAGATGTCGATCGGGTCGACGGGGTCGCAGTAGCGGAGCTCCAGGTTGGAGATGGTGAGCCGGTCGCGCAGCTTCTCGTAGATCAAGTCCACCTTGGCGCGGGTGTTCTCGGACGAGATGATGAGCAGGCGCTCGGGCTGGAGCAGTTCGTAAGCCAGCAAGGTCGTCTCCGGAGAGAAACCCGACAGGCTGATCAGCAGGTCGACTTCGGGCCGGGCGACGTCGGCCGAGTTGCGGCGCGCGGACTCGACCGCGTCCGGATAGATCACCTCGAGCCGGTAGCGGTTTGCCTGATCCGCTGCGGTGCCTTCGCCGTAGGGCTCCTCGCCTCGGAAGATCCGGCGCATGCGCTGGCGCTTGTTGTCCAATGTAGTCACAGTCCGCCGACCATAGCCGAACTTCCTCCCGGGCGCAGCCCCATAGCCGACCCTCTCAACCGGTGGGCTGACATGCGAACACCAACGCACCTCCCGGCGGTCAGCACCGTGACCGCCGCCCCCACGGAGACATCGTTGCGGTCATGGTCTCACCACGCCAGGGGCGGTAACCCAAAGTCCGTTGTTTGGGGGCAAGGTTCAGGTTCGGGGTCGTTTGAAGTAAAAAACCATCTGCTGATCTGACCAGTAACGTCCGGGCCCCGACCACGATGTGGGCCGATCGGTAACAGCCACCAGCTCCCAACGCAGCTTGCCAACCTCGTTGAGGACTTCATTCCAGGTCTTCAGGCCATCGGGTAGTCCGGGGACCTTAAAGGAGCCGGTCGCCTCGTCCCAACACGAGTTAGCGTTGAACAACCAGTATTCCCACTGTCCAGGTTCAGTCACAGGTCCACTACATCGTGCGACTCTCATCGAAGCAGTCGGATGATCAGTCATATCGCACATCATTCCGCCGGTTCGCACCACGGCGGGGCGCTGAAGTGCCGCGCCTGGACCAACCTATCCTGGATGACTTCCACTCTGGGCTTCCTCCAGTTGCGCAGCGGCGAGGCGGCCGAGGTAATACCTCGGCCGCTGCCGTTACGCCACCACTGTGCGCTTGCGTGAAGGATGCCTCCGGGGCAGCGCCTCCCGGAGGCATCCTCACATCGCAGCCGGGTCAGCTGCCTTCAGGCGCCCCGTCGACCATCTGGACTCTGAGCGTCCTGCGAGTGTCGTCGGCGAAGATGAGCGTGAAGTTGTACCAGCTGGGTGTCGGCACGCCGTCCTCGCTGAGGGTGACCGACATACGCCCGGTGGTCGGGCTGAACGAGATCGCGGACACGTTGCCCGCCCAGCTGACGCTCTTCACCACCGCCGGGTTGCTGATCACGTTTCCGCTGCTGTCCTTGACCTGCCAGGAGACGCCCAGGAAGCACATGTTGTACGGATGCGGCGGCACCTCGCAGGTCGCGTTGAGGCTCGGCGTGCTGCTGCCCCCGCTCCAGAACCCGGTGAACGTGTACGGCCCGGCGGGCACCCCGAGGTTCACCGTCACCTGCTGCCGGCAGGTGGCCGCGTTTCCGGAGTCGTCCCGGGCGGTCCAGGTCACCGTGGTCAGCCCGGACGGGAACGTCGCCGGCTTGTCGCTGGTCACCGTCACCGTCGCGTCGACGATGTCCGACGTGGTCGGATTCCCCAGTGTCGGCGTCGCCGTGGTGACGGTCACGTTCGGCGGGCAGGTGATGCCGGGTGCGGTCGTGTCCCGCACCGTCACCGACTGCACCGTGGTGCCGGTGCCGCCGTAGCTGTCGGTCCCGGTCCAGACGACGCTGTTGACACCCAGCGGCAGCGGCGAGGGCGCGTTGTTGGTCAACGTGACCGGATCGCCGTCCGGGTCCTCAGCCGTGGCCCCGGGCAGGGTGCCGGTGTATCCGCCGGCGGTGTTGCCCTCGACCGACACCGGCTCGATGTGCACCAGCGGCACCCGGTTGATCAGACCGGAGGAGTGGAACGCCTCGGTGGTGTGGGCGCTGGGCAGGAAGGCTCCGTTGCCGGCGTTGTTGATCGGATACACCGACAGGTCCATCACGGTGTACGGCCCGTTCACGCCGCCGGCGGCGATGGCCGACCAGGGGAAGTCCAGTGTGATCTGGTTCTGGCCCGCGGTCAGGGCGACGGTCTGCTGGTGCTCGACGAGTTCCTGCCCGTTCGGCCCGACCAGCCGCGCGTTGACGGCGTACGAGCCGCCGGAGTCCACCCGCACCCGGCCGCCGACCCGCAACTGCTCGGCGTAGCGGTTGCTGTCCGCGTCGACCTGCTCAGCGGTGAAACCCTGCAGGTCGATCTCGACCTCGAGGTGGTCGAACTGCCCGGCGGTGTAGGCGGACGAGGTGGCCTGGACGGTCACCCGGTCCAGCAGGTTCTGCTCGGCGTCGCTGAGCACCAGGTTGCCCAGCGTGTACGGCCCGTTCAGGCCGCCGCGGAAGATCGCCTGCCCGCCGAACCGGAGCTTCACCGAGCCGGTGCCGGCACCGAGCTGGGCCGTGCCGCCGGCCGAGCCGACGACCTGCCCACCTGCCGCGATTAGGTCGCCGGTCAGGTGGAACTCGCCGCCCTGCGGGGCGGTGACCGGCACCGACACCTCAAGCGCGTCGAGCCGGCCGTCGGTGTTGGCGTCGGGTGCGAGCCAGGTGGCTCCGGCGGCGATGCCCCGGCCGTCGTCGGCTCCGACCGGCACCACCGCGCTGGCGGTCCGCGCCCGGGTTCCGGAGGTCCACGCCGCCACGGTGTACGTGCCGGCACCGGCCGGGGTGAACGTCGCCGACCAGGTGCCGGCGCCCGTGCCGGTCGCGACGCCTTCGACGACCTCTGCCCCGGCTCCGTCGAGGACCCGGTAGCGCACCTGCTCGCCGGCGACCGCCTCGGTCAGCGTCATCGTCGCGGTGACCGGTGACCCGGCCGTCGGCAGCCCTGCCGGACCTGCGACGGCCAGCTGCCGCGTCGTCGCCACCGACCCGACGGCCGCCGCCTTCACCGGCGCGCCGGTGGAGTTGTGCAGGGTGACGGTGCCGGCGCCCCCGGTGGTCTGCGCCACCAGCACCGGCTCGCCGAACAGCTGACCCGTGCTCAGCGGCTGGCCCCGGTAGCTGCCGGTGACTCCGGGCTCGGTGAGGATCAGGACCTGCGCGGTGCCGGCGGCCTCCAGCGCGAGCGGGATCTGCGCGGTGCCGCCGGCGGGGATGGTGGCGGTGCCGATGTCGGCGAGTTCCACCGGGTCGGCGGCCGTGCCGGCCATGGCCCGCAACCCGCTGGACTCCTCGACGCGGTAGCAGGCGTACTGGGCGGCGTAGGCGTGGCAGAGGCTGCGCCCGAGGGCGCCGCTACCTGTCTTGATCAGGTCGCCGTGGTTCTGGGGGAAGATCGGTTCGAGCGAGGTGTGCACGCCGCCGTGCGAGCCGTTGCGGTCCATCCAGCGGACGCTGTCCACCGCGACCACCCCGTCGCTCTGCCCGGGAACGTAGATGGACGTCAGGTCCCAGCCTTCGCCGGCGATGGTGGCGTACTCGGTGCCGGCGGCGTGGTCGCGCACCTGGACGTTGAAGACGTTCTGCATGTAGCTGGTCTGCAGCTGGAAGAGGCCGTCGGCGGGTCCGTCGCACGCGCCGAACTTGTGGCCGATGATGAGGATGAGGGCCTCGTACTCGTTCGGGTCGCCGTCGTAGCTGTTCTTGATCTCGCAGAGGTGGTCGGCGACGGGGCTGCCACCGTTCGGCGTGCCGATCATGACGATGTTGCGGACGTCGCCCGGATGGAGCCAGGCGTACCGGCGCGAGTTGAGGCCGCCCATCGAGTGGGCGACCAGATTGATCTGCTCCGCGCCGGTGTCGCGCTTCAACGCGGCGATGGGGTCGCGCATCATGAGCTCGTTGAGGTACGTGCTGCCGTTGAAGGTCAGCGACGGAGTGATGATCTTCCCCGCCAGCTGCCACACGTTCTCCTCGTAGAACGCCTTCATGTCCTGCATGGCCTCGCCGGTGCTGATGATTCCGTGCATCAGCGCCACCGGCAGCACGTCGCTGGACAGGCGCAGCTCGGCCCAGTCGATCGACACCGCCCAGGTGTTCGTGCCCGGGTTGGCGGTGTCGATCAGCACGCTGAAGTCGTTCACCGCGACCTCGCCCGGCGCGGCCGGGAACTTCAACTTCGAGGCGTCGATGTGGAACGAGACCGTGCTCCACTGGTCGTGCGCCCCGGTCAGGATGCCGTAGCTGGGCGCGTCGATGGCGTGCCCGTTGACGCCCACCCGGTCGACCTCACCGCCGACCGCGTAGTCGTCGTCGACGTCCCAGGCGCGCAGGGTCAGCAGCGCTTTGCGGTCGGTGTACGTGTGCCCGGCGGCCGGGTAGCCCTCGGCGGTCACCGGTCCGGCGTAGCGGTCCACGACGATCGAGAAGTCGAGCGGCCCGTCGCTCTCATACATGTACCGGTCGAGGTCACAGCCCTGGTCCACCCGAAGCACCCCGGTGCCGGTCGGGTCGGTGTACTTGCTGGTCTCACAGGCGGGCAGGGCCATCGCCGACGCGGCAGCGGCTCGCTGCCCGGCGCGGGGCCGCACCGGCTTCGCGCCCGGCATCGGGCGGGCGTGTCCCCGGGGCGCGTCGGCCGCGGTGTCACCACGCTTCGGTTCCTCCCACGGCTTTGCCTGAGCGGGTACGGGAGCCAGCGACAGCGACACCACCACTGCGGCAGCGGCCAGCCGGCTGAACAGGGATCGATTCATGAATGTTCCCATCGTCGGATGGGAGCCGACACTACGGAGCGATCAACAACGATCCCATGGCCGATCGGGCGAGGTGGAATGCAGCAAACAATCGACATCCGCGACACCCTGATCGGACGGTCGGCCACCGACGCGGTCCGACGACATCGCACACGGCGACGCGCCCCGAGCGGGCAAGAACCCACTGCACCGTCGGATGACGCAGGTCGGAAGCTTGTCGGCGATTCCGCGCGTCCGACGCCGGCGGGCCGTCGCGCAACGGCGGGACCCGCCGGCCGGCCGACAACCTTCTCGCCGGACGCAGCCCGCATATACGCACGATGTACACGGGTTGTACGCCCGCCAAGTTTCGTCCGATCCCACGTAGCCCAGATCACGTGCCTAGCCGTCGTATGGCGGGATGGTCCATCGCAGGACCGCGCCTCGCGCATGGTGGTTGTTGATCGTCGCCGGGTAGACGTGACCGTACGCCCGCTCACCGCGATGACGCATCGAATGGTCTCCCGGGTCCCACTCGAGGAGAAGCACTCCGCAGCCGTTCACCGTGACGTTCCCGACGCGCAGCGGATGTTCCCAGCCGGCACGGGACGCGAGGTAGTGGTCGGTGTGGATGTCCAAAGACACCATGACACCTCTGCCCCGGTCGTCACCGGTCCACGCACGCAGCGCATCGGTGAGCTTCCGCGCCTGTGCCACCGGAAGATCACGCCAGCCGAACCGGCCGGGCCAACGCCCGAACGGCTCGCCACCGAACTCCCGCCGGGCAGCTTGCGCGTGGCCACCCCAGTACACGACATCAGCCAGCCCGTCCCGCGACGTCCCGTCCAGCCCCACCCACGAATCCAGCGCGGTGGCGTCGCCCAGCAGCATGCCGCAACGGTCGACGGGAAGGTCACCGAGCAGCAACGGCGCATCGGCGGCTGTCCGGCTGCCCGCACCCAGGTCGACTTCGAGGACAGCGATGGCCGGCCGCTGGTCGAACGGCGAAGGCGAGACAGCCGCACGTACAGCCAGCGGCCGCTCGGCATCGACGGGCACCGCGACAGCCTCGAACAGCCACTCGCCGACATGCCCCCCACCGTGGGCGGCAGCCGACTGCGCGCGTTCAGAGAACGCCTCTCCGGCCACAGGCCAGACGTGGCTCAGATGACTTGCCGTGGCGAGCGCGAGCACGCCCGAAGGCGCGGTCACCACACCCAGATCGGCCATCTCCCTGCTCACGAGACGAATATCGCACGGTGTCCGCGACAGTGGCGACGGTGCCCGTGCTCGCTGAGCTATCGGGGCTGCCCGCTTGCCGCCGCTGGGCCGGCCGTCATTGCCGGGCCATGGCGATACGCCAGCGTTCCTCGATCGGGATGAGGTGCTCGGCGTTGGCCGCTTCGGCGTCGACGTCGATCTGAACCCAGCGGATCGTGCCGGTGAAGTCGTTGCCGCGGGCCGGGTACTCCGGGGTGACCGTGGAGCCGGACTCCCTGCCGACGTGGGTGGCCTCGTCTGCGGAGAACATCACCGGCTGGGTGGCCGGCACGGTGCCGCGGCCCACTTCGACGCCGTCGAGGTGGAGGGTGACGGTGCCGCCCTTGGCCAGGCCAGGGCCGTCGTAGGCGAACTCCGCCCGGACCTGGTGCTCCCCGGCCGGGATCCGGGTGTCGGAGTCGATGTAGAAGTGGCGCAGGCCGACGAGGTTGTAGCAGTAGCGCAGCCGCCCCTCATGGGCGTACATGCTCCAGCCGCCGGCCATGCCGCCTTGGGCGATGATGACGCCCTGCGCGCCGGCGTCGGGCACCCCGACCTGAGCCGTGACGGCGTGGCTCTTGTTCTTGACGTTGATGACGGAGTTCTCGTTGAGGTGACCCATGCCCGGGAACAGCACCTGCGTGGCGCCTCGGATCAGCTGCGGCCGCCCGGCCAGGTCGGGGTTGAACCGCTCCGCGCCCCGGTCGTCAAGCGGCAGCACCCCATGCTTGGCCGCCTCGATCAGCCACAGCCGCTGCAGCCGGTGCAGCATGTCGGGCTGCTCAGCAGCCAGGTCGCGGGACTGGGTCCAGTCGTCGGGGCCGTACAGCTCCCACACGTCGTCGTCGAAGGCTGCCAGCTGCGCGCCGAGCAACAGCCAGGGCGTGCGGTGCCGGGTGACTGCGGTCCAGCCACGGTGGTAGATGCCGCGGTTGCCGCCGATCTCGAAGTACTGCGTCTGGTGCCGCTCCGGCGCGGCCTCGTCGCTGAACGTGTAACCCATGCTGACGCCCTCGATCGGGGCCTGCGTGACGCCGTGCACGGTCGTCGGCTCGGGCAGCCCGGCGGCCTCGAGGATGGTCGGGGCGACGTCGATGACGTGCGCGAACTGCTCACGCAGCTCGCCGGCGGCGCTGATGCGGGCGGGCCAGTGCACGACGGTGCCGTTGCGGGTGCCGCCCCAGTGCGAGGCCACTTGCTTGGTCCACTGGTACGGCGTGGACAGCGCGTGCGCCCAGCCGACCGCGAAGTGGTTGTACGCGCTGGGGGTGCCGAGCTCGTCCATCCGCGCGCGCAGGAATTCCGGGGTCTCCAGCGCGCCCATGCCGTTGTAGTTGATCGATCCGTTGAAGGTGCCGTGCATGGCTCCTTCGGCGGAGGCGCCGTTGTCGCCGATGATGTAGTAGATGAGCGTGTCGTCGAGCAGTTCCAGGTCGTCCAGGGCCTGTACGAGGCGGCCGATCTGGTGGTCGGTGTGCGCGAGGAATCCGGCGTAGACCTCCATCTGCCGGGCGAGCACCGGTCTGAGGTCGTCGGGCATGTCGTGCCAGTGCGGGATTTCCGGGTTGAACGCGGTCAGCACCGCGTCGGGTGGGATCACGCCGAGCTGCTTCTGCCGTTCGAAGATCTCCTCGCGCAGCGCGTCCCAGCCTGCGTCGAAGCGCCCGGCGTACCGGTCGCACCACTCCTTGGGCGCGTGGTGCGGGGAGTGCGTGGCGCCGGGCGCGAAGTACATGAAGAACGGCCGGTCCGGCTGCAGCGCGTGCTGGCGGCGGATCCAGTCCACGCCCCGGTCGGCCAGGTCCTCGGTGAGGTGGTAACCCTCCTCCGGGGTGCGGGTCGGCTCGACCGGGGTGGTGCCGTGGTAGAGGGTCGGGTAGTACTGGTTGGCCTCGGCTCCGATGAAACCGTAGAAGTACTCGAATCCGCTGCCGGTGGGCCAGCGGTCGAACGGGCCGGCCGGGCTCGTCTCCCACACCGGGACCTCGTGGCACTTGCCCAGCTGGGCGGTCGCGTATCCGTTGAGCCGCAGCGTCTCGGCCAGCGTCGCCTTGCTGTTGGGCCGGATGGTGCTGTAGCCCGGCGCGGAGGTGGCCAGCTCGGTGATCGCACCCATGCCCACCGAGTGGTGGTTACGGCCGGTCAGCAGCGCCTGCCGCGTCGGCGAGCACAGTGCCGTGGTGTGGAACCGGTTGTAGCGCAGCCCGCCGTCGGCCAGCCGCTGCGCCACCGGGGTGTCCACCGGGCCGCCGAACACGCTGGAGGCGCCGAACCCGACGTCGTCGAGCAGGATCACCAGCACGTTCGGCGCGCCCGCCGGCGGCCGCAGCGGCGCGATCGGCGCGAACGAGGTGTCCGGGTCCCGCGCGTCGTAGGTGGTCAGCCCCGGCTTGGGCCGGTCGGGCATGGGCAGCGTGGTGCGGGGCAGGTCGTCATACGCGGGCACGGGGGTCTCCGTTTCGAGGTGGTGAGGTGACGCGCACGCTGTCGTGTCGGCGGCAGGTCACGACGCCGGCCGCACGACGCAGCGGAAGCCCAGGTGGCAGGTGGAGGTGTCGACCGGCTGGGGCAGCCGTGCGGCGGGGCGGTAGCGGCGGCAGTAGTTCGGCGCGCACAGGTGCGAGCCGCCCTTCATCGTCTTGCGGGGGATACGCAGGTGCGCCTGGCCGGGTTCGAAGCTGCCGGACTCGGTGCCGCCGGCCGGGTTGACCCGGGGGGCGGCGGTGCCGCAGCAGGTGGGCGTGTTCGGTGCGAGGCGGCCGTGCTCGGCGTACCAGTCGGACGTCCACTCCCACACGTTGCCGATCATGTCGTGGAGGCCGTAGGCGTTGGCGGGGAAGGCGCCGACCGGTGAGGTCCCGTCGTACCCGTCCAGCCGTAGGTTCTCGTGCGGAAACCGGCCCTGCCACGTGTTGGCCATGTGGCTGCCGCCGGGGTTGAACTCGTCGCCCCACGCGTACTCGCTGTCGGGCAGGCCGCCGCGCGCGGCGTACTCCCACTCGGCCTCGGTGGCCAGCTGCTTGCCGGCCCACTGCGCGTAGGCGAGGGCGTCGGCATAGGTCACGTGGGTTACGGGGTGTTCACGGCGTTCGCGCAGCGACGTGCCGGGACCACCCGGATGGCGCCAGTTCGCGCCGGCCACGTACGACCACCACTGGTGGAGGTCACCCAGGTCCACCGGATACGGTGGCGGCGTGAACACCGCCGAGGCCGGTGCGAGCAGCGCCGGGTCGGCACCGGGGTACGCGGCCGGGTCGGCGGGCCGTTCCGCCGTCGTCACGTATCCGGTGGCCTCGACGAAGGCTTCGAACTGGGCGTTGGTGACCGGGGCGGGGTCGATCCAGAAGCCGTCGACGGCGACGTGGTGGGCTGGGGCCTCCTCCGGGTAGTGGCGGTCCGATCCCATGGTGAACCGGCCGCCGGGGATCCACGCCATGCCCCCGGCCCGGTTCCCCGGGGTGGGCCGCGCGGTCCGCAGGCTGCCATCGGTGTTGCTCATGCTCGTCCCCTGACGATGCTCGGTCTCAGGTCGGTGTGCGGGTCGCGGGGTGGACCGTTCGCCTGGCTTCCGGCGTGGAGTCACCGTCAGGGCGTCACGATCGCGAACCGCGGATCGGGCGCGTCGAGGTAGCCCTGCATACGCCGGAGACCGTCGAGATCGCCGTCGTGCGCGATGCCGCCGAGGCCCTTGCCTGCCAGCATGCCCAGCAGTTGCGGCTTGGTCAGGGTGAGGCTGAGTTCGGGGTTGCCGGCGGGCGGATTCTGCTGCTGGACGAGCACCCCGTTGCGCAGCGTGGTGCGGTACGACTGGCCCAGGTCGGTGAACGTCCAGTCGATGACGATCGTGTCGTGCCACGCCTTGGGCGCGTCGACCCGGATCGCCAGGGTGTCGAAGATCTGCTCGATCGACAGCACCGCGGCCATGCCGCCGCCGAGGTCGACCGGGGTGACGTCGGGCCCGTGGCGGAGCTCCTGCGCGCCGGTGAGGTAGAAGTTGCGCCAGATGCCGCTCTCCGCGCCGTGACCGAGCTTCTCGTACACCTGGGCGAGCAGTTCCTTCGCGTCGCCGTGAGCGGGGTCGGCGAAGACCGCATGCTGCAGCAGTTGCGCGGCGAACCGCAGGTCTCCGGCGTCGGCGTAGTCGCGAGCCTTGCTCACGACGGCGTCGACCCCGCCGAGGCAGTCGACGTACCGCTTGGCGGTCTCGACCGGTGGGTGCTGCCACAGGTTGGCCGGGTTGCCGTCGAACCAGCCGAGGTAGCGCTGGTAGACGGCCTTGACGTTGTGCGACACCGTCCCGTAGTAGCCGCGCGCGTGCCACGCCGCGTCCAGGGCCGGCGGCAGCTGGATCATCTCGGCGATCTCGGTCGCGTTGTGGCCCTGGTTGGCCAGCCGCAGCGTCTGGTCGTGCAGGTAGGCGTAAAGGTCGCGCTGCTCGGTGAGGTATCGCGTCATGTTGTCCTGGCCCCAGGTGGGCCAGTGGTGCGAGGCGAACACGACGTCGGCCGCGCCGTCGAACATGGTGATCGCCTCGGTGATGTACCGCGACCAGATCCGGGCGTCGCGGACCAGCGCGCCGCGGGGGGTGAGCACGTTGTGCATGGTGTGCGTGGCGTTCTCGGCCAGGCACAGGGCGCGGTGGTCGGGGAACAGGAAGTTCATCTCCGAGGGCGCTTCGGTGCCCGGCGTCAGCTGGAACACGATCCGCACGCCGTCGACGGTCTCCTCCTGCCCGGTGCAGGTGATGTCGATCGTGGGCGGGAACAGTGACACGGTCCCGGAGGAGGCGGCGTTGCCCAGCCCGAACCCGATCAGCCCGCTCGGGCCGACCGGCAGGGTCGCCCCGTACATGAAGCTCGCCCGGCGGGTCATCGCCGTGCCTGCGTACACGTTCTCGGCGACGGCGTGCTCCATGAACCCGACCGGCGCGAGGATCGGCACGTCGCCGTCGGTCACGCCGGCGGCGCCGCCGAAGTGATCGGCGTGGGAGTGGGAGTAGATCAGGCCGGTGACGGGGCGGTCGCCGCGGTGGGCGCGGTACAGGCCGAGCGCGGCCGCGGCGGTCTCGACGCTGAGCAGCGGGTCGACGACGACGATGCCGGTGTCGCCCTCGACGATCGTCATGTTCGACAGGTCAAGGCCGCGCACCTGGTAGATGCCCTCGGTGACCTGGTAGAGGCCCTGGCGGGCGCACAGCCGGCTCTGCCGCCACAGGCTCGGGTTCGCGGTGTCCGGGCACTGACCGTCGAGGAAGGACCACGCGTCGGCGTCCCACACGACCCGCCCGTCGGCCGCGGTGACGACACCTGGCGTCAGCGCGGCGACGAAGCCCCGGTCGGCGTTGTCGAAGTCGGTCCGATCGCCGAAGTCGGGTGCGTTGTCCATGGTGGAACCTCCGTACGTGTCCATCGGGGAAATGCTGGAGACCTGGTCTGCCGGCTGTCGGCGGATCACAGGGCCGAGCTGCCGGGCGATGACGGCGACGCGGTGGCCGGGCCGAGGGCGGCCGGGGCGTCGGCGGGAACGGCGGGCCGGTGCGGCGCGATCGGGGCGATGCGCTGGTAGGCCGCTCCGAGTGCGGGTCTGGGGTCCGGCTCGCCGCGGTTGGGCCAGAACGACATGGCGCGTTCGGCCTGGGCGGTGATGGTCAGCGACGGGTTGACGCCGAGGTTGGCCGACACGGTCGAACCGTCGGCGACGTGGATGCCCGGGTGGCCGTAGAGACGGTGGTACGGGTCGACGACACCGGTCCGGGGAGAGTCGCCGATCGGGCAGCCGCCGATGAAGTGGGCTGTCAGGGGGATGTTGGCGATCTCGCCGATGGTGCCTCCGGCGATGCCGTCGATCTTGTCGGCGACCCGGCGGGCTGCGTCGTTGGCGGCGGGGATCCAGGACGGGTTCGGCTGGCCGTGGCCAGGGCCGGAGGTGAGCTTGTACCGGCCCGACATGGTCCGGCGCCCGCGGACGGTGATCGAGTTGTCCAGCGCCTGCATCACCAGCAGGATGATCGTGCGCTCGGACCAGTTCTTCGGCGAGAACCAGGTCCAGTTCCGCGGCTGGGTGAGCATCGTCTTGGCCCAGGTGACCCAGCGGGGGCGGCCCTGGTCGCCGTCGGTGAGCGCGGTCTGCAGCAGCGCCATCAGGTTGCTGCCCTTGCCGTAGCGCACCGGTTCGATGTGGGTGTTCTCGTCGACGTGGATCGACGAGGTGATCGCGACACCCTGGGTGTAGGCGATGTTCTTGCTCCGCGCCTTGACCCCCAGCACGGACTCGGAGTTGGTCCGGGACAGCTGCCCGAGCTTGGGCGAGATGTGCGGCAGCGAGCCGGTGTCGCGCAGGCGGTGCAGCAGTTTCTGGGTGTTGTAGGTGCCGGCCGAGAACACCACCTGCTCGGCGGTGAAGACTCGCCGCCGGCGGCGGCGCAGCGCTGCCCTGCCGGTGGCCACCGTGTGCACGGCGTATCCCCCGGCCGGTAGCGGCTTGAGGTCGACGACCGTGGTCATCGGGTGGATCTCGCAGCCGTTGCGCTCGGCCAGGTAAAGATAGTTCTTGTCCAGGGTGTTCTTGGCGTTGTACCGGCAGCCGGTCATGCAGGAGCCGCACTCGATGCAGGTGTTGCGCCGGGGTCCGGCGCCGCCGAAGAACGGGTCGTCGACCTCGGTGCCGCGCTTGCGGCCGTCCTCGCCGAAGAGCACTCCCACCGGCGTCAGGGTGAACGTGGCGCCGACTCCCATGTCGTCGGCCACCGACTTGAGGACCTTGTCGGCCTCGGTGACGGTGCGGTTCATGGTGACGCCGAGCATGCGCCGGGCTTGGTCGTAGTGCGCCTCGAGTTCGTCGCGCCAGTCGGTGATGTGGGCCCACTGCGGGTCGTCGAAGAACGGCGCGAGCGGTTGGTAGAGCGTGTTGGCGTAGTTCAGCGATCCGCCGCCGACGCCGGCGCCGCCGAGGATCACCACGTCGCGCAGCAGGTGGATGCGCTGGATGCCGTACAGCCCCAGGGCGGGGGCCCACACGAACCTGCGCGCGTCCCAGGACGTCTTGGGCAGTTCCTCGCTGGTGTAGCGCCGACCTGCCTCGAGCACGCCGACGCGGTAGCCCTTCTCGGTCAGGCGCAGGGCAGATACGGATCCGCCGAAGCCGGAGCCGATGACCAGGACGTCGTAATCGTGGGTACTCATGACATGCATACCTTCCGCAGCAGCGTCAGAGGTGGCAGCGCTCGCGCGAATTGCGTTAACGCCAGTATCGTTATTAACGATCAACAGGGCAAGAGCCCGTCGGCCGCAAGGTGAACCCATCCGTCAGCGCTGACCGGCGACGCCGCAGTGCTCTTGAGGGTCCGCGGTCCGTCCCGGCGCCGACCCTGCACGGCGCCGGGACAGGCCCAGTCACCCCCGCAGCGCGGAGGCGAAGATCCCGGGCAGCGCCGACCAGCGGGGCCGAGCGGCGAACGCGGTGAGCCGTCGGCCGGTCGTCGCGGCGGTGCGGTTGGTCAGGAACCACGGCGGTTTCGGGGTGAGGCCGCACTCGCCGGTCATGATCGAGCGCGGCAGCGGCCGGAACGGCCCGTACACCACGGTCCGTTCGGGTCGGTGCAGCAGCAACGCGTTGTGCACCACGCCGCGGCCGCTGGCGATGTCGTCGAGCGGGTGCCCGGGGAACGCTCCCCAGGTGGCGCGGGCGGTCAGGTAGCCCACGCCGGTCCAGGCGTTGACGCCGATGGTGCCGTAGCGCAGCCGGGCGATGGCGTCACGCAGGCGCGGGCCGAGCCGCCGACGCGTACGCGGGTCGATCACCAGGTTGGCGCCGAGCGTGCCGTGCAGGCGCTCGTTGGCGGCGTCGACCGCCGCATCGAGGAACACCATGCCCGTGCCGGGCAGTTCGGCCACGCCGAGAACCGGACCGAAGTACTCGGTGTCGAACGCCCGCTCACCGTCATCACCGAGGTCGAGGCCCCACAGCACGGTCCGTTCCGGGGTGCCGCCCACAGCCTCGAAGCGCGGATGCGTCCTCCGGGCGCCGGACACCCGCACGTCACAGCCCGGATACCAGGCCGGGCGAACGGGCGCGTTCGCGAACGCATCGCGCAGCGCGGCGAGGAACTCCCGCTTCTGCGGCCAGTCCCGGCTCACGATGACGATCTGCGCGGCGACGCAGTTGAAGCCGCTGTTGTGCAGGCGCTGCGTGGCGACATGCTCGGCCTGGAACCGGATGTCGGCCTTCGACCAGCGACCGGGCACCACGATCGTCGGAGACACCCCGCCGAGTTCGCTGGTGACGGGCTTGTCCAGCCGCGGCGTACCGGCGGCCTTCGCCGCCCGCCCCGCCTCGCCGGTCCCCCACACGATCGCATCGTGGGTGGCCTCGCTGCCGGTGAGGTGCACGGCGTCGACACCGGCATGGGTCACCAGGTGGTCGCCGACGGACGCGTCCCCGGTGACGATGCGCAGATAGCCCCGGTCGATGAACGGCGCGAACACCGCGGCCAGCACCGGCAGCAGCGCCTCGGCGACCGGGTTGAGCTTGAGCAGGACCACCCGGTTGTACGCGTACAGCTGGTACAGCACGTCCAGGGGCGCGATCGAGAAGATGTTGCCCGCGCCCATGACCACGGCGACGCCGGCGGTGAGCTCAGGAGCGAGCAGGCCCAGCCCGGCGCGTTCCCGGGTCTCCTGCTCGGTGACGCCGGGCTCCATCCAGACCTCGGCCCGGAAACCGCTGAGCAGCAGCCGGTCGAAGGAGTCGTGCGGCAGCACGCCGATGCTCACCCGGCCGCCCGGCGCGGTGCCGACCCTGCACCCCGCGAGCAGGTCACGTCCCTGCTCCAGGTGTGCCAGGGTGTCGGCCAGCGCGTCGACGTAGCCGAGCACGGCCCAGGGGCCGCTGGTCCACTCCTCACCGAGCAGCGGCGAGCCGGCGGGCAGCTGCTTGATGCCTGCGGCGACCCGCACCCACTGTTCGGCGTGGGCGGCGACGGCCGCCTGCAACTGGCGCAGCAGGGCACGGCGGGAACTGAGGGACTCGCGGGCCCAGGCGTGTTCGCCGCCGCGAAGCTCGGCGATCATCTGATCCAACTGCGCGGTCGTGGCGGTGCTGAGAGTCATCGGTGTCCTTGTCGGCGCTGGGCCGGCCGAAGTCGGCCGAGGATCATGGACGCGAAAGTGGTCGCGGGGACGCCCGGAGGATCCAGGGGTCCGGCCGCCGCCTGCCGCTTCTCCCTACGGCAGGCGGCGGTGTCCGGGCACCGGGCGGGGCGGGCGCGGTGTCAGGCGAGCAGGCCCGCGGGCACTGTGACCTCCCGCTTGAGGATCTTGCCGGTCGGCGACTTCGGCAGCTCGGCGACGATCCACACGTGCCGCGGGTACTTGTACGCCGCGGCCTGTGTCTTGACGTGCTCGCGCAGCTCCTCCGCGGTGGCCTCGGCGCCGGCCTTGAGCGCGACCACGGCACAGATCTCCTCGCCCAGGTCGGCGTGCGGGACGCCGATGACGGCGGCCTCGCGCACGGCGGGGTGCTCGTACAGCAGCTCCTCGATCTCGCGCGGGTACACGTTGTACCCACCGCGGATGATCATGTCCTTCTTGCGGTCGACGATGAAGAAGAAGCCGTCCTCATCGACGCGGCCCAGGTCGCCGGAGCGGAACCAGCCGTCGGCGTCGATCGCCTCCGCGGTCGCGTCCGGACGCCCCCAGTACCCCTTCATGATGTTGTGACCGCGGATCACGATCTCACCGACACCGTTCTCGACGTCGCGCAGCGCCATCTCGACCCCGGCGACGGGCGTGCCGATCGACCCGGCCTTGCGCTCGCGGTCGGCATGGTTGAACGACGCGATGGGCGAGGTCTCCGACAGGCCGTATCCCTCGAGGACGATGCAGCCGAACGCGGCCTCGAAGGCACGCATGACCTCGACGGGCAGCGCCGCGCCGCCGGACACGCACAGGCGCAGGCTGTCCCCGTCGAACTCGGCCCGCTGCGGGTGGGCCAGCAGCGCGACGTACATCGTCGGCACGCCTTCGAAGACCGTGACGCGGTGGCGGTGGATCGTGTCGAGCACGGCCTGGGGGTCGAAGCGCGGCACGAGCGCCAGGCACGCCCGAGCGGCGACCGCTGCGTTGAGGCCGCACGTCTGCCCGAACGAGTGGAACAGCGGCAGCGCGCCGAGCACGACGTCGCCGGAGGTCAGCGACATCAGATCGACGCCGATCTCGGCGTTGCGGGTCAGGTTGGCGTGGCTCAGCTCGGCGCCCTTGGGAGTGCCGGTCGTGCCGGAGGTGTAGAGGATGACAGCGGTGTCCCCCGCCTCGCGCGCCACGATGCCGTCCTGCGGCGTGGTGGCGCCCAGCAGGGCTTCGAACTCGCCGGGCACCACCAGCAGGCATTCGGTGCCGGCGGCGGCCGCGCCGGCCGTGGCGTCCGCACCGAACCCGTGCCAGGCCAGGACGACCCTGGCCTGCGAGTCACTCAGGTAGAACGCCACCTCGCGGGACTTGAGCAGCACGTTCATCGGCACCACCACCGCACCGGCACGCAGGATGCCGTAGTAGGCGGCGGCGAACTGCGGCACGTTGGGCAGCATGAGCCCGACCCGGTCGCCGGGCTGCACGCCACGCTCGCGCAGCAGCCCGGCGACCCGGGCGCTCGCCGCGTCGAGCTGCGCGTACGACAGCACCGTCTCGCCGAGCCGGATGGCGGGTGCCGCGCCGTCGCACGCGGCCGAGTCGGCCAGGTTCTGGGCAAGGTTGGTCATGATCGGGTTTCTCCATCGGGATGCGGTTCAGGTGGATCGGTTCTTCGGCTTCCGGCGTCAGCCGAGGCCGGCCGGCCGCGCCGGTCTCCAGGGAACTCGACGCGGCGGGCCTCGTGCGCGCAGATCCGGCCGCCGCTCACGTCACAGCGGCGCGCGGCCGGCGCGGCAGGTCACTGCGCCAGGCGCTGCCGGTCCCGGGCGGGGTCGACGAGCGTGATCGCGGCCGTTCCGCCCAGCAGGAGCACGGCCGCGGAGATCAGGACCGCGTGCCGGTATCCGGCCGCGCCCTGCGTGTCGACCAGGCGGCCGACCAGGATGGGGGCGATCAGGCCGGCGGTGGTCACGACACCTTGCATGATGCCCAGGGCACCGCCGCGTCGTTCGGCCGGAGCGATCTCCGCGACGGTGGTGACCGCGATGGTCGCCATTACTCCGCAGATCCCGAACCCGGCGATCAGCAGCAGCACGGTCAGCGGGCCGCCCTGGCCGGCGCTCAGGGCAAGGCAGCCGGCCGCGCTGAGCAGTAGGGTGATGCCGCCGACCCGGGCTCGTGCCCAGCGGCTGCTGACGCCGCGTCGCAGCAGCCATCCGGTCAGCGCGGCCTGGCCGAGCAGGGCCACGGCGTTGACGGCCCACAGCAGCGCCACCAGGTTGGCCGAGGCGGTCCTGGAGTAGCCCAGCCCGTCGTGCAGGTACGACGGCAGCCAGGCGACGGTCAGCGCGACCATCCAGTAGGTGGCGAAGAAGCCCGCGCTGATGCCGATCCAGGAGCGGGTGCCGAGGATGCGCCGGTAGCCGACGTTGCCTGCGGTCGGCTCGGCGGCGGCCTCGGCCGCCGCGTCGCCGGCAGTATCCGGGTCGGTCGCGACGGCGTACGGGCCTTCCTTGCCGGCGAATGCCCACACCAGCGTCCACAGCACACCGGCAACGGCTACCACGCCGAACGCAGACCGCCACCCGTGCTCCGCGATCACCCAGGTCAGCCCGGGCGCGGCGATCACGACACCGAACGTGGTGCCGGCGGTGACCAGCGCGCTGGGCAGGTTGCGCCTGTTGTTGGGGAACCACGACAGAGCGGTCTGCTGCGCGATCGGGAACGCGGGGCCTTCCGCCGCGCCCAGCACGATGCGGGAGGTGAACAGCATGGCCACGCCCGCACCCAGCGCCAGCGGCGCCTGCGACACCGACCAGAGCACGACCATGCCCAGCAGCAGCCACCGCGGGCGCACCCGGTCGGCCAGCAGCCCGCCGACCGCGCCGAAGATGGAGAACAGCAGGAAGAACGCGCTGTTCGCCGTGCCGAACTGGGTCGCCGACAGCCCCAGATCCTCCCGGATCGATTCGGCGGCCAGGCCCAGGATCGACTTGTCCGCAAAATTGATCATCATGAAGACGACCAGCAATGCGGTGATGATCCACGCACGGCGGCGGTCGTCCGGCACCGTGCCGGCGGGCCTGACGGACGTTGCGGGTGCGACTTCGGTGTCGGTCACGATTGCTCCGCTTGGCTGTAGTGAGGGCGTGCGGCGGCTCATCGCCGGAAGCCATGGCTACCGGCACCTATCGTGACCTGCGCCACGCTAGATACGTAACCGGTAGTATCGTTATCGACATACGGCTGCGCAAGATGCCGCGACAGAATTCCGCCGCCGGGTCAGCGGCCAACCGGCCCGACGGGTGTGGGTGTGCCACGGCAGCGGTGAGGGCGCTACCGGATCAGGCGGGCGAGCCCACCGCGCGAGCGATCATGTCGGCCAGGTCCGCGGCGAAACGAGCGTCGGGCACCTGCTGCTCGATCACCAGGCGAAAGATCAACGGTGCCGCCACCAGGGTCGCCGCCGCCTGCACATCGACATCCGCACGCACATCACCGCGCGCGATGCCCCGCTCGAGAATCTTTCTCGTCTCGCCCATGGTCCGGCTGACATACCGCTGGTAGGCGCCGCGCACCGCGCCTTCCTCCTCCACCGCCGCGATCAGCCCAGCCAGCAACCTGGCCGTGCCCGGAATCCGGTAGACGTCCAGCCGCGCGTCCAGCACCGCCCGCAACTCGGCGCGGAAATCGCCCAGATCAGGCACGGCGAGCACGCCGATCCGGGTCTCCGCCGCCGCAAGGACCAGTTCGTGCTTACCCGGCCAACGCCGGTAGATGGCGGGCTTGCTCACTCCGGCGCGGGCGGCCACGGCGTCCATGGTGACCGCGGACAGACCCTGCTCGGTCACCAATTCCAGGACGGCGGACAGCACCGCCCCCGTGACGTGCTCCTGCCGCGGGCGCCCCGGCCCCCGCTCCACCCGTACACCCGCCATGTCCGAAGCCTACGGGCGGCCGTCCCGCTCGCTCCGCAGACCTGACACGGAAGTCCCTGCCCGCATGGTCCGCAGATGATCGCGACGTTCACACAGGTCGCCTGAGCAGCGCAGACGACCCTTTACCCCGAAGGCCGTCGGGGTGGAGCGCCGGCGGACTGCACAAGTCTGCGCGCATGGGACTTGCCCCGACCCACGCGGATAACGGTACTCTCGGTATCGTTTTGGCGAGCGGGGATCCGCGCGCCGGACGCCGCAGCCGGTCACTGCTCCCCTACCACCTGTGGGCACCGCAGACCGTCGCCACAACCGCCCGCCGTCGGGCAACCCCCGCCACGAGCCAGGAGTCGCAATGCCAGCACAGACACCCCCGGCGAACCCCGACACCGGGCGGATGCCAGCGCTGACCGGACGTGAGATCGCCGCTGCGCACCCGACGCCACCCGCCCGGATCCTCGGCCTGGGGGTGTACCGGCCGCGCCGCGTCGTCACGAACGAGGAACTCTGCACCTTCATCGACTCGACCGACGAATGGATCAGAGCACGGACCGGGATCACGCAACGCCGCTGGGCCGAACCCGACGAGACCCTGACCGCCATGTCCGTCCAGGCGGCGGCTGCGGCGCTGGCCGACGCGGGGATCGCCGCGTCTGACGTCGGCTGCGTGGTGGTGGCCACGGTGACCCACCTGGAGCAGACTCCGTCGATCGCCGCCCTGATCGCACACCAGCTCGGCGCCGTCAACGCCGCGGCGTTCGACATCTCGGCCGGGTGCGCCGGATTCTGTCACGCAGTGGCGCTCGGCCGAGACATGGTCCAGGGCGGCAGCGCCCGTCATGTCCTGGTCATCGGTGCGGAACGCATCTCGGACTTCATCGACAGGCAGGACCGGACGACGGCCTTCATCTTCGGCGACGGAGCGGGCGCCGTGGTGATCGGACCCGCGGATCGACCCGGTATCGGCCCGGTCGTGTGGGGCGCGGACGGCAGCCAGTATGGCGTGATCGGCCAGACCCGTGACTGGAAGGCATTCATGGACGAACCGACCGGGCCGCGGCCCTTCATCCAGATGTCCGGCCAGCAGGTCTTCCGCTGGGCCTCCTACGAAATGGTGCCCGTGGCGAACAGGGCACTGCAGGCCGCCGGCATCACCGTCGACGAGCTCGACGCCTTCATCCCGCACCAGGCCAACATGCGGATCATCGACGCCATGGTCAAGGCGCTCAAGCTCCCAGCCGGTGTGCCGGTGGCACGCAGCATCGCCGAGCTGGGCAACACCTCGGCCGCGTCGGTTCCGCTGGCGATGGAGCAGATGCGACGCACCGGCGAAGCCCCCAGCGGTGGGACGGCGCTGCTCATAGGCTTCGGCGCCGGCCTTTCCTACGCCGCACAGGTCGTGACACTGCCCTAGGTTTCATAACCGGGTCATAGCCATTCGCTGATCGCGGCGATGTCGTAGGTGGCCCGACAGCGGACGGCGAGCTTGTCGTACCTGGTGGCCAGGCCTCGGCGGCGCTTGAGCCGGGTTGATGCCGCCATCCGGAACCGGCACGCGACTTCGTCCGCGGATTCCTGGCCAACGGCCGTCCGGGACCGCAGCTTCGCGATCAACCATGGCGGGCATCAGGGCGCTATGCGACCTGTGAGCAGCGCGGCGTCCAGCGCTGCCAGATGATCCGCGACCCGGCCGATTGTCAGTGCTCCACTGGCCGCGCCGGCCCACTCCGCCGCCGCCGGGAGCAGCGCTTGCCTGACCCGTTTCATGGTGTCCGGATCGCCGGCGGCGATGGCGGCACGGCCCAGCAGACACCACAAAGCTTCAGCGAGCGGATCCGCAGGTGGATCCGGCACCTCGGCGAGCCGGGCTGGGGGACGTATCCATGGCTCGTATGGCCCCCAGGCGTGATCGGTGGCCTCCAGCGGCTGTCCCCGGCGCAGCCGCATCCCGAGCAGCGCCAGCGGCAGCAGCCCGTCGCGCATACCCGGCATCCCGGCATCGTCGAGCCGAGCGCCTGCCCGCCGATAGAGAGTCTCTGCCTGGTCGTCGCCGGCCATGTCGGCCCGCAGTGCCCGATACCACTGGGTGAACACGGCGACCAGCGGCCGCTCATGCCGGGCGGCAAGGTCGTCGGCGGCCTGCGCGTGCTGATCGGCCCGGTCGAACGCGGCCACCGCGCAACTCGACTGCAACCTGATCAGGTGACCGAGCACCTCCACGCTGGCCAGGTCGTGCCGGCTCGCCAGGCCGACCAGCTCGGCACCGATCCGGTCCCGGTGCGCCGATCCGCCGGTGCTCGCGAAGCTCTGCATGAACACGCCGTTCAACGCGAACGCCAGCAGCGCGGGGTCGCTGCTGGCGCGGGCGATCGCCTCGGCCTGCCGGGCGCACTGCGCCGGCCGTGGATCGCGGGTGCCCCGCGACTCGATCGCGATGGTGGCCAGCAGCCGGGCCCGGGCTGGGTCCCGGCCGACCGGCGGGAGGATCGCGAGGGCCCGTTCCGCCGCGGCGACGATGCCGGCCGACAGCTGCGCCTTGTCGGCACGGGGCCAGATGGCCGGCACGTCGTAGGCGCCGATCACCCGCGCGGTCAGCTCCGGGTCGCCGAGCTGCTCGGCGGCCGCGACGGCTGCGGCCCGCTGCTCGCGGGCCACCTCGAGACCGCCGGCGCCGGTGACGGCGAGGTTGCGCAGCATGCCGACCGCCGACTCCAGCCGCATCCGGGCGCCGACGTCGACCCGTTCGTAGGCGGAGGCAACCCGGGTCAGCACTTCGGTGGCCGGATCCGGTCGGCCGGGGGCGTCCAGGCCCGGCTCCTGCCGCAGGATGTCGATCTCCAGAGTGCGCAACGCCGGGCCGGGCTCCACACCGAGGTGACCGGCGAGCAGCTCACGAGCCCGGCGCAGCATCGCGAGAGCGTCACCCTGGCGACCCGACCGGTACAGCGCCAGAGCCAGCAGCCCCCATCCCTGCTCCCGCCATGGATGTGCGGTGACGTGTCCGTCCAGGTCCGCAGCGGCCCTGGCGGCCTGTCCGAGGTCGAGGTGGGCTTGCGCACGCTGTTCGACGGCTTGCAGGCGCAATTCGGTCAGGCGGGACCGTTCGGCGCGCGGCCAGGCGGCGTCCGGGAAGTCCGCGTACGCGGGACCGCGCCACCAGGACAGCGCCTCGTCCAGCCGGGCCAGCGCCGTGACCGGGTCCGCCTTGGCGGACGCGGTCACGGCCTGCTCGAACCGCCAGGCGTCCACTTGATCGGATGCGCACGCCAACGCGTACCCGAGGCCTTGGGTGAGCAGGATCGTGGCGGGCGCCCG
>NZ_BONI01000099.1 GCF_016862635.1 Catellatospora coxensis | reverse complement strand
GGCCGGTGTAGCGCTTGGCCAGCGACACCACCAGGCGGAGGTTGGCCTCCAGCAGGTGGTTCTTGGCGCGCTCGCCGTCGCGGGAGACCCACAGCAGGTCGCGCTGCATGTCGCGGGTGAGGGCCAGGCCCTCCTCCTCGGCCTGGCGCAGCCGCTCGGCGGCGTACAGGCCGGCCTCGATCCGCTTGGCGAGCTCGACCTCCTGCTCCGCGTTGAGCAGCGGCACCTTGCCGATCTGCTTGAGGTACGCCCGGACGGAGTCGGCCGACGCGGTCAGCTCGGCGTCCTTGCGGGCCTGCTTGAGCGCCTCGGACTCCTCGGCGTCCCACTCGAAGTCGTCGGACGCGGCGGCGTCGGCCTCGGCGGCCTGGGCCACCTCGACCGGCTCGTCGACGACGACGTCCTCCAGGTCGGCGGCCAGCTCCTCGATCGAGAGGTCGGCGCCGTCCGGCTCGTCGCCCTCGCCCGGCTCGCCCTTCTTGGCGGCCTTGGCGGGCGCGGCCTTCTCGGCTGTCTTCTTCTCGACAGCCTTCTTGGCGGCGGCCTTCTTCGCGGGGGCGGCCTTGGCAGCCGTCTTGTCCTCGGCACCGTCCTCCGCCTTCGCGGGGGCGGCCTTGGCGGCGGCCTTCACCGGCTTGGCCGCCGGGGCGGCCTTGGCCGGAGCGGCCTTCGGGGCCAGCTTCACCGGAGCGGGCGCGTCGGCGCCGCTCTCGGTGGGCGTGGCCTGCTTGGGTGCGGCCGGCTTGGCGGCCTTCGACGCGGCGGGCGGAGCCGCCTTCGCGGTGGTGGCCTTCGACGCCGGGGTCGCGGCCCGCGCGGCGGCCACCTTGCGGCGGCCGTTGGCGGAGTCGTCGACCTCGACCGTCACGCCCGCCTCGAGCAGAGCGCGAAGCATCTTCTTGGCCTGGGCGGGGGTGACGTCGGCAGCCTCCACGGTGCGCGCGACATCCGCAGGCGTGAGCCGGCCGCCGGCGCCTGCGGCTTGGGCGAGCAGCATGTCGGTGAGCGAGCGAACGTCGGCGCTGATCTGGCGGGCTTCAGTCACGGACGACCTTCCGGAGGCGAGTATCAAACAAGAATCTGCGGCTTCGGCCGCGTCGCATGGCGCTTCGCGGTGGGTCAGCCAGTGTGATGTGTGGATGCGCCTCGCACCTTCGGCACGACGCAGGCGTGAATTGTAGCGCCGTACTCGGCGATCATCTCGGCGCGCACGCCGCAGGTGGTCCGCGAGCGGGCTCCGGAGCCTTGGCAGGATGGCACCAGGTGACGAGGAGGACGGTCGTGAACGAGCTGGAACTGCTGGATATCGCGGTACAGGTGGCCGCTGACGCGGCCGACACCGCCCGCCGTATGCGTAACGAGGCGATCATTGATGTCGGCACGAAATCCACCGCCACGGACGTCGTGACGGCCGCGGACCGCGCGGTCGAGCAACAGGTGATCGCCGCGCTGGCGGCGCGGCGCCCGGGTGACACGGTACTCGGCGAGGAGTTCGGCGGCGCGGGAATTGCCGGTGCGGGCGGGGCCCGCTGGATCGTCGACCCGATCGACGGCACCGTGAACTACCTCTACGGGCTGGCCCAGTACGCCGTGTCGATCGCCGCGGAGGTGGACGGGGAGGTCGTGGCGGGAGTGGTGCGCAACGCGGCGACGGGGGAGACCTGGACGGCCGCGCGGGGCCACGGAGCGTGGCGTGACGGGCGGCGGCTGACCGGCTCGGCGGCCACCGAGCTGGCCCTGTCGCTGGTCGGCACGGGCTTCGCCTACGCCCGGGAGCGGCGGGCCCACCAGGCGGCGGTGGTGGCGCACGTGCTGCCGCAGGTCCGCGACATCCGCCGGATGGGCGCGGCGGCGCTGGACCTGTGCGCGGCCGCCGAAGGGATGCTGGACGCGTACTACGAGAAGGGCCTGGCCGAGTGGGACCTGGCCGCGGGCGGGCTGATCGCCCGCGAGGCGGGCCTGCTGGTGACCGGCCTGTCGGGCCGCCCCGCCGGCGGGCAGATGGTGCTGGCGGCGCCACCAGCCCTGCACGCCGTGCTGGACGTTCTGCTCACCGACCTCGACGCCGACGGCGGCCCGTAGCCGCGCCCCGCGGCCCGTCAAGGTCATCGGACTTGCCCGGCAGCTGTGCGTAGCCGATACGCCCACCTGCCTGGCAAGTCGAACGATCAAGGAGCGCCGGGCAGCCCGGAACGGGAACGCGGACGGGGCCCGGCCGCCGCCGCACGGGTGCGACGGCGGCCGGGCCCCGTTTCACGAGGAGGGCGGCAGGTCAGGGCTTCTCGGCGCAGGTGCCTTCGGGCAGCTCGGGCCGGCCCAGCGCGGCGACCGCCTGGCGCATCTCGGTCGGCGTGGCGAGCTGCTTGAACTGCCCACCGATGATCACGTCGATGGTGTCGTTCTCGCGCTTGATGTCGAACACGGGCTCGACGTCGTTGAGGAAGTACGCCTTCAGCAGCTGGGCCGCGCCGACCGTCTTCGGGCCGTAGCGCAGCTCGGCGACGATGTCGGGCTGGGCCTTCTTCTCGTTGCCCGTCTTCTCCACCTTGAACTTGCGGTTGGTGAAGTCCGCGGCCACGTTGCGGGCCAGGTCCGCGGTGTTCGTGGCGTTGTAGACGTTGATCTTGACCTGACTCTCGGAGTCGGGCAGCGTGTCGTCGACGGGCACCCAGCCTGCGGGGCAGCTCTTGGCCACCGGAGCCTCGCTCTGCGTGTCACGATTGAGCGTGATCACGGCAAGGGTGATACCGATGATCGCCAGGGTGCTGATGATGGCGATCGCCCGAATTCGTGCCAGTTGCATCTCGGTGCCGCTCCCCGTGAGCCAGAGGTCCGCTGCCGCCACTTTGACGGCATGGGCCAGAGGTTATCGGTTGACCGGCCCGCCGGGGGCCGCGACCCGACAGACGGCCGGAATTGGCCGTACGTTCCCGGCGCGCCGACCGTGATCGGCGGGCGGCTGCCCCTACCTTGGTCTCGCCTGACCCGACGGCCCCATGGCGCTGTCTGCTCAGTCACATCGGGAACAACTTCGCGTGCAGGAGCGTACAACTCCCACACGGGCGCGCTAAAGTACCGCGCTCATTGAGAGTGACAACGTGCGTGCGCATGACGGACAAGTACACAAATTGGGAGTGTGACAATCGATGGCCACCGACTACGACGCCCCGCGCCGTGACGAGGCCGACCTCGGTGAGGACAGCCTCGAGGAGCTGAAGGCCCGGCGTGTCGACACACAGTCGGGCAGCGTGGACGTGGACGAGACCGACCTCGCCGAGAACTTCGAGCTGCCCGGCGGCGACCTGGCCGACGAGGAGCTCACGGTGAAGGTCGTGCCGATGCAGGCCGACGAGTTCCGCTGCTCGCGGTGCTTCCTGGTGCATCACCGCAGCCAGCTGGCAGGCGAGCGCAACGGCGAGCCGATCTGCCGCGAGTGCGCCTGACCGCGTGAGCCTGCCGGGCGCTTCCGGGGCTTGACGCGATGGGGTGAGATGGCGCAGAACATCTGGGTACACGGATCGAGGCACGCCGCAACGGACGCGGCGTGCCGCACACGGTCCGGGTCCGCAGCGGCCCGACGACCGTCGTGGACCGGATGCCGTCTCAGCCGACAGGAGCGAGCCATGACCACGAGCCCCGACCAGGTGCCCGGCGAGGCTGAGTCATCGACGGGCGTGTCGGGCACTGCCGCGCCCGGCGCCGCCGCGGGGAAGCCCGACGAGCTGGCCCTCGCCGTGGCGGGGCTCGCCGACGAGGACCTGGACAAGGCGGGGCGGCGCAAGCTGCTCGGGCGGATGCTGGTGGGCCTGCGCGAGCGCGGCGTCAAAGAAGTGTTCATGCCGCGCAAGGCGATCAACTGGATCACCGAGGCGGTCTCGGACCTGGCCCCGCACGTGCCGGTACGCGACCTGGAGACGCTGCGGCGGCACTACCCGGGCCTCGACGACGAAGCCCTCGCCGAGCGCCTGATCCGCAACGCGGCCCGCGCCGCGGCGGGCGTCGGCGCGGTCGGCGGCGGCATGGCCTCCATCGAGTGGGCGGTGCCGCCCACGCTGCTGTCCACGCCGGTCTTACTGGCGACCGAGACGGTCGGCGTGGTCGGCATCGAGCTCAAGCTCATCGGCGAGCTGCACGAGGTGTACGGCCAGCCGGTGCTCGGCACGCCGACCCAGCGGGCGATCAGCCTCATGCAGGGCTGGGCGAGCCACCGGGGCATCAGCCCGATGCTGCCCGGCGCGGCAGCCGCCACGGTGCTCGGCACGGCCACCCGCAAGCAGCTGCGCGACATGGTCCTCAAGCGGTTCGGGCGCAACCTGACCACGCTGGGGCCGCTGCTGACCGGCGCGGCCATCGCCAGCTACCTCAACCGCAAGGCCACCCGCCGGCTCGGCGACGACATCCGCAACGATCTGCGCAGCAAGCGGCGGGGCCCGGCGCTGCCGCCCGGGTCAGCCGACGCGGCGTAGCGCGCGGGCCAGGTCCTCGGGCCGGCGGCTGCTGATCACCCAGTACGGCGTGGTGTCGTCGGGGTCGTCGAGCACCACCTGCACGGCCCCGGGGACCCAGGGCCGCTGGATCACGAAGGCCATCGGGTCGGCGCTCGGCCCGAGCAGCTCGCGCTTGGTGGCGGCGTCCAGCGGGATCGCCTGCGCCACGTGGCGCAGCGGCAGCCGGGCGTCGTCGACCAGGAACTCGTCCTCGGTCACGCTGATCCGGATCCGGCCCAGCCGCCACAGGCCCACGGCGACCAGGGTCAGCACCACCGGGTACGCCACCCAGCCGCGCGGTCCGGCCGCGCCCAATCCGACCTGAGCCGCCAACACGGCTCCGACCAGCAAAGACGGCAGCCACAGCCACCACGGCACGGACAGGCGCTCGGTGTGACCGGGCACAGGCCGTGCCGCGCCACCCCCTGTCGCCGTTGTGCCTGAGGATGCCGTGCCGCTGCCTGGATGAGTCACAGCATCGAGGGTAGGGCCCGCCGGGTCCACCGGGCGCGGCAGGATAGAGGCAAGGAGACGCAGCTCCCCGTCGCGGGCGCGCGTTCAGCACTTCCCCCGGAGGTTTGACCGTTGTATCCCCCTGCGACCCCACCCGTCGTGGTGCCGATCCGCCGGCTCGACCCGGACCTGCCGCCGCCGTCGTACGCCCATCCGGGGGACGCCGGCGCGGACCTGTACGCCGCCGAGGACGTCGTGCTCGCCCCCGGCGAGCACCGGCTGGTGCCCACGGGCGTGGCCATCGCCCTGCCCGACGGGTTCGTGGGATTGGTCCACCCCCGGTCCGGTCTGGCGGCGAAAATGGGGGTGACCGTGCTCAACGCTCCCGGCACCGTCGACGCGGGCTACCGGGGCGAGATCCTGGTTCAGCTGATCAACCACGACCGGGCGAACACCGCCAAGATCTCTCGCGGCGACCGCATCGCGCAACTTGTCGTGCAGCGGGTGGAGCGGGCACACTTCCACGACGTCGCCGAGCTGCCGGACTCCGTACGGGGCACCGGCGGGCACGGCTCGACGGGGAAATGAGGAGGAACAGTGATCTTCTCGCGACGACGTGCGGCCAGCGGTGGCCGGCACGCCAAGGCCGAGGAGCCGAAGTTCGTGGACGCCCGCGCCGCCCGGCGCGCCGCGCTGCTCGGCGAGGACTGGCAGCCCGACGAGGCTGACGCGCCCGCCGCCCAGTCCGCCGGCGGCACGAACGGCTCCCACTTCCCCGCCGAGGCCTCGATCTTCGGTGACGACGGCCCGTATGACGTATCGGAGGCGCCCGACGCGCCCCGCCTGGACCTGGGCAGCCTGCTGCTGCCCGCGGTCGACGGGGTCGAGATCCGGGTGCAGGCCGGCGAGCAGGGCATGATCCAGCAGATCGCGCTCGTGCACGGCCCCAACGCGCTCCAGCTCGGCGTCTTCGCGGCGCCGCGCACCGAGGGCATCTGGGACGAGGTGCGCGAGGAGATCCGCAAGTCGCTGTTCGCCGACGGGGTCGGCGCCGAGGAGGTGAACGGGCGCTGGGGCATCGAGCTGCGCGCCCGCATCCGTACCCCCGAGGGCTTCAACGACCTGCGCTTCATCGGGGTCGACGGCCCGCGCTGGATGGTCCGCGCCGTGTTCCAGGGCCCGGCGGCGATCGACGTCACCGAGGCCGGCCCGCTCACGCTGTGCCTGACCGGCCTGGCGGTCCGCCGCGACGACACCGCCCGCCCGGTCCGGGAGGCGCTGCCGCTGCGCCTGCCGCCGAACATGGCCGAGGAGGCCGCCGCCCGGCAGGCCGCGCAGGCGGAGCCGGAACCGCCCGTCGAGCAGCCCCGCCAGCCGCAGTACGGCGAAGGCGCCTACGGCGGCGACCCGTACGGCGGCTCCGGCAACCAGCTGGTGCCGGGCCGGGTGCCGCCGACGCCCGCGCCGACGCCGTTCGGCTCGATCGCACCGGCGGGCGCCAACGGCGCCGTGGCCCCCGCCCCGGGTGACGCCCCGCGCCGCAAGCCCTCCCCGCGGCCGCGCCGCGACTGACCCGGGCCGGCCCCGGCGCGCCGCCGTCACCGCGGCGCGCCCGGGGCCGTCCCATGTTCGGCCCGGGGTGTCCCCAGGCGGGCCGCCCCGCAGTAGGCTGGCTGTTACGCGCCGCTCGGGGACCTCGCCCCGGCGGGGAAGGATGAAGCAGGTCATGTCGACCGACGACGCCCGATCACGGCACAAGGGGCTGCGTGGCATGCTCCACCGCCTCACCGCCACCGACTCCGAACTCGAGTCGGAGGAGCTGCGCCGGGACACCGAACTCGCGGGCTGTGTCTGCGCGGACACCGTGCACCGCGGCGATCTCGTCAACGTCAGCGGCCGGCTGCGCACGGTCGTCTACACGCCGCGCACCAACCTGCCCACCCTGGAAGCCGACCTCTACGACGGCACCGACCTGATCACCCTGGTGTTCCTGGGCCGCCGGCACATCAACGGCATCGAGCCGGGGCGCGGGCTGAACGTGCGCGGCCGGGTCGCCGTGCGCGACGGTCGCAAGGTCATCTACAACCCTTACTACGAGCTGGAAGCGGCCGCGTGAGCGAGCGATCCGCGCGCAGCGAGGAGCGGTGATGAGCGAGCTTCACGAGCGAATCATGATGTCGGCGGCTGCCGGCGACGAGCGCAGCGAGGAGCTGGCATGAGCGATCCTGTCACTGACCGTAATCGTGCCATTGCTGAGGACGATCCCGAGCAGCTCCCGCCGTTCGCCGAGCAGGTGGCGCAGCAGCTGGGCGGCTGGCGCGGGATGACCGAGGCGGCCATCCCGGTCATCGTGTTCGTGCTGACCAACATCGTGCTGGGCTTCTGGTTCCCGGCCGAGGAGTCGCGCATCGCGCTGCAGTCCGCCATCGGCGCGTCCGCTGCGGTGGCGATCTGGATCGCGGTGGTGCGGCTGATCCAGAAGCGGCCCGTGCGCTTCGCGCTGAACGGGTTGTTCGGCATCGGGCTGGGGGCCTGGATGGCCTGGGACTCCGGCAAGGAGGTCGACTTCTACCTGCCGGGCATCTGGATCACCATGGGCCAGATCGTGATCCTGCTGGGCTCGATCGCGCTGCGCCATCCGATGGTGGGCTGGTTCTGGTCCGTGATCGCCAACGGCGGGCGCAACGACTGGCGCGAGGACACCCGGCTGGTACGGGTCTTCTCCCAGCTGACCGCGCTGTGGGCGGTGGTGTTCGCGATCAAGGTGGCCGTCCAGGGCGGGCTGTGGATGACCGAGCAGGGCACCGCCCTCGGCATCGCCCGCATCGTGATGGGCACGCCGCTGTTCGCCCTGCTCGTGGTGATCAGCTTCGGCGTCGTCCGCCGCGTCCGCCGCGAACAGCCCCAGCCCGCCTGACCAGCCTCACCGCCGCCGCGCCTCACCGCACGGGCGCGCGCCGGTGGCCGCCCCACCCCGATCTTCATAGACGTTGGCCTATCTCATCGACTCCGATCGCGAGTTTTTCGATGAGATAGGCCAACGTCTATGGCAAGGCGGGCGTGTCGCCGCCGCGCGGGGTCAGCGGCGGCGGGAGCGGGTCTTCTCGACGCTGTCGGCGCCGAGCATGACCGAGCGGACCTGCTCCTCGACCTCGACCGTGCAGACGAAGACCAGCTCGTCGCCGGCCTCGACCGGGTCGTCCGGGGTCGGTGTGAGCACGCGCCGGCCGCGCACGATGGCGACCAGGGCGCTGTCCGGCGGCAGCGGGATGGAGCGGATCGGCAGGCCCACGTGCGGGGCGTCCTCCGGCAGGGTGATCTCCACGAGGTTGGCCTCGCCGTGCCGGAAGGTCATCAACCGGACCAGGTCGCCGACCGTGACGGCCTCCTCGACCAGGGCGGCCATCACGCGCGGCTTGGAGACGGAGACGTCCACGCCCCACTGCTCGGTGAACAGCCACTCGTTCTCGGCCCGGTTGACCCGGGCGACCACGCGCGGCACCGCGAACTCGGTCTTGGCCAGCAGCGACACCACCAGGTTGACCTTGTCGTCGCCGGTGGCGGCGACGACCACGTCGCAGGCGGCGAGGTTGATCTCCTGGAGGCTGGACAGCTCGCAGGCGTCGGCGAGCACCCAGTCCGCGGCCGGCACCCGCTCGGGGCGCAGCATGCGCGGCTGGCGCTCCAGCAGCATGACCTGGTGGCCGTTCTCGATGAGCTCCTGGGCGATGGAGCGCCCGACGTTGCCCGCCCCGGCGATGGCGACCCGCATGGTGACTCCTCCTAGGCCGTTGCCGGCGGCGCGGCGGCGATCTTGGTGACGGTTTCCGCGATGTCGTCCGTGACCAGCATGAACACCTGGTCGCCGTCCTGCAGCACGGTCGACGCGGTGGTCAGCGTGCCGAGGCCGAAGCGCATCAGGAAGGCGGTGCGGGTGCCGGTCGCCTCCTCCAGCGCGTGCAGCGGGTGGCCGATCCAGGCGGGGTTGACCGGGGTCTCGATGATGGCGACGGTGCTGGTGGGGTCGCGGTACAGCTCGGTGGCGCCCTCGGGCACCAGGTGCCGCACGATGCGGTCGGCGGTCCAGCGCACGGTCGCCACGGTGGGGATGCCCAGCCGCTCGTACACCTCGGCGCGGCGCTGGTCGTAGATGCGGGCCACGACGCGCTGCACGCCGAACGTCTCGCGCGCCAGCCGCGCCGAGATGATGTTGGAGTTGTCGCCGCTGGAGACCGCGGCGAAGGCGTCGGCCCGCTCGATGCCGGCCTGGATGAGGACCTCGCGGTCGAAGCCGACGCCGGTGACCGTGGTGCCCGCGAAATCGGGGGAGAGCCGGCGGAACGCGTCGGCGTCCTGATCGATGATCGAGACGGAGTGCCCGCGCGCCTCCAGGCTGTGCGCGAGCGTCGAGCCGACCCGGCCGCACCCCATGATCACAACGTGCACGTCACGCCCTCCCGACCGGCGTCCTGACCCCGCGACAGGCACCGGTGCGGTGCGCCCCGGACTCCCACCTTCGCCCAGCCTGCCATGCGCGCGTACGGCGCGCGACATCAGAGTGCCACGTGCACCCGCGCCCGGGCGTCGTAGGCTCCCACATGTGGCGAGCCCTACCTCCCTGCTGAAGCGTCTCCTGCTCGGCAGGCCGTTCCGTTCCGACCGACTGCAGCACACCCTGCTGCCCAAGCGCATCGCACTACCGATCTTCGCCTCGGACGCGCTGTCCAGCGTCGCCTACGCGCCCGGCGAGATCCTGCTGACCCTGTCGATCGCGGGCGCGGCCGCCTACGCGTACTCCCCGTGGGTGGCGCTGGCGGTCGTGGTGGTGATGCTGACCGTCGTCGCGAGCTACCGGCAGAACGTGCACGCCTACCCGTCCGGCGGCGGCGACTACGAGGTCGCCACGGTCAACCTGGGCTCCAAGTCGGGTCTGGCGGTGGCCAGCGCGCTGCTGGTGGACTACGTGCTCACGGTCGCGGTGTCGATCTCGTCGGGCGTGGAGAACCTGGGGGCGGCGATCCCGCTGATCGGCCGGCACGAGGTGGTCACCGCGGTGCTGCTGATCGCGCTGCTGGCCGCGATGAACCTGCGCGGCCTGCGCGAGTCGGGCGTCATGTTCGCCGTCCCGACCTACCTGTTCATGTTCTCGATGCTCGGCCTGATCGGCTGGGGCGTGATCCGGATCTTCGTGCTCGGCGAGGACCTCAAGGCCCCGAGCGCGGACCTGACCATCCTGCCCGAGCACGGGCTGCAGGTCGGCGCGAGCTTCGCGTTCGCCTTCCTGCTGGTGCGTGCGTTCTCCTCGGGCTGCGCGGCGCTGACCGGCGTCGAGGCCATCTCCAACGGCGTGCCCGCGTTCAAGCCGCCCAAGAGCAAGAACGCCGCCACGACGCTGCTGATGCTCGGCCTGCTGTCGATCATCATGCTGGTCTCGATCGTCGCGCTGAGCCTCAAGACCGGCCTGCAGTACGTGGAGGACCCGCAGCAGCAGATCGTCGGCGTACCCGCGAACTACGTGCAGCCCACCGTGACCGCGCAGCTCGCCTCGACCATCTTCGACCACTTCTCACTCGGCTTCTACCTGGTGATCGCGGTGACCGCGCTGATCCTGGTGCTGGCCGCGAACACCGCGTTCAACGGCTTCCCGGTGCTGGGCTCGATCCTGGCGCAGGACCGGTACCTGCCGCGCCAGCTGCACACCCGCGGCGACCGGCTGGCCTTCTCCAACGGCATCCTGCTGCTGGCCGTCTTCGCGGCGATCCTGGTCATCGCGTTCCAGGCGGAGACCACCCGCCTGATCCAGCTGTACATCGTCGGCGTGTTCGTGTCGTTCACGCTGTCGCAGATCGGCATGCTGCGGCACTGGAACCGGCTGCTGCGCACCGAGCGCGACGTGTCGGCCCGCCGCCGCATGAAACGGGCCCGCGTCATCAACGGTTTCGGCGCGGTGCTGACCGGCTTCGTGCTGCTGCTGGTGCTGGCGACGAAGTTCACCCACGGCGCGTGGATCTCGATCGCGGCGATGGCGGTGATCTACGCGATCATGGTGGGCATCCGCCGGCACTACGACACGGTCGCCCGCGAGCTGGTGCCGTCGGAGGAGCGGCCGGTGCTGCCGGCCCGCAACCACGCCATCGTCCTGGTCAGCAAGCTGCACCTGCCGACCATGCGGGCGCTGGCGTACGCGAAGGCGACCCGGCCGGACACGCTGACCGCGCTGACCGTCAACGTGGACGTCGCGGACACCCGGGCCATCCAGGCCGAATGGGAGCGCCGGGGCATCAACACCCCGCTGACCGTGGTCGACTCGCCCTACCGGGAGATCAGCCGGCCCATCATCGACTACGTGAAGTCGCTGCGCCGGGCCTCGCCACGCGACGTGGTGACCGTCTACATCCCCGAGTACGTCGTGGGCCGGTGGTGGGAGCACCTGCTGCACAACCAGTCCGCGCTGCGCATCAAGGGCCGGCTGCTGTACGAGCCGGGCGTGATGGTCACCAGCGTGCCCTGGCAGCTCGCCTCGACCAACAGCACCGACCTGGATCGGCTGGACCGCGACCTGGTGCGCACCCCGGCCCGCGGCCCGCGTGCGGGAGAGGACGCATGAGCGAGCGCAGCGAGCGAATCGGCGGGCACGTGTGTCATGTGGGCGACGAGCGCAGCGAGGAGCGCGCATGACGGTGACGGAGCTTTACGAGGGCGACAAGGTCGAGGTGACCGTCGGGCCGATCGCGCACGGCGGGCACTGCGTGGCCCGGCACGAGGGTCAGGTGATCTTCGTGCGGCACGCGCTGCCCGGGGAGCGGGTGCTCGTGGAGATCACCGAGCTGCACAAGGCCTACCTGCGCGGCGACTGCGTCGAGGTGCTGGAGGCATCCCCGGATCGGATCACTCCGCGCTGCCCGTACGCCCATGCGAACGGCTGCGGCGGCTGCGACCTGCAGCATGTCGCGTCCCCGGCGCAGCGGCGGTGGAAGGCGGCGGTGGTCCGCGAGCAGCTCGTCCGGCTCGGCAAGCTGACCGAGGCCGAGGTGGACGCGCTGGGCGTGGCGGTCGCCGAGCTGCCCGGCGGGGACGAGGGCTGGCGCACCCGGGTCCGCTACCGCGCGGACGCGCTGGGCCGGCCCGGCCTGCTCAAGCACCGCTCCAACGAGGTGGTGGCGATCAGCCGCTGCCGCATCGCGCACCCGGAGATCCAGGCGTTCGACGTGCTGGAGCGGCGCTGGCCGGACACCGACCTGATCGACGTGGTCAAGCCGTCGACCGGCCCGGCCCAGCTGGTCCAGGAGCCGCCGCAGCAGCTCGTGGAGCGGGCCGCCGGGCACGACTTCACCATCTCCGCGGGCGGCTTCTGGCAGGTGCACCCGGCTGCCGCGGACACCCTGGCGCAGGCCGTGCTGGACCTGCTGGACCCGCGGCCCGGCGAGCACGCCTGGGACCTGTACGGCGGCGCGGGCCTGTTCGCCGCGGCCCTGGCCGACCGGGTCGGGGTGACCGGCGCGGTGACCCTGGTCGAGTCGGCGCGCGACGGCGTCGCGGCGGCCCGGGGCAACCTGGCCACGCTGCCGGTGCGCGTCGTCGAGGCGACGGTGGAGCGGGCCCTGCACCGCGACCGCCGCCCCAAGGAGCGGCTGCCGCACCCCGACGTGGTGGTGCTCGACCCGCCGCGCACCGGGGCCGGCGCGGCCGTGGTCAAGGCGATCACCGCGGCGGGTCCGCGAGCGGTCGCGTACGTCGCCTGCGATCCGGCCGCCCTGGGCCGGGACGTGCGCACCTTCCGCGAGCAAGGCTGGAAGCTGACGGCCCTGCGGGCCTACGACTGCTTCCCGCAGACGCACCACGTGGAATGTGTCGCGCTGCTGAACCCGGGGGAGTGACCGGGTGTCGCCCAAGCGGCTGCCATGCGGCGGCCAGGAGTGAGTGAAGGTCTCGTGAAGGGGTGGCGAGCCGATGAGCGGCCGAGCGTGCTGCCGATAGACTTCCCCGGCATGGGTAAGCGGAACGTAGGGCACCCCCACCGGAGTGCGGTACGGGACGGCAGCGAGGAGAGGGCATGAACGAGGGTATGAGCCTGCTGAGCTCGGTCAAAGGGCCGCAGGACCTCAAAACGCTGTCCCCGGAGCAGCTGACCGGCCTGGCGGCCGAGATCCGCGACTTCTTGATCGCCAAGGTCGCGCGCACCGGCGGGCACATCGGGCCGAACCTCGGTGTGGTGGAACTCACCCTGGCCATGCACCGGGTCTTCGACTCCCCGGCCGACCGCTTCATCTTCGACACCGGCCACCAGGCGTACGTGCACAAGATGGTCACCGGCCGGATGGACGGCTTCGACCAGCTGCGCCAGCGCGGCGGCCTCACCGGCTACCCGAACCAGGCCGAGAGCGAGCACGACCTGGTCGAGAACTGCCACGCCTCGACCGCGCTCTCCTACGCCGACGGCATGGCCAAGGGCTACGCCCTGCGTGGCGAGAAGCGCCACGTGGTCGCGGTCGTCGGTGACGGCGCGCTGACCGGCGGCATGTGCTGGGAGGCGCTGAACAACATCGCCGCCACGGACAACCCGCTGGTGATCATCGTCAACGACAACGGCCGCTCGTACGCCCCGACCATCGGCGGCCTGGCCGACCACCTCGCCACGCTGCGCCTGAACCCGGGCTACGAGAAGGTCCTGGACCTGGTCAAGGACGCGCTGGAGAAGACCCCGCTGGTCGGCAAGCCGCTGTTCGACGCGCTGCACGCGGTCAAGAAGGGCATCAAGGACGCCGTCGCCCCGCAGGCGATGTTCGAGGACCTGGGCCTGAAGTACATCGGGCCGGTGGACGGGCACGACCAGGTCGCGCTGGAGTCGGCGCTGGGCCGCGCCCGCCGCTTCGGCGGCCCGGTGATCGTGCACGCGGTCACCGCGAAGGGCTACGGCTACCAGCCGGCCCTCAACGACGAGGCCGACCGCTTCCACGCGCCGAGCGCGTTCGACCCGGAGACCGGCAAGCTGCTGGCCGCGCCCAGTCTGAAGTGGACCAAGGTGTTCGCCGAGGAACTGGTCGAGATCGCGGGCGAGCGGCCCGACGTCGTCGGCATCACCGCCGCGATGCCCGAGTCCACCGGCATCGACCGGCTCGCCGCGGCCTACCCGGACCGGGCGTACGACGTGGGCATCGCCGAGCAGCACGCGACCACCTCGGCGGCGGGCCTGGCACTCGCCGGCCTGCACCCCGTGGTCGCCATCTACGCGACCTTCCTCAACCGCGCCTTCGACCAGGTCCTGCTGGACGTGGCGCTGCACAAGCTGCCGGTCACGTTCGTGCTGGACCGGGCGGGCATCACCGGCCCCGACGGCCCGAGCCACTACGGCATCTGGGACATGTCGGTGTTCGGCGTGGTGCCGGGCCTGCGCATCGCCGCCCCGCGGGACGCCGAGACGCTGCGCGAGGAGCTGCGTGAGGCGATCGGCATCGAGGACGGTCCGACCATCGTGCGCTTCCCGACCGGTTCGGTGCCCGCCGCGCTGCCCGCGCTGCGCCGCGTCGGCGGCTCGGACGGCCTGGGTGGGCTGGACGTGCTGGCCGAGGCCGAGCGCAAGGACGTGCTGCTGGTGTCGGTCGGCGCGTTCGCGCACCTGTCGGTGCAGGTCGCCGCGAAACTCGCCGAGCGCGGCTACGGCGTGACCGTGGTGGACCCGCGCTGGGTGCGCCCGGCGCCGGTGGACCTGGTGCCGCTGGCCCGCGAGCACAAGCTGGTGGTGACGCTGGAGGACGGCGTACGGGCCGGCGGTGTCGGCGACGCGGTCTCCAAGCTGCTGCGCGACAACGAGGTGGACGTGCCGCTGCGCGACCTCGGCGTGCCGTCGACGTGGATCGACCACGGCACCCGGGCGGAGATCCTCGCCGAGATCGGGCTGACCGTCCCGGAGATCACCGAGCGGGTCACCAAGTGGGCCGCCGCGGTCACCCCTGCCGCGCCGTCGCCGCTGGCGACCTCGGTGCGCAGCTAGCACCGACCGAGCACGACCGGAGCCGCCGACGACAACCCGTCGGCGGCTCCGGCGCGTCTGAGCACGCGAAGAGCCTTGCGGTCGCGCCGGACGGCCGCCCGGCGGTGCGGCGATCCGTCGACGGACGCGTGAGGTGGTGCGGGCGTGGTGCGTGAGCCGGACGGCGTCGGGGTCATCGACCTGGGCGTGCTGGCGGCCGACGAGCCCGACGAGCCGGCCGGGCCGGTGGTCACGTCCGGCCGGATACGCCTGCTGGCGGCGGTGCTGGCCGTGGCCGCGGTGCTGACCGGCGTGTCCGCGGCCGACCGGCTGCCCCGGCAGCGGGTGTCCACGCTGGCCTTCCTGCCGTCGTCGGCGGGAAGCACGTGGGTGGTCGACGACGCTCTCGTCATGGTCTTCGAGAACCAGCGCGCGGTGGCCTACGACCCGCGCGGCTGGCGGGAGCTGTGGTCGGTCCAGGAGGCCGCGCTCGTCCACGCGGTCGCGTACGACGACGTGGTGGTGCTGTTCCGCGGTGACGCGATGAACGAGCCCGCCCAGGAGAAGCCCGAGTGGGCGGTGGCCGTGGACCGGGCGACCGGGCAGCGGCGCTGGAGCAGCGAGCGGCAGCTCGAGGTGCGGGGCGACGTCATGGTCGCCTACCAGCCCGCCGCCGTGACGCCGGACATCGAGCTGCGCGACACCCGCACCGGCCGGGTGCGCTGGCGGGTGCCGGCCGCGCTCAGCTGGACCGTCGACTCGCGGCGCGCGGCGCTGTGGCGGATCGCGCCGGACGGCGAGCTGGTGGAGCACGACCTGCACACGGGAGCGGTGCGCCGGGCGGCCCGGGTGCGGCTGCCCGAGCCGGGCCGATACCTGAACCTGACGCTCGGCCGCGACGCGGTGGGCGTCACCGGGTTCGGCGACGGCGGCTGGGCGCGCGGCACGACGTTCTGGTACTCCACCACCGATCTCACCGCGCTCAGCGCGGCCGGCCAGTGGGCCTGGGAGCAGGACTGCGGCCGCGGTCTGCGCTGCGGGCACACCTTCGACGGCGAGCAGGTGTTCCTGGTCGACCCGGCCACCGGCGGCGTGCTGCGGACCATGCCCGCCGGGCAGACGGCCGGCAGCCCGCTGGGCCCGCTGCTGCTCGGGCAGGAGGGCCAGAACGACTTCAGCGTGCCGACGGTGCGCGGGGTGCTCGATCCGCGGACCGGGGAGCTGAACACCGGGCTGAAGGGCTGGCGGGTGCTCGCCGCGAACGGCGATCTCGTCCACGTGCTCGGCTGGTACGACCTGCCGAACCGGCGCACGTACCTGGCGGAGCTGACCGAGCGGGCGGCGGTGCGCCTCGGGGCGGTGCCGTACCTGCTGCGGGAGTGCGCCCTGACCGGGCGGACCCTGGTCTGCGCCACGATGGCGGGGGAGATCGTGGTGCTGCGGGTCGAACAGGAGCCGCGGTGACCGGGCCCGGCCTGGCCGGCACCGCCGTGATCGACCTCGGTGACGGCTGGGCAACCGAGCCGGCCGAGCCGGTCGAGCGGCCGGCGGGGCGCCGCCACTGGACCGTGTCCGCCGCCGCCGCGGCCTGCCTGGCGCTGCTCGCCCTCACCATGATCGCCGACAAGCCGCCGCCGCCCGCCCGGCTGACCGAGCTGGCCCGCTGGTTCGAGCCGCAGGCGTTCCTGCTCGCCACCGCCGGCACCGACACACTCCTGGTGCAGACCCATGACGCGATCACGGCGTACGACGCGGCCGACGGTCGGCGACGCTGGAGCCTGCCGCGCGTGGCCGACTCGATCCACGCCGCGGGCGACCTGATCGTGCTGGGCTTCTCCACACCGGAGGGCGAGTCGACGGAGCCGCAGTCCACGTCGCACGAGGCGGTGGCCGTGGACCGGATGACCGGACAGGTGCGCTGGCGCGCGCCGGCCCAGGTGCAACCGGTCGGCGACGTGCTGCTCGCCTTCTCCGGCGATCCGGCCCGCCCGGCGGTCGAGGTGCGTGACCTGGCGACCTACGCGCCGCGCTGGCGGGTGTCGGCGCGGTCGTTCGCCGTGGACGGCTGGGGCTCGGGGCTGTGGGAGCTGACCGGGGACGGGCAGCTGGTGGAGCACGATCTCGCCACGGGCGCGGTACGCCGCCGGACGAGGATCGGGCTGCCCGATGGCACCAGGATGACCGTACTGACCAGCCGTGACGCGGTCGGGATCATCGGCTACCGGTTCGACGCCGACGGGTTCGAGCAGGTCGCCGGGGTGCGGTGGTACGCCCGTGACGGGCTTGGCCCCGTGGGCGGGGAGCACCGGTGGATCGGCGAGTACGACTGCGGAGCCGGCACCTCCTGCGCCTATCCGGCCGACCAGGCGACGCCGTACCTGATCGACAGCGCCACCGGCGCGCCGATCCGGCCCCTGGCGCCGGACACGGCGCACGTCGGCAGTGCCGCGGGGCTGCTGCTGTTCGGCAGCGGCCGCGTCGGGAGCGCCGCGACCGGTCGGCTGGAGCCGGCCGGCGGCCGGCTGCGCACGGATGTGGCGGGCTGGCGCGTCCTGTCCACGACGGGGCAGGTGGCCCGGCTCCTCGGGCACGAGGATCACGATCCGTTCGCCACCCATCTCGCCGAGCTGACCGCCGACGGCCTGCGCCCGCTCGGCCGGGAGCCGCACGGGCTGGTGCAGTGCGCCACCGTGCCACGGGCGGCGGCCTGCACCACCACGTCCGGCGACGTCGTCATCTGGCGCATCGGAGAGGAGCGGCCATGAACACCGCGGCGGGTGGACCGGTGATCGACCTGGGCGGGGGCTGGCGCGAACCGCTGCCCGAACCCGGTGGGCCGCGACGCCGCCTGCGGGTGGTCGCGCTGGTGCTGGCCGCGGCGCTGCCGCTGGCGCTCGGCGGAGCGGCCGCGCCGGAGATGCGGCTCATCGAGCTGGCCCGGGTGCCGGTGGCCGACGCGTTGCACACCGACATGGTGTTCGCCGGGGACGTGGTGCTGCTGCGGGGGCAGGGCCGGCTCACGGCGTACGAGCTGGCCGACGGCACGGCCCGGTGGAGCGTGGAGCTGCCGGACCGGCCCGAGTTGAGCAGCATCGTGGTCTCGCCCGCGGTGCCGGACATCGCGGTGATCGCGCAGTCGGACGGAGGGAACGCCCAACTCAGCGTCGCGCTCGACCTCGCCACCGGGGCCGAGCTGTGGCGGACCCACCAGCTGATGGAACCGACCGGCGACACGGTGCACACCATGGGCTCGGTGTACGGGGCGAACGGCGCGCCGGCGGTCCACATCCACGACCTGCGGACCGGGGCCCGGCTGTGGACCATGCCGGACGCGGTGAACACCGCGTTCGACGCCAAGGGCGGCACAGCCTGGACGGTGAGCCCGGACGGGCTGGTCACGGCGTACGGCGGGCGCGACGGCCGGGTGCTGCGCAGCGGCACGGTGCGGGTGCCCGAGACGGTCGACTCGGCGTTCGCCATCGGCGGTGAGCTCGCCCTCGGCTACACCACCGGTGCCGGCCCCCGGACGGCCTGGTTCGACGGGACGACGCTGGCGGCGGTGCCCGGTCCCGTGCCGGACGGCCGGAGTGTCGACTGTGGTCCGTTGTTGCGCTGTGTGCCGCTGTCCGACCCGCCCGCGGGTCTGGAGGTGACCGACCGGGCGACCGGCACGGTGATCCGCCGACTGGCCACGGGGCCGTACCTGACCAGGGACTCCCACCTGCTCATCTTCGACCGCGACGGGGACATGGACGGCGGGCTCGGTCCGCGCCCCCACACGGTGATCTCCTTCGACACCGGGCGGGCGGTCGATGTCGAGGGCTGGGCGGTGCCGTGGCAGCAGTCGCCGGTGTCGGTGCTGGTGCGCCAGGTGGCGGAGGGCAGGGTGCTGCAGGTCGCCCGGCTCGGCCCGGACGGGCCGGAGGTGCTGGCGCAGCTGCCCGGTGATGTGCGACGGTGTGCGTTCGAGCAGCGGATCCTGCTCTGCACGCGGAACGACGACCAGGCGATCCTCTGGCGGCTGCGCGACTGATCCGGCCCGGCGGGAGGCAGGGTGACCGTGCTCATCGACCTCGGCGACCCGCGCGGGCTCGCCGAGGAGCCGGACGACGGGCCGCGGCTGTCCCGGTCGGGCCGGCAGGCCCTGGCACTGCTGATCGTGGCGCTCGCCGGGCTGCTGGCCTGCGGCGGATCCGCGCCGGTGCCCGCCGTGCCGCTGCACTGGATCACCCAGCTCGCGCCCCCGCTCGCCGCGCCCGTGGTGTTCGCGGATGACCTGGTGCTGGCGATGCACCGCGGCGAGGCCGGCCGGAGCCTGGTCGCCGTCGGCCTTGACGGCGCGGAGCGCTGGCGGCTGCCGCTGGACGGCGACTCCACCGAGGTGCACGAGGCCCGGCGGCTCGGCGGGACGCTGCTGGTCACGGTGCTCGACAGCGCCGCGGCGGCCGAGCCGTGGACGACGTACGGGCTGGACCCGGCGACGGGGGAGCGGCGGTGGCAGGAGCGGGCCTACCTGCTCGGCGTGGGACCGGGCGGCGCGACCGCGGTGCTGGTCGGCATGTCCGCCGCGCTCGACTGGTACGGCGGCTGGGACGTGGCGAGCGGACGGCGGCTGTGGCGGCGCACCCTCGACAGCTCCTTCTGGCTCGCGCCGCACCTGGTCGACGGGCAGCTCGCCGGGATGGTGCTGGTCCAGACCGTCGGCGGCGGCGACCGGGTGCGTTCGGTCGGCCTCGACGGCGGGCTGGGCGCCGCCCGCACGCTGCCCCCGCAGGCGAGCGGCATGCAGGTGGTCGGCAGCCTGGCGGTGGTGGCGTACGAGCGCGCCGGGCGGCGGCGGGTGGCCGCGCTGCGCCTGCCCGCGCTGGAGACGGCCTGGGACGTCGCGCCGACGTTCGACAGCAGGCACGTCTACCTGACCGGGTGCTCGCCCCTGGTCTGCGCCAGCGCGGCCGACGAGGTGTGGCTGCTCGACCCCGCCGACGGCGCGGTGCGCTGGCAGGGCCGGATCGGCGGGTTCACCCCGCTCGGGCCGGGCCGGGTGCTCACCGGCACCGACGAGCGCCCGCTGGCCGGCGTCCTGCGCGACGTCACGACCGGGGCCGAGCTGCTGCGGCTGGACGGCTGGATCCCGGCCGGGACCGACGGCCGCAGGCTGGTGCTGACCCGCACCGACGGCGACCGGACCTGGTTCGGGGTGGTCGACATGGCCCGGCCGGGCCGGGTCCGGCTGGTCGGCACCGGCGGGATCACCCTGGACCGGTGCTGGCTGGGCGGCGCGACGCTGGTCTGCCAGTCGCTGATCGGCCTGGACGTCTACCGCCTCGCGGACTGACCGGGCGGGGTCACCAGTTGGCCTGGCCCGGCGGAGTCGGCAGCGGCACGGAAGCGGGGTGGATGACGTACACCACGCCGCGGCTGCTGTTGAGCCAGGCCGCCTCCCACTCGGCCCGGCCGACGGGTTTGCGCACCTGCGCGTTGCTCGCCGAGTTCGGGTCGTTGAGCACCGGGTCGCCGCCGGGGGTGAAGCCGACCAGCGCCATCAGGTGCCCGCTGGTGCTGTAGTCCAGCCCCGGCACCTGGCCCTTCTTGTACGACGCCGAGGCGATCAGCGGGATGCCCGCGGCGATGAACCGCTCGGCCTCGTTGAGCGAGCGCAGCCGGGTCACGAAACCGCGCAGCCCGAACCGGCCCGCGTAGGCGGTGTTGAACGGCCAGTTGCCGCACCCGTCGAAGTCGTGGTCGAAGGTGTGCCGGGCGGCGAAGTCGACCCACGGGTCGGCGTAGGACGGGTCCACCCAGGCGTAGTCGGCGGGGGCGGGGCCGGCGCCCCAGTAGGCCAGCACCATCGACGTCGAGGTGGGGCTGCACCACGCCTCGCCGCCGCCGTTCCACTGCGGGTACTCGCCCTGGTGGATCTGCTGCGAGTACTGCGGCACGTCGAGCACCACGCCCTGCGCCGCGAGCGGCACGCTCGGGGTGAGCTTGCCGGGGGCGGGCAGCGCCGAGGCGACCGCGCCGAGGGTGCGCAGCACCGGCACGTCGGTGCTGCCGACCGGGCGGAGCAGGGTCGCCCGCAGCCGCCAGGAGGCCAGGGCGCGCCCGTCGGCCGCGACGTAGGTGTCGGCGTACACGGTGCCGTCCGCGTCGCCCTGGCCGCGTACGGAGGTGCGCCGGAAGGACACGTCGTCGGCGGCCCAGCGGCCGAGGTCGAACCACTTCGTGGTGGTGCCCGCGACGGTGGTGCCGCTCAGCTCGATGCGCACGAAGCAGGCGCCGGGGGTGTCCGCGGTCCAGGACGGGATGACCTCGGTGGCGGCGAAGCCGGTGGCGGTCTCCGGCCCGGTCCAGGAGGCGGTCTCGTAGTCGGTGGTCAGTCCGGTGACGGGGTCGGTGTGGGAGAAGTTCCCGGTCGGGGCGGCGAAGGTGAGACCTCCGGTGCCGGCGAAGACGCCGCTGCCCGTACCCTCGGCCCAGCGCTGCGGCGAGTCCCAGCGGCGGAACGCGATGTCCCGGCCGGCGGGCGGCTTCTTGCCCGTCGCGGCGGCGGCCTCGTCGGCCGGCACGGCGGCGGCCGCGACGACCGCGCCCGCGGCGGTACGCAGGACGTTGCGTCGGTTCATCGGTGCCTCCCGTGGTGTGCCGGACGCTGGAGATTCTCTGCAATGAGAGTTCTATAGACGAAGATTTTTTGCAATGGCCCCGGGGTTCTATCTTCGTGTGCGGAACCGGGCCGAAGGAAGGCGGAGACGTGCGGGTGCTGGTGGTGGAGGACGAGCGGCACTTGGCCGATGCGATCGCCCGCGGGCTGCGCCGGCACGGGCTGGCCGTGGACGTCGCCTACGACGGCAGCGTCGGTCACGAGATGGCCTTCGTCACGCGGTACGACGTGGTGGTGCTCGACCGGGACCTGCCCGGTATGCACGGCGACCAGCTGTGCGCCGCGCTCGTCGGCTCCGGGGCGCTGACCCGGGTGCTGATGCTGACCGCCAGCGGCAGCGTCGCCGAGCGGGTCGAGGGCCTGCGCCTGGGCGCCGACGACTACCTGCCCAAGCCGTTCGCCTTCGACGAGCTGGTGGCCCGGGTGCAGGCGCTCGGCCGCCGGGCCACCCCGGTCACCCCGCCCGTGCTGCGCGCCGGAGACCTCGAACTCGACCCGGCCAAGCGCTCGGTGACCCGGGGCGGCGTGCTGGTCGACCTGACCAACAAGGAGTTCGGCGTGCTGGAGGAGCTGCTGCGGGCCCGCGGCGGCGTGGTCTCCACCGAGGAGCTGCTGGAACGGGTCTGGGACGCCAACACCGACCCGTTCACGACCATAGTGCGGGTCACCATGCGCACGCTCCGCATGAAGATCGGGCAGCCCGGGCTCATCGAGACGCTGGTCGGCGCCGGCTACCGCATCCCGTCGGCGGCGCAGGACGGTGCCGCGTGACGGCCCGGCCGAAACGCGTGCCCGCCCGCCGCGGCTTCCGGCCCACCCTGCGGCTGCGGCTCACCCTGCTCAACGGGGTGCTGCTGGTCGGCGCGGGCGTCCTGCTGATGCTGGTCGCCTGGCTGGTCGTCAACGCCGTGCTGCACCCCGCCGACGAGCTGGCCCCGGGCACCGTGGTCCGGCTCGCCGACGGGCAGCAGCTGGACGCCCGGCAGTGGCAGGAGTCGGTGCTGGCCGCCGCGCAGACCGAGCTGACCGTCAAGGGCCTGGTCGCCGTGCTCGCGATCAGCCTGGTCGGCGTCCTCGGGGCGTACGCCGTCGTCGGCCGCGCCCTGCGCCCGCTGCACCACGTCACCGCCACCGCCCGCAAGCTCGGCGGGGAGACCCTCGACCAGCGCATCCGCTACACCGGAGCGGACGACGAGGTCGCCGAGCTGGCCGACACCTTCGACGCGATGCTGGACCGGCTCGGCGCGGCGTTCACCGCGCAGCAGCGCTTCGTCGCCAACGCCTCGCACGAGCTGCGCACCCCGCTGGCGGTGATGCGCACCGAGATCGACGTGACGCTGTCCGACCCGGCGGTGGACACCGCCGAGCTCAAGCGCATGGCGACCGTCGTACGCGACGCGTCCGAGCGGGCCAACGCCCTGGTCGACGCGCTGCTCATGCTGGCCCGCAGCGAGGGCCGCACCGGCCTGCGCAACGAGCCGGTTGACCTCGGCACGGGCGTGCTGGGCGCGCTGTCCGCCATGGACCACGAGGTGCGCCGGATCAAGATCGCGGTCGACACCAAGCTCGACCCCGCTCCGGTCATCGGCGATCCCAGCCTGCTGGACCGCCTCGCCGGCAACCTCATCGAGAACGCGGTCCGCTACAACCACCTGGGCGGGCAGATCTGGGTGGAGAGCCGCCACGACGGCGAGTTCGCCCGGCTCATGGTCGGCAACACCGGGTTCAAGGTGGACCAGGCCGACGTGCCCGGACTGTTCGAGCCGTTCCGCCGCGGCGGCCGCGAGCGCACCGGTGCCCGGGGCTCCGGCCTGGGCCTGTCCATCGTGCGGGCGGTGTGCGTGGCGCACGGCGGCACGGTCGGCGCGGTGGCACTGCCCGGTGGCGGTATGGAGGTCACCATCGCGCTGCCCCTAGCATCGGTGAAATGACCTCTCTGATCCGGCACATCACCGTGGACTGCACCGATCCGTACGCGCTGGCGGGCTTCTGGAGCGAGGTCACCGGCTACCCCCGCGACCCCGACGACAAGCCCGAAGACCCGGCAGCGCTGCTCATGTCGCCCGACGACGGGCCGGACCTGCTGTTCATCGCCGTGCCCGAGGGCAAGGCCGTCAAGAACCGCCTGCACTTCGACGTGCAGCCGACCGACCGCAGCCGCGACGACGAGATCGAGCGGCTGCTCACCATCGGCGCGACCCTGGTCAACGACCTGCGCAACCCCGACGGCACCGGCTGGGCGGTCATGGCCGACCCCGAGGGCAACGAGTTCTGCGTCGAACGCTCCGCCGCCGAACGTGCCACCGCAGCCGTATGAGCGAGGCCCGTTTGAAGGCACTGCTGGATGCGGCGGCGGACATCCCGATCATCGCCGACCCCGAAGCGCACTATCGCTTCGTGCAGTCCCGGTCGGAGGATCAGCCGCAGCAGCCGAACGCCGCCGACCCGGTCACCGAAACGCGGTGATCGCTGTTTCCGGTCAAGAAGTCGGGTCGAAGCCCGTTTCCTGTCCGGAAACAGCGATCATCGTGTCGCGTCAGGCGAAGGTGCGGCCGGTCACGGCGGCGGAGACGCCCGCGCGGTCCAGGTACGGCGTGATGCCGCCCAGGTGGAACGGCCAGCCCGCGCCGAGGATCATGCACAGGTCGATGTCGGCGGCCTCGGCCACCACGCCCTCGTCCAGCATCAGCCGGATCTCCTGCGCCAGCGCGGCGAGCGCCTGCTCCCGCACCTGCTCGCCGGTCAGCGGGGCGTCACCCTGCACGAGCAGCGCCTCGACCTCCGGGTTGAGCCGCTCGTCGACCAGCAGGGGCAGACCCGACTTGGCGATCGCGGCCAGGTTGGGGCTGGCCGAGAAGCGGTCCGGGAACGCGCCGTGCAGGGTGCCGCCCACGTGCGCGGCGACCGCCGGGCCGACCAGTGCCAGCAGCGCCATCGGCCGCATCGGCAGGCCCAGCGGGTCCAGCGCCCGGTCGGCGGTCTTGAGCGGGGTGCCCGCGTCGACGGCGTTCCAGATCTCGCCCAGGAAGCGGGTCAGGATCCGGTTCACCACGAACGCCGGGGCGTCCTTGACCAGCACGCAGCTCTTCTTCAGCTGCCTGCCGACGGCGAACGCGGTGGCCAGCGTGGCGTCGTCGGTGGCGTCGCCGCGCACGATCTCCAGCAGCGGCATCATCGCGACCGGGTTGAAGAAGTGGAAGCCCACCACCCGCTCGGGGTGCGCCAGGTCGGCGGCCATCGCGGTGACCGACAGCGACGAGGTGTTGGTGGCCAGCACCGTCTCCGGCTTGACGATCTGCTCCAGCTCGGCCCAGACCGCCTTCTTGACCGACAGCTCCTCGAACACGGCCTCGATGACGAGGTCGGCGTCGGCGAACACGGACTTGTCGACCGAGCCGCTGACCAGGCCGCGCAGCTTGGCTGCCGTACCCACGGACATGCGGCCCTTGCTCACGGCCTTGTCGATCTCGGCGTGCACGTAGCCCACGCCCTTGTCGACCCGGGCCTGGTCCAGGTCGGTCATGACCACCGGGACCTCGAGGCGCTTGGCGAACAGCAGCGCCAGCTGCGAGGCCATCAGGCCCGCGCCGACGACGCCGACCTTGGTCACCTTGCGGGCCAGGGACTTGTCCGGCGCGCCCGCGGGGCGCTTGGCCCGGCGCTGCACCAGGTCGAAGGCGTACAGGCCGCTGCGCAGCTCCGGGGTGACGGCGAGGTCGGCCAGGGCCTGGATCTCGGCCTCGATGCCCTCGGCGGTCACGCCGTTCTTGGCCAGCGTCAGCAGGTCGAGCGCCTTCGAGGCGGCCGGGACCGCGCCGTGCAGGCGCTTGTCCAGCTCGCCGCGGGCGAAGCCGACGACCGCGTCCCACATCTCGGAGCGGTCCACCTCGGCCCGGTTCACCGTGACGGCGCCGTTGACGACCCCGGCGGCCCACTCCAGCGAGCGCTCCAGGAAGTCGGCGGGTTCCAGCAGCGCGTCCGCGATGCCCATCTCGAAGGCCTGCTTCGGCTTGAGCATCTTGTTCATCATCAGCGGGTTCTGCACCACGACCTGCGCCGCGGGCACGATGCCGATGAGGTTCGGCAGCACCTGGGAGCCGCCCCAGCCGGGGATGAGGCCCAGCGAGACCTCGGGCAGCGCCAGCGCGGCCGCGCCGGACGACAGGGTCCGGTAGTGGCAGTGCAGCGCCACCTCCAGGCCGCCGCCCATGGCCGCGCCGTTGACGAACGCGAACGTGGGCACGCTGCTCTCGCGCAGCTTGGCGAAGGTGGCGTGGCCCAGCCGGCCGATCTGCTCGACCTGGTCGCGCGAGGTCATCGCGGAGAAGCCGGTGAGGTCCGCGCCGACGCAGAAGATGTACGGCTTGCCGGTGACCGCGATGAACGACGGCTGCGCGGCGTGCGCCTCGTCGATCGCCTGCGACAGCGAGGTCAGCCCGCCGGGGCCGAAGGTGTTCGGCTTGGTGTGGTCCAGGCCGTTGTCCAGGGTGATCAGCGCGGCCGGGCGGTCGAGCCCGGGGACGGTGACCAGCCGGAGCTTGGCGTGGGTGACGATCTCGCTCACTTGTCCCCCTCGAAGTTCGGGTTCTCCCAGATGACCGTGCCGCCCATGCCGATGCCGATGCACATGGCGGTCAGGCCGTAGCGCACCTCGGGGTGCTCGGCGAACTGGCGGGCCAGCTGGGTCATCAGCCGTACGCCGGAGGAGGCCAGCGGGTGGCCCACGGCGATCGCGCCGCCCCACGGGTTGACCCGCGGGTCGTCGTCGGCGATGCCGAAGTGGTCGAGGAACGCCAGCACCTGCACCGCGAATGCCTCGTTCAGCTCGAACAGGCCGATGTCGTCGATGGTCAGCCCGGCCAGGCGCAGCGCGCGCTCGGTGGACGGGATCGGGCCGACGCCCATCACCTCGGGCTCCACGCCCACGAAGCCGTAGGACACCAGCCGCATCGCGATGGGCAGGCCCAGCTCGCGCGCGGTGTCCTCGGCGGCCAGCAGGCAGCTCGTCGCGCCGTCGTTGAGGCCTGCCGCGTTGCCCGCGGTCACCTTGCCGTGCGGGCGGAACGGGGTCTTCAGCCCGGCCAGCTTCTCCAGCGTGGTCTCGCGCGGCGCCTCGTCGGCGGTGGCCAGGCCCCAGCCGGTCTCGGGGTCGCGGGTGGCGACGGTGACCAGGTCGCCCTGCAGCTTGCCGGCGGCGTACGCGGCGGCGGTCTTCTGCTGGCTGGCCAGGCCGAACGCGTCGGCCCGCTGCTTGGTCAGGTGCGGCAGCCGGTCGTGCAGGTTCTCCGCGGTCGCGCCCATGACCAGCGCGGACGGGTCCACGATCTTCTCGGCCAGGAAGCGCGGGTTCGGGTCGACGCCCTCGCCCATCGGGTGGCGGCCCATGTGCTCGACCCCGCCCGCGATCGCGACGTCGTACGCGCCGACCGCGATGCCGGACGCGACGGTCGTGACAGCGGTCATCGCGCCCGCGCACATGCGGTCGATCGCGTACCCGGGGACCGTCTTGGGCAGGCCGGCCAGCAGGGCGGCGGTGCGGCCGATGGTCAGGCCCTGGTCGCCGATCTGGGTGGTGGCGGCGATGGCCACCTCGTCGACGCGCTCCGGCGGCAGCTGCGGGTTGCGGCGCAGCAGTTCGCGGATGCAGCGCACGACGAGATCGTCGGCGCGGGTGTTCGCGTAGATGCCCCCGTTCGCCTTGCCGAACGGGGTGCGCACGCCGTCGACGAAGACGACGTCGCGGACTTCACGGGGCACGGTCTGCCTCCTTGCAGTTAGGGAGCTGCCCCGGATGCTACTCGCGAGTAACTAGTTCGGTGAAGAGACCCGCTGTGGCTTGACTCACAAGTCGTCCTTGACCCTATGTAGAAAACCGATACACAATGATCGTCATGCGTATCACCGTCTCGGTGGCCCGGGTGCTCTCCGCGTTCCTGGCCGACCCCGCCGCGGACCGGTACGGCCTCGACCTGATGAAGGCCACCGACCTGCCCAGCGGCACGCTCTACCCGATCCTGCAGCGACTGCAGCAGGCCGGCTGGATCGGCGCGCAGTGGGAGCAGATCGACCCCGCGAGCGAGGGCAGACCGGCCCGGCGCTACTACCGGCTCACACCCGAGGGAGCCGCGCGGGCGCGCACCGCCCTCGCCGAGCTGCACGCCGCCACCTCGCCCGGCACCGCGGGCACGACCGAGGCCAGGCCCGCGTGGTGAGCCGGACCGCCGACCGCCTGGCCCGCACGCTGCTGCGCCTCGCGGCCGCCCGCCAGCCGTCGTCCCTGCGCGCCGACCTGCACCGCGAATGGGTCGCCGAGCTGCACGTGCTCGCCGCCGAGGGGCGACCGGGCCCGCTGCTGGCGTACGCGCTCAGCCTCGCCGTGTCCCGTCCCGCCGCGGCCGAGCCGCTCGCCGGCGGAACCTCGGCGGCCAAGCGGGTGCTGACCCACGCGGTCCTCGTCCTGCTCGCGCCCGCGTTCTGCTACGGCCTGGCGGTGGTCAGCTTCATCGGCATGGGCGTGCTCCGCGACCTGTTGTTCCCCGCGTTCCTCGACCACGACGTCGTCTACCGGCTGCAGGCACCGTCCGCCACGGTGCTCGCGCTGTCGTTCGCGGTGCTGGTCGGCTGGGTCAGCTGGTGGCTGGGCACGCAGGGCCCGCTGCGCGGCGTCCGGCTGGTCGCGCTCGTGGTGCTCGTGCTGGTGGCGGCGACCGAGGCGCTGGTCAATGCGGTGATCGGCACCGAGTACGGCCGCGCGACGGCGGTATGGCTGCCCGGCCTGCTGATCGCCGTGCTGGTGGCCGGGCGGCAGGCGCGCCGGGGACGGCCGGGGCGCGGCTGGCTGCTCGGCGCCGCGATCATGGCGGTGGCCGTCGACGGCGCGATCGTGGCGCAGGTGGCCGGAACCCACGCCGAGGATCTCACCTGGCATTACGCCTTCGCCCCGCTGTGGCTGCCGGCCGCCCTCGCCGACTGGTCGTTCGGCCTGCCCTATCCCACGGCGGCGGAGCTGTTCGTGATCGGTGACCGGGCGACCGGCATGCCGCAGCTGGTACTGCTGCTGTCGGCGTACGCGATCGGCTACGCGGTGGGTGCGGCTCGCCCGGCTCAGGCGGTCGCGCCGTCCGTTGCCGCGTCCGACCCGGACGGTTCCCCGGCCGAACCGTCCGGCTCGGGTTCCGCGGGGACGGCGACCAGTGCCTGAGCCAGCTCCTCGGCCAGCAGGCCGCACTGCCAGGCCCGGGCGCCGAGGTCACTGAGCACCTTGGTGACCGCGGCCGCGTCGGGATCGGTGGGCGGTTCCCAGGCCAGTCGGCGGACGAACTCCGGCGTGATCAGGTTCTCCGGCGGCAGGTGGTGCTGCTCGGCGGTCTTGGTGACCACCTCGCGGCAGCGGGCCAGCCGCGCGGCGGCCTCGGGGTCCTTGTCGGCCCAGCGGTGCGGCGGCGGCGGCCCCTCGAACACCGGAGTGGTGGGCAGGGCGTCGTCCGGCAGGGCGCGGGCCTCATCGAGCGCCTCCAGCCAGGTGTTCGCCAGGCGGCGTACCGAGCGGCCGCCGAAGCCCGGCAGGAGCAGCAGCTCGCGCTCGGTCTTGGGGTTCATCTCCGCCGCCGCGACGATCGCGGCGTCGGGCAGCACCCGGCCGGGCGCGGTGTCGCGGCGCACCGCGATGGTGTCGCGGGCGTACCACAGGGCGCGCACCCGCGACTGGGCGCGCGCGCCGCGCACCCGGTGCATGCCGGAGGTGCGCCGCCACGGGTCGGTGCGCTGCTTGGGCGGCCGCGCGCCGCCGGCGACGAGCGCGGCGAACTCCTGCGCGGCCCAGCCGGTCTTGCCCTGGCGGTCCAGCTCCTCGGCGAGCGCGTCGCGCAGCTCGACCAGCAGCTCCACGTCCAGCGCCGCGTAGATCAGCCAGTCGTGGGGCAGTGGACGGGTGGACCAGTCTGCCGCGGAGTGATGCTTCTCCAGGGTGCGTCCCAGTAGCTGTTCGGTCAGCGCGGCCAGGCCGACCCGCTCGAAGTCGGCCAGGCGGGCGGCCAATTCCGTGTCGAACAGCCGGCGCGGGCGCAGGCCCACCTCGGCCAGGCACGGCAGGTCCTGGCTCGCCGCGTGGAGCACCCACTCGGTGTCCGCCAGCGCATCGTCTAAAGCGGACAGATCGCCCAGCGGCACCGGGTCGATGAGTGCCGTGCCGGCCCCGCGGCGGCGCAGCTGGACCAGGTACGCGCGCTGGCTGTACCGGAAACCGGAGGCCCGTTCGGCGTCCACCGCGACCGGGCCGGTGCCCGCGGCGAACCGGGCCACGACCTCGGCGAACTCCGCCGGGGTGACCACCGGTTCGGGGGTGCCCTCGGCTGGTTCGGTCAGCAGCGTCGGCCCACCGCCGTTCGGTGTTCCGTCCGGCGCGCCGTCGCCCGAAGGGGTGCGATGGCGGGTCCGACGGCGCAGTGGTGCGTCCTCGTCGGTCATGGTCACACCGTACGGCCAGCCGGTCGGCGATGACGGCAGCACCCCGGGTATGGCGCGTCGGTGACCGGTGGGGCGGATGTGACGGACCTGTGAACGTGGTGGAAAACGGCTCCGAACGGGGGTGATGCGATTCGACAGCACCCAGTATGGTGTGCCAGCCCGATCACACCTGATCGGTGCACGGGGAGGAACACATGAGCACGGGCCCTCAGCCCGACACGTCGCCGGGCGCCGTCCCGCAGGGCGTGCCCGCACCGCATCCCGGTGCCCTGATCCCGGCCCAGCCCATGCCGCCGCAGCCGGGCCCGCCGCAGCACCCGGTGCCGCCGCAGCCGCTGCCCGCCCACCTGATTCCGGCGCAGCCCGGTCCAGCCGGGCACCCGGGTCCCTACCCGCCGGCTCCGGCGGGGCCGTACCCGCCCGTGCCGGCCGGTCACCTGCCCGGCCCGTTCCCGCCCGTTCCCGCCGGGCAGCCGCAGCAGCCGTGGCCGCCGCAGGTCCCGCCGCAGCCCGTCCCGGTGGCGTACCCGCTGCCCCCGCACCCCGCGTCCGCCGTGCCGGCACCGCCCGCGGCCCCCGCGAAGGCCGGCCTCTGGCGTCGCGTGCTGCGCTTCAACACGGTGCTCGCCGTGCTGCTGGCCGTGCTCATCGGTCTGGTCGCCTGGCAGAACGTGCGGATCGGGGAGCTGAGCACCGCCCTGGACGGCGCCGACCGCCGCCTCACCGAGCTCCAGCAGAAGGACGGCGGCCGCTTGACCGACGCGGAGTCCCGGCTCGGCGCGCTGGAGAAGGAGGTCGGCGGGGCCTTCAACGTGGAGAAGCTCGCCGCCGCCGTGCTGCCCAGCGTCTTCCGCGTGGAGGCGGGCCCCTTCACGGGCACCGCGTTCGCGGTCGGGCCGAAGGCCTCCGACGGCGGCACCAACCTGTTCACGAACTTCCACGTGGTCGAGGCGCTCTACAAGGACGGCGGCCGCACCGTGAAAATCACGCGTGACGGGCAGCGGTTCGATGCGAAGATCGTCCGCGTCAACAAGCTCCGTGATGTGGCCCAGCTGCACACCACGGCGAAGTTCACCGGACTCACGGTCGCCAAGACGCCCGCCAAGCCCGGTCAGCAGGTCATCGCGGTGGGCGCCCCGCTGGGTCTCACCGACACCGTCACCAGCGGCGTCATCAGCGCGATCCGGGAGTCCGGATACGAGGAGGGCCCGATGGTGCAGTTCGACGCCGCCATCAACCCCGGCAACTCCGGCGGCCCGGTGATCAACGGCCAGCAGGAAGTGGTCGGCATCACCGTCGCCGGATACCTCAACGCCGAAGGGCTCGGGCTCGCGATCCCCATCGCCGACGCCTGCAAGCTCTTCACCGTCTGCTGACCGGAACCCTTCGGTTCGGCGCGCACCACCATTCACGGAGGAAACAGATATGACCCACCCCGCGTCCCCGGCCGACGAGGCTCCCACGACGGCAGTGCCGGCGCAGGCGCCCGTTCTCCCGGTGACCCCTCCCGCCACGGAGCCCGTGGCGGCCGCACCCGCCCCGGCCTACCCCGCCGCTCCGGCCGCCGACGCCACCGTCGCGCAGCCGGCCGCCGCCTACCCGGCGACCGCGCCGCAGCCCGTCGCCGCCTACCCGGCCGCGACCCCGCAGCCGGCCGCCGCGT
>NZ_BONI01000098.1 GCF_016862635.1 Catellatospora coxensis | reverse complement strand
AGGACAGTGTGATCGGCGACAGCTACTTGGCACGTCGGCGGGCGGTCGTGCACTATTAGCACTCGGTATACCCGAGTGCCAGCAATGATCATGGAGGGGAACGTGCCCACCTACCAGTACGCCTGCACCGCTTGCGGTCACCAGCTGGAGGCCGTGCAGTCGTTCGCGGACGAGCCGCTGACCGAGTGCCCGACGTGCGAGGGCACCCTGCGCAAGCTGTTCTCCTCGGTCGGCGTGGTCTTCAAGGGCTCCGGCTTCTACCGCACCGACTCGCGCGGCAGCGGTTCCGGCACGGCCCCCGCGGCTTCGAGCAGCTCGTCGTCCAGCAGCTCGACCAGCGGCAGCAGCTCCTCGTCGAGCAGCAGCACGCCGTCGTCGAGCACCTCGTCGTCGACCGCGAGCAGCAGCGCTTCCTGAGCTACGTCCGCAATGTCCGGTTCCGCGGTATAGTACGGCGGTGCGTCAGCCCCGCCATCGCTGTGGCCGGCGGTCAGTCCCAGTGCGGCGGGCGCTCGTCGCGCAGCCGGTCGTCGTTGCTCCACGACCGCTCGCCCCAGCCCCGGTCCGTGTCGTCACGGGTCTGCTCCGGCAGCACCGGACTCTCGTCGTCGAACTCCACCACGCGGTCGTCGTCGCGACCGCCGGGGACAGCGTCACTGCTCACCACCGCAGCATAGGACCAGCCAGGATCGGCCGGTCCCGCCGCCTGCCCGCGGGTCGGCCCTCGTGAACCGGCCCGCCGACGATCAGTGGCGCCGGCCCACGCCGTCCGCGGACGGGGCAGACGCCGAGCAGGCCGCCGCGGCGTACCCCGGCCCGCCGCCCGCGGTGCCGCCGCCGCCGGGCTGGCACCCGGAGGTCGCCCCGCGTTTCGTGCCGCCGCGGCGGCTGCCCGAACTGGACCACGACGCGATCGACCTCGCCGAGGAGCGCGCGGACCGGTTCACCAACGCCCTCGGCATCGCCGCAGGCGTCGTGCTGATCCTCATCGCCTGCCTTCAATGGCGGACCTGACCGGTCAGATGTTGCTCCAGACTGCCTGGGCACCGGTGTCGCCGGTCTTGAAGACGTAGTACGCGGTGGCTCCGGCGGCCAGCAGGTTCAGCGCGATCAGCGCCCAGCCCGTGGCGCGGGAACCGCCGGTGGCCGGCTTCTTCGCGGCCGAGTGGGTGAACAGCACCAGCGCGATCGCCAGCACGCCCAGCAGGGTGCCCGCCCAGGCCGCCGCGTCGCCGAAGTCCTTGTGCAGGTCCACCTGAGCCAGGATCTGCGGCGGGTAGCCCTTCTCGACGAGCGTCGTGAACAGCGCCTCGCCGCTCTGCCGCGCGAACCACAGCGCGATCGGCGCGCCGACGCCGAGCAGCAGCACGGCCCAGCCGATGTACCGGCGCACCGACGGCGCGAACGAGTAGACCACCACACCGGCGATCAGCAGCGGGGCGAACACGACTGCGGCGTGCACGAGCAGGGGGTGAGCCGGCAGGCCGAGCAGTTCCTCGAACACTGTGCCTCCACGTGGATTCCGGGGGTCGTACCCAAGGTCAAGGTGAGCCTAGACCCGCCCACGTCGATGGGACAGAGGGGGAACGACCCGTGTCGCAGAGCACGTATATCGGACCTTTTCTTGAGGAGATCCAAGTTAGCTGCTGAAATGGTGTTCATGTACGGCGACATCGAGCCACAGGCTCTCCTTCGCGAACGGGGCCTGCGGGTGACCCGGCCGCGGCTCGCCGTGCTCGACATTCTCGGGCAGGGCGGCCACCTGGAGGTCGAGGAGATCACCCGGCAGGCCCGGCAGCGCCTCGACTCGGTCTCCACCCAGGCGGTCTACGACGTGCTCGGCGCGCTGGCCCGCGCGGGCCTGGCCCGGCGCATCGAGCCGGCCGGCTCCCCCGCCCGGTACGAGGCCCGCTCCGGCGACAACCACCACCACATCGTCTGCCGCGGCTGCGGCGCGATCGCCGACGTGGACTGCGCCACGGGCAGCGCGCCCTGCCTCGACCCGAGCCAGACCCACGGCTTCGCCCTCGACGAGGCCGAGGTCACCTACTGGGGTCTGTGCCCGTCCTGCCAGCGACTCGCCGCCGAGGACCGCACCCCCGACACCCCGGCCTGACCCACGCCGGGCCAGGCGCCGAGATCGTCCGAGTTGCCTGGCACCTGTGCGTATCTTGCGGTGTCATTCGCCCAGGTGCCGGGCAAGTCGAGTGATCTAGGCGCGGATCGGGCCGGTCGGGGTGGTCTCCACTGCGGCCCAGGTCTCCTTCACCGGCGCTTCCGCGCCCGCCGGGCACACCCGGCGGAAGTCGCACCAGCTGCACAGGCTGCCCGGCCGGGTCGGGAACGCCTCGTCCGGCGGAGTGCCGTCGGCCAGCGCCTTCTCCGCCGCCACGATGTCGCGCGCGGTGTCCTCGGCCCGGGACACGTGCCGGGCGATCGACTCCGGGGTGTGCTCGTGCGCGGCAACCGTGCCGGTCGGCAGGTGGTGCAGCTCCACCCGGCGGCACGGGCGGCGGAACACCCGCTCGGCGGCGAACGCGTACAGCGCCAGCGCCAGCGAGCCCCGCGCGTCGTCGGTGTCCAGGCCGGTGCGGCCGGTCTTGTAGTCGACGATCACGGCTTCGCCGCCGCGCGCGTCGATCCGGTCGGCCCGGCCGCTCAGCGCCAGCACCGCCGTCTTCGCCGCCACCGTGCGCTCCACACCCAGCAGTTCCAGCTCCGGGTCCAGGTCCGCGGTGTACGCCTCCAGCCAGCCGAGCGCCCGCTCGTAGACCGCCCGCTCCTGCTCGTCGTCGCGGTAGCCCTCGCGCACCCAGGTCGCCCGCAGCAGCCGCGGCAGCGCGGTGCCGTCCCGCCGTTCCACCGGCAGGTCCCACCAGTTGCGCAGCGCCGTGTGCACGCTCGCGCCGAGCGAGTTGTGCGCCCAGGCGGGGCCCTTCTGCGGCGCGGGCCGGTCGAGGTAGGTGTGCCGGTAGCGGCGCGGGCAGTCGGCATACGACGAGAGCTTGCTCGGGGTGCACACGAACAGGCGCTCGGGCATCATGTCGAAGCCGAGCTGCTCCGGGACGTCCTTGCCGCGGCGGGGGCTGGGGGTTCGGCTCACCCGCCAGATCGTGCCAGCCCGGTCGGACACTCGCGAGCCGACCCGCCCATCCGGCCGCCCGAGACCCGTTCTTCACAGACGGTGGCCTATCCCGTCGACTCCCACGAGATCGAAGTCGACGAGATAGGCCACCGTATTCCGAACGGAATGTGCCGGCCCGGCCCCGAAGGGCCCGGTCACGGGTGCGCGGTGGTGAACAGCTCGACGAAGGCGCCGATGGAGTCGGCCATCAGCTGGACCGCGATCGCGGCGAGCAGCAGACCGGCGATGCGGGTCAGCACCTCGATGCCGCCGGGCCGCAGCACCTTCACGATGATCCCGGAGTAGCGCAGCACCAGCCACACCGCGACCATGACCGCCACGATGCCCAGCCCGATCGCCACGTACTGCCCGGGGCTGTCGGCCCGCTGCACGAACAGCATCGTCGCCACGATCGCACCGGGACCGGCCAGCAGCGGCGTGCCGAGCGGCACCAGGGCGATGTTCGAGGTCGACTGCTGGTCGGGGTCGTCGGCCTTGCCGGTGAGCAGCTCCAGCGCGACCAGGACCAGCAGCAGGCCACCCGCGCCCTGCAGCGCGGGCAGCTGGATGTGCAGGTAGTCCAGGATGGTCTGGCCGGCCACCGCGAAGACCGCGATGACCCCCAGCGCCAGCGCGACCGCGTGTGTCGCGGCCTTGTGGCGCTCCCGGGCGGGCAGTGCGCCGGTCAGCGCCAGGAAGATGGGCACCATTCCCGGCGGGTCGGTGATGACGAGCAGGGTGACGAAGACCTCGCCGAAGAACTTCCAATCCACACCGGATGCATAGCACGGCGGGCAAGGGTTATCCGGCGACTCCCGTGACGGGGGTGGCGCCGGTCGCACCGGCGACGATCCGCTCCAGCGCCTCGGGGGCGGTGGTGAACTCGCCGATGCGCACCTTCTTGTGGGTGCCGTGGAAGTCCGAGCTGCCGGTGGTGAACAGGCCGAGCTCGGCGGCGATGCGGCGCACCTCGGCGCGTTCGGCCGGGCTGTGGTCGTGGTGGTCGGCCTCCAGGCCGTCCAGTCCGGCCGCCGCGAGCTGCCCGAACAGCTCCTCCGGCACGACCCGGCCGCGGACCGAGGCGCGCGGGTGGGCGAACACGGTCACCCCGCCCGCGGCCTGGACCAGGCGCAGCGCCTCGAACACGTCGAGGTCCTCCTTGGGCAGCCGGTACGGGCTGCCGTTGCCGAGCCAGCGCGGCCCGAACGCCTCCTGGGTGTCGGCCACCAGCCCGGCCCGGATCAGCGCGGCGGCCAGGTGGGGCCGGCCGACGGTGCCGCCGCCGGCGTGGGCCAGGATGTCGGCCCAGTCCACGTCGATGCCGTCGGCCCGCATCAGCGCGACCATGCGTTCGGCGCGTCCCAGCCGCGACTCGCGGACCCGGGCCAGCGCCGCGACCAGTGCCGGGTCGGCCGGGTCGAACAGGTAGGCCAGCATGTGCAGTGCGATGGACTCGCCCTCGCCGTGCCAGCGGCAGCTGAGCTCGGCGCCCCGGATGAGGGTCAGGCCGGGCGGCAGCGCCTGCGCGGCGGCCGCCCAGCCGCTGGTGGTGTCGTGGTCGGTGAGCGCGGCCACCCGCAGCCCCGCCGCGCCGGCCAGGCGCATCAGCTCGTCGGGGGGTGTGGTGCCGTCACTCGCGGTGGAGTGCAGGTGCAGGTCGATCGTCACTTGCCGGCACCGTACGAAGGGATCATCGTCCAGCCGGGCTGGACGTCCGGGGGCAGCGCCACCTGCAGCTTCGTGCCGTCGCTCCGGCAGGCGAAGATCCCGTCGGCGTCGGTCTGCGCCACCACGGTCGTGTTGTCCGACCAGACGACGGCGTCGACCGCGGTGATCGGGCAGTCCGCCCGGAGCACCAGCGCCTGGACCTGCGACTGCGCCTGTGCCTGTGCCTGGGTCTGCTTCTTGCCGCTGTTGGCCGCGGCGTCGATGCGCGCCCGGTCCAGATCGATCATCTGCAGGCCGCTCGGCGAGGCCACCGCGAGCAGCCGGCCGTCGGGCGACAGCGCCGCGTGGAGCTTGACCAGCGCCTTGCCGACCAGGTCGCCGCAGCCCAGCTGCGCGCCGATCTTCAGGCCGTTCTTGACCGCCGTGACGTCGACCAGGCACAGCAGCTCGCCCTTGCCGCGCACGATGCCGACCGCCACGTTGGCCGCGGCGCCGCCGAACACGGCGAGCAGCTCGGCGTTCCAGGTGTCCTTGTACTGCGAGGGCGCCGCGGCGCTCCAGTAGTCGAAGCCTTTCTCGCTGGAGACGACCACGCGGTCGCCGAAGAAGGTCACCGGGGCGGCGGTCTCGGGGACCGGCGTCGACGCGATCGTCGTGCCCCGGTCGTCGCCGGTCACCTTGGTGACCGCCAGCGTGCCCTGGTCGTTGGTGGCGACCCGGCTGCCGTCGTGGCTCACCGCCCAGTCCGATTGGCCGGACAGCTTGACCGTCGCACCGGCGCTGTTGGGAAGCAGGCGCACGGTGCTGGAGTCGGAGTACACCCAGCCGTCGGGGACCTTGGCGATCATGGCGACGTCGCCGTCGTGGTCGAGGTTCACCCGCTGCCCGTCGGCGGTCCACAGCTGCTGGCCGACGAGCAGGTCGACCGGCAGGTCCATGGTCGGCAGCTGGGTCTGGCGGGCGGCCACCGGAGCGTCGCCGCCGAAGAGGTTCTGGAAGGTGACCCGGTTGGGGTCGGCGGCCGTGGTCGCCGCGGCACCGAGCCCCTGAGCCGCCACGGCGCCGCCGAGCACGGTCGCGAAGGCGAACACCGTCATCGTGCCGGTCGCCGTGCGCCGACGCCGGGTCGTCCGGCGCGCCTGTCGGATGGCGCGGCCGGCCGGGTCGGCGGCGGCAGGCAGGGTCTGCGCGCGAGCCGCGAACATCTCACGCAGCTCGTCCTCAAGCATGGTCACCGCCCAGGTTGGCCGACCGGCACGCGGGCCGGTCGAACAGCTTCCCTCCGAGGCGACGGCACCACGGGTGCCGCGACCGGGGTGGGCTCGGCCGTCAGGGTGACCTCGTCGACAGGCAGGTCGAGCGATTCCGTGACGACGCTGCCCGCCCGCTGCTTCGGGACCGCCGGCTCCGCCGCCGCCTGCGCGGCCGGCAGCCTGCCGGTGATTCCCTCGGCAGCCAGCCGCTGCCGCAGCGTCCCGAGGGCCCGTGAGGTCTGGCTCTTCACGGTCCCGGGCGAGATCTGCAACATCGCGGCTGTCTGCGCCTCAGACATGTCCTCGTAGAAACGCAGGACCAGCACGGCGCGTTGTCGTGCCGGAAGAGCTTTGACATGTTTCCACATCACATCGCGCTCGAGCTGCTCTTCGAGATTGTCCGGTGCGGCCCGTTCCGGTAGGAATTCGGTGGGTCGCTCGCCGTGCCAGCGTCGCCGCCACCAGCTGGTCGCGGTGTTGACGAGCACCCGGCGGGCGTACGGCTCGACCGCCTCGATCTGCCCCAGGCGCTTCCACGCCAGGTACGTCTTGGTGAGCGCCGTCTGCAGCAGGTCCTCCGCGGTGGCCCAGTCACCGGCCAGCAGGTATGCCGTGCGCAGCAGGGCAGCCGAACGTGCGGTCACGAACTCGCGGAACTCGTCCTCCATGGCCGACCGGTGGCTCACAGACGCACCTCCCATCGCAGGCGTACGTCGCGGACGCCTGACCGAGGCGCGTCGGACGCGCCCATCACCCCGTGTAAGAGGCTTTCGCACGCCGTTCGGTTCCCGGTGTCGGGTGGATACCCCGTATGCGTCAACCTCAACGGACAGACTGGCACACTCGCGCTAGCGGATCTAGATCTGGTAGAGAACTTTCCTGTCGCCGATCGGGCATTTCGGTTGTGGCCGAATAGCGGCGACTACTCCTCTTCCGCCTCGCGCCCGAGCCGCGCCTCCACTGCCGCCGGCTCGTACATCTCCTCGACGATGCGCAGGTAGAGCTCGTTCGGGTTCGGCATGTGCTCGACCTTGCTGAGCGCCTGGTCCTGGCCGGCGGACTCGAGCACGAACGTGCCGTAGTTGAGCATGCGGCCCAGCGGCGACTGCTCGTACTTCATGTCGGTGACCTTCAGCAGCGGCATCATCGCCACCTTGCGGGTGATGAGCCCGTTGACGAGCATCAGCCGCTTGTTGGTCAGGATGAACCGGTCGAAGTACCAGTCGGCGACGGTCCAGGCGACCCAGCTCATCACCAGCGCCCAGACGACCACCGCGATCACCCACATGCCGGCGATGTCGGACTTCGCCAGGAAGCCCGACAGGTAGCCGAGCGCGAAGGTGGCGAACACGCCGATCAGCAGCGGGTTGGTCAGGTGCACCCAGTGCCGCTTCCACTCCCCCCGATAACGCTCGGTGGGGAACAGGTAGCGCGCGACCATGGCGCTCGGCTCGTCTTCGAGCGGAAGCACCCGGCGCGGCCCCAGCGGCACCCCGGACGCGTCGAACCGCAGCCCGGCGAGCTCCTCCTCGGTGAAGTTCGGAAGCTCGTCACCGAGTGGCGCCGTGGTGGCGTTGTCACCGGGGGGTCTGCCTCCTGCGCCGCCCGAAGCGGTGCCGGCGCTCGCCCCCACAGTGGCCTTGCCGATGAAGTGTGCGTGGTCGCCCGGATCGGTATGCAGCTCGCTCTCAGCCGGTGGCTGAGACTCCGCTCGCGTCCGCGGGATGGGCTCCGTGTCGCGTTCACGGCGACCGGACCACTCCGGACCGTCAGGCCCCGGAGTGCGCTCCTCGCTTGGCTCGTCCGGCCCGAGACCGCCGATCATGTGAGCTAAGCGACCAGGCTGCCGAAGAAGTCACCGAAACCCTGGGCGATGTCCATGACAGTGCCGCCCAGCGTCTTCACGACGTTCGCCGCAGAATCGGGCCGGAACGCCACGAAGAAGATCAAAAAGGCGATGCCGCCCCACGTAAGGATCTTCTTGAGCATGTCGGGCTATCCCCCTCCGCCTGGCCGTGTCCACTCGACAACTGGTGGCCGTGGCGAGACTCAGCGTATCAGTAACGGTGCCTGCCGAGAATCATTAGCGCATATCCGTGCCAGCGGCTTGAGCAGCGTCCGATGAGGAAAGTAAGGAACTCGACTCAACGGGCGGGACGCAGGCGCGGCGACAGCGCTCCGAACACCAGTTCCGGCGGCAGCCAGTCGCTCAGGTCCTGCAGCACGACCTCCTCGGACAGGAGGTAGCCGGCCTGCGCGGGCCAGGTCACGGCGTACAGCCAGCGGCCCCGGGCCTCCCCGGCGTACGCGCTGCGGTCGTCGGGCGTGGACACCGCCCACAGTGGAGTGGGGTGCCCGTCGGCCTTCACCTTCGCGTGCGCGCCGTGCCCGCCCTCCATGTCGAGCAGGGCGGGGCCGGGGTCCGGGCCGGACAGGCCCGCGAAGCGCGCCCCCAGCCCCACGCCCGGCTCCTCGGCCACGATCAGCACGTCGGCCGGGCCGTCGCTGAACGGGGTCGGCCCGCTGCACGCCAGCGCCGTGGCCGACACGCCGGACCGGTCGTCGCCCGCCCACGCCACACCGGTGACGGTCCAGCCGGTCGGCAGCGGCCAGGGGCACCACAGCGGCACTCCCGACTCGGCCGCGCGCTTGGTCGCGCAGGCGAAGACGTCATGGTTGACATGCTGGGCGGTGTGCAACGGCGGGACGGGCCCGTCGCGCTCGCAGACCCAGTCGGAGTGCGCAAGACCGGGCGGCCGCAATTCGCCACCGCACCGCGGACATGACACCGCGAGCCCCATGACCACCACTGTCCGCCCCGTCGTCGGAGCACGTCAAGCCACTCGCCAAGATCGGCGCTTGGTCAGGCGGGGGGCGGCCCGGCGTACGCGCGGATCCAGGCGTGCATGGCCACCGCCGAGGCCACCCCGGCGTTGACCGACCGGGTCGAGCCGTACTGGGCGATCGAGTACATCCGGTCGCAGGCCGCCCGGGCCGCCTCGGACAGCCCCGGGCCCTCCTGGCCGAACAGCAGCACGCAGTGCCGCGGCAGAGTCGTCGTCTCCAGCGGCACGCTGCCGGGCAGGTTGTCGATGCCGATGACGGCCACCCCCGCCGCGCGCGCCCAGGAGGCGAAGGCCTCGACCGAGTCGTGGTGGCGTACGTGCTGGTAGCGGTCGGTCACCATCGCGCCGCGCCGGTTCCAGCGGCGGCGGCCCACGATGTGCACCTCGGCGGCCAGGAACGCGTTCGCGGTGCGCACCACCGTGCCGATGTTGAAGTCGTGCTGCCAGTTCTCGATGGCGACGTGGAAATCGTGCCGCCGGGTGTCCAGGTCGGCCACGATCGCCTCGTGCCGCCAGTACCGGTACCGGTCCACCACGTTGCGCCGGTCGCCCCCGGCCAGCAGCTCGGGGTCGAAGTGGGCGTCCTGCGGCCAGGGCCCGGCCCACGGCCCGACACCGACCTCGAGTTCGTCGTCCCCGGCCGCGCCACCCGTGCCGAACCCGTCCGGGACCACCGGCGTCGGCGTGTCGTCGCACGGCGCCCGTTCGGCGGGCACAGCGACGCCACCGGGCTGCTGCTTCTGCGGCCTGGCGGCGTCGCTGCGTGGTTCGGTGGTCACAAGTGAAGGATTTTAGCTGGTCACACGTTGCGCAGCGCATCCACCAGATCGGTCAGGAAGCGCTGTTCGGCCGGGCTGCGGGTGACCCCGCCGATACCCAGCAGGCCGCCGGTCCGGGCCGCGCCGCAGACCTGGTCCGCGATCGACTCCAGCCAGCGGCGGTACGCCTGTCCGTCGGCCGGCGTGGCCCGCGAGTCGAGCACGATCGCCGCCGCGCGGCAGCCGACCAGCACCTCGGTGATGGCGGCGTGCGGGTCGCGGAACTGCTCGGCGGCGGGCGGATCGGGGTCGGCCTCGGCGTAGATCGCGCCGACGATGGCTTTCACCAGCTCGGAGTCCACGTCGGCTCCGGCGGCGATGGCGTTGATGCCGGCCAGGCCCTCGTCGACCGTACGGCGGTCGCTGTCGGGTTCGGCGGAGGTGGCGGCGATCATGACACGGGCCGGGAGCCGGGTCAGCAGCTCCCACTCGTGCGGTTCGAAGGTGAGGGGAGCTATCTCCCGCCGGTACAGCTGGCGCGAGATCAGGTGATCCGCTGCGGAATTGCTCGGCATGGCGACCTCCTGCCGTCAGCATATGCCGCGAGCGCGGACGCTTGCCGCGAAGCCTGCCAATCACCCCCAGCGGCCGGTGAACGTTGTCTGTGACGTAGTTCTCGGCACGGCCTATGTACTCACCGGTAACGGCCGTGCAGAATCCTTTTCACAAGCGCGGGCGGCGGGTGCCGGGGAGGGCCCCGCCGTTCGCTGCATCCAGGGGCGGGAGACGGACAATGCAGTTCGGGCGCTACTTCGAGGAGTTCGAGGTCGGGGCGATCTACAAGCACTGGCCCGGCAAGACGGTCACCGAGTACGACGACCACCTCTTCTGCCTGCTGACGATGAACCACCACCCGCTGCACCTGGACGCGCACTACGCGGCGACGCAGACCGACTTCAAGCGCAACGTGGTGGTCGGCAACTACATCTACTCGCTGCTGCTGGGCATGTCGGTGCCCGACGTCAGCGGCAAGGCCATCGCCAACCTCGAGGTCGAGAGCCTGCGCCACGTCGCGCCGACCTTCCACGGCGACACCATCTACGGCGAGACCACGGTGCTCGACAAGCGAGAGTCCGGCTCGAAGCCCGACCGCGGCGTGGTCAGCGTCGAGACCCGGGGCTACAACCAGGACGGCACCCTGGTCTGCGTCTTCAAGCGCAAGGTCATGGTCCCCAAGCGCCCTGACCCCGCGGAGTAACCCGCCCCGGCGACCCTCGCCGCCCCCGTTTTTCATCGACGTTGGCCTATCACATCGAGAATTCGTGGATCGGATTCGATGTGATAGGCCAACGTCGATTCAAGGGCGGGACGGAGGCGGCGGCACCGCGCAGGCGGCCGTGCCGCCGGGGAGCCGGTGCCGGTGGCGGGCGATCAGGCGGTACACGGGCCAGGACACGGCGCCCAGGCCGGGCAGCCCGAGCGCGCCGCCCACCGGACGCCACGCCGAGCGGCTCGCCCGCAGCAGCGCCGCGATCGCGTCGGGCCCCGCGAGCGCGGGCCGGCCGGGCACGACATACTGCACCGCTTCGACGCACCGCTCCCGGGTCAGGCCCAGGGCGGGCAGGTCGGCGCGCTGCCAGGGCACGATCTCCGCGTCGGTGGGCACCCGGCGGCGGAGGAACTCGGCGCACCGGGTGCAGAACGCGCAGTCGCCGTCGTAGACGAAGGTCGCGGGCACGCTTACATCGTCCTCCGCCACACGCCCGCCATATACCGGGATGCCCTGTGTGTCACGTCACCGTCGGTACCGTGGACAAGACGGGAATGTGCAAGGTGGCGCAGCGGTTTACATGGACGTTGGTCACTCGATGAAATGAGGAGCACGACAATGGGCACCGTGGAGTTCACGACCGCCAACTTCGTGGAGAAGACGAGCGGGGACGGCATCACCTTCATCGACTTCTGGGCGAGCTGGTGTGGTCCGTGTGTCCGTTTCGCGCCCGTCTACGAGCGGGCCGCCGAGGCGAACCCGGACGTCACCTTCGGCAAGGTCGACACCGAGGCGCAGCAGGAGCTGGCCATGCAGTTCAACATCCAGTCGATCCCCACGATCATGGCCGTCCGCGACGGCGTGATCGTGTACGCCCAGCCGGGCGCACTGCCGGAGGCGGCGTTCCTGGACCTGGTCAAGAAGGTGCGCGAGCTCGACATGGAGAAGGTCAAGGCCGACGCGACTGCTGCCTAGTCTTCGAACATATGTTTGAATAACGGGGTGCGCTGGAGCCATCTGACCGAGAGCACCCCGCCGGACGCGACCGCGCCGGTGCAGCAGCCGCTGCCCGGCGCGGTCGTGCGTACGTTCGACACGCCCGGCTTCGCCGGGATGACGTTCTACGAGGTACGCGCCAAGTCGCTGATCAACAAGGTGGCGGGCGAGCCGCGCGGCGTGCCGTTCGAATACACGATCAACCCGTATCGGGGCTGCACCCACGCGTGCTCGTACTGCCTGGCCGGGGACACCCCGGTGCTGATGGCCGACGGGCGCACCAGACCCATCGCCGAGCTGCGGATCGGTGACGCGATCATCGGCACGGTCCGCGAGGGCTCCTACCGGCGTTACGCGGTGACCCACGTGCGCGACAAGTGGTCCACCGTGAAGCCGGCCTACCGGCTGACCCTGCGCGACGGCACCGAGCTGGTGGCCAGCGGCGACCACCGCTTCCTGACCGACCGGGGCTGGAAGCACGTCACCGGGACCCGCTCGGGGCCCGACCAGCGGCCCCACCTGACCACGGGCAACAAGCTGATGGGCACCGGCCGCTTCGCCGAGCAGCCCAAGGAGTCCCCGGAATACCGCCGGGGCTACCTGCACGCGGTGCTGCGCCCGGAGCCGGACACCGGCTACCGGGACCCGTACGGCACCGTCCCCCGGTTCCGGCTGGCCTGCGCCGAGCCGCAGGTGCTCAGCCGCACGATCGGCTACCTGCGCGAGTCGGGCGTGCACACCGCCGAGTACGCGCCACTGGGCCAGCGCACCGGGCTGCGCACGTACGCCCGGCGCGATCTCGACCTGGTGGGCGGCCTGCTGGAGCGGCCCGACGAGCGCGACGCCGAATGGGACAAGGGTTTCCTGGCCGGCGTCTTCGACGCCGAGGGCAGCCACACCCAGGGCCTGTGGCGCATCGTGCACACCGACCCGGAACTGGTCGAGCCCACCCGGGCGGCGCTGCGGGCGTTCGGCTTCGCGTTCGTGGTCGAGGACCGGCGCGACCCGATCGGGCTGCTCAGCCTGCGGTTGCTCGGCGGCCTGCCGGAGAAGCTGCGCTTCTTCCACCTGACCGACCCCGCGGTGACCCGGCGGCGCGCGGTGCAGGGCATCGCCGTCAAGGGCGCCGTGCCGCTGCACGTCACCTCGATCGAGCCGCTCGGCCTGGAGCTGCCGCTGTGGGACATCACCACCGGCACCGGCGACTTCATCGCCAACGGCGTGGTCAGCCACAACTGCTTCGCCCGCAACACGCACAGCTACCTCGACCTGGACACCGGGCACGACTTCGACTCGAAGATCGTGGTGAAGGTGAACGCGCCCGAGCTGCTGCGCCATGAGCTGGGCTCGTCCCGCTGGAACGGCGATCCGATCGCGATGGGCACCAACGTCGACTGCTATCAGCGCGCGGAGGGCCGCTACCGGCTGATGCCGGGCATCATCGGGGCCCTGTCGGACTGGTCGAACCCGTTCTCGATCCTCACCAAGGGCACGCTGATCCTGCGCGACCTGCCGCTGCTGCAGCGCGCGGCGCAGCGGGCGCGGGTGTCGGTGGCGTTCTCGATCGGCTTCCTCGACGAGCAACTGTGGCGCAGCGTCGAGTCGGGCACGCCGAGCCCGTCGCGGCGGCTGGACGCGGTGCGCCGGATGAGCGACGCGGGGCTGCGGGTCGGGGTGCTGATGGCGCCGATCCTGCCGGGCCTGTCCGACAGCGAGGAGCAGCTCGATGCGACCGTCGGGGCGCTGGTGGCTGCGGGCGCGGCGAGCATCACGCCGCTGGTGCTGCACCTGCGGCCCGGTGCCCGGGAGTGGTATCTGGGCTGGCTCGCCACCAACCATCCGGACCTGGTGCCGTTCTACGAGCGGCTCTACCCGCGCGGGCGGGCCTACGTCAGCGCCGACTACCAGCGGCTGGTCACCGCGAAGGTGCGCCGGGCCTGCCGGCGGCACGGGCTTCCCGCGCGCGACACGCCGGCGCGCGACCTGGTGCTGACCGGGGACGAGCCGGCGGAGCCCGCCGCCGCGCAGGCGGCGGGCGTCCAGCTCACGCTTCTGTGAACGACGGCTGCCGGTCGGTGCCCTGGATCCAGGCGACCGTGCGCCGCTCCATCACGAACGACAGGAAGGGGACGGTGCCGGCCAGCGCCACCAGCAGGATGCGGGTGACCGGCCACTGCACCCGGCGCGCCAGGTCGCCGACCGCGGCGAGGTAGACCACGTACAGCCAGCCGTGCACCGGGGCGATGATCACGACACCGAGGTTGTTGTCGCCGAAGTACTTCATCGGCATGGCGACGAGCGTCAGCAGGAGCAGCATCACGCCGACGATCCAGGCGATGACGCGATACCGGGTGAGTGCGCCGTTCATCGATACTCCTTAGCGGGATAGTCGCTGGGTCGTGCCTCGGGGTTCTCGTTCAGCCAGGCCAGGTATCGGTTGTACTCGGCCAGCTGCGGATCGCCGGAGTCCTCGTCGGCGGCAGTGGGCTGATTCACCCGCCGCGTGATGACCGGCCGCGGCCGGTCTTCCGGGTCAACGGCCGCAGTCGGCTCGTCGGCACGGCCCTTGCGCAGGGTGAGCCGGATCTCCCGGACCCAGATCACCACCACGAAGATCGCGAAGATCGGCCACTCGAAGGTGTACGCCCAGCTCAAGGTGTTTCCCTCGGCGGCACGGCCCGCCTGCCACCAACCGAGGGCCAGACATGTGACGACGGCCAGCAGCGCCAGCGCATGACCGGCCAGCCAGCCGGGGGTGAGCAGTCGTCGCACGTCGGCCAGAATAGCCTGCCCCGGATCCGTCACCGGCCGCGCCGTTGGTGGAGGTGAGGCGGTCTCGTAGCCTTTCCAGGTGATCCCCGTGCCGACGACCCCGCGCGCCCGCGCCGCCTACCTGGCCGCGGCCGGGCTGCTGCTCATCGCCGGCGCGTGGTGGTACGGGCGCACCACGCCCATCCACCCGCTGTCCCAGGACGAGGCGGCGACCCTCTGGCTGATCGTCATCGGCGTCGGGGCCGCGCTCGCCCGCTTGTTCCACCTCTCCCGTCACCCGACCGGGCAGTGGCGGCAGGGCGCCGCCGACGGCGAACCCGGCCTCGTCCTCACCCCCGTGTCAGACCGGGTGCTGACCGGGATCTGGTTCGCCGTACAGTTGCCGATCATCGCCCGCTGGGCGCGCCTGCACGACGGCCGCGAACTGGGCCTCGCGATCGTCTGGACCCTGCTCACGCTGGGGCTGCTCTGGATCGTCGTGCGCCCCGCCCACGGCAGCGCCCGCCAGATCGTGCTCAACGCCGGCGGAGTCCGCGTGCACCGCCGCCACTTCCCCTGGTCCCAGCTCCGCTCGGCCCGCCTCAACAGCGGTTCGGGCCTGCGCCTGGAGACCACCGACGGCACCCTGCGCCTACGCGGCGCCGAATACCGCATGCGCGACACCGACGTGGCCGGCGTCCTCCAGTACTACCTGGACCACCCCGAACGCCGCGGCGACCTGGCCCACCTCCCCACCGCCCCACCCGAACTCCGCTCCCACTGACCCCCGGACGATCTTGCGCGAATGTCCCCATGACACGCCCGTAAGGGACAGCCGAGGGGCCATTCGCGCAAGATCGGCGAGGAGAGGGCGGAGGGTCAGCGGGAGCGGTACTCCTTGAGGAGGCCCCGGGAGATGATGGTCTTCTGGATCTCGCTGGTGCCCTCGCCGATGAGGAGGAACGGGGCCTCGCGCATGAGGCGCTCGATCTCGTACTCCTTGGAGAAGCCGTAGCCGCCGTGGATGCGGAACGACTCGGTGACGATCTCGTGGCAGTACTCGCTGGCCAGCAGCTTGGCCATGCCGGCCTCGACGTCGTTGCGCTCGCCGGAGTCCTTCAGCCGGGCGGCGTTGACCATGAGGGCGTGCGAGGCCTCGATCTTGGTGCCCATCTCGGCCAGCTTGAACGCGATGGCCTGGTGCTGGGCGATCGGCTTGCCGAACGTCGAGCGCTGCTGGGCGTAGGCCACGGCCAGCTCGAAGGCGCGGATGGAGATGCCGCAGGCGCGGGCGGCCACGTTCACGCGGCCCACCTCGATGCCGTCCATCATCTGGTAGAAGCCGCGACCGGCCTTGTCCGCGCCGCCGAGGATCGCCGACTCGGGCACCCGGTGGCCGTCCAGCACCATCTCGGTGGTCTCGACGCCCTTGTAGCCCATTTTCTCGATCTTGCCGGGGATGGTCAGGCCGGGCGCGGTCTCGCCGAAGCCGGGCTCCTTCTCCAGCAGGAACGTGGTCATGTTGCCGTAGACGCTGTCCGCGCCCTGGTCGGTCTTGACCAGGGTGGCCACCACCGACGAGTACGCGCCGTTGGTCAGCCACATCTTCTGGCCGTTGAGCACGTACGTGTCGCCGTCGCGCACCGCGCGTGACTTGATCGCGGAGACGTCGGATCCGGTCTCCGGCTCGGACATGCTGAACGCGCCGCGCACGTCACCGGTCGCCATGCGGGGCAGCAGCCGCTGCTTCTGCTCCTCGGAGCCGTGCTGGCCGACCAGGTACGCCACGATGAAGTGGGTGTTGACGATGCCGGACACCGACATCCAGCCGCGGGACAGCTCCTCCACGACCAGCGCGTAGGTCAGCAGCGACTCGCCGAGGCCGCCGTACTCCTCGGGGATGGTCAGGCCGAACAGGCCCATCTCCTTCATCCCCGCGAGGATCTCCTCGGGGTACTCGTCGGCGTGCTCCAGCCGCTGCGCGCGCGGAATGATCTCCTTGTCCGCGAATTCGCGTACCGTCTCGAGGATGGCGGTCTGCACATCGGACAAGCCGGGAGTACGGGCGAGACGAGCCATATGTCAGCCTCCTGGGCACTGAACGAACCTTCAGGTGAGCTGAGTATGAGCCGGGCCACCGTCCCATCCAAGGCGCTTGACAGCACCGTCACTGTGAAAAGGTTCACCGGGTTCGCTACCGTGCCCTGAACCCATATCCCAGAGACGAGGCACCAGCCCCCCATGACCTACCCGCCGCCCGCGAGCCCGGATCCCTTCAGCCAGCAGCCTGATCCGTACGCCGCTCCGCCCGCCCCGAACCCGTACTCCCCGCAACCCGCCGCCGACCCGTACGCGGTGCCGCCGGTCAGCGCGGACCCGTACGCGGCGCCGGCCGTCAGCGGTGCGCCCTACTCCCCGCAGCCCACCGGCGCGTACGGCGTGCCCTACACCCCGTACCCGGCGGCGGGTCCGGCCACGCCCGGCACCAACGGCATGGCGATCGCGTCGATGGTGCTCGGCATCGTGGGCCTGCTGCTGTGCTGGTGCTACGGCATCGGCGCGCTGCCCGGCCTGATCGGCGCGATCCTCGGCCACATCAGCCAGAAGCAGATCCGGGAGCGCCAGCAGGAGGGCAAGGGCCTGGCGATCACCGGCATCATCACCGGATGGTCGGCCGTCGCGCTGACCGTCATCGGGGTCGCGATCATCGCGATCATCATCGCCAACGACCCGACCTTCTGGGACGCGGTGCAGAACGGCAGCAGCAGCAGCGACTGGGACTGATCAGGGAGACATGCAATGACCTATCCGCCGCCCGCCGGCCCGGACCCGTACGCGAGCCAGCCGGACCCCTACGCACCGCCGCCCACCCCGAACCCCTACGGAGCGCCGGCCGTGCCCGGCTCCCCGGTGACGCCGCCGATGAGCGCGCCGCCCGCGAGCGTGCCGCCGATGAGCGCGCCGCCCGCACCGCAGCCGGGGCAGCCTTACGGCGACCCCTACAAGTCCGGCGACCCGTACGCCGCGGCACCGCAGCAGCCGTACGGGCAGGCTCCGTACGGGCAGCAGCCGTACGGCGGCTACCCGCCGCCGCGGCAGCAGAACAGCATGGCCCTGGTCGCGCTGATCCTGTCCCTCGTCGGCCTGATGACCTGGATCACCGCCCCGATCGGCGCGATCCTCGGCCACTCGGCGATGAAGCAGATCCGCCAGACCGGCGAGGACGGCGAGGGCATGGCCAAGGCGGCCATCATCGTCGGCTGGATCATCACGGGTCTCGGCGTGGTCGGCTGCCTCTGCGCCTTCGTCCTGCCCTTGCTCGGCATCCTGGGTGCGAGCGGCGCCAGCAGCTACTGACCACCGGCGCGTCCGGAACAGCCGAGCGCGCCGGCGAAACGACCGAGGCTCCGGCCCGCTGCCACAGCGGGCCGGAGCCTCGATTCGTGTGCTCCTGTGCTCGTCGCGTCAGAGCACGGCGGCCGCGCTCGCGTCCCACAGGCGGGCGGCGAACTGCGGATCGCGGGCGCTGGGATGCGGGCGGGTCGGCTTGCGCAGCACGTAGTACGCGCCGTTGCTCAGCTGGGCCGGGTCCTCGGTGGCCAACCAGACCAGCTGGTCGGCCCCCTGCTCGGGGGTGGCGATCCCGGGACCGATCTTGTAGAACAGCCGGGCGGCGGGCGTGCCGAAGCGGGTGCGCACCACGCCCGGGTGGAACGAGAAGCTGAGCAGGTCCGGCCAGCGCCGGGCGGCCTCCGCGGCGAACAGGATGTTGGCCCGCTTCGAGCCGCCGTAGGCCAGCCAGGCGCTGTAGAGGCCGCCGCGCCGGTCCAGGTTGTCCGGGTCGAGCGTGCCGAACGAGTGCGCCATCGACGCCGTGTTGACGATGCGGGCGCCGGGCGCGAGCTGCTCGCGCAGCAGGTGCGCCAGCAGGAACGGGGCCAGGTGGTTGGTCTGGATGGTCAGCTCGTGACCGTCCACGGTGGTGGTACGCCGGGCGGCGACCAGTCCCGCGTTGTTGGCCAGCACGTCGACGCGCTGCCCGGCGAGCTTGGCGGCGAGGTCGTGGACCTGCGACAGCTGTGCGAAGTCGGCCAGCAGGCCGACCGGCTCGGGGCCCGCCGCGGCCGCTCGCACCGTGCCCAGTGCCGCGTCCAGCCGGCCCGGATCACGCCCGACGAGGGTGACCAGCCAGCCCTGCCGTACCAGCGCGACCGCCGCCGCCTGCCCGATGCCGGACGTGGCTCCGGTGATCACCGCGTGCCGCGTGAGATCTTCCACAGTCCCGTTCTCCTCTCGACGGGAGTGAGGTTACCGTGGCGTCAACTACTGAACGCTCCCTAAGGAGTATCGATGGCCGCTCTCGGGCGTTCCCGCAGGTCCTGCCTGGCCGTGCCGGGTTCCAGCGTCAAGATGCTCGGCAAGGCCCAGGGCCTGCCGGCCGACCAGGTCTTCCTGGACCTGGAGGACGCGGTCGCCCCGCTGGCCAAGCCTGAGGCCCGCAAGAACATCGTCGCCGCGCTCAACGAGGGCGACTGGGCCGGCAAGACCCGCGTGGTACGGGTGAACGACCTGACCACGCCGTGGACGTACACCGACGTCATCGAGATCGTCGAGGGCGCGGGCGCCAACCTGGACGCGATCATGCTGCCCAAGGTGCAGAGCGCATCGCACGTGGAATGGCTCGACCTGACGCTGACCCAGCTGGAGAAGTCGCTCGGCCTACCGGTCGGCGCGATCGGCATCGAGGCCCAGATCGAGAACGCCGCCGGGCTGGTCAACGTGGACGCCATCGCCGCCGCGTCGCCCCGCGTGGAGACCATCATCTTCGGCCCCGCCGACTTCATGGCCTCGATCAACATGAAGTCCCTGGTCGTGGGCTCGCTCATCCCCGGCTACCCGGGCGACCCGTACCACTACATCCTGATGCGCATCCTGATGGCCGCCCGTATGCACGACAAGCAGGCCATCGACGGGCCGTACCTGCAGATCAAGGACGTGGACGGGTTCACCGAGGTGGCCCGGCGCTCGGCCGCGCTCGGCTTCGACGGCAAGTGGGTGCTGCACCCCGGCCAGATCGACGCCGCCAACGAGGTCTACTCGCCGGCCCAGTCCGACTACGACCACGCCGAGCTGATCCTCGACGCGTACGACTACTACACCTCGGAGCAGGGCGGCCGCCTCGGCGCGGTCATGCTCGGCGACGAGATGATCGACGAGGCCTCCCGCAAGATGGCCCTGGTCATCTCCGCCAAGGGCCGCGCCGCCGGCATGACCCGCACCACGTCCTTCACGCCCCCCGCCTGACCCCGGTTTTCATGGACGTTGGCCTATCTCATCGACTGAACGCTGATCGAAGTCGATGAGATAGGCCAACGTCACTGCGGGATCAGTCGCGGAGTTCGGCGATGCAGCACTTGACGCTGCCGCCGCCCTTCTTGAGCTCGGCGAGGTCGACCAGGACGGGGTGGTAGCCGGCCGCGGTGAGCTTCTCCGCGAACGCGGTCGACTCGGTGTTGATCACGACGTTGCGGCCGTCGCTGACCAGGTTCAGCGCGAACGCGAGCGCGTCGGCCTCGTCGGCGATCACGGCGTTCGGGAACAGCTGCGCGATGACCTGCTGCGAGGCCTCGGAGAACGCGCCCGGGTAGTAGGCGATGTTCTCGTCGTCGAGCACGGTCAGCGCGACGTCGAGGTGGTAGAAGCGCGGGTCGACCAGCTTCAGCGAGATCACCGGGCGGCCCAGGGCCTCGGCGGCCTCGGCGTGCGCGGCGGGCTCGGTGCGGAAGCCGTACCCGGCGAGCGCGATGCCGCCGTGGGCGTCGGGCAGGTAGGCGAAGTCGCCCTCACCCTCGTTGATCTGGGTCGGCGCGACGAAGGCGTACTCGTCCCGGGACTCGTAGAAGGCCCGGTGCGCGGCGGCCTCGTCGGCACGCTGGGGGTAGCGGAACTTGGCCCCGTACGCGACGCCGTCGACGACGAACGCGCCGTTGGCGGAGAAGACCATGTCCGGCAGGCCGGCCTGCGGGGTGAGCACGTGCACCGTGTGGCCGAGGTCGACCATCGTCTGGCGCAGCACGTCCCACTGCTTGACCGCCAGCGCCGTGTCCACCGGCGCGGTGGTGTCCATCCAGGGGTTGATCGCGTACTCCACGACGAAGTGCTCCGGGGCGCACATCAGGTAGGCACGCGGGCGGGGCCGCCGGGCAGTGGGGATCAAGTCACGCTCTGTCACGATCAGCAAGATTACGCATCCGGACCGCCGCCCAGTAGCGGGAAGGATTGCGTCCTTGTGCTGGTCTGTTGCGTCTTCGTCCCGTCGACCGGCGTTCTGTTGCGTGAAAGGGCAGGTTCGTTTACGGATCCGAGCACACCCAGCGTGACGGCTCTACGGAAACGGAACAGGCGGAGCGATTCGTCACCATGCGGAAACCGTCGACGACCTTGATCGGGTCGTCGACGGGTCCACGACCGCCGCTCCGGCTACTTCACTTCCAGCGTGAACTGCGCCGTGTGCACCTTGCCGCCCACGGAGTAGTCGAAGAACATCCGGTAGCGCCCCGGGCTCGGGGCGGACAGCCAGAACTTGACGCCGCCGTTGACCAGTGCGGGTTCCGGATGCACGTGCACGTACGCCAGGTCCAGCTCGCGCAGCACCACCAGGTGCCCGAACGAGCCGAGGTACGGCTCCAGCGCCGCGACGGAGCCGCCCTGCTTCACCGTGAACAGCATCGGCTGGCTGGCCCCGATGACGGCGCTGCCCTCGTACGCCACGGTCAGGCCGTCGGCCGCGGCGTCCCGGGCCGCCGCGGGCAGCGGCTGCGGGCGGTAGTCACCGGCCACGGTGAGGTCGGTGCCGAGCGCGATCGCGGTCTGCGTGCCGCCCGCGCTGATCGCGGTGAAGTCGGCGTACGCCCGCCACGGGCCCGGCGTCGAGAGGTCGGCCTGCACGGTCCAGGTGCCGTCCGCGGCCATGGTCGGGTGCAGGTGCTGGTAGCCGGTCATGTCCCGGCGCACCACGACGAGGTGCAGCGGCTTCGCGTGCACCACGGCGAAGTTCGTCACCGCCTTGCCGTCGGCCCCGTTGACCGTGAATTCGAGCTGCTGCGGGCCGGGCGCGGCGAACACCGTCGCCGCGGGGGCCAGCGTGTAGCCGCCGCTGCTCACCGACAGCCCGCCGACCTCGGAACCGGCGCTGGCGCCGGGGGCGTGCACGTGCACACCGCCCGCGCCCGCGTCCGTCGAGGCCGCCGGGGCCCCGGTGGTCGCGCCCTGGGTGGGGCTCTCCGCCGGCCCGAGCACCTTGCCGAGGGTGAAGCCGACGACCAGGGCCACGATCAGCCCGCCGACGAACATGCCGAGCCTGGTGCCCGCCGGATCGCCGGAGCCGCCGGCGGCCTGCGCGCGGACCACGCCGGTCTGCGCCGGGACCTGGGGCTCGGCTTCCGTCGCCTGCTGCTCAGGCATCGACGCCGGCCAGCTGGTAACCCGCCTCGTCGACCGCGTTGCGCACCTCGTCGAGCGGCAGCACGGCGTCGCTGGTGACCACGGCGCGGCCCGCGGCGAGGTCGATCTCGACCTGCTTCACCCCGGGCAGCCCGGTCAGCTCGGCGGTCACCGCGCTGACGCAGTGCCCGCAGGTCATGCCGGTGATCTGGTATGTCGTCCGAACGGACATCGCGGTCTCCCTACGACCTATGACCGGACCAGGCGAGCGATCGCCTCGGTGGCTTCCTTGACTCTGGCAGTGGGGTCGTGGGCGTAACCGACCGGGGTCTTCTCCGCGCTCTCCACGATGTCACCATACCCCCTGGGGGTACCCACGCCAACACCGCGGAGTGTCGCCGAAGACGTCAACCTGACCACCACTGCACCGATCATGCACTTTTGTCGTTATAACCACGTGTCGAACTCCGCCACGCGACGCCTCGTGTTATGGGCAGGCGCGACGCTGATCGCGTCGACCGTGCTCATCTCGGGCGCGGCGCACGCCGAACCGTCGAGCGCCGAGCTCGACCGCCAGATCCGCGCCAAGTCGGACCAGCTCGAGGTCGTCGTGGAGAAATACCACGACCTGCGGGAAGACCTCAAGACGACGGCCGCGCAGACCGGGGTCCTGCAGCGCCAGATCGACCCGCTGAAGGAGCAGATCACGCACCGCCGGGGCGCCGTCGGGCGGCTCGCGGCCGCCGGCTACCGATCCAGCCGGTCCATGTCGCTGTCGCTGCTGCTCGACGCGGGCACCACCCGCGACGTCGTGGACCGGCTGCTGCTCATGAAGTCGTACACCCAGCACCAGCAGCGCGAGATCGAGGAGCTGGCGCTCACCTCGGAGCGGTACGCCACCGCGCAGCGCACCCTGGGCGCCCTGCTCGACCAGCAGAAGGACCAGCAGAGGCAGCTCAGCCGCCAGCAGGCCACGATCGAGTCCGCGATCAAGGAGCTCAAGGCGCTGCGGACCAAGGCGTACGGCCCCACCGGCCGGCCGGCCCGCGCCGAGGACCGGGCGAAACCGCCCGTACCCCGGCTGGCCGGCGCGAGCGAGAAGGTCCTCAAGTACGCGCTGGCCCAGATCGGCAAGGACTACAAGTGGGCCGGGGAGGGGCCGGGTGGCTTCGACTGCTCAGGGCTGGTCGCCGCCACCTTCCGCACCATCGGCATCCAACTGCCGCACAGCTCCGGCCGCCAGCAGCAGCGCGCCCGCGCCATCTCCCGCGGCCAGCTCGTCCCCGGCGACCTCATCTTCTTCTACCGCGACGTCCACCACGTAGGCATCTACCTGGGCGGCGACAAGATGGTCCACGCCCCCCAGTTCGGCGAACGCGTCCGAGTCGACCCCATCGACTCCCTCCCCATCAACAGCTTCGGCCGCGTGGTCCTCTCCACCCACTGACCCCGCCCACAATCGACGTTGGCCTATCACATCGAAAAATCGGCGGTCCGATTCGACGAGATAGGCCAACGTCTGTGCAAGGCGCGCCGCGCCGGAGGCGGGGCGGGAGCGGGTCAGGGGCGAGGTGGTGAGGTCACGGCTCGGCGGACGGCGGTGAGGCGGGTGCCGAGGCCGGCCAGGCCGCCGGGGAAGAAGTAGACGGCCAGGATGAAGATGGTGCCCAGCACGAACAGCGGCTGGGACAGCGGACCGGCCAGCACGCCGGGCAGCGAGTCGACCGCGTCGGACCCGCCGAAGTCGGTCAGCCGGTGGTCCAGGTAGGTGAACAGCACCCCGCCGAGCACCGGCCCGAACCGGGTGCCGGGCCCGCCGAGCACCACCATCACCAGCAGCGTCAGCGTCAGGTCCGACGACGCCACGTGCGGCGACGCCCCGGCCGCGAGCAGCAGGTACACCACCCCGCCGAGCGCGGCCAGCGAGCTGGAGAGGGTGAACGACACCAGCTTGAAGCGGTACGGGTCCAGCCCCAGCACCCCGACGCGCCGCTCGTCGTCGCGCAGCCCCGCGAACACCCGCCCGGTCGGCGACTGCGCCACCCGGTGCAGCACCACGACGACCAGGCCGAGGTACGCCAGCGCGAGCCAGTACAGGTTCACGGTGTTGACGACGCCGACGAACATGTCGGGCAGCCCGGCGGCGTTCAGCGCCAGGCCCTCCTCGCCACCGGTCAGGCCGCCCGGGTCCCGGGCCACCAGGATCGCGCCGACCTGCCCGAACGCCAGGGTGACCATGGAGAACGCGATGCCGTGCACGCGCAGCGCGACCGCGCCCAGCGCCGTCGCGATCGTGGTCGCGAACAGCACTGCCAGCAGCGCGGCCAGCGGCAGCGGGTAGCCGTACTTGGTGACGAGGATGTCGGTGCCGTAGACGCCGAGCGCGAAGTAGAGCGCGTGCCCGAACGACAGCAGCCCGGTGCGCCCGAACAGCAGGTCGTAGCCGGCCGCGAGGCCGCCGAAGACCAGGCACAGCGCGAGCACCTGCAGTGCCCCGGGCGAGTTGAGCGGCCCGTCGAACAGCCCGGGAATGGTGATCCCGCTGTACGGCAGCAGCGCCAGCGCCACGAACGCCGCCACCGGCCAGTACCGCTTGAGCAGCGTGAGTGGGGTCGCGGTCATGCGGTCGCCGCCTTTCCGGCCAGGCCCGCGGGACGCCACAGCAGCACGACGGCCAGCAGCGCGACCACGCAGATGTCTCCGGCCCCCGAGGTGCCGTAGTAGTTGACGAACTGCTGGAGCAGGCCGACCGCGACCGCGGCGACCGCCGAGCCCAGCACCGAGCCCATGCCGCCGATCACGACGACGATGAACGCGAAGATCAGCAGGGAGGCCCCGCTGGTCGGCGAGACGCTGCCGAAGTACACCCCGGACAGCGCGCCCGCGAGCGCCGCGGCCGCCCCGCCGATGGCGAAGACCAGGGTGAACGCCTTGCGCACGTCGATGCCGAGCGCGGTGACCATCTCCCGGTTCTCCACCCCCGCCCGGATGATCAGGCCGTACCGGGTCCAGCGCAGGAATGCCAGCAGCAGGCCGAGCACCACCAGGGCGGCGACGATCAGCAGCAGCCGGTCCAGCGGCACCCGGGCCCCGGCGAGGGTGACCACCTGCTGGGTCCACGACGGGCGCGGGAACGGGCGCGGGTCCGCGCCGAAGCCCGCCTGCAGCGCGGCCACCCCGGCCAGCGACAGGCCGACGGTGACGAGGACCTGCTCGATGGTGCGCGAGTACAGCGGCCGGATCATGACCAGCTCGACCAGCGCCGCGACCACGGTCCCGGCCACCACCCCGAACAGCACGGCGAGCACGAAGCCCCACCCGTCGCTGCCCGCGCCGGGCAGGTTGCCCGCGGCCCACCAGGTGGCGTACGCGCCGACGGACAAGAACAGCCCGTGCGCGAAGTTGAGCACGTCGGCGAGCCCGAACACGAGCGACAGGCCCGACGCGACGAGGAAGTACAGCGCCGCCAGGCCGAGCCCGGTGACGGTCATCAGGACGATCGTCGACATCAGTGCCCCCCGGCAGCGTTGACGGCCAGCAGAGACTTGGTGAGCGCCGGGTCGGCCAGCAGCCGCTCGCCCGGCCCGGTCCAGGCGACCTGGCCCGCGGCGATGACGACGGCGTCGCCGGCGAGCCTGCGTACGACGGCGAGGTTCTGCTCGACGAGCAGCACCGGCACCGCCTGCGCGGCCCGCTCCAGCGCCTCGGCCACCTCGGTGACCACCTTCGGCGCGAGACCCTTGGTCGGCTCGTCGATGAGCAGCAGCTTGTTGGGGTTCAGCAGCACCCGGCCCAGCGACAGCATCTGCTGCTGCCCGCCGGACAGCGAGCCCGCCCGCTGCTTCGCCCGCTTGGACAGCTCCGGGAACAGGCCGAAGACGAGGTCGTAGTCGGGGGTGTCGGTGCGCTCGGCCAGCCGCAGGTTCTCCGCGACGGTCAGCCCGGCGAACACGCACCGGTCCTCGGGCACGAAGCCCAGCCCCGCCTTGACCAGCGCGTGCGTGGGCCTGCCGAGGATCTCCTCGCCGCCCAGCCGCACCGAGCCGGTCGCCGCGCCGTTGCGCGGGGTCAGCCCCAGGATCGCGCGCAGCGTGGTGGACTTGCCCACCCCGTTGCGCCCCAGCAGCACGGTCACCCCCGACGACGCGACCTCGAACGACACGCCCTGCAGGATGTGCAGCCCGGCGATCCGCACCGACAGGTCGGCCACGCGCAGCAGGCTGCTGCCGCCGGTCCGATCGGCGTCCTGCGCCGCGTCGGCCGTCGCCGTGCGGCCGGTGTTCGGCTTGCCCGGCGCGGTGGCCCGCTCGCCCGCGGTCATAGCCCCTCCCCGAGGTAGGCCTCCTGCACGGTGGCGTTGGCCATCACCGCGTCGGGGGTGTCGCAGGCCAGCAGGGCGCCGTGGTGCATGACGGCGATGCGGTCGGCCAGTTCCAGGATCACGTCCATGTGGTGTTCCACCATGAGCACGCTGCGACCGCTGTGGGCGGTCAGGTCCCTGATCACCTCGACCAGCTCGGGCACGTCCTCCGCGGACACCCCGGCCATCGGCTCGTCGAGCAGCAGCACCGACGGCTCGCCCGCCAGCAGCAGTGCGATCTCCAGCTTGCGCTTCTCGCCGTGGGCCAGCGTGCCCGCGAGCGCGTCGCCGCGCGCGCCGAGCCCGACGACGGCCAGGCACTCGTCGGCACGTTCGGCGACCTCGCGGTACGTGGCGGCGCGCCGCCACAGGGCCATCGAGCCGCCGCGGTGGGCCTGCACCGCGAGCCGGACGTTCTCGCGTACCGACAGGCTGCCGAAGACCGACGACGACTGGAAGGTGCGGCCCAGGCCGCGCTGCGCCCGGCGGTGCGGGGCCAGCGCGGTGATGTCCGCGCCGTGCAGCAGCACCCGGCCGGCGGTGACCGCGCGCAGGCCCGAGATCAGGTTGAACAGCGAGGTCTTGCCGGCTCCGTTGGGGCCGATGACGCCGAGGAACTCGCCGGGGTGCAGTTGCAGGGACACGCCGTCGACGATGGCGACCTCACCGATACGCCAGGTCAGCGCGTCGGTGGCCAGGACGGCGGGGGCTTCTGGGGAGCCGAGGCTCCGGCCGGGCCGCTGCTGCGGCGCGGACGGAGCCTCGGTCGTACCCGGGACGGGGTGGTCCACGATCACTTCATCGCTACGGCGGGCGGGGTGACCTCTTCCGGGGCCAGCTCCTTGACCAGCTGCGGCTTCGCGGCCGCGCCGGAACCCACGAGCTTGACCTGGAACATCGGCTGGATCATGGCGTGGTCCTCCTTGCGGATGGTCATCTTGCCCTTGACCCCGTCGAAGCTCCAGCCCTCCAGCGCGCCGACCATCTTCTCGACGTCGTCGCCGCCCTCGGCGATCGCGCGCACCACCATCTGCGCGGCGTTGAAGCCGTCCGGGCTGAACAGGTCGAGCCCGCCGGTGATCTTCGCGCTCGCCGCCTTGGCGGCGTCGTTGCTGGTCGCGCCGTCGAAGTAGTGCGACAGGAAGGAGATCTTCTCGCCGGCCGCGCCGAACACCGGGTACGACGCCTTCTGGTCCAGGCCGGTCACCACGGTGGTGCTGCCGAGCACGCCCTGCTGGTCCAGCGCGCCCCACATGGCGGTGGCGGTGGTGCCCGCCCAGGCCACGAAGAGCAGGTCCGGCTTGGCGGCGTTGACCTGGCTGGCGAACGGCGTGAAGTCGGTCGCGCTGGCCGGGACCAGGATCGCCGACACCTTCGCGCCCGCGCCGCCGATGACGGCGGTCACCGCGGCCTCGTTGGCCTTGCCGAACGCGCTGTCCTGGGCGAAGACGACGACCTTCTTGTCCTTGGCGTCGCCGATGAACGACTTCGCGGCCAGCACGTCCTGGTACGACTGCCGGCCGGAGCGGAACGTGTAGCGGTTGACGCCGGTGACGCCGTCGGTGGCGGCGGGGCCGGAGATGAACAGCACCTTGTCCTGCGCGGCGACCGGCGCGACCTGCAGGGCCACACCCGAGGAGGCGGACCCGGCGAGGATCTTGACGCCCTTGCCGATGAAGTCCTTCGCCGCGGAGACGGCCTTGGCCGGGTCACCGGCGTCGTCGGCCTCCAGCAGCTCGATCGCCCGGCCGTTGACCTTGTTGGTGCCGTTGGTGGCCTGGGCCAGGCCGGCCTTGAAGCCGTCGATGTACTGCTTGCCGTAGCTGGCCAGGGCGCCGGACTGGGAGTAGACCAGGCCGACCTTGACCGGGGCCCCGTCACCGCCCGTGCCCTGCGCGGCCTCCTGCGGGCTGCTGCAACCGGCGGCGGCCAGCAGGGCGGCGGCGACCGTCGAGGCAACGAACACGCGCCGGGAGAAACCGGCATTCTCTGCAAAACCGTGCAGTCTGCGCTCGCTCACTGCATCTCCTCATTGAGTGATCTGTCGATGCCGCGAGGTCGCTCTGTCAATACGGTGTTTCGAAAAAGAGTCACCTCGGGGTCGCGGACCACGCTAGAGAGACACCTCACAGGCGGCCATGTGGGCGGAACCCACAACGACCGCCGGAGCGGTGTAGCGCGCAGCTAGAGCACGGACAGGTGGACGTGGTTGGTGTGGTCGCCGGCCGGGTCGTCGCCGCAGTTGCCGCCGGCCGAGCGATAGGTCTTCCAGCCCGATCCGGCCAGCCAGATCTTGCAGTACCAGATCACGTACATCACGCCGAGCCGGCTGGCGTTCTTCACGAAGAAGGAGGCCAGCTTGTCGCCGTAGAGCTTGTTCTCACCCTTGGACGAGAAGTTCTTGAACCCGTCCGGCTCCGAGGAGAAGTCGCAGGCGCGGCCCTTCGGGTGCTCGTACATGTCGCCGGAGCGGTAGCAGGAGACGTAGTGGTGGAACCACCGCTGCGCCTGCTGCAGGGCGTGCAGCGTGCGCGGCGTGATGCAGCCGTTGGCCGGGGTCGGGTCGTTCACGGTGCAGCCCTGCGAGGGCCAGCTGCCGTCGGAGTTGCGCTTGGCCGGGGCGGCGGTCGGCGCGTACGGGTCGACCCAGCCGTTGGTGGCGTACCCGCCGACCGCCGACAGCGCCCGCTCGGTCGCCGCGCGCAGCTTCTTCATCTCGGCGAGCTGCTTGTTCTGCTCGCGGACCCGGCCGTCGATCTCGGCCTTGGTCGTGTCGATCTCCTTGCGTGCCGCGACCAGCTCGCTGATCCTCGACTCGTCGCGCGCCGTCATCTTCTCGAACGCGGCGGAGCGGGCCAGGAAGTCGTCCGGCGAGTTGGCGTTCAGCATGACGCCGATGACACCCAGGCGGCCCGCCTTGTAGGCCTCGGCCGCGTACTTCTGCACCTCGGTCTTGGCCCGCAGGTAGCGGTTCTCCGCGAGGACCAGCGACTTGTTGAGCGCGGCCTGCTCGGTCTTGGCCTTGGTGAGCAGGCCCTCGGCCTCCAGGTACTGACCGGCGGCGCTCTCCAGGGTCTGCCGCAGCTGCGCGACCTTGGTCGAGGAGATCTCGTTGGGCTCGGCGTTCGCGGCGGCGGGAAACGACGTCACGAGGAACACCGCGGCGATGGCGGCGGCGATGGCCGGCACGAAACGGCGCCGAGGGCGCACCGTCAGGGTCACGGACGTGGATCCTTCCGTCTCACGCCGCGAAGGGAAGGAACTGGGGGTGCGCGCGGCGGCGGCCGCCACGGGTGTCGGGGGCACCCGCAGACGTGCGGCCGCGAGGCAGATTACCGCAGCGCCACGCCGAACCGAAAGTTGCTCACGCCAGCAACACGCTCCGTACCAGCCCAAACACCGCATCGTCACGACACACGACGAGCCCGTTGCGCGGGTGCACCGGGTCGTAGTCGGCGCCGTCGAAGTGCCGGACGACCCCGCCCGCCTCGCGCATCAGCAATGCCCCCGGCGCGTGGTCCCACGGCTTGGCCCGCCAGAACAGCGCGAAGTGCCGGGTCTGGCGCAGCAGCTCCGGATACTCCCGCGCGGCGCAGCGCAGCCCGGGGATCGCCTCGGACAGGTTCGGCAGCCGGGACTCCATCTGCTCGCGCAGGTCCGGCGGCAGGTACTTGGTCATCACGGCGCCGCGCAGCTGCTCCGCGCTCACCGGGGTGTGGTCGAGCACCATCCGCACGCCGTCGACGTAGGAGCCGGCACCGGCCTCGGCCGCCGCGACGGTCCCCGGGACCGGCTCGTAGATCACCGCGAGCACCGGCACGCCCCCGCGCATCAGGGCGACCATCATGCCGAACGGTTCCTTCCCGGCCGCGAAGTTGCCGGTGCCGTCGATGGGGTCGATCAGCCATACCGCACCGTCGTCGTCCAGCCGCGCCAGCACGTCCGGGTCGGCGGCGACGGCCTCCTCGCCGACCACCAGCGAGCCGGGCAGCAGCGCCGCGAGCTTCGCGGTCAGCATGACCTCGGCCTCCCGGTCGGCGATCGTGACGAGGTCACCGGGGCTCTTCTCGACGATCTCCCCCTCGGCCAGGTTGCGGAACCGCGGCAGGACCACCGCCTCGGCGGTCTCCCGCAGAATGTCCACAATCCGGTCAATCATCGCCGCGCCCCCGTCCCGAAGGGTTTATGATCGCCTAATGTTCGCACGGAGGACGAGACGTCTCATCGCCACCGCAGCGCTGGCTGTCGCGCTCACCGGCGGGGCACTGGCCGGTTGCAGTGGCGAGGGCGCGACCAGCACCTGCAGCACGACCGGTTGCACCATCACGTTCGAACGCAACGTCACCAACGCCAAGATCTCCATTCTCGGCGTCGAGGTGCAGCTCGTCAGCGCGAACCAGGACTCGGTGACGCTCAAGGTGGCCGGCCAGGAGGTCACCGTGCAGCGGGGCGACGGCGTGAACGTCGGCGACTTCACCGTCAAGGTCACCGAGATCACCGACAGCCAGGTCGTGGTCCAGGTCGACCGCGGCGGAAACTGACCGGCACCTGCGCCGACCCCTGTCCGCGACGGGGCTCCGACGGGTTAATCTCGTACGCGTCCGGCTGCGCCAGCAGCCCAAACCCGGCGCGGAGCGCCCCGGAACACGGTGGTCGACAATGACTGGCAACCCCTCCACTCCCCCCGTTTTCGTGCACCCCAGCGCCGATGTCGAGGAAGGTGCCCAGGTCGGCGCCGGCACCAAGATCTGGCACCTGGCGCACGTACGCAACAGCGCGACCATCGGCGCCGGCTGCGTGATCGGGCGCAACGTGTACGTCGACGCCAACGTCGTGATCGGCGACCTCGTGAAGGTCCAGAACAACGTGTCGGTCTACCACGGCGTCACCATCGAGGACGAGGTCTTCGTGGGCCCGTGCGTGGTGTTCACCAACGACCTGCGGCCGCGCGCGCAGAACCCGGACTGGCAGATCACCCCGACGCTGATCAAGCGCGGCGCCTCGCTCGGCGCCAACGCCACCATCGTCTGCGGCACCGTGATCGGCGAGCACGCCATGGTCGCGGCCGGTTCCGTGGTCACCAAGAACGTCGCGCCGAACCAGCTGGTCGCCGGCAACCCCGCCCGGCACCTGGGCTGGGTCGACGAGAAGGGCCAGATCGTGTCCCGCGACGCGGAGCGGCCCGCCGGCCTGTGACGGCGGCCGGAGCATGACAGCCCGCGCCGCGTGCCGCCGTCCACGACAGTGGCCGGCGGCACG